>CAJFOJ010000023.1 GCA_904396495.1 uncultured Oscillospiraceae bacterium
CTGTTCCGGAACAGCGGTTTCCTGCCGCTGGACTGGCGGTATCCGTTCCTCCGGAACAGCGGTACTCCCGCACAAGAATATCCATTTATTCCAGATAATGAGTCTACCTCTTTGTTGTAAGCACTCTCAGCATTCGAGAGGCACCTGCGACAAAGAGGTGGATTTTTATATACTTCTTTAAGTTAATTTTACCCGAATCAGCTTTTAATATATCCTTTCACAATCCCCATATAAATCCCTCCATTCGCACAAGCAGAAAACAAACTATGAGAATTCTCCGCAAGCCATAAGTTCTCCCCGAACACCGAAACACAGTAATCCTTCATTTCATCAGGAACACATACCCCAATTTTTTCTATTGGTAAATTCTCGCAAAGGGATACCGCCTTGCTAAATGTAGACAATTCATATGGTAGGGCTGAACCACAAAGCAGTCTCTTGTCAGCGTCCTGAAAGGCAAACGGCAGAGTATTCAGCACACCACAATCATATATGATGAAGTTGTAGTTTTGGTCAAGCTCATCTGTCAGATAGTAATCTATCTCATCAATCGTGTAGTGTTCTTTCTCCTTTACCGCGTCGTAGACGTTTAGAATAAAGTGCAGATGCCGATTGGTGTTCATTTCTACGAACGCTACCTCTGCGCCGCGGGCAGAAAGCCAGCATGCCATATTGAAGGCGGTCATTGTCGTTCCACACCGATGCTGCGAACCGGCAACCGCAATTTTTACGTTGTCCGCGTTCCATTCATATATATGAATTTCTTCTTCCAATACTTTCTCAGGAGAGGACGGAACCGTTATTTCTTCCTCCACAAAGCCATACCGACGGATATATCTCTGCATCCCTTGTTCGGACAAGCATTCCACAAGTTCATCTGTTACAGCATCAGGAGTATCTGCGATAATAATATTTGTGATACCGCAGGTTAATAGGCAAGATAAGTAGCTTTCTTCTTCCTCACAACCGGAAAGAATTACAATAATACGGGTACTAAACATCATCTGAAAGGATTGAAGCGCCACACAAAATTCCTCTGGAGTTTCCTCGCAGCATGAAGCATCCACTACAAAGAATTTGGCGGCAGTATAATTTCGCATGTCTTTTGCGACAATACTTTTCAGGTTGAATTTACCTATTAGCTTTTTGACATTCAATTCCATTTTGTTCGCCGCAGCGTCCACCAGAGAAGATTTTCCGCTACTCGTCAAGTACAGCAACACTGGTATTCCCCCCCATATCCATCATTTTATTGGCTGTATCTTTCTTGCCCGATGTAATTAAAAGAATGCATCCTATAATGATAATCGCAATGTAAACAAATAGTTCGATCAGTTTCTTTTTGTCATTCACTAACTGTCACCTTTCCTGTTTTCTGATTTTAATTGTCCTGAATCGGAACTTGAAAAGATAAATCCATCGGGACTGATTGCAGGCCCGGACATGTTTTCTCGAATTTCAAAATGCAGATGAGGGCCGGTACTGTCTCCAGGATTTGTATCCCGGTCGGGATCGCCGCCCACTAATCCAATGACAGCCCCCTGCATGACCGATTGACCTTCAAACAGATACAGTTCGTGCATATGAGCATAAATAGCGTAAAAGGTTTCAGTTTCTGTTGTACCATCATCTTTTGTATATGTCCCGGTGTGCTGAATCATCAGATAATTTCCATAACTGCTTTTGTTGGTATTAGCCTTCACTACGACGCCATCTGCAACAGCATATATTGGGGAACACCAAGCGGCTGCAAAGTCGGTGCCGGTATGAAAGGAGGGTTTTCCCGTAATCGGGTCAGTACGTGAACCAAATGGGCTAGATATTCTGGCATCCTTGACTGGCAGGGGATACTTCCCATCTGTAATCAAATCAGAGCCGAATATCAAAACCTTATCGTCATTTTCTTTTTTGTACTGTTCAATCAATGCGGCTTCCTCCGGCGATTCAAATGCAAAACTTAGCATTTCAAATGGCTGGGTTAAAATATATATTGGGGTAAGTAATACAACAACTCCACAAGATATAGCGATCAGGATGATGTATAGTAGTTTGTTCCGGGTATCTTTATCCGTAATGATTTTAGTAGCAGCCTGCGCCAATACTTTGGCAGTAGCAGGGTCTATTGCCATAAAAATATCACCTCCTGGGGAATGGAAACGTTTTAGATATGAACCCCCATTTTATCTACCTCCCGCGGTTCCCATATACCCAAATTTATACCCTGGAATTTCAAAATGAATGTGTAGTCTTTTGGAACCGAGTACCAACAGCGCGTGACCTCGTTTCTTACTTTCCAGCAGTTCCACTTCTGCTTCGGTCAGATTATATAACTCCTGTGTTTCCTGCAAATTTTTTCCGTCACAGCCCATCAGGATTTTAATGGCGGGAATATCTAAAAGCGCCTGTCCATACATCTTAATTTCCGGTGATAAAAAGTCTACAACGGAATGGGATATGATAACCAGCCCGGATTCATATTTTCGCGCACGTTTTTCCACGTTCCGTAGAAACACAAGGGACTGAGGAACATTGGGGTCAATCATCAAATACGCTTCGTCACAGATTAACAGCACACGTTCCGTTCGATCTTTGGACATCTGCTCAAAGCACCAGGCCAACAGATTAAAATACTGCGTCCGCTTAATATTGTCATTGGTATTTTGGAGGGAATGGGTGTCAAGGCAGATGCAACGGGAATGTGTTCTGATGGTCGTATGTCCGTTCCACAAAAAACTGTCGCTGCCATTTGCAATATCGTTCAGCAGCAGAGTCAGATCGCGGTAGACCATTCGCGTCTTTTCCGCTTTCGCCTTTTTCTCAATAAGTGCATACAAGTCCGAAAAAATGGGGAAATCTTCATTTTTAAGATTGGATATATCGGTGTCCCAAAAAATATGAAAGCTGTTATAAAGCTCAATTATCGATTGTTTCAACGTCGCTTTCTGCATATCTGTCAGGCTGGGCAGATAAAGATTAAAGAAAATATCCAGGGTTTTAATATGACAAGCCATCTCGGAGAGATGGGTTTGGCCATCATCAGACATACCATTTCCCTCATCCTGATACAGCTTATCCATTTCCCCTTCATCATCGCGGGGCGCAGGACGAATTTGCAGGGGATTCATCATACCGTTAGAGCCTCCGCCAGCGTTAATCCAGTCTCCGTTTAAGTTATGGCAGAGGTCTTTGTATTCGGATTCTGGATCGATAATAATTAACTTTGTCCCTTTCATAAACTCAGATAAAAGGAGATGCTTAACCGCAGTAGATTTCCCCACTCCCGCCACGCCGGTAACTACCATGTTGCTGTTGGTTCTGTCATTCCCGCGTTTCCAAGTATCGACAATTACCAGGCCTCCGCTAGAATCTTTTCCAAAATAGTAACCATTGCCGTCACTGTAGCCATTCGAGGAAAAAGGGAATCCACCGACAAAGGTTGACATGGGGATAATTCGGGATGTGATATTGTCAATTGTGTTGTTAGCGGGATAAGAGGGAGAAATGCTTTGAAATCCTTCTCTCTGCAAGTTGGAAAGGGTTCGGGCTTTGCACTTCTGTACATTTAGTACAGATTCCACACGGCGACAGATTTTGCTAAATTGCTTTTCGTCCTGTGCCACTGGCATGATTGTGACACTCATCAACGCAACTGTTTCTCCTTCCTGATCGATTTGAAGCATAATGCGTTCTCCGTCCTCAGCGGCCTTTTCTGCCCTTTGTCGAGTCAGCGGATCTTTGGCACTCTCAGCCGTCCCACGGTTTTGGATGATACTCTTTGAAATGGCACTAATTAATGCGCCGTTATCGATGGGCTTAATGCCCACTGATACAATAGTAGACGGGATATTTGTGATTTTAGAGAGCCAGCCGTAGTCCACCTTCTGCGGGTATCGGATAATCCCATATACCTTACCTGTATTTTCGCCAATGACCAGACTGTTTTTCTTAATTTCAAGCCCCATTGGAGTAATCACGTTTAGAAGTGCCTCATTCATGGGAATAAAGTCCTTTTGCGGTTTTGTCAGTTTCATCAAGCGGATACCTCCGTTTCTTTACTATTTGTCCCTCACTAACAGGGGGATAGAGGGTGAAAAATCCGAGTCCTCCAAATGAACATAGGCAGGATTGTTAATGAGATTGCATAGGCGGACGATTTCCTGCTGTTCCAAAATTTCGGTCTGTATTCCTACATCCAAAAAGTATCCTTCCAAATATTTGAGCTTTTGCAGAAGGCCGCGTTCAACCCCTTCTTCTGATTTATCCCATATGAGCAGATAGAATTGCCTTTCTACCACGTCACCGGAGAGTGCAAAGGTAGACATTTCTAGGATTTCCTGCCTCAGTAGCTCCTTTTGCTTTACATCTCCACAGTTTGTCAGGGTATCGGAAAGTTCCGACAATAGCGGAGAAATATCCACCGGACGAGATACAGCCAACAACTGAAACGAATACCCGACACTGGACATATTAGCGGTAAGCTGCCGGACAATCTGTTTTTTCTCACTTTTAGAAAATAAGTCGATGCTGATGGGCATCACACGGAGATAAGCCATTATAAGACCGTCGCGCGTATAGAGGAAATTCCCCCGGATGTCTTTTACATTCACAAATTCATTTGCTGTCACTGCGGCGGGATTGATATTTGGGGCTGCCGCCTTTTTTTTCTTTGAAAGCTTGATATAAATAAGTGCCCCACCGCCAAGCAGTGCGCATACGCAGAGCATTATAACTGGTAATAACAATATTTCACCTTCCTTTTTATATTAAAAACCCGCACTTTTTAAAGTGCGGGTTTCTGTTGTGTTATTATCTTCTTTTATTTTCCGAACTTGTAAACGTCAACCCCATTGTGTACGTTTTCAATCATGGTAAGCATTTTACCAATAAGCTCCATCCGTTCTCCTTTCCATGAAAAGTAATTGTTTATTCTTACTCCCTAACTACCCGGCGCGATATGCCAGTCATCATATAAATTCCCGGAGATACTGACAGAATCAGTTAAGTTGGCCGAGAGCATACCTGCTGGCGTCCAGATGTCGCAGACATAGGTATTGACACGATAGGTTCCGTCTGGAAACCAAATAGGCGAGAAGTGTACAGGGTGGTTATAGGTGCTGTAGATATTGTCCGCAAACTCAAATCTTGCCGTCTTGCCGCTGGCGGTACACTTCAGCAATCGCCAATAGGTTTCATAGTTAAATTCCGGGAAATAGGATATGGCTGTCTGCGCATTGGTGTAATGAAAAGACGGCGCCGCCGTGTTGACAGTAGCGACAGTGAGATTTTGAACCCCGTAACCGGATTTCATGGTTTTCCCGCTGGCAGTAGGAGATTGCGTATCGGGTGACAGGTTCATAGATGCGTTGAGAGAAGCGGAGTAATGGTTGCGGGTAAAATCGTACCAGCCCCGATCTTCCCACCAACCTTCGTCTACCCAATATCCGTTAATTCCATTGGTATAATATCGCCAGTTAGAAATCCATACCCAATAGGGGTGCCATTTAGCAGACCATACATACCAGGACGCAGAAGTTTTTTCCGGCCGATATGGTACTGCATTTGATGACCAATTTCCTCGAACATCGGTAGCTTTAGGGTCGGGCGGGTCCTTTCCAGACAAGTCTACAACTTTGGCTTTAATAGTAGTTTGGCTTAATGTCCCCTTTGAGGTGCTGACAGAGATGGTAATATCCTGTGGAGTGGAAGGAGTATGCCATTGTACCCATGCAAGCTGACTTTCTCCTTCCGGTATTACAATGTTTCCCATTGTATAGGTGCTGCCATTTATAGAAAAAGTAACACGCGCCGGATTATCAGGGTTGATTTCATCCGACGCAGATAAGGTGACGGGGGTGATAACGTCGGTGTTGATTCTGTACTCATAGTCATATCCTGTTTCCTCCGGCGCTTCGGGGGGATCGGTAAACCATACAATTCCCATGCCGAGATAGGAAATGATGGTATCGTTTGAAACCGTCCGATTCGTCGCTCCTGAATAAGCCGGAAAATTCAAATCCGCATATTCCAGATACATAGATAGAGGCAGATTCTTGTGGGTGAGGGAAGTCATGGCCGTTCGCAGCTTTCCGCCCACCTGGTTGTCGTATAGAGCCGCTTCATGGGCGGTCATGGCAACTTGTATGCCATCGTATTTAAAATAGGCAATTGGCTCTAAAAAGAGCTTGTATTTACCGCTTATCATTTCTTCATAGGATATGCCAGTACTATTTGCAATACCTTTTACAACGTATTCAGAACAAAAATACCTTTTAATTTCTTGAATATTTACGTTACCATTGTCGCTGATGATACGCGGCATTGTAATGGCAGGCTTCTCATAAAGGTATTGTCCCATAGTCGGAGAAAGAGAAGTACCGCCTCTGTATTGTATCTTGCTTACCTTTCCGAAATGTAAGCTGACAGTAGGAGATTTACTGGTCAGATCAAATGGTGTACAGGCTGGTTGTTGCGTTTCACTGTTGATAACCGTTATGCGTACCCCGTCCATGCCGGGAGACCACGAGTTTTTCGACGTACCTTGTCCCATATCCCCACCGCCACCATCTATATTACCGCTGCCCCCGGTATCCGCAAAAACGGTAATGGGAAACAGGAATAGGCCAAGGGTAAGTGAAAGAATAAAAGCGAAAAATCGCTTCAAGAGAAAACCCTCCTATCTAAAATAGATATCTATTGGGATATAAAAAAGGAGTACGGCTTGTCCACCGTACTCCTTTTTAGCTATATATTTAGTTCCCCATATTTCCAACTTGCTTGTTTATATCCCCATCTGAATCAAAACTTTTTTCAACTGTACCGCCGCCTTCATCCTTAATCCAACCAAAGCCATCAATGTAAATCATGCCGTTCTTTTTCTCACCGTTTTGCGGTGTGTTACTGTCGGGATTGATTTTAGTATCTTCTTCCGCATAGGAAGGTTCTTGATTTGGATTGGTCAGTTGACTTTCATCCTTTACCTGCGGTTTGGGAGGCGGGGTCGCTTCTTTTTCTATTTCAGAAAGATTGACTTCTACACTACCACCCTTTTCAGGATCGAGTATGGCGTCTGATTCCGAAGATTCTGTACCGGTATCTTCTACATTGGGTAAATCAACCATACTTACGTTATTGTCCGATGTTACATCAGATACATCGTTTACTGTTAAACCGGAATCTGTAGATTCTGTATTTACGAGTATATCCGGCGTTTTTGAACCGGCAGTCAAAATAACGATTAGCGTTACTAGCAGGACAAGTACAATAGCACCACCGCCAAATAACAGGGCCTTTTTCTTTGTCATAGTATCAAACCTCCTTGATAAAGATTTTTATACAAATTGGATAATGCTTCTGTTAATAATATACCATACGTATTCGTTTTGCGTCTAGCGGCCAAAGCGCCTAAATATTTTACGCTTTTTTTGTATTTCCCAGGGCATACCCTCCAAAAATCAAAATTTGGGGATATATACCGATTGAAAACGCATCGTAATTTTCATGTCTGGCAGATGTCCAAAGCCAAAGGACAATGGCACGGCCACAGTGATTGTTCCAGTTACAGTAAGCTGTGAAATCCCATTTGGGTTTGACGGTGCAAGAGGGGCGTTTGATACATCGACTGTGAGATCGGATAACCGGTATTCTACATTCTCTCCCGCGTATTTCACATACTGGCCGTTTTCGTATTGCAATGCCAAAACCTTTTGCAGCCGTCCATAGATATTTCCGTTTGTGATATTGCGATACCACTCATTTTCTGATAGCTGATACCCGCCTGAATATCCCTCCCGCAGTCCAGCATAAGCTTCGTCCCAATTTTGTGTTGCCACGTCGATGACGGCGGACTGCACCGCGTCACGGATTCCTTGCGCGACAATCATCAGCCTTGCGTTTTCAAACATCACTGTAGACAGTAGGATACATCCCAATACAATGGCCAAAATCAAGGGCCCTCCACTTCCAGATTTGTCTTTTAAAAACTTTCGTATCTTCATCATTTGTGGTACACCTCACTGGTTCCAGTCGCTTTTGCGCTCAGAGTAATCGGGAAGGATGCAAAATTTCCGAATAACCCGATATTCATCTGATAGGTCAGCGTGACTGTCACCTCCTGCCCAAGCTGAATGTTTCCCGTTCTACTCCAATCGACATCTGGATTTAGGCCCATTTCTTTTTTTAGGGAATTGTTCTTTAGTGTGGTCGCAGAGCCTACGCATCCGGCGATTTCGGCGGTCCGTACCAGCTCGGCTGCATAGGTGTCAAGGCTCTGTTTTGCAATAAATACCGGCATGACTTTGACGACTAAGGCGATTACCAGAACGACAGCAAGGACTAGGACGCATACGTCTACAAAGCCTTCGCCCCGTTTGTTTTTAAAAAGCTTTGTCATAAGCACCCCCTAAAACATCTTGCCAAAGGCGTTCATCACTTCATAGCCCAGTATGCCTAGATACATCAGCAGGAAACAACCGAGCAGGAAAAAGGAATACTTTTTCATTTTTGAGGGCTTTTTCATCGCTTCCAGTTTTAGTTTTTGAATCTCTAACTGTTTAAATGTCATACCAAGCATTTGAAAGTAGACAATGCCGTTATCGCCGCGCTTAACGGCAATCAGTCCGCGGACAATATCAGAAAGCATAGTGCTGCCAATCCGCGTTTCGAAGCGCATCAGTGCGGATTCCTCATTACCTGAAACCATATCTGCTACTGTGATTTCCAGTTCCTGCTTTAACGCAGTCCCAGCATTTTGCTGATAGTTTTTCAAAATATTGAGTACATCACGGGAAGCCTTTAATTCCTGCATAATCGTGCTGACAAAACGGGGCAGTTCAGTTTCTATTGCCTCACGTTTTTGTCTGACTATTTCCTCTGGCCGCTTGATTTCCCTGAAATAGATGGTAATTGCCAGAAATGCAATGACAGGGGAAAGTAGTGGGAAAACCAGTAGTGTGGGGATGATAAATAGAGCTGTCAGTCCCGCCTTTACCCACGCTGTGGCGATATATGTCTCCGGTGTCATGGCGATGCCCGCTGATTTTAAAGTCGCTTCCATTTTTCGTTTCTTGAAATCGGACAGCCGAATCAGCGCTGATACCTTCGATGCTATATCGAATACAATCGCATCAAGGCTTTTGGTTCGCCGTTTTTGCTGGCTGCGGACGGCCATAACTGCCCTTGTCCCCGCGCTGGTTGGAAGCTGTAAGACAGCCGCCGCAATAAAAAAGGCCCCGAAGCCAAATAAAACTCCGAAGCACAAGATAATTATGGTCAAAAGGTGTTCACCTCAATCCTATATATACTATATTTTATTTCGTTGTGGGACAAGCAAACAGAATCAACGCTTATACTCCACTGGCCTTGTCAGACGGATTACGGCGGCAAAAGAAATGAACAGCGTCAAAACGCACACCGCCAGAATCGCTTTGCCAACGCCTGTCGTCACAAGGGTAAGATACCAATCCCTGTTCAGGAAATAGAGCAGAGGGATATTACCGACCAGTAATAGCGCCATTGTAATAAACTCTTTTAACGGTTCATACATGAGGTAATCCAATTCCGCAGAAACAATCCGCATATCGGAAAGTTTTTCCACTATTGGCGTCAGCGTGCTTTTTAGCGTCTTGTCGTCCTGACAGGCAACAGCGGCGTCAATCCATTCCCAAAAAACAGCGTTTTGGAGCTTTGGTTTTAGGCTTAAAAGTGCCTGTTTCACGTCGGTGGTGATGACGCTGGTTTCCGCTAAAAAAGAGCGAAACACATCGGATACGGGCGGGTGTAGATAGTCGATATTTTCCGCCACAGCCGTGATAATGCTTTCCGAGCGCAGATAGGAGGTGGTAATGACCGACAGTGCCGTTTCCACCTCGTTATTTATCATTTTCTTGTAGTTGTGAGAAGTGAAGATGATATACCAAAACGGCAGCAGTGCCATTCCAACGGCAAGGATAGGGAGCATAAAGTAATTTTGGATTAAGATGCAAAATAGGCAGCCTACGATCAACAGGAAAAAGGACAGGGTGCAAAGGGCGGCAAACTGTCCGCTTTTACCCATCAATTCCAGTGTTTCTTTTACCTCACGCAGCGTTTTTTTAATTCCTTTTGGTTCTTTTGGGTGACGTATTTCTTTAATCTGCCTGGCGAGAGATTTATGCCGAACCGCAAAAGATTGCGTCAGGTTTGTAAGGAACTCAAAAGGGGACATATCAAGTAACAGGAAGATGCCCGCGAGAAAACCGATAAAGGCAAGGACAATGAGAATCGACATCTATTCTGCTTCCTCCTTTCTGCCAGATATTTCTTCCAACAGATTTAACGGCATACCGTTTTCCAACAATCTTTTCTGTAGGGATTTTGAAATGGCGTTGATACGCTGAAATTCACCCTTGATTTGGATTTTGCCGTCTGTGACGGCTGTTTCGGATATATGGTAGCGATAAAGGGGGTGAATCTGCCGCGTTCCATCCGGCAGGATTTCGCACTCGGTAATCTCCATGACCCTGCGGGAATTATCCTCTAATTTTTTCACATATGCAATAACCGGGAACGCTTCGGTAACAAGGTTGTAAAGGGTTTTGTCTCCCATATCATATTTTTGGGTACAGAGCGTTACCATACGGTAATAGGTGGCAGCGCAGGAATTGGCGTGCGTCGTGGTAATAACGGCGTGTCCGGTGCGGGCCGCTTCCTGGGCTGCAAACGCCTCGGCAGATTTCATCTCGCTTACGCAGAGGACATCTGGATCACAAGTCAAAGCAAATTCCAATAGCTTTTCCTGGTCGATATTCTGTCGGGGATCTTCGGAATAACGGGTGACGGTATGCACTACGTTGTTAACCACATTGCCGTTTTCATCCTCCCGCACAAGGTCAAACTCCCGGCAATCGTTTTCGATGGTAAAGAGCCGTTTTGTATTTGGCAGAGTAGATAGTATCCAACTCATCAGCGTGGTTTTTCCGCTGCCGGTGGAACCGGTCACACAGATAGAAAGGCCATAACGGAGAATAGCCGAAAGAAAATCCAGCATTTCGCCGGTTGCCGTCCCGTATTGCACAAAATCATCACGGGACAGCTTTTTGGGATTAATCAAGCGAATGGACGCGGCGACTCCTTTTTCTCCGTCGGTCAGCGGTGTGCCGAGGGCAGTAATGCGGATTTTATTGGATAAATGCCCGACTACCCCCGGCTGTGACTGGTCGAGTATCATCCCCGATTTGTGCAAAAGGCGGCGTATCACGTCAACGGCGTGTTGCGGCGACTGGAATTTTTCATCCGCTTGTGCGACACGCCCATCGCTATAGGTGATTTTAATATCTCTCCAGGAATTGATATTGATTTCTTCCACTTCGTTGTTGTAGAGATATTTGGTTAAGAACGAAAATTCGGCCATTTCAGAGTATAGGCACTCGATAAGCTCATCCTGTGTCATTCCTTCGACGCCCAGACGGTAATCCGAGATATATTTTGCAATATACGCGGTAATCTGACGGCGCTGTTCCTCCGGGTTATTGGTAATGAGGGCAGCGTATTTGTTGGCAAGGTATTCCTGCACTTCAGAAAGGACTTCAGAAAACTCCTTTTTGTTGCTCCCGGTGTCAAAAAATAAATCCATATTATTGGTCACTGTCAAACACCTCCCGCGTGATTGCGGAAATCATACCCTCATAGGCCTTTCCTTCCTTGCCGGAAAGGGGAGCCAGCAGATTTTGAGTTACAGCCTGTTCCTCGATAGACGGCAGATACGGCAGGCAGAAAGATACGCCTCCATAGGCGTTTTCGTATTCTCTGCCGCCCTGATAGGGGTGGGAATTTGTCAAAACCCGGATGTGCTTATCAGTCTTGAATTTCCTGTCCCCGATTAAAGGAAGATAGGACATATAGTAGGAGAGGCCTTTTAAATCACAGGGGCAAAGCCTCAGTACATTGTCGGCAACTTCCAAAGCGGCGGTAGACAGCACATTATCGTTTAATACCGAAGAACAATCCACAATGACATGATCGGCAATATGCCGAAGCAGCACCAGCATGTCTACGGCGCGCTCTTTGATATATCCAGCATAGGTGTAGGCATTTTCCCCAGCTGCATATCCTATAAAGGACACATATGGATTCTGCTCCGATGCAACGAGGTTTTTCATTGCGATTTCCTGAGAGATGACAGGAAAAGAAAGTGCCGCGCCCAATGAACCGTCCGCAGATTTTTTCGTCCGTATGACAGTGGGGAGGGGTGGAGCGACGGCGTCGCAGAAAACTACTGCCACGTTCTTTTTTCCCTTTGCCAATTCGGCGGCGATTTTTAAAGCTGTCACGGTTTTGCCGCTGCTGGGGCTGCCCCATACGGCAAGCATTTGTTTTTGCTTACTCTGCATTGCTATCCTCTCCATTCTGTTCGGTATTTTCGCCGCCGTCCGCAAAATACTGCTCCTGTGCCGATAAAAACTTTTCGGCGTTTTCCCGACTTCCCCGGTAGATGAGGGCAGCGTGGAAGGTTTTGCTGTTTTCAATGTTGGCAAGCAATTCGGCCTGTTCCATGTTAACAAGCAGGGTCAATGTCGCAGGCAGATTTTGCTCTGGATTTTCTTCTTCACTCATTTTTGATTCTTCATATGACTTATCCGCCCCCGTGCTTGCCGTCGCTGCAAGGACTTCGACATAGCGCAGTTCAGGAGGCGTCTCGGTAATACCCGTATCTTTATCTACCGAGATAAGGGAAATTATGTCTCCGGCTTCCAGCTTGCCGGACAGGCCGGCTGCAAAGGAAGGGATGGTAATGGAGACGGCGATTTTCTGCCCATCCAGCTTTGTCAGGTATTCAAATTCGGTCAGAGGTTCGGTGGACAGTTTATCTGACAAGATATAGTCACCGGGGATCAGGTCGTATTCGGCGTATTGGCCAACTACTTCCTCCTTATTTTTCACAACATCGGACGGAAGGTTGTGGGCACCCACCATTACTGTTTCGATCATGGATTCGTCAATCCTGTCTCCACGGGAAATGTCGGCTTTTACCCGGACAATTTCAGTCTGCGCTTTCAATGAGGAATTGAACAACGGCGTAATGCCGAAACAGACGATAAGGGATAACACAATACAGATGATGCCGATCAGCATACGGTTTTGAAATATTTTCTTATTCAAGACTTGTTACCTCCTGTGTTTTTTAAGCGGCATACACCGCCCAATATGCAAGAATACCGCCTGCACAGAAATATGGTGCAAGCGGTATCCGCAGTTTACGAAACTTTTCTTTTTTTACTTTTGAAAGAACAACACCGGACAACAGGGCAAAGATAAGGGAGAGGATGTTTTGAAGGATACCTCCCCATACGCCCAAGACGAAGCCGCAGCCTGCCATTAGCTTTATATCTCCGCCGCCTATTACAAACCCCTCCTCCCGGCGTATCAATACCGAAGCTAAAAAATATGGAAGGGTGGTGAATAAAAGACCAAATAGGTGAGGAAAAAACGTTGATGCCGATATTCCCAAAAGACCGCAGCTCAGCAGAAAAACCGGAATCAGATTTGGAATCTCCCTTTTTTGCATATCCCAAACTGCGGCGAAAAGCAGAAGGGAAGCAAATAGAATCCCTTTTATTATCAGCATCTTTACTGTGTATCGTCCTGTTCACTTTTGTATTCCAGCTTTATTTTATAACCCCGGTTGACCTGAAAGAGCGCCATTATTGATACGCCCACAAACCCACCGAGGAACAGACCGATAAAAAATCCAATCATAAAATCTCTCCCTCTCTTTCAGCATCAAGTTCATTTTGTATCGCTGCAATTCTTTTCCCGACTGTGTACACAACGGGAATTGTCACGCTGTTGCCCGCCTGCCGGTAAAGCTGGCTGTCTGAATTGACAGCGGCAGCCTTGTCAAACATCTCATCAGAAAAGCCTTGCAGCCGCCAACACTCGCGGGGAGTCAGGCGGCGGATTCGTCCGCATCCGGCGAAAACTGTTCCTTGATTGCAGGAAGTATCCAACGTTTGAGCTGTGCCATGTCCTACTCGCCCGCGCCGGGTTTTGCTTTCAGGGAAAGAAAGAACCACGCCGTCGCCACATCCGGCTTCCGCATAGCCCTGTTTGGTGCCGTTATTTACCTTGATTTTTTGGGGGCAATCGCTACAGTCTGAAACGGTACAGTTTCTTATGAATACCCCGGAGGATTCGCAGTTCCGGTTGGTTGCACAGCCATCGTATCGCGCCATAATACAACGGGCCGTATCGGTCAATTTCGGATTTCCGTTGCATAAATCAATAAAATACAGCCCTGCATTTCCGCCGAATCCTCCGCCTTCCGAGGTAAGGGTACAGCTAATCCCGTGGGGATCGTATACCCGCTGTCCCTGTTTACCATCTATGAGCCGAATAAGAGTTTCGCTGTCGCCGCACTGGACAGGAAATACTTTTCGTCCGTCACAGACTCCAAAATGTCGGTAAGCGACAAGATAGACCCGTTCTCTGTTTTGTGGTACGCCGTGGAACTTTGAATTGAGAAGTCCGTACTCGATATGATAGCCGAGTGCGGCCAGTGAACTGAGAACGAGGGTAAAATCCCATCCCTGATTGATAAAAAGCAGATTTTTAACATTTTCAAGGACCAGCCATTCGGGTCTATCTTCGGAATTTTTGCCTTTGAGGAGCCTAATAAGCTCAAAAAAGAGGCCGCTTCGTTCTCCGGCAAGCCCTCTTTGACAGCCGCTGACAGAAATGTCCTGACATGGGAATCCGGCAGACCACAGATTAACTCTTGGCAGGTCTGTTGCGCTGACTTTGGTAATGTCGTTTTGATACCACTCGTCCTCCTTTATGTCAAAAATGGCGCGGTAACTGCGGTCGGCATACTTGTCAATTTCACAATGTCCGCGGCAAGTCATGCCGCAGAGTTCAAACCCTTTGCGAAAGCCGCCGATGCCCGAAAAGAAATCCAGGAAGGTTATTGCAGGCGCCATTTACTCCCTCCCATTGCCCATTCGTCGCCATACTCATAGGAATACACCTTTTGCGACCGTGCAAACCGGACCATATTGCGCAGTTGATCTACAACAGATAAATTGCTTTGATCTTTTGCAGTCATCATGATACTCCCTGCAATCCCCGTAAGTACAGCAATTGTGGTTGTTGATATGCTGTGGGTAATAAACCACAACAGGCAGGCGATTATCCCGCAGGCCAGCGAGCCAACGGACGCTTGTGCCATTTGCTTTTTCCCAAATCCGCGAAAAAATTCCGCTTCGGGTTTTACGCCCATTGGGATGTACAATTTTTCGTCCATCTATCATCCCTTTCCTTTCTCTAAAATGTCTACTTTAGGCAAATTCTTATTGATAATAATACAGGATAATATCCTTGATTTGCCAAATGCTTTCGGCAATGATGTAGAAAAGTACAGTGTTTTTTGCCCGCTTCTTATACTGCGCCGCTTCTTCCTCGGCACCCTGTAGCCGCACCATGCAATAAATGAATCGGGCGACGGCGCCGATTCGCACCAGCATGATGATAACTGTTGATATATCGTCCATTGTTACCATATAGGTTCACCTCTTACTAAGGTTGTCCGGTACATTTCCAATCCGACATAACTTTCATGACAACCCTAACCTCCTTTTCTCAGCATTTGCACTAACCGCACGGAATGGTATACATTGTTGACGATGGTTCCGCCGCCTCCGCTTCCCGTGGTGATAAGAAAATCCTGCAAGAATCTCGGCGTTTTCACTGCTAAAATCATACAGGCGACACCCCAGAATACGTGCATGTTGAGCATCAGCCCAACTCCTAACTTAGAAAGGCAAATTTGGATTAACACAGCCAGCATAGATTGAAAGAATTTTTGCAAATACGGCCTGAATACGCCTTTGTCGTTGTCGATTAGCCCAACGCAGGCGAGGGGCATACCTACACGTAAAATCATATTTTCAAGGCCACGCATAAGAAATTGAAAATACAAAATAAAGAATGTTATCATAAATATGAGAGCAAAAATAGCGGTGACGAGCCCCAAAGTAGAAATACCAGCTACCCAAGCTTCCCAGCCCGCCGATGTGAGATCGCCGATTGTATTCATCAATTTTGTTGTCATTTCTGAAATGATTCCTGCCAACCATCCGTACAGGGTAGGAAATGAAATTGCGACGGCTAGAGCCTTAAAAAAATTAATCAACAGGGAAAGTGGTTCTTCATCAGCGTCCCCGTCCGACCACAGCACATAGGTTTCAAATCCTTTTTTGAGAAATTTCAGGATAATGAGGGAAATCCCAAAACCGAATATTACATTGTAAATATCCCGGAACATCTGTACCCCGGAAACCATTGTCATATATTCTTCGGCATACAGGGACAGCGGCACAATCGCATCTAGCATTTGATCGACAAAGGCAAGGCATCCGTTTAAAATTGCCACTATCAAGATTGTCAGTATGATAGCCAAACGATTACGCACCCCCTTTCAGAGAGAGGACAGATTCTGTCCCCCAAAAAAATATTGTTATTAGGCAGAGGGAATATCGTCCGGGTTTTCGGCAGCCTTTTGCAGTTCATAATCATAAGCCGATAATACAGCTTCACTCATCCGTTTGCGCAATGTGGCGGATAACGGGTAACACATTTCCTTGTATTCGCCATTCACATTACGGCGGCTGGGTAAGCTCATAAACAGGCCATGTTCCCCTTTGACAACACGGACGTTTTTAATGATGAGACGTTCGCCGTCCCCATCCTCTAAAATAATGTTGGAAGCGGCTTTTAAGTTGTCAGTACGGCCGGTAAACAGTTTTGAAATTTCAACGGTAATTTTCATCTGAATTATCTCTTTCTTTGCTTAAATGAATAAGGGCGGTAGCAATAAAAATGCCCCGCCCTTCTTTCCCTTAACCTTTGTAATTAAACATCTCCTGGATTTTCTGTGTAATCGTTGGGAGTACGGTACTATCGACGAGCAGATAAAGGCCGCCGAGAATCAACGCTCCCAAAACGATACTGATGAGCACCGTTATGGCTACGTCAAGCGTACCCTGTCCTTCACGATTCTGCACTGCACTTTTGGCGCGTGTACAAAAATCGTGAAGGGATAGTGTTTGCGTCCTTCCCCTGACGGCGCATACTGCCCTAATAGCCTTTCCTCTTGCTTTGCGAATGAAATTTTCCATTGACAAACTCCTCCTTATAAAATTGATTTATTCAGAAAAACGGAAATTCCGTTTTATCTGTAAAAGAAAAAAATGGCTCCCAATTAGGAGTAGTAGCCGAGAATCAAATTAAGGGTGGCGCTGCCCAGTACCGCACCAATACAGGACACGATTGCCACCACAATGCGGTTGTTCCACTTCTTTTGGTCCACTTCATCGGCTGCGCTTCGCCGGATACAGAAATAGATAATCAAAAGTCCAGCGACAACTGGCGCTAGGACCATTAGCCAGTTAGTGACATCGTTAATCAGATTTTTTGTGCCTACGACAATTTCACTGTTTTCTATATTTCCTTCTGCCATGACAGGCGTAGCTGTCATAATAAAAAAAGCAAGTGTTGATAATCCAACACTTGCTTTTTTCCAGCACCATTTCAGTTTTAAATAGACATCTTTGCGTTTTCCCTTCATAAAATACCTCCATATCTTGAAATTTTCGTTATCCGTGTTAATCGTCATCCGCAGGAAAAGGGAACCCGCCGCCTGCACTCTTTTGCTGTACCAAACGGCGCATAATATCCTTTTGATAGTAGACCCAAATGTTCCACAACATGATTTCCTGGTTAGTGTCGGTGACAATGGGACGTTTATTTTCCCGTTCCTCCCGGACACGGCGGTTGTGTTCCTCGTCCCCCAGGCCGAGCATTTTGTTAAAATACCACTTTGACAGGTCTGGGGCGATCATCATTGCCGGTTGATTCCGGCTGGTGACGATTTGATAGGGGCGCTTGACCCGTCGGACTTCATCGGTAGTCAGCAGCTTGCGTTCCGACAGGGAAATGCTGTGAGAGGATGAGGGCATGGTGAACTTTGCGTGATTTGCCGACAACTGATAACTGGAGGTGGTGTAAGAGCCGAGTTTGTCGGAAATTTCCCGCAGCGTTTCCGGGTCGTCGGCCTGCAGGTACACCCAGGTTTGGCAGTTTGCTTTAATCGTATCGGCAATGTTATCGTCGTATTTTTGCTTAAGCTGGCTGAAACTTTGGATGTACAGGGAATACCGTATCCCGCGTCCTGCGGCAACGGTCAGTTTGTTGCTCATGTCAGAAATCGGCGTAAAATTGCCAAACTCGTCCAGCAAAAAGTTTGTCCGTTGTTTGAGCCGTCCGCCGCGACGGTCTGCCGCTTCGGCTAAAAGCTCATACTGCTGGCTGACAATCAGGCTGGCAATGGGGTAGAAAGTGGTCTTTTCATCCGGCAGGATAATAAAGAGGGCCTGCTTTTTACTGCCCATGTCTGCGAGGGAAAAGTCGCTTTTATGGGTGATGGCGTAAATGGATTTTGAGGTGAACAGGCGCAGGGTTGTGAGGGCAGAGGTATAGAAACTTCCCCTTGTCCTCGAAGGGGCTACGTCGGAAATGGAAAGCAGTGCTCTGGCCGGGTGGGAATTGGGCAGTTTTTTTACATATTCGAGAATCGGCATTTTGCCTCCAATTGATTTGCACATCTCCGAGATAAACCAGTACACATTCGTCATGTTTTGTAGTTCCGGCCTTTTTTGGTTATCGCAGACCACGCAAAGGATTGCGGCGGCAATGATGGAACACTCGCCGTTTGTCCAGATTTTTTCCCCTTTTGCCTCTCCGACCAGATTGGTGGTTAAATCCCAGACCATCATTTCCGCCCGGTCGGTATCTCCTTCGTTAACAGCGTCGATAACAGGCTGTAACAGATTATACCGCATACTTTTGGCGGGCGTTTTAAAGTCGAGGCAAAGCACCTCGTAGCCGAGTTTTTTTAGAAAATCGGCGGTATAGTGATAGAGCTCTGCTTTCGGGTCGGAGACGCAGATACTTTCACCAGCGAGACCGAGGGTGCATATCGACGGGAGCACAAGGCACCGGGACTTTCCGCTTCGCGTCGCTCCAATGCACAAAAGGTGGGAATCTTCTTCGACATAATAGATTCGTTCGTTATCTCCCTCCCGTCTCATACCGATAACAATACCGCCCTTTTTTAAATTAAGGGTGTTTACATTGGATTCCTTTTTAAAGGCTGAATGGTTAAAGTTCCAAATCATCCTCATTCGCTCCCTCAGCTTCCTCATCTATTACAGCTTGTATCAAGGCGTCTGTATGATTTTGAAAATCGGAAAAAAAGTCTTTGATTTCTTCCGGCAGATTGTTTTTATCCAGATGGATATCCCCTATAACCGTCGGAGTATAGGCGTAAGTATACTCTCCACTGTACATTTTCTGCATATATGCTAGTATTTCTTCATCTTCAATATACCCTTGTATTGCCACCCCATACTTTGTGAGAAAGTGTGTCTCACAATGTTCACCGGACGATTGCAAATCAATTCCGAGCAGTGCAAGGCAGACCCTTCCCGTCCCCAAACTGCGGATGATACCGGGAAGTATAGCATATTCCAATTCCCCGCGGCATTTAAGGCAGTCGGAACCGTATTCTTTCACGGCCGCTTCATGCAGCGTATTTAACACTAATTTTGCATAGCTTTTATCTTCTGTATCATAAGACTGCTGAAGCCTCTCATAGTCGATAAACGGAAGAATATTGCGGTTGAGATAATTGATATAGGAGTCGCAGCGATCCATGTCTATTCATCCTCCTTCTGGTGTTTTAGAAAGTCAATATCCTCATATCCGCTGTCAATCAGGGATTTTACAAATTTGTCGTGCGGATCGAGGATAAAACTGTGAAACGCCCTGTCTTTTTCAGTATCGGTGAGCCACTGGGCCGAGCCGTGCTGATACTGTCCGACAGCGCGGGGCGTTTGAATATCCGGCGTGATTTCCTCCAAATCAGATTGATAGGGATACAAATTGGTGGTAAAAAACAGGACGGCGAGAATCAGAAAAAAACCTTGGATACAGAGAAACAGTAAAAAGTGCTGTTTGTTCGTTACCAGGCTTTTTAGACAATATCCCACCGGCTGGAAGATGAGGCGGGGAGAAGTATGGGAGAGTAAGCCGTGAAGTGCAGTAGAAAAAAATAGGTTGAGCACACAGCCTCCCAGAAAAATAAGGGCACAGACTAACAATTTCTGTTTGATCTTCATAGCTCCGCCTCTAATTCTCCGGCATTTTCCCGTTCAGACAGGATAGATTCCATACTTTGTAGAATTTCTTCGACCCGTTGACTTATAATCGGCTTGTCGCAGGTCCATGAGAACAGCCGCAATGGGTCAACGACACCATAAAAGTCCGAACGCTCCCACTGAACGTATCTACCGGATAGCAGATTTTCGGCATAAACAGCCTGTCCGCGGGCACCAAAGGTACAGCCAAATCCGGTTCTGGCAAGCCAAAGGGAATCATCCGCTGTGATTTTAGACCACTGGCCGTATGCCTCCGGTTTTAAAACCAGGATTTGATTTTCATAATTCATCTTTTCACTTTCAGGGATACAATCTTCATATGAAAATGCGGTGTCATTCTGCCGTATTTTATACCCCGCCTGCACATGCTCATCGGGTACATACAGGCGGGGCATATCCAGTTTTTCGGCAAGTGCAATTTCACTGTACATACCTGTAGATACCGTACTTCCCATCACCCATATTTCATCGCAGTGTTTTAGCAGTTCCAGCCCCATTTTCAGCCCTTGTTCCCGCTGTTCCGGCTTTTCATCATCCAGGTATTTTGTAAAGATGGTGTGCGGGGCAAGTGGAACAACGCCGCAGGAAGCGGCGTAGGCGCAGTATTCCTCCGCCTTTCTGATATTTTGTTCAATACTTTTCCCGTGAGTATCGTCTCCGCGTAAAGGAGAGCAGATATATGTCAGTCTCAAATACTTATCACCTCATTCAAGTTCGAGCCCTTCCAGCTCTATGTCTGAAATTGGGGGTTCAAATCCAGTGCTGTATTCCGGTTCATTGAGCTGACGCAGCGCTTCCAGCCGGGATATTTCTTTTGAATCAGTTATAAGTTCTTGTTCTAGTAAAGTGTCCGCAACTAAGGCATTGGATACATCGTCGGTAAAACAGACGGATTCTCCGTCCGTTTCAGCTCCATTTATCACTGATTCGGGCAGGATTTCTTCTGCCAATTCTTTTGGCAGTTCCAGCCCTCTTTTCCGACTGCCGACGATTTCATAAATTCCTTCTGCAATTTCAATACAGGTAAGAATATTCCCCCATATATCTGGATTGGGCCGTCCATCTCGCATTGTCGTTCCTCCTTTTGCTTTTTTGGGATAAAGAAAGAGCCTGTGGAGTTTTTCCTCACAGGCTCTTGATATATCGAATATTTTATTGGGATAATTTTGTCACGCTGTTTACAGACTTCCGGTTTATAAAGCATTACTTTTTAAGAAGCTCGTATGCCCAATGCCCGCCTCTATGGCAACGGATAAGTCGGCCTTCTTTTACCAGCGAGGTGAGAATCCGGTTAGCTGTAGCTGACGACACATCACATAATTTCTGAACATTGGCATTCGTAATATAGTCGTGCTTTTGTAAATATACCTGAATCTTATTCCAGCGAAGCTGTGCCTTATTTGTAACTTCATCGCTCATTTCATCTCTCACATTAACGGCTTCTATGAGGGATGCTTTGATAGCTGACAGCATAAATTCTATGAATACCGTTGATTCTCCGGCCTCATTTGCAGCATTGATAGCCGCATAATAATCCTGCTGATTGGCATGAATGATAGACTCTATGGGAAGCCAGGCAAACCCAGGAACCCATTTTGACAGCAGCAGCGTATGCCACAAGCGTCCGATTCGCCCGTTTCCATCTGCAAAGGGATGAATCAATTCTAGCTCATAGTGAAACACACAACTGCGAATGAGCATATGCAGGTCGCTGTTTTGGGTCCAGTCCAGTAATTGGCTTACCAAATCGGGCACATATTGCGGGAGCGTTCCAAAATGGAGAACGTGGCCTTCCTGATCCACTACTCCCACTGGATGGGAACGAAACACACCGGCTTCTTCCACTAAGTCGTGCACCATAATACCGTGCGCCATAAGCAAGTCATCAATAGAATACGGGTCCAAGTCCTCTAAACGCTCATAAATTTCATATGCGTTTTTTACTTCTGCAATATCTTTCGGCGGCGCTAAGACGTGCTTGCCGTTTAAAACGGCTGTTACCTGTTCCAAACTTAGCGTATTCTGTTCAATTGCAAGGGAACCATGTATGGTACGAATACGGTTAAGACGGCGTAACTGGGGACTGCTGGTAAGATGATCGGTCAGTGACAGTTTACCTACCAGTTCAGAGATTTCTGCCACATAATCAATAATTGTATTCGTAATTTGAAATGGAGGCTGTTTGTTTTTCATAGGATACCTCATTTAGAATGGATTGTACGCCTTTAGTATACCATAGTGATTATGTTTCAGCAATACATCGCTCATTCATCTATCAAAATATCATGTTCGGATTTTTATATAACATCATCCTGGCCAATCGAAAATGTCATTGTAGAATAGACGGATTTTTGTCCGATAATCTCCTATTTCTATATCGTTTTCCCGCATAAACTCCGATTCAAAATCGAAATCATAATCCTGTTTTCTTAGTTCAGGTATAATGTCCTCAATTTTATCTATGATTTGTCCCACTGCCATCAGGTCGTCATTGGAGACGTTGTTATCCAATACGTTCATTTTCACAAGGCCAGCATGAAGGATTCGCAGCTCCGATTCAGAGAAAAGCGTCCTTTCATCTATCAGTCCTGAACGGATGGCAAAATCCTGTGCGGCGGGTTCGCGGGAGTAAAAGATGCGCCGATTCTCCGTTTCTCCTGCGGGATTAGTCATATATGTGTTAAATACATATCCAAACAGGTGATGTTCCCGCGCCGCCAAGGTAAAATGCTGGTATTCCGATAGCTTATACCATCCGTTTGACATTTTTTCAGTTTGGTCGGTATAAGGGCATTCTGTACAGATGCCCATTTTCAAGGCGGTTGCTTGCGCGATGTCTTGAATCTGGTTCATTAGCTTAGAAAATTCTTTTTCCTTCATCAATAGCTGCGTCTGTGAACACGGAGCGATGGTATCCGCTTTGCTGAAATAGGCGATAAGCTTTCCCTTACGATAGATGTCTGCAATATAGTCCGTCGATTCGCTCCGATGAGGGTGGAATCCACGCCGTGCAAGTTGATCGAAATATAGCCGGTAAAAGTCTATTTTACTCCTCATTTAATACCTCCTTGCCAATCATTGTTGTCAATATCCAACCTCCTCAACGAAATCTTTTTCGCCGTTTGACGGCTTCTAGGATTTTAATAAACTCCAATATCTTCTGTGCAGCCTCCTGTTCGGCATAGGAGAGCCTTACATTTTTCTCTCTTTCCAAGTCGTACCGAAAGCAGGAGCCGTCCGGCCGGTTTGGAAACATGCAGGATGGAATATTACTTTTTAGAGTATATGGGCATCCATGACAGGGGTGATGTTTTGGAAATTGGTAGGGGATATGCGCATCGTAATGGATGCCGAAACTCTTTTGTGGGATGTAGATGGCGATACCGCCCTTTTTATATGAGCTTACTGTAACATTCAATTTTATCGTTCCTTTCTGTACAGGCGGCAGCCCTCAATTCAATTAACAAGGGATGGAAATTTAAATTTCCATCCCTTTATCTTTGTGTTTTAAATACCACTCTTTCTTTGCGGATTTGGATAAATCCGTACTCATGGCCTTCTCCTGTCCTTCATATTCGTCGTCCAGCGCCATAACCGCCTGTTCCAGCATCATCAAGATTTCACAGAGCATTTCTTCGGCATAATACTCTTTCTGCGCTTGGCTGTACTCATAAGACGCCAGCTCCCTGTCTTTATTCAACAACACTTTAATGGCCTTCAGGACTTTATTTGCAATCAGCTTATCTACTTCTGCAATCGCTTTTTTTCTTATCTCCGTCACATTTTCCGGGCTGCTGTTATACAGCATAGCGAGGCGGCATTTGCTGTCGGCGTAATCCTCAGTCAATTGCCGGATGTACTCATTCTTTTCTTTGAGCAGTATAACAAAGGAATCCAGTTCTGCTTTGACTTCCTCCGGCAACAGTTGATACAAAAGTCGACCAGCTTTCGGCATTTTATCCTTCAGGGGAAAGAGATAGGGGATAAACGCTGTCAAGTCGGCTTTGCCGATTACATCGCCAAACGATGGCCTGCCGATTTCTTCCTCACCAATATCGGAAGATTCCTCCAGCAGACTGCGGTATTCCTTTGGCTTTAATTCCTTCACAAAGGCCTCAAAATCTGCGGCGGCTTTGTCCGTTATCTCTGAAAGTTCTGTCCGGGCTTTATCTTTGGCCGCCAGGAAAGCCTGTATCTTTTCCGAAAAAGTTTCTTTAATTAGGGCAATTCGTATGTTGTCCGGTATTTGGGGAGAGACATAGGGAATCATTGTCTTTTGGTTTTTATCCCAAAACACTACATGGAGATGGGGATGGTTTTGCTCATTATGATGTGCCGCAGCCCATTGTAAATCCTGCGGACGGATACCGTTTTTCTGAGCGAGTATCCGTATATGCTGCTTGATATACTCCTCCCAGGCTTTGTGGTCGGATAGATGCAATTCAACGGCAGTTTCAGGTAAAAAGGAGATGATGCCGCGAAAGATATTTACTCGGCGGTAAGAGAGTTCCCGTACCAGTCGCCCGACCTCCTGCCATGACTGAAATTCGGTTACTTCATCCGATGGCGAGAGCTTGCCGAACAAACCGTGCCGCATCCCCTCGTTTTTGGAGGCGCCGGGACGGGTGGCGATATACCCGATGTGGGCGTAATTGCATTTGGGCGTTTTGCGGTAATTGGGATGCTTGTACCGCTGCTTATACATGAGAATCGACATACACAATTCCTTTCCTTAGAACGCGATGTTTGAAGCGGTTTTGCCGCAGGCGAAATTGCCGCTATGCTTTCCAGCGGCAAAGCTCCAAACTCGCTGTTTGAAAGATTTATCTTTCAAACGAATCTCCTTTAACTGCCCGAATTGCCTTTTTCATTTCCTTGTCGTCCAAAAAGGAGGCTATGGCGTCGGCGTTCTTTTGATTGGCGTATGCAAGCGCCTTTTTCCGAGCCACCGCTTCAATTTTTTCAAAAGTAGAATATCGGTCGCGGTCAATTAAATCAGATATGATGGCGATGTTGGCATAGTAGCCCGCCGCCGAGATAATCGTCAGGCGGTTGATAAGTCCGGCAAGCCGGTTTCCCAGCTTTTTGATTTGGAGGGACAATTCCTCTTTGATAACGCCGTTAATGAGGCCAATATTTTCCGCGCTAACTTCAATATCCAGATAACCGTCGATAGCATGGCGTATCTCTTTGGATAAATCGGTGCCATTTTTCGCGGCCAGCCGTTTTAGGGTATCAATGGTATCCTTTGGCAGATGTAGTGAAACACGCTCCGTTTTGAGTGGAATATTATCTTTCCGTTGCTCTATCACTATCGCCTCCTGTCAATAAAACATCGCTTTCTACCTCATTTCCCCAAACGTCCCATCCCTCCATTTTCTGCCGGGCAAACAGCTCTATGCGGGGTAGATCGTCCAAGAGCTTTACAATACGCGTCCGTGCTTCATCCGGTTTTTTGCTGTGTTCTTCAATATGGGAAATGATGACCTGATGAACAGAGGCGGACTGCCTTTTCGGGTGGCCTCTAGTCGCCAGCAAACAGAGTTCGGCATTTGCCCGTGTCCAATTTCCAAGTCCCCAAAACAGGGTATCCGATTTCTTATTTTGTTTGATCCAGACGAACGCCACGGTCTTATATAAAAAACCCCATGCTTTCAAAACGGAAAAACTGTCTTGAAGCAGGGGAAAGGTCGTCCATAGAAAGAGAGCGCAGTTGGAATCGGCTATATTCTGTACCGGAATCTTCTGTATTTCTTCAAGGCTCATGGTGGGGTAATGGCTTTCCGCCGTCCCCCTTAAGTTATTTTTTGAATACATCTTGTATTCCCAAGGGGGATCAGCGTAAATGATGCTATACTTTTTTTCGATATACCTTTCCCTTCCTTTCGAGTATGTCAAAAATCATACGGCAGGATGTGAAATCATACTGTCGGTCATAGGGTTAAACCCGTTGAAAACTCTGTTTTCAAGCTGTCACCCATCGTCAGGTATGACGATTATTCCTGCCTTGACCGGAACCTTCAGGCTTCGCCTGCGGGTTCCGGTTTCGGGGCGTCCCAAAGGGACGGATTTATACCGGTGAAAAAAGAAGTGAGTGTATAATGGCTTCTTTTGCTTTGGCAGCAGTGGAGAAGGATATCTTCTCACCTGTGATATATTCCGCAAGCCGGTTGAAGTCCGACAGGGGGAAGATATTCTCCGGCAGGGAACGGATTGCATCGACCTGCGACTCTGTAATGCGAATGCGGCGCAGGTCGGAAATATATGTGCAGCCCAGGCAGGCTGCGGTCACATCAAAAATATCCATTTTACTATCCTCTCTTAAAACGTTTCCAATTGTTCGCAGAGCATAAAAATAGGGCGCTGATTTTCACCAGCGCCCAGATTATGTTCGACTCAAATTTCTAAATCCTCATCATCTTCCTCTGAAAAAGCAATTGAGTCGTCATTTAACAGCCGATTTGTTTGTATTTCCTCAAAACAAAAGGCTTTTAATTTTGGTATATCTTCGACTGCCGTTGACCAAATGACAGATAAGTCCATTTGCCCGTAACTATGTGCGAAAAAATTTCTCATGGATTTAATTGATTTCCATGGCATCCGATCTTTGGTAGCTATTCGGTATTCTTCGGACAAATGACCGGATAACTCGCCAATTTGCAAAATATTCATGCTAATAGCATCTTTGTAGGCTAAATCGTTTTGAAAGATAGTATAGTCTTTTCCAAAACGTTCAATCAATTTCTCTATATTTTCGCAATATTTTAGGATGCGGTTTAAAATATCTATATTAGCTTGTGGAGAGTTCCTCATAAAGCAGTCTTTCATCCTTTCTGATATTTCGTATCATTTTCCGTGTCATCGGATCATGTTTGTTAGCCCTCAACGATTCTGTGGTAACTAAATCAAGAGACTTATTCAAAGCCTCCTCTAAGTCTGCATAGAGGCCCCCTAAAGCAAACAGAGAACGCAGGTTGGCGGCATCAATGCGCAAATCTATGTCGCTGGAGGCATCTGCTTCACCCCGCGCGTAGGAACCGAATAGATACATTTTGGAAACATGATGATGCTTTGCAATCGGCGTTACAATATCGCGTATTTCGTCTATTGTGTAAATTTTTTCTGTCATTCAGTTCCACCTCCTTATGGGTATATCTTTTCAACATTAGTATATCACATTATAGCCTTGTTTTCAAGCGGCATAACTTATGTTGCTGACCTCGATCAGCTTCACAATTCAATATCTTCATATAACGCTTCCTTGTCTTTAACATCTTTAAACTTGGCGTAATCCTCGTCAATTGCTTTATTCAGGGATTCCATGATACACCGCAAACGATTTGCTTCTTCAAAGTCGGTACAGTCTTGAAAGGCATCATCTAAATAGGAATATACACATAAAGCATCCTCTAACTCCAAGTATATTTTAAGTCTATGTTCTCTTAGATTGTCAATTTCGATTATAATTTCATCCCGTGTGGATGCCGGTAAAATAGAGTCATGTTCAATATATTTGTCCCAAAAATTTTCTTCGACCTGAGCAGGAATTACCCGAATCCCTTCATCATCAACAAACAGCAAATTAAACGGCGTTTTTTCTCCATACTGAATCAACGGAAGCCTAGATAACACATCATCCTCGTTGCCGGATAAACAGACATATTCCGATAGCATTGATTGATAAGCTTCTTTTTCAAATTTGACTCTCTGAAGTGTATAACTACCTTCATCATGCTTGTATAAAAGATAGGCTACAACTTGTTTCATAATTCTAAATCCACCTCGCTTTTTTCCTCTACCTCATCGAATATGTTTTTTTCAAATTCAGCTTTCAATTCAGCCATGCGTTGTTCATCCATATCACGAATCGACCGCCCTTGGCGGAGCTCGGTCAGCTCCAGATTGAAATCCTTTAGGTGCGGCGTGTGGATAGCGCAGATATATCCTTTTTCGGTGTATTTCTGAACATGCTTATGGGCGGCGTTCTGTCCCCAGTTTATTAAAATACCATCTTTGTTGCGGGCCAGGTAATCGTTGTCATATGCAAAGACAATCCGCTTAATTTCAGGATGCCAGGAAAGATACCGTTCCAGCGCGCCGTCCCAAAGACAACCCAGGGAGATGCGGTGGTCTTGTCGCCAGTCGCCTCTATGCAGCTTCGTCAGAGTGGCATGGCTCAGCATATCAATCGGCGCCTCACTGACAATTACAAGGTCACTTTTTCCCTCATAAAAAAACGGAAAACTCTTGTCGGAGTTTTCCGCATCCATTTTAAAGCTTTTTTGAGGGCTGCTTGCCCTCATAGCACAGTATTTCGGTGTGCCGTCCCTGTCATATCCCACAAAAACGGTGTTGCCGTATTTTGCTTCCTGAAATATCTTTTTGTCATTCATAAAATAGGAAACAATTTCAGCTTCAATCCCGCGTGTAGAGACAAGGTAGGCAAAGGCCCGCTTGAAATTGGCAGCCTTATCAGGCAGCACCAACGGTTCTTTCGGTTTCGGAACATATGGTTTTATTTCGCGGACACTTGGGGTATAGTCCTCACTAAGCAGTTTGGCAACAGCTTCGGGGAATGACAGGTTTTCTTCCCGCATGACGAAATCAACCGCCCCACCTTTTATACCGTTGTCTGCGGCTGTCCATTGAAAAAAACGGTTGGATTCAGGAAAGAGATAGAGGCCGCCGCTGTGCTTCATGTGGATGGCTTTTCTGCCGCTTTTTTCCGCTTCGTACCCGTATTTTTCCGCAAGGGCGACAATATCCACACTGTTTGCCCTATTGATTTCCTCAGCTGTGAAGCGACGATAGACACTTGTACTGCCTTGTCGCATATTTATCACCTCCAATAAAAAAGGATTTAATCTGCTGTTTGTCTCATAGGTATACAAGCAGATTAACGTGCATATTCCAGTTCCTCTGTGTCTTTCAGCTCGTGGATATATTCTTCGATGTCGAAGTTGTCACTTTCATATTGCAGATTTTCAACGATGTTCTCAAACCCTTCCGGCATATATTCTTTGAGGTTATTTTGTAAGCCGCGAATATCGCCTAAAAAGCCCCAGCAACTGTCAATTTCAACATCCCCCTCAAAAAGCTGAAAACCGTAGCACTGATCGGTGAGATAATAGTCGTAGGTTTCTACCTCATTTTCCAGAACCGTTTGTACTTGTTTTATCACTTCGGGAGTTACAATCCCATACTCCTTCTCCATCATGTCACGATCGGCGTAAATCCAGCCAACTTGGCCGGAATCCCACGGACAGGAGAAGGGGGAGGTTGACATGGTAATGCCGCTGTGATCGTATAGATACAGCGGCATCAAAACAATCTGGCCGGATTGTTCCAGCAAGGAAATCATTTCGGAGTTTTTCAGCGCCGACAGGCAATCGTCCAGAAACCAGCAGGGGATGTCTCCACCTTTCAGAGACGCGGGATAACTTGACGTTTTGTACCAATCGGAGGACGCCAAACCGATATTTTCCCAAAGTTCCCACTCTCGATTGGAGCGATTGTATTGGAACTTTGCATCTGCGGCTTTTCCAGCCTTTATAAAGTCATAAATGGTTTTTGCATTGGAAGCATACATCTGAAATAGTATTTGTGTTAGAAAATCCCGTGGTTCATCAAATTTATGTTGATCTCCCAATTGATAGTGGCTGTGCCAACAAACCATTTTCCCTAAATTGTCGGACTCTTTACGGGGGTTTAGCGGCATATCGTCCTCAGAAATGAGCAGGGTATATGGGGATTTATGCGCGACCATCGGCATGAATTATCGCCTCCAATAAAAAAGCCCCGTCAAATGACGGGGCAAATCAATACTGTTATTTAGATTTCTAAATCTTCTTCACTATCACCGGAATAAGCAATATCGCGTTGGATGTCGTTCTGCCTGTTCGATATAGCCATATTGTGAATAAAATGGCTATGCTGCCTGACTTCTTCCGACAGCAATTTAATTCTGGTGTTCAGTCCACGGCAAAGTACGTTGCGCCGGGGTTCCTCTATAAATACCGAATCCTTTAGAATCTCATAAAATTCTTCTTCAATTCCTTCTAACGCGGATAAATCGAGCCAATCAAAGGACTGCACCAACTTGATTTGCTCGGTATGGGTGGTTTTAAACGGTTTTGAAGGAAGCTTGGGCGAGTTGGCACGGATCAGGCTGGTGGGACTTGAAAACCACATGGAAGTGCCGTTGTCATATATGGGGGCCATGCCAGTAAAGGAAAGTGTTTCGGCATTCCGTATGGCTCCAAAGTTGTTCAGATGTCTGTCCTCATTGACAATGAGATAGTCCAGTGTGATCATACGGTCGAGAAAATCAGGCACTCCGGGAATACCCAGTTCCTCGCAACATACGAGAAAGTGCTGGTAAACAGACAGGTGATTCGGCTTTTTGATGGTCTGCATGATGTAATATGCGGAAATGAGTTCAGTGTCAGGGGTAATAAAATCCTCACAGACGGAATAGGGGTATTCCTCCTGCATGGTAATCCCGTAGCTGACATGGGGAATCCCCAACCGGCGCATCACAGCGGAAGCCAGTACCTCATTGTACGGCTCCTGGCGAGTAGCACCGCTTCCGCCTTTTAAAAGACAACGTTTTCCGTCGATAATCGTCCATTTCTTTTTCAGCCATCCATCCGAGGTATTATCAGGGGACATAAGACTGATTTCGTCACCGGACGAACCCTTGCCGAAGAGGATATTTCCAACGTCATCAGAAAAGTCATTGTCAAAAAAGTTGACATTCTCCCAGGCAAGACCGGAACCTTCTGGGCAAATCCAGTATTGGTCGGAAAGGGAAAGGCCAAAGCATTTATCCAAAAGCTGTTCTGTAGAGGATACGCTCAGTTCTTCTAGTGCGTCGCGGATTCCATCGCGGCTTGCGGGAATCGCCCGTCCCCGCCACCAGTCGTTTAAGGCGGCACGATTTCCCGCAGCAATACCCATCGGAAAATGCGCAGGAGCGTAAATTTCATCTATACTGGAGACAGAACAGGTGTCGTCATCCAGTGTGATTTGAGCGACAGGAATCTTTTTATGCATCAACGTACAGCGCATCAAAATCGCACCTCCTTTTAAAGTAAATAATACGATAATTTAGTATAACACAAAAATCAATCTTCTTCAAGAAACTGTCTTGCACAACCCTTCTATATCTCCGCCCCGGCACAAACCGAAACCTGTTGAGCAGAACAGTTTCCTGTGTTTTCAGCCCCATCTTCATTTTCATCCATGATAATCTCCTCACTGTCATCCTTTCCAAGCTCTAGTTCGGTTTCCACTTCGGATAGCTGGGCGCTTTTTTCGGATAATTCCGCTTCATAGGGGAAGGGGGCACCGTATTGCTTTTTGGCGCTTTCAAGCTGTCCCTTGACGCTCTCCAGATCAAGGCTTTCTGCTTTTAGATACTGCGGTATCCTCTCTGCCAAATTTTCAAGCCTGGAAATCGTACCGATGGCGGTTTCGCCCAAATCGCAGCAGTATTTGTGTTCCCCGGCAATCTGAATATGTGGGAAAAACCAGGTATCTTTGTAGACAGACAGGGTAAACCCACGGTATTCGCCAATCAGCCTTTCCTTATCTTTGCTGTCTTTGAGCATACGGACGTACAACAGAAGCAGTTCACCCGCCTTGCCGCGCTCATCGTAGGTTTTACCCTCCAGCACAATAGAAAAGTCTTTGCCCTCTGTTTGCTTTAAGGAATCAACATCCGCAGAGATTTCCATGATATTTTTTTCGTGCTGTGCGATCTGCGCCGGATAGGTACGGGAGATCAGCCGTTCCAACTCAGACTGCTCATTTTCATGGTTTCTCTGTAAAAGCCGTAGCTCGGACACCCGGTTTTCCAGTTCCATCTTTATCAGTAACTGTGGATTATCGGTGGCAATGGCTTTAAACTGCGCAGCGTTCAGCACCGTTTCGTCAATATCCTCACAGGATCGGGCGATACATTTCCCGGTCATAATCTGTGTGATATAGCTTAATTTTTGCTGCTGAATCTGCCATAAATATGCGTCAAAGGTTCCAACAGTGATATAGTGGAAAATCATGATTTCGGGGTTAATATTTCCCTGCCGCAGGCCACGCCCATCTCTTTGGGTGATGTCCGACGGCTTCCAGGGTACATCCAGATGATGAAGGGCGATTACCCGATCCTGGACATTCACGCCAGTTCCCAGCTTGCCGGTACTTCCCAAAAGGATACGGATTTCGCCGCTTCGCATTTGTTCAAAGATAGCCTGCCGTTGGGCCTCCGATTTGGCGTCGTGAATAAAGGCGATTTCATTCTCCGGGACGCCGCGCTCCATCAAACGCATTTTAATCTCATGGTACACGTTGACAAACTGCCCCGGTATCATTTCAAATTTTCCTTCGGACACCTCCTGCATCTCGATAACGTCTTTTGCTCCGGGGGTGGAAACATCGCAGAACACAAGCTGTGTCAGCCGGTCGGCGGCGGTATCCTCCCAAACACGGTAGAGATTGTTAATGCAGAAGTTTAGCTTAGTTTGAGGATCATTGGGAGCTGTCTTATCAATCAACCGGGGATCAATGGCCATCAGCCGGGCTTCACCGGTCAACTTAAGCATATTGTCCTCACGGGGATCGACCCTCTTTGTGCGGATGGCCTCGGCGCGCTGAACAAACTCCTCCATGATTTTTTTCTGGTATTCTGTCGCGTCGGTGGAAATCACTTCGGCCCTGCCGCCTTTGATGGCCGGACGGCTGAGATGGAGCATATCGGCGGTCTGAATGTCGGCTACTAAACGAAACGCCTGCATCAGTTCCGGTAGATTCACGAACTTTGAAAACCGCTGGCGCATCCGCCAGCCGCCGCCCTCCGGCGTAATCTCCAAAGACGATACAATCCGCCCAAAGGTTGCCGCCCAACTGTCAAAATCCGCAACTCCCAGGTCACGCAGGACATTGGGCTCCAGATACCGCATCATGACGTACAATTCCGACATAGAGTTGCTGATAGGCGTACCGGTGGCAAATACCACGCCGCGTCCGTTGTTGATACTCTGTAGGTATTGGCATTTCAGCATCATGTCGTAGGCGCGCTGGGAAGATGAGGTGTTAATACCGGCTACACGGGATAATTTCGTATAGACAAAGCAGTTTTTATACATATGGGCTTCATCTACGAACATGAAATCAATGCCCAGTTCCTCAAAGCTCAAAAGGTCGTCTTTCTTTTCTTCGGCTGACAGCTTCTCAAGCTTTGCCTCCAAATTCATTTTAAACCGTACCATTTGTTTCACCGTCCAGTTTTCCCCTTTTTCTTCCTTGGCGCGCTCTATTGCATAGGAAATTTGGTTGATTTGCTCCTGTATCTGTATTGCCTGCCGCTTTGCCGAAATTGGGATGCGTTCAAATTGCGAATGGGCGAGGATGACCGCGTCATAATCCCCCATGGCGATGCGGGATACATAACGGTTGCGGTTTTTGGCACTGAAATCCTCGACGGTGGATACCAGGAGGTTTGCATTGGGAAAAAAGCGGTAGAATTCCGTCGCCCATTGCCCTACCAACGGGTTTGGGACAACGTATACCGGCTTTTGGATGGCGCCTAAGTTTTTTAAAAACATCCCGGCCGCAATCAGCGCCGCAGTCTTGCCAGCTCCCACTTCGTGGGCTGCCAGCCCCGTCCCGGAGTAAATGACGCGGGCGGCAAAATCCGCCTGATGGGGCCGCAACTTTTCTTCCTCTGACATGCCGGGGAAAATGAGGTGGCTCCCATCATATTGGCGGGGGACAAAGACGTTAAAGCGATCGTTGTAGATTTTGAGAAGCGTATCCCGCCGTTCAGCGTCTTTCCAAATCCAGGCGGCAAATGCCTCTTTGATTTGAGACTGCTTTGCCCGCGCAATCCGTGTTTCAGTAGTATTGATAACGTATTTTTCTTTTTTCTGGCCGGTAATGGGGTCTCTGTACTTTACCTTATCCCGGACAGTGGCGCTTTTCTGGTTCAAACAATCCTCATAGATTTCATAGGCGTTTTTCCGCGCTGTACCGTAGGTTTGGTTAACAGTAACTGAAGATGGTTCCAACATTTTTCCATTGATAAACCACGCCGTAGTGTATTCCATATATTCCAGCGTAATTCGATTCCGGTTGTATCTCTCCTCGTTCGTTGCCCGGTTAAACAGGGCAGTCTCAAAAATTTCGTACATGAACTGCTGATAGTATTCGACGGGAATCCAGGGCGTACCGATAGCAGTGTCAATATCGGCGGGCTTTAACGGGGGCGGCTGGATTGCCTCCAGTGCCGTAACATTCCGGGTAAACAGATCGGGGGCTTCTTCCGCCTTGACCTTGGCGTACAGAAGCTTATCCTTAACATTTCCCGACAGATATTCTTCGGCAGTTTCCCATCCTTCCAGAATATTTCCATAGAAGGAACGGGGATTGAGGTATACCTTATCGCCCAATTCTGCAATCAGTTCGTTAGGTTCTTTATCCGTCAGAGAGGACATATACCGCAGATCGATTTTCAGCCTGGTATTCAAAGAAAGGTACAGGGCTTCTTCTGCGGTATCGCAATGGTCAGGCAGGATACGGGGGTGGATGGTGGCTTTGCTGAAAATCTGCGCTTTTTCCCAGCGGATGGTTCCGTCCTTTTCCTTGACTTCGTTTTCGATGGAGCGAAGCAAGGGAAACTGGTCGTCGTCCGAAAAGACGAGGATATTCCCTTTGCTGTTAATGGCGCCGTGCTTTTTGACAAAGCGGTCGTATACCTCATTCAAGACCGCCTGCTTTTCCTTTAATTCCGATTCTGCATAAGGGGGATGGGACTGAATGCTGATAACATCCAAAAGGGCCGTGCGGATTTCGCACAGCCCTTTAATTCGTTCCGCTTTTTTGCCGGTATACGGCTGCGGGATTAGCTCGTTTTTTTCACAAAAGAAAATTTTATTTTCGATTATTTGATAGGTATAGTTTTTCGTTCCTTCAGGGGCGGGCATATACAGAGCTACTTTTTCTTCGATTTCATCCGGCAGTTTGGCAGGCGGCAAATTAGGTTCCGCCTCAAACGTCGCTTTCAGGTTGCCGATAGCCTTTTCCATCTCAGCGTACAGGTCGTACCCCTCCGGCGCGATACAGGCTGTCCCATCATCCCGGCCGTACATATTTTTGCTCCGTTGCATTTCGCCGAGTATCATTTCCGGGTGACGGTGAAAATACAGGTTGTACGCTATCCATTTCGGCGCCCTTTCCAGCTCAGTCTTAATCCAATCGGGGTAATCTTGATCGGAAAATTCAATGGGCTGCGCCCGCTTTTTCAGGAAAATGATGTCGGATGTGACCTCGGTACCGGCAATGGCCTTGAACGCCGTATTGGGGAGGCGCAGCGCACCGATGAACTCCGCACGTCTGGCGATGTATTTCCGCACCGAAGAATCCCCTTTATCCATCGTGCCTTTGGTAGTGATATATGCGATAATGCCACCCGGTTTTGTCAGGTCAATGGATTTGGCTATGAAGTAGTCGTGAATTAGGAAATCTTCGTCCTTATACCGGTAATCGTACACTTTGATGCTGTTAAATGGGATATTCCCAATACAGACATCAAAGCTGTTGTCCTCATATTGGGCTGATTCAAATCCTTTCACCTGAATGTCTGCTTCTGGGTAGAGCAGTCGGGCAATTCGGCCGGTAATGGAGTCGATTTCGGTGCCATAGAGCTTTGTCCCATACAGAGATTCCGGCAGTACCGAGAAGAAATTCCCTGTACCCGTCGCCGGATCGAGAATCTTTCGATCCGGGCCACCTGTAAAACCAAAACTTTCCACCGCTTTGTAGATATATTTGATCAGTTCGGGATCGGTATAGTAGGCGGTGAGGGTGGATTCCATCGCCGCTTTGTATTCTTCCGGGGTCAGAAGGCTTTTTAGCTCCTGATATTCCTTTGACCAGCCATCAGATTTTTCATTAAACACGTTGGACAGGCCACCCCATCCACAATAACGGGCAAGGACAATTTGTTCTTCCCGCGTCAGCGACCGCTGACGTGGGTGGCTAGGACGGCGTTCTGCTTCGATCTGCCGCAGCAGTTTAATCGCTGTGACGTTTGCCTGATACTTGGATTTCTCCCCGCGGGGGTACAAATCCATACCAGCCGTGTACCGAAAATTTTGAGGAACGGGTTCTGGAGAAATGGAAGCCGAAAGCTTTGCATCCTCATCAGGAAGGGAGGGTTCCGATTCAGTACCGGGGAGTTGTCCATTCATCTTATCCTCATCCAACCGGACAAAGACACGGGTTGGTCGGAGTTCCCGCAGTTCATTTTCCAACCGATATTGTATATCCTCTAAATCATCCATGTCTGCCGATTGAACCGAGGATAGAATGCCTCCATTATTTAAAACGGAATCATATTTCTTGTATTCAGCGATAATATCCTCTAAGTCGTTTTTTGCACGGACAAAATCAGGATTTTCAATTGAAAAGGTGATAGCGTCGTAGAGGGCTTTTCCGTCCTCTGTCAGAAGCCCCCACTCTATTTCGACATCGGGATATTGTTTCTGTAAATACCGAAGCAGGCGAGTGGCATATCCTTGTCTGCGGTATTCCGGCAAGATTTCAATCATGCTGATTTTCGGAACACCTTCATAGACACTGTACTGCATGAAACCCACCGGGATTTCCCCTTTGTATATCGTCATTTCCATGTCGATCTGCCCGTTATGGGCGTCTATCATTTCATCGAGGATTTTGATTCCCTCATCGATATTCGGTTCGACTGTTTCTGTTCCCGCAGCTTCAGTGGATTTTTCCGATTCATCCAGATACCGGCCCTCATTCTCCGATGGGAAAAGCGAAAGCTGTTCGGTATCCGCTTTGAAGTTCGGGACCGACAGCGGGGAAAGGGCGAGTTCCTGTTCCGGTGCAGGCTCTTCTACTACGTCAAATGTGATTTCCCGTTCCTCGCCGTCTACCATTTCAATAGCCCGGACAGATTCATAACCCTGAGAAGCAATGTTGGAGAGCCAATTAGAGAGAAACGAATTGAATTCTTTTTGGAGCTTTGGCCGGTAGCCTCCCTCTGTAAAAACCTCCTGGTAGATGCCCATGCTTGACAGTTCATAGGAGACGGCTTGTATGGTTTGCGTGTCGGAATCAATCCGCAACACCATATCGGGATCGCGCATCAGGTCGTCGTTTTGGGTGTAGGTGTGCATCATGGATAATTCCTTACCGGACAGCCATTCCAACGAAAGGGGTTCAAAACCTTCGGATTCCAGCCGCAGATAACTATATTTTTGGGAAACAATATCGGGAAACAGCTTGGCAAATGTCCGGTAATTCCGGGAAGCAAGGTCGTTTTTCTGCTTCGACTTTGGAACACCGGTATCTGTATTCCTGTTTTCCGGTCCGGCGGATTTTTCGTCAGTCTTCATTCGATGTTCATAGTTGTCAATATCCTGTTCGGTAAGCCAATCCGGTTTTTGAGGGAGCAGACGGTATAGCTCGCGCATTTTGGCGATCTGGCCTTCAACGCTTCCGGCCCATAAATGTTTTTCTGCACGATTGCCATATCCTAAGAAATATTCGCAGTCGGAACGCAGACGACTTAGCAGCCGGTATTCAAATGAAAATGGGGCGTTATCCGTGGCATCCAGGGAATGGGACCCAATTTCTGAATCCGAAGGTAAAAAAACAGAACCGTCTTTTGACGGCTCTGTTTTATCTGACGGTTCAGTTTTTATCTCGGAATCAGGACGATTTCGGAAAGCACCGTTTCCTCCGCCGAATGTTTCAGGCTGTTTAAATGGCGCGTCCGTTCCATCGTGTCCTCGGTCTGCGGCATCGGATCGTCCTGAAGCATCTGCTGGGTCAGGGCTTCGATTTTGTTCGAGGCATCCGTCTGTACCCGGTGCATTGTTTCCATCAGGCTGCCATCCATTTTCAAAGCTGTATACCGGTTGGGGTAGTTCTCCATCAGGTATTCCAGCGCCATCCTCCCGTACCGTCCCAGCGGCTGATCTGCTTTCGGGTCGTTGGAGATTTGAATGTTCGGGTACAGGATTCCGTCCTTCTCTGTGTAGCTGAGATTCAGATTGCTGTCCATTTTGCAGGCCCCTTTCCATATTGAGTATTTTCATTACAGATTCTATTTCAATCAGCATTTCCTTTGATGCTGATGTAACCGTATTGCCGAGGGCGGCAATCATAGGGATGGTATTAAAATGATTGATTGTGTTCATACCGTCCCCAGTGATGATTTCCTCATCCAATAGGCCGCAGCGTTTGCCGATGAGGTAGGATATGCTGTCAGTAAGCAGGGCAGTGATTTGGGATTCCAGCCCGTATTCCGGCAGTTCCCCAAAAATGTGATTTTTAGTATTTGCCTTAATGGAACGATGGAAGGGTTCCCAGCTTTCAGCGGCTTTCTCTGCGGCAAGTTCGTATACTGCTTCGGAAAAAGTAGCGGCGGTGAGGTTATTTGTCCCTATCAATCGCTTTACGAGCTCTGTTCTCCTGATTCCGTCAAGCTGCCAATCTGTCATTTTTATTTCCCGCCCACTGGTTTGCGATATATCGAACAGGTAAGAAACTGTCAACCGGGCGTTTTGATAATTACAGACGGCGATGCCTTTCGCACCTTTGTTGACGCTTCTGCCAATCCGGTTCCACTGTTCCATTGTCGCCAGCGCCGAAACGTTGGGATTTTGTGCGTAAACAAGCAGGGCGGTGTCAAAATCATGCTTATGAATACGGGAAGCAAAATTCAAGTAATCCCGCCATGCGTTTTCATGTCGCACAATCATCGTTGCGGCGGTTTGGTAAATCACTTTTAAACGTTCGTCTTGACGCAAATATCAGACCTCCGTTTCTTAAGTGGAACGAGTATTTCTGCGTAATTATACTCCCTTCTGTTCCTGCTGAGAAAAGTACAGCGACAATGCTTCATCAATAATCTGTTCTATTTCAGTGGCCTTGGTTTCCGGCTTAAAATATTTGGAATAGATTTTCGCTTTCAGTTTAAAGGGTTTCAGGGTGTTGTTTTTCGGCTTCCTCATTTTCTCACCGGACAAAATCTGTTCGGTGAGTTCCTGATTGAGACGGCCAGTATATTCCCGTAGAAGCACCGCCTTTTTTCCATCCAGCTTATATTCGTTTTCTGATAACACGGATTCAATCATCTGCTGTTCCTGTTGTGAAAGGTACGAAAGCTCAACGGAAACTTTCAGAGTCAATTCTCCGGTATCCATTCTGCATTTTAAGGGTTCAGCCAGAGAAGCGACCCTTACATAATTGGCAACAGTCCGCCCTGATAGCTCATATGCTTCGCCGAGTTTATCCCTGTTTTTTAACTTGTGGAAGTCACTTCCACAGGATACGCTTTCCCTGCTATAATCGGGATTGTTGAGCTTTTTTAATTCTTCAATGATGTCGTTTCGTTTACCTTGGCTGAACATCTTTGAATACTGTATCGAAAGCACCGATGCCTTTTCCGAGGGAAGCATGTCCGCAAAGGAACGCTGGAGCACATTTGTCTCGATCACATAAATCCATGCTTCCTCATCGGACAGGTTTTCCTTGACGATACAGGGAATGTATTCCATACCAATCAGCATAGCGACGTTTCGTCTATTATGTCCGGCAAGCATCTCGTATTCATACCCGTTATCGTCCGGCTCTATTTTGCGGACGATAACAGGTGTCAGGATTCCATGCGCTGCCACGCTTGCTACAAAGTCGTCAAGCCGTTCCCTCTCGTAAAGCCGAAAGGGATGCTGACGGAAAGGGCGGATGAGATGAGGGGAGAGAAACGTCACCAAATCTTCCATAGATTTTTTCCCAGCCTGCGGTTGTTCCGTCAAAGAACGGCTTTCTTTTTCCAGAGAATACAGGTCGTCTAAAGTTTTTAATTTGGGGTTGATTTTAGGTATTGTATCGCCTCCTTATTATACAATAAGTATATTTATTTTGCAATATAAAGTTGTGTTTTTACAGATAGAAAACAACATCATAGGTTATGCAACACTGAATGTGAGGGTTAAATCATATTCGATGGAGGATACATCTCCCCATGACTTTCCATACCGGGAATCAAACTGTAAGGTAAGCTGGGGCGATTGGTTTGTGCCGTAAGCCGATGGAAGTGTACCCAAAAGAATATTGCTGTCGGTATTTTCGTCCCCGAACCATTGGGTATCTGCTGGTGGAGATTCTAATAGATCGCTTTTATCCTCAATGATTTGGATACCCAGGGCAATTTGAGATTGTGTATCGGATTGATTCAGGTTATTCCATTCAGTATCGGAATAGGCAGTATGTGCTACAACCTTTGTCGAATTATTTTCTTTTGCTTTGAGAGATGTGGCGGTAACGGATACAGGGACTGGCGTATTATTTTTGACGGAAAATTCAGCAGACTTAAAATTGCGATCTGTGTCGATTAGAAAGGTAGTTTGGACAGGAACTTCAATATCAATAACGGTCAAAGGCGCTATACTACCCGTAACCGTTATGCTTTGTGTGACATCTTCTGCGGGAGTTGGGGGAGATACAAGAAATTCAACGGTTGCGGAACCATTCCAGTCTTTCCCCAAGGTCATTCCATCGGTATTTTCTCTGCCAGCTAAATAAATTGTTTGCAGGCTGGGGATATTGGCAAAGGCGCTGCTGTCAATCGTTGTCACGCTTTGAGGGATTACAATTTCAGTCATGTTATTTTGGGTAAAGGCAAAACTGCAAATCCTTGTTACCGAATCTGGAATGGTACAGGATGTGATTTGATTGCCGGACATACAATATTCTCCTAACGTTTCGGTTCCATCCGGGATAGATACATTGTCCCGTCTGGCCCCGCCGTAACTAATCAGTTTTGCGGGATCGTCTTTGGCATAAAAGAACGCTTCATCGTCGGGCAGTAGATTGTCGTTAAATACCGCCTGCCCCAGGGTAACGTTGTCCGAATAACGGACAGAAGTTAATTGATTACTCATAAAGGCTTTCAATCCCACGGTACAACTGCGTAAATTTGACAAATCCAAAGACTCTATTTGATTACCGCGGAAGGTGTTTAGGCCGATTTTTGATACTGTGTTGGGCAATGATATGGAAGTTAGTTGATTGTTCATACAGCAATTGTCGCCAAGAGTGATAAGGTGATCTGGCAATTGCAGAGATCGTATCCCTTTATTTGCAAATACTGACATTCCGATTTCATCTACATAAATTGTGGTAACGGAATAATCATTTTCAATTAAATTAGGGCACACCACATCCATATCCGTGCCATTATATCCGGTAATCCATGCCCTCCTCTGATTTTGTTCAATCACCCAATCTTCACTATTATATGCGACAGCACTGAAGGGTATGGAGACCATTGTAATGGCAGATGCAAGTAATGTGCAAAACAGTTTTTTGTATTTCATATTATTTCCTCCAATTTATAGATGGATGGAGGGCGGGGATACCGCCCTCCATAAGTTGTAAACTAATTAATGCTAAAAGTTAGGATTAATTCGTAATTCAGGGTTGTCTCTTGTACCCATGCCTTACCGTATTTTGCATCAAATGCCAACTGCATCCGTGGACTGGCGTTTGTGTTATACGCAGACTTAATAACTCCGAGTTGGATATTACTATCTCCACTTTCCGCACCAAACCATTTTGTTTGTGCTGTTGGAGCTTCCGTTAAATCTTCAGTTTTACCCTTTACTTGTAGGCCCAAAGCAATTTGTGACTGTGTTTCTGTTTTATTTAGATTGTCCCATTCGGTGTCAGTATGGACGTTTTCTTCCACCACTTTCGCCGCAGTAGCGGACTGGGCTTTGATAGATGTAGCAGTAACGGTAATGGGAACAGGGGCGTTATTCACCACCTCAAAATCAGCTGATTGAAAGTTGCGATCTGCATCAATCAAAAAAGTGACCTTAACCGGAACATCAATATCTAAAGTGGTAATTGCTTCAACTGTCCCTTCTACAAGAACCGTATTTGAAGTTTTTTCAATTGGTTCTGCTGCAAATGCAGTAGTTGTGGAGATGCTGATTGCAGTTACAACTGCTAAAATGATGCTCATGAGACTTTTCTTCATTCAATTTACCTCCAAGGTTTTAATTTACAGTTATATCAAGCATAATGTTAAATACACCAGCTTGTTTGCCGCTTTCCGGCTCGTACAGCGTATATTTTGCTGTGCCAAAATACTTTCCTTTTTCCAAGTTTTCTGTAATGGTGCAATACTCCAGAGACTGATTGGGCATGAGCCTATCCGACTGATAGATAATGGTTTCATAATCGTCGAGCGATACATACTGATAATCTGTTGTATCTTCGATAGCAGTTAGTTTGTAGGATTTCGTATCCGGTTCAATGGATACCTCATAAAATTGTTCCCCCCTTTCGGTATATATTTTTTCTGTCGCCGGGATATTGTTTTTATATCTCTGAATGGTGATCCCAATTTGACATATGAATTTATTTTGACTGCTGTTTTCCACCCTTAAATTCATCTTTCCGTTTTCAATGACTGGTGTAGCATTGAGTTTAACGTTGAAGTAATCCGGCTGGAGCGCTTCCCGTTCTTCTTCTGTCAAGCTGCCGTTTATAATGGGGTCGGCGAAAGACGACGTAATACCGGTATCTACTGATGTTCCTTGTGTACATCTTTGTAGTAACAAAATGAGTAGAATGATCAGCAGCAAAGCGGCGATGAGAATATATGCTGTTCTACGGGACTTTTTGGGATTTTCTTTTTTTGTTGCAGTTTTGTTGTTATTCATTTTTGACCTCCAATAAAAAAAGCCGCCTTTGTTCTTATAAGGACAGCTTGGAAATAAATGTATGGTATATATTTAAGCCGGTAGATATTTGCGTATCTACCGGCTTAGCTTTAAAGAATATTTATTGGCCTCCAACTGGAAGCTATTTATATGAATTTACTGTATCCATACGCCCGAATCATTGACCCAGTATCCGTCCGGGGTGTAGCGATTTGTGTACATCGCCCCGTCAGAGCCCAGGTAATACCACTTCCCGGAGGACTTGATCCAACGGTTTGCATACATCGCTCCATCGGAGCTGACGTAGTACCACTTATTGTACCACTTGATCCATTTGTTTGTCGCCATAGTGCCGTCCGCCTGCATAAAGTACCACTTGTTGCCAGATTTCAGCCAGATCTTTACGACGGCTGCTCCGTAGTCGTTAAAGTAGTA
>CAJFOJ010000024.1 GCA_904396495.1 uncultured Oscillospiraceae bacterium
AGATGGCGGTATAGCTCAGTTGGCTAGAGCATTCGGTTCATACCCGAAAGGTCGTGGGTTCAAATCCAACTGCCGCTACCATATGGCCCGTTGGTCAAGCGGTTAAGACACCGCCCTTTCACGGCGGTATCACGAGTTCGATTCTCGTACGGGTCACCACAAAAAACGGTTCCATCCAACGATGGAACCGTTTTTTGCTGCTTTTTAAAAAAAGAGGTTTTTCGCAAAAAATACCATAAATTTGCAAACAAAATGGAAATATTCTGCTATAATATTTGTAAGGTGTCATGATAAAATGAACAAAACTGATTTGACGTCGCGCGATAGGATACAGGGTGTTTTCATCAATATGAAGATTGAACGGGGAGAGTGTACAATGGGTAAATTCGAGACCTTCCGGCAACAATATCCGGAATTTGTCTATCATGGATTTTTATTGGAAGAAAATGAACAAAAGATAAAGGTGCGGTATGATTTTTCCATTACCGGCCTGTCAGAGTTTCATCCAGAATGGACTTTCCCAAAAGAAAAAGGGCAGATTTGTTTTAGAGAGGATCCGGTGGTGCAAAACCTTTTGTTTTCCATCGGATTGGTGGAGCTTATCAGTTATTGGAAAATGACCTGTTCACCTCGTGTCGTCATCAAGGCGGGGAGCCTGTCGCAACAACAGGCCACTTGGTGGAAAAAGCAATATTATAACGGGTTAGGTGAATTTTTCTACAAAAATGGGATTCAAACTGGTATAGAGTCTTTTATGACGATTGAATCGGAGGGGCCCTCTTACCCGGTTGGACAAGGCTCACAGATGTTAGAGGCAAGTCTCGTTCCGATAGGAGGGGGCAAAGATTCAATTGTTACGTTGGATCTGCTCAAAAAAGATCGGGAGAAAAACCGCTGTTTTATCATCAATCCCAGAGGGGCGACGGTGAAAAGCGCCGAGACAGCAGGATACGGAAAAAATCAGATCATTTCGGTTTACAGGACGCTGGATCAGAATATGCTAGAACTCAACAAGCAGGGCTTTTTAAATGGGCATACCCCGTTTTCCGCTTTGGTTGCCTTTTCTGCTGTCTTGGCTGCATATCTGACCGGCCGGAAATATGTGGTGTTATCCAATGAGGCCAGCGCAAATGAAAGTACAGTGGCTGGTACCGATGTCAATCATCAGTATTCCAAGAGCTTTCAGTTTGAAAAGGACTTTCACGATTATCAAGAACAATACATCGGAAGCGGGGTTTATTATTTTAGCCTCTTGCGCCCGTGGAGTGAATTCCAGATCGCAGAGTATTTTTCCAAATTAAAAGCTTACCATCTCATTTTCCGCAGTTGCAACGCCGGAAGTAAGCAAGACATCTGGTGCGGAAATTGCTCCAAATGTCTTTTTGTCTTTATCATTTTGTCGCCGTTTTTGACAAACGAGGAACTTTGCAGCATATTTGGGGAGAATTTACTGGAGGATGAAAAAATGCTTGTACTTCTGGACCAGCTCATCGGGCTGGAGGAGGAGAAGCCTTTTGAGTGTGTGGGAAGTCGGGAGGAAATTAACGTAGCACTTTCTTTGACTGTCCGCCGACTGGAACGAGAGGGAGAAAAGTTGCCATTGTTGCTCACCCACTATGTGCGGACCGGACTGTATGAACAGTATAAGAATCGCACAAACCCTTACAATGGGTATTATAATGAGGAGAATTTGGTACCCTGCCAGTTTGTGCCTCTTTTAAAAAATGCGTTCAACAAGGAGGAATTGTGATGGTAAAGGATATTTATCAGCAGCTGAAAGGCAAAAAAATATTAATTTTAGGCTTTGGCCGGGAAGGGAAAGCCGCCTACCAGTTTATCCGCAGAGAGCTGCCTCAACAGGTGTTGACTATCGCCGACCGGCGGGAAATCGACACCTGCGGGGTGGAGCGGGCAATTGTGATTATGGGACAAAAATATCAGGAGAATTTGCAAAAATACGACCTTATCCTCAAAAGCCCGGGTATTGTGCTGGAAGATAAAAGCCCGGAAGTGCTGAAAAAGGTTACCTCTCAGACCGAGCTGTTTTTAAACGCTTTCTCAAAACAGGTCGTCGGCATTACCGGGACTAAGGGAAAGAGTACGACAGCATCGCTTACCTATCACATCTTAAAGCAAGTGCATCCAAACTGCCTGCTCATGGGGAATATCGGCATTCCCGCCTTTGACCTCTGCGATCAAATAGACGAAGATACGATCATTGTCTATGAACTTTCCTGCCATCAGTTGGAATACATCCGCGTATCCCCCCATGTGGCAGTGCTTCTAAATCTCTTCGAAGAGCATTTAGACCATTACGGAACCTATGAAAATTATCGGTATGCAAAGGAAAACATCTGTCGCTATCAAAAGGAGGACGATGTTTTTATCTGTGACATGCTCCACGCCGAGGATGTCACTCCGTTACAACCCAAACTCATCACTGTTTCATCAGAAAATAGAGAGGCTTCCCTTTATGTCAAAGAAGGAATTATCAACTACGAGGGACATAAGCTGGCAGTCTGCCCTGAAGACAGCAAGTTAGTCGGAAAGCACAATCTTTATAACATCGGGGTAGCGTACGCCATCTGCCAGTTGTACGGAGTGTCCGACGAGCAATTTATGGCGGCGCTTAAGACCTATGAACCGCTGCCACACCGGCTGCAAAATGTGGGCACCTACGACGGCGTTACCTTTTACGACGACTCCATCTCCACCATTGGGGAGACGACGATCCAGGGAATAAAGAGTTTACCTAATGTGGGGACAATTCTGCTAGGCGGCATGGACAGAGGGGTGGATTACACCGAGCTTGCTCAGTACTTGCTCATTTCCAAGGTCAAAAACATCATTTTAATGCCGGACACGGGTAAAAGGATCCAACAGCTTTTGTCGGTGCTTTCCAAAGGGAGTTTCAATGAGAAAAAAGTTTTGTTAGCGGATAGTTTGAAGGAAGCAGTAGAGATGGCGAAAAAGATCACCAAAAAGGGAGAAATCTGTCTGCTGTCCCCTGCAGCTGCTAGTTATGGTTTCTTCAAAAACTTTGAGGAACGGGGAGATTATTTCCAAAGATACGTCAAAGGGGAAGAGTAGGGTGAAAAGGTGCGCTGGTATTGACCTGGCGCACCTTTTTATGATGGGGAAATATTTTGCTGCATAGGGAGCCGGACGCTAACCTATACTAAAGACAGCCGGATAAAAGGCTTAGATTACGGTATCTTGACAGAAGTAAAAAAAAACAGTACAATATAAGGGACTATTTGTTCGGATTTTGATCGGAATCAGATTGATCAAGGAAGCGGAATGCCTTTGGCAGCACGCCGGAATCAGATATGGACGGGTTTTAAATATCGTTTCCACTGCCCTGTGGCGCCCTTCGAAAATTACATAGCAAAACGGGTTTGAATGAAGCCTGAAGGAGTGCCGAGGAGCGGCAATTTCCCTTTGGGTTTGGATGTCCTGCCATAAAATGGCTGCAAGAGGACTGTTCTGCTCATTCCCTTCCTGTGTTTTGCAATTTTGAAAAAGGAAGGTAGTAATGTGACCAACAAAAACCAAAACAACGAAACAAAAATCATCGATGCCACCCTCTCTTCTGGAACGGCCTCTACAGCCGGTGCAAAAAAGGGCCGCTCTTCCAGTTCCCGCCGGTATAATAGAAGCGGGAAAACTTCCAATAAACCGAAAGGGTCGGAAGATGCTGCGAAAAAAGACGTAGCTTCAGATAATAAAGCAAAGGCCTCCTCTAAAAGTGTAAAAAAACCAGCCGTTAAGAATGAGAAAAAGAAGGCCGCTCCAAAGGCGGAGGACAAAGAAAATAAACGGAGCGTTTCGGAAAAGAGCGGTAATCGTCGCTCCAAAAACAGTTCCAAATTAAAAAAGCCGGCTCTTAAAATCATTCCTTTGGGCGGGCTGCACGAGATCGGCAAAAATATGACTGCCTACGAATACGGCGATGACATCTTTATTGTCGACTGCGGCATGGCCTTCCCGGACGCCGACATGTTGGGTGTGGATATCGTCATTCCCGATTTCACTTATCTCGAAAAAAATGTGGAGAAAATCCGTGGCGTAGTTATCACCCACGGACATGAGGATCACATCGGGTCTATTCCGTATTTTCTCAAAAAAATCAATGTGCCCATTTACGGCGGAAGGCTCGCATTAGGCCTAATCGAAGGAAAGCTTAAGGAGCATGGGTTGCTTGGAAAAGCAAAGCTCAATCCGGTTAATCCGGGAAGTGTGGTCAAAATGGGCTGTATGTCGGTGGAATTTATCCATGTAAACCACTCCATTCCAGACGCCATGGCGGTGGCGATTTTTACCCCAGTGGGCGTTGTTATTCAGACCGGCGACTTTAAAATCGACTACACGCCCATTGAAGGTGGGATGATCGATATCGCCCGGTTTGCTGAACTGGGAAAAAAAGGCGTCCTCTGCCTGCTCTCCGACTCCACTAACGCCGAGCGCCCCGGTTTTGCCGAAAGTGAGCGCAACGTGGGCTTTGCCTTCGAAAACCTGTTCCATCAGGCGGGCAACAAAAGGATTATCATCGCCTCCTTTGCGTCCAACATCCACCGTATCCAGCAGATTGTGGACAATGCGGCTAGGACTGGGAGAAAAGTGGCTGTTTCGGGCAGGAGTATGGTCAACGTAGTCGCGAAGGCCATTGAGCTCGGGTATCTCAACGTCCCCAAAGATGTGTTAATTGATATCGACAACATCGGGCGATATCCCAAAAATAAATTGGTGCTGGTGACTACGGGAAGCCAGGGAGAGCCTATGTCGGCTCTTTCCCGCATGGCGGCGGGGGATCATCGTAAGGTCACTGTGACAAGCGAGGACTTTATTATTATTTCCGCCCATCCGATTCCCGGAAATGAAAAGCACGTCACCCGCGTCATCAACGATTTGATGCGGTTGGGAGCAGAGGTTATCTATAAATCCATGTACGATGTGCATGTATCCGGTCACGCCTGTCAGGCAGAGCTCAAAATGATGCTATCCATTGTCAAACCCAAGTTTTTCATCCCGGTTCACGGTGAGTATAAACACTTAAAGCAACATATGGCGTTGGCGCAGGAGCTGGGGATTGCCCCCGATCACATGCTGATCAGCGACTTGGGACAGGTCATCGAGTTGGACAGCGATAGCATGAAGGTCAACGGCTCTGTCGAAGCGGGTCATGTTTTTGTGGATGGTTACGGCGTCGGAGATGTAGGGTCCATTGTCCTCCGCGACCGGAAGCATTTGGCGCAGGACGGGCTGATTATCGTTGTCGTCACCATTGAAAGCGAGTCCGGCACAGTTGTCGCTGGCCCCGATATCGTCTCCAGGGGCTTTGTATATGTACGGGAGTCGGAGCAACTGATGGAGGATGCCAGGCAGTTGGTGCGCAAGGCGCTGGACGACTGCCAGGAGCGTAACGTTCGGGAGTGGAGCGCGCTAAAGGTCGTGGTGAAGGATCAGCTTTCGTCTTTTATTTACAAAAAGACAAAAAGGGATCCCATGATTTTGCCGATTATCATGGAAATATAATGTTTGATCTAATTTTAACACCCGCTTATGCGGAGGATTTTACTGGAAAGGCCAGGGCATCGTTATGAAAGACAAGAAGAGTTGGGGCGTCAGAGGATCTTTTGTTCTTTTGATGGTCGTTTCCCTTATTCTTACAGGGGCTCTTTGGATGGTAAGTCCCATCCTGTTTTGTATCGTTTTGCCGCTGGTGCTTGCTGTGGATGGCGTGGCGATTTGGCAAATACACAACGTCTATCAAAGAGTTTACAAAATGATGGATGGTGTGGTCAACCAACTGGACACCAGTCAGCGGAACTATCTACACAATTTTCCCCTGCCGGTTATCATCGCCACAGAGAACCGGCAAATCATTTGGTACAGCCCGTCTTTTAGTGAAAAAATACTGCTCAAGGACGATCTGTACGGAAGCGACGTGGATTTGATTACAGTAGAGCCATTACCTGATTTTTGTACGCCGGAAGGGAAGCTCATCTCCTATGAAAACCGGTGGTACCGGGTGTTGGGGGTCGAGAAAGAGGAAAATGATGTCAAGCTCTACACCCTTTATTTCCTGGATGTCACCCAGGTACAACAGGAGGCGACGCTTTATAAGTTGACGCGGCCTTCAGTGATGCTCATCATGCTCGACAACTACGGTGAGATTATGCAACAGGCCAAGGAGAGTGAAAAATCGAGAATTTTGGGGGAAATTGACTCCACTTTAGAAGAATTTATCAGCAATATGACCAGCAGTTTTATCAAGCGGTATGACGGAGATAAATTCTTGGTGGTAGTCGAGGAGCAACATCTGGAAAAGATGGTTGAGACCCGGTTTGACATCCTCGATAAAATCAGAAAAATTCAAACAGCGGGTAATCTGCCGGTTACCCTTTCTATCGGCGTGGGCCGCGGAGAAGAAACGCTTGCACAAAGCGAAGTTTCAGCACGGCAGGCGCTGGATATGGCTCTGGGCCGCGGTGGCGACCAGGCAGTCATCAAAAACAAGACGCTGTATGAGTTTTACGGAGGCGTTTCCAAAGGGGTCGAAAAACGCACCAAGGTTAAGACCCGCATTGTGGCAAACGCCTTGTCGGAGCTGATTGCGACGGCGGATCGTGTGCTGGTTATGGGGCATAAATTTGGCGACCTCGATTGTGTCGGTGCGGCGGTGGGCATGGCTTATGCCATTCGCAGCATCGGCAAAAACGCCGATGTGGTCATCGACCGGAATAAGAGTTTGGCTAATATCCTCATCGATATGTTGAGTCAACAGGGCTGTGCCGACCTGTTCATCGATCCGGCGGAAGCCCAATTTAGAATTACGCCTAACACCTTGTTGATTATCTGCGACACCCACACCGAAAACCTCCTGGAATCAGAGGAAGTGTATCACCGTTGCAAAACAGTGGTGGTGATTGACCATCACCGAAAGATGGTCAATCACATTGAAAATGCGGTGATTTTCTATCATGAGCCCTATGCTTCATCAGCTTCTGAGATGGTGACCGAGCTTATTCAGTATATGGGGGATAACTGCCGCATCAATTCAGTAGTGGCTCAGGCGCTTTTGTCTGGCATTATGTTGGACACCCGCAATTTTGTTTTAAAAACCGGTGTGCGCACCTTTGAGGCAGCGGCCTATCTTAGGCGCATTGGCGCAGATACCGTCATCGTGCGAAAACTGTTTTCCAGTACGATGGACTCCTATCAGCGGAAGACGCGGATTGTTGCTGCCGCTCAGATTTACAAAGGTTGTGCAGTGGCAGAAAGCGACTACTCGTCCGAGGATATGCGGGTGGTAGCGCCTCAGGCGGCAGACGAGCTTTTGGGAATCGACGGAGTAGACGGCTCCTTCGTTTTATATGAGCTGGACGGGGTCATCAACATCTCTGCCCGTTCCATGGGGGCCATTAACGTCCAGGTCATTATGGAGAAGTTGGGCGGCGGCGGCCACCACACCATGGCGGGCGCCCAGATCAAGGGTTTGGAAATGGAAAAAGTAAAACAGATGCTTTTGGAAAGCATCGATCAGTATTTTCAAGAGAAATCGTAACGAAAAGGAGTATTTCAGATGAAAGTAATTCTGTTGCAGGATGTAAAAGGGAGCGGCAAAAAAGGCGATCTTGTAAATGTGGCCGATGGATACGCGAGAAATTTCCTGCTGGCAAGGGGGCTCGCTATGGAGGCGACCGCCGGAGCTATCAACAATAAAAAAATACAGGACGAGGCCAAGGCTCATCACGCCCAGGTAGAGTTGGACAACGCCAAAGAAGAGAAAGAGCGGTTGGATGGCAAAACCGTCCATGTGACAGCTAAAGCGGGAAATGGAGGCAAGCTGTTTGGAGCGGTGACAGCTAAGGAAATCGCCTTGGCTTTGAATCGGGAGTATCAGCTTGAGGTGGATAAAAAGAAGATTACCCTGTCGGGTGAAATTAAAGCTTTCGGCACCTTTGGCTTCGACGTGAAGCTACATAATGGGGTCGTTGCGTCTATGAAGGTTCAGGTTTCTGAGCAGTGACCTCTGGTGTCCCTCCTCAATAGGGAGTTTTGTCTTTCTAATAAGCGACGGATATAAGGGGTGCTCACCATGGATGAAAGCTTAAACGAATACGGCCAAAGTCTCCCGTATAATTTGGAGGCGGAGCAATCGGTTTTGGGAAGCGTTCTTATCGACCCGGAATTGCTGACCGAAATCATGAATAAAATTAAGTCGCCAGCGGTGTTTTACACCTCTCAGCATCAGGATATTTTTTCGCTGATGCTCAAGATGTTCAGCGAATCAAAGCCCATCGACTTTGTCACTTTTTTGGACGAGGCCAAAAGGGCGGATATCTTCGACAGTGACCAAAGCGCCAAGACCTATCTGCTTCATTTGATGGAGCTTGTGCCGACGACGGCTAACCTCAGCCATTATTGCGATATCGTGGTGGAGAAGTACTACCTGAGAAACCTTCTGACCGCCGCCACTGACATTGCTTCTTCTGTCCGAGAGGGGGAGGGCACAGCTACTCAGCTGCTGGACTCCGCCGAGCAAAAGATTTACGATATTAGACAGGGACGGCAGGTCTCTGAGTTAAGGCCTATCAGTGAAGTCATCATTGGGGTGTACGACGATATTTATCAGATGCACTCCAAACATGATACCCGGTTTACCGGGCTTCCCACCGGCTTTACCGGTTTGGATGTGATGATTTCGGGTCTTAATAAGTCCGACCTCATTTTAATAGCGGGCCGTCCAGGTATGGGAAAGACCTCCTTTGCGCTGAATATCGCGGCCAATGTGGGACTAAAAACCGATGCCGACGTAGCGGTATTTTCGCTGGAAATGTCCAATCCTCAGTTGGTTTCCCGCATGCTCTGCTCTGATTCGATGATCGTCAGTGATAAGCTGCGCACCGGCCATCTGGAAACAGAAGAATGGTCCCGTCTGGCGGTTTCCGCCCAAAAGCTCAGCGGAACCTCTGTTTACTTGGACGACACGGCGGGAATGACAGTGGCACAAATGAAGGCGAAGCTGCGGCGGCTTAAAAACCTGGGGCTTGTCATCATCGATTACTTACAGCTGATGACCACTGGTTCCCGGATTGACAATCGGGTACAGGAGATTTCCCAGATTACAAGAAGCCTTAAAATTATGGCAAAAGAGCTTAACGTGCCCGTCATCTGCCTGTCCCAGCTCTCCCGTGCGGCGGAGCAGCGACAGGGGCACCGGCCGCTGCTTTCGGATTTGCGGGAGTCCGGTTCCATCGAACAGGACGCCGACATTGTTTTATTCCTGTTTCGTGAGGACTACTACGCCGGGGAAGAGGATGACTCCAACAAAAACACCGCCACCTGCATTGTCGCCAAAAATCGCCACGGTTCCACTGGCGATGTGACCATCGGTTGGCAGGGTGAATACACCAGGTTCAGCAATGTGGAGCTGTATCGCGATGAGCAATAGTATCAATCGATTTGAGGACAAATTTTCGACAGAACATCTGCAGGGAAAGCGAGTTGTCGTCGGTTTTTCCGGCGGTGCGGACTCGGTTTCCCTGCTTTATCGTCTTTTAGAGCTTCGTGAGAGTTTGAACATTAGGGTAGAAGCAGTCCATCTCAATCATTGCCTTCGGGGGGAAGAAAGCCTGCGGGATGAAAATTTTGTGCGGGAATTTTGCCGACAGCATGCGGTACCCCTTAAGGTAGAACGAATAGACGTGCAAAAAAAAGCGGCTGAAAACGGATTATCGGTAGAGACCTGCGGCCGTGAGGAACGGTATCGGCTATTTGAAGAAGCGGCGGGGAGGGATGGAGTCGTTGTCACAGCCCATACCCTGTCGGATAACATGGAGACAGTGGTCTTCCATATGATCCGAGGGACGGCGCTCAAGGGGCTTTGCGGTATTCCGGCAGTGCGGGGAAACATTGTGCGCCCTCTTATCAAATGCACCCGGGATGATGTGGAGGATTATTGTCATCGGAAGGATTTATCCTTTGTCACCGATAGCAGCAATTTATCCACTGATTATCTCAGGAATAAAATTCGGATGGAAATCATCCCGAAGTTTTTTGAATTAAACCCTGCGGTGGACCGCAGCTTTTCCAGGATGGTTTCGGTGCTGCAACAAGACGAGGAATACTTGGATGGGATTGCCTGTGGCATTTTTGATCAGATGCAAAAAGGGCGCTTTTTGTCCTTGGACCCTATTGCTCAGCAGCCGGAGGTAGTTGTTTCCAGGGTGGCTGTTAAAATTTTAAAGTATTTCGGCTTTCCGCTGGAATATCAAAATGTCGGAAGGGTTTCAGGGCTATTAAAAGCGCAAGAAGGCCGCCAGGAAATGGGGCGTGATGTTTATCTAAAAGTAAAAGAGCACAGACTATTTGTGGAACAGCCATCGGCGGAGATTCCTTTTTTTAGGTGGGAGGCAATGCCTCCACAGCAAGGTAAAGTTTGTAAAATTACGGTAGCATATGATGAAATTTCCCGGGATTTTACGATTCACCGAAACAGAAGGCTTGAGATGCAGGTGCTAAATCCAAAAGAAGCGGCGCATTTCGAAAAAATTTATAAAAACTTATTAATTTTTGCCTTGGATTATGATACAATAATTGGTAAGTTGGTTTTCAGGCAAAGGCAATCTGGAGACCAACTCAAAACACTGAAAAGCAATGGAACCAAAACAGTCAAGAAGTTTTTCAACGAAAAAAAAGTGCCCATTGCCAACCGGCAGCGGGCGTTGGTTGTCTGTGACGATAGGGGAATTCTCGCGGTGGAATTTCTGGGTGTCAGTAAACGGGCAGCTGTGACAGAGGATACCAAACGAGTGTTGCTCATAACAGAGGAGCAGTAACTTTTGACGGGATACTTAAAGGAGACAAACCATGGAAAATGCAATTCAGCAGATACTGCTCACCGAGGAGCAGATTGCGGCAAAAGTAAAGGAAATCGGCGCTCAAATTAGCCGGGATTACGCTGGAAAAAATTTGATGATGGTCAGTGTGCTTAAGGGGTCCGTTGTCTTTATGGCCGATTTGATGCGTGCGATTACTGTGCCCTGCCAAATTGATTTTATGTGTGTGTCAAGCTATGGCTCCGGAACCAATAGCAGCGGAGTCGTGAAGATTATCAAGGACTTAGATATCAATCTTCACGGTTTGGACCTTTTGATAGTTGAGGATATTTTGGATAGTGGGAAAACTCTTCACTATATCACCAAAATGCTTTCCGATAGAGGAACAGCATCTATCCGGATCGCCACCTTGCTGGATAAACCGGAGCGCCGGGCGGCACCTCTTACGCCAGATTACTGCGGTTTTACTGTTCCAGATGAGTTTGTTGTGGGCTACGGCCTGGATTATGACGAGAAATTTAGAAATCTGCCCTATATCGGTATTTTAAAGCCGGAAATTTACCTTGCGTAATATACAATTTGTATTAATATAAAATAATAATCCCGAAGGGAGTGATTTGATTGCAGAAAAAACGAGGTGGATCCATCGTTTTAATGATTGCAGTCATCGCTGTTTTGCTCATTGGTTCTTCCTATATCATGCGGATGATGATGCCCCAGCAAAAACAGTACACATATTCTGAAATTTTATACTATTTTGAAGACCAAAAAGTAAAAAAATTTGATTTGGATTTGGGAAGCGGCGAGTTGATTATGACAGTCAACGAAAACGGCACCGATAAGCAGATTACCTATCTGGTGCCCAGCCCCCAATTCTTTGTCCAGACGGTTCAGCCTTACATTGAGGCGTACAACGAAGAACATCCCGACGCAAAGATGGATTATGATTGGCAGCGTGCTACCGACAATAGTTGGCTTTGGAGTATGGTGCCTTATTTGGTGTTGATCGTCGGTATGGGCGCGCTGTGGTTTTTCATGTTTAAGCAGGCAAACGGCGGTGGCAAGATGACCCAGTTCGGCAAGGCCAACATGAAAAATCCCGTCCAGATGGGGAAAAAGACCACCTTCGCCGAAGTGGCAGGTGCTGATGAGGAGAAAGAAGAGCTGGCGGAAATCGTCGAGTTCTTAAAATACCCCAAGAAGTTTAACGAATTGGGCGCGCGGATCCCTAAGGGCGTATTGCTCATCGGTCCGCCCGGTACTGGTAAAACCTTGTTGGCAAGGGCTGTAGCGGGAGAAGCAGGCGTGCCGTTTTTCTCCATCTCCGGCTCTGACTTTGTTGAGATGTTTGTCGGTGTCGGCGCATCCCGCGTACGTGATTTGTTTGAGCAGGCGAAGAAAAATGCGCCTTCGATTATATTTATCGACGAGATTGACGCCGTCGGACGACAGCGCGGCGCCGGACTGGGCGGCGGCCACGATGAAAGGGAGCAGACGCTAAACCAGTTACTGGTGGAGATGGACGGTTTTGGTTCCAATGAAGGCATTATCGTCATCGCGGCTACCAATAGACGGGATATTCTTGATCCGGCTCTGTTGCGGCCAGGGCGTTTTGACCGGCAGATTGTGGTAAATTACCCCGACGTCAAAGGACGCGAAGAAATCCTCAAAGTTCATTCCAGAAATAAACCTTTGGGCTTTGATGTTGACCTTTCAGTTATCGCTAAAACCACTGCCGGTTTTACCGGAGCTGATTTGGAAAACCTGATGAACGAAGCGGCTTTATTGGCTGCCCGGAAGGGTAAAAAGGCTATCACTGAACAGGATATTGAAGAGGCGACCATTAAGGTTGTAGCGGGCCCTGAGAAGCGGTCCAAGGTGATTTCTGACAAGGAAAAGCGCCTAACGGCTTTCCATGAGGCGGGCCATGCAGTGGCTACCTATTTCAGCGAGACCCAAGACCCGGTTCACGAGGTTTCCATCATTCCCCGCGGTATGGCAGGTGGTTATACTTTGTCGTTGCCAGAGCACGATAAGAGCTACATGCAGCGCAAGGAGATGAAGGAGGAAATCGTGACGCTACTAGCGGGCCGGGTGGCGGAAAAGCTAGTGCTGGACGATATTTCCACCGGCGCCTCCAACGACATTGAACGGGCGACTAAGATCGCCAGGAGCATGGTAACACGATACGGTTTCAGCGAAAAGCTCGGTCCCATCGTCTATGGGCAGGATGAGGGTGAGGTGTTCCTGGGGAGGGACTTTAACCACACCAGAAACTATTCGGAAAATGTGGCGGCGGAGATCGACAGCGAAATTCGGGAGATCATCGATACGGGCTATCAGCAGGCGGAAGATATCCTCAATGCCCATATGTCGGAGCTTCATAAAGTGGCTCACTACCTCATGGAAAACGAGAAAATCGATGCGGCGACTTTTGATAAGCTGATGAAGGGGGAATTGGATTACACCCCAAAAAATCCCCTGGATGATGAGCCGAAGCCAGAACATTTGGACGGGACGATTTCTCCTAATCCGGAGCCAAGTGGAATATAACAAGTGATGAAAAAAGAGGCTCAGACTTCTGAGCCTCTTTTTAACAAATTTACTGTTGAGGCGGTGCTTCCGATCCCGTCACCGGTGTACGGGGACGGAGCAGGTTTTCCCAGAAGTTGGGACGCGCCGTCTCCCCTCGATGAAAATACCGGACGCCGTCGATATGAATGGCGCGAATCCGGTAGTAATTGTAGGTGGCGATTGGACGGCAGTTGGCGTTCATGTCGTGGGCGGCAATCCAGATATTGTCGGGGTTTGCCTCGCCGCGAATGGATGTGACGATGACAGAGTGACCGAACTCTTCGCCGTTTAAGTCCATCTGGATGACGTCACCGGGCATGACTTCCTCCAAAGGAACCTCGTGGCCAAAAGGGCCTGCACCTTTATTAGTAGTGAGGAAATTATAAAGGTAGACGACTCCTGTCCAAGCTGGGGCCCGGTCGTCGATGCTCAAATAGTACCAGCCATAAGTAGGTGTAAAATTCATGACTCCGTTGGCGGCATATAGCGCTTGGGAGACAAAGTTTGTGCAATCTCCGCCGATCTGGTCAAAGGAATAATAGTTGGGATTTCGCCGGTATGCCCAATAGTTGGCATAGGCGACAGCCTGATCCCTATAGTATGGGACCTCCACTAAATCATATGAAGTTGGCATAGGCTCCTCGCTTTCCGATACAAGGTAAAATGGTCCTGACAGGGCATTATATGCAACTTTGTGGGAAAGCGTTTACGATAAAAGTATTTTCAATAAAGAAGGTGTGTATCCTGGATGTAAAAGAACTGCTCCGCAAAAATCGGGAGCTCCTTTCTTATCTCATCTTTGGTGTGTTGACCACACTGGTCAATTATATTTCCTATCTTTTATTGGCGCCGCTGTTTGAAACGACGACAGTGCCTACTGCGATCGCCTGGCTTGTATCGGTGATCTTTGCCTATATCACCAACCGGACTTTTGTCTTTTGCTCAAAGGCGCGGGGGTGGAAGGCACTTGCGTTTGAAGTCATATCCTTTTTTGGAGCGCGAGCATTGTCCGGCGCGTTGGATGTTGGCTTTATGTGGCTATTTTCAGACACTTTGGGCTTTAACGACAAGTGGATGAAGCTTATTTCCAATGTCTTTGTGATTGTATTTAATTATGTAGCCAGCAAGCTGGTGGTTTTCCGTAAAAAGGAGAATGAAACTATAAAATAACCGCTGCCGCCATCATGCGGCGGATTTTGCGGTAAATAGGGTCTAAATCGGATAGGGGAAGAGGGTTTTCGCCTTTTCCTATTTCGATGGTAAAACCAGGACGATGGAATTCCTTAATATACCAGTCTTTGAGCCCTCCGTGAGAGTATAGACCAGCGTTTTGCACCAGTTCATAGCCGCTGAGTTTTGATAGGGTCTGGGCAATTTCCTCACTTTGTGGGACAGGGATGTTGTCATACTCGTAAAAAATTTCTTCTCCTTGGGAATGAAAGGCGTATAGTCTGCTGATATTATGTTTGCGGATATATTTTACGATTGCTTTGCTCTCCGGTTCAGAAAGCGGGTGCTTGCCGCCGTACCTGCGGGGAGAGGGGTTACAAAAACCCGCCTCCCGTTCCAGTTTTTGGAGGATGGGAAAACCTGCGTCGAAGTTGTGGTTTAAGTCAACTCCTCGGGCGTTGGCCTGCCAGGAAAGATCACTTTGTGCCATGACTTTTTTTACAAATTGCTTCTTCCATCGGGCGGTTTTCGGGCCGTGCAGAGCGATTTCAATGCCATCGGGATTGAGAGCGGGAATAATAATCAACCCTCGTTTTTGCAAGACGAGGGGGAAATCGATTTCCTCTAAGGGCTCTCCTGACTGGATGGATGAAAGCAAATCATCCAAAAACAGGAGGAGCAGGGAAACGGTGAGCCATTCCTGGCCATGGGTCCCACCTACGAACAGAACGGCTCCCTCTTTTACATTTCCCATCGAGAGGGCATAGATATTCCGCCTGAGGACGGTTTTGCCGATGGAGTTAAGTTGAAGCTGGGGATATACCTCAAAAATTTTTGTGATAGCTTTTACCGTTTGGTCATAACTGGGCAGAAAATCGTGTTTCACATGGTTTCCTCCTTGTCATTTGATAAGATAATACTTGAGAAAGGGAGTTATAAAGATGGAAAATAAAAATTTTACCGAGACAAAGGTCTCTTCGGAGGTTATTTTTGAAGGGCATGTCGTTAAACTGGAACAGCATGTCGTCACTCTTCCGAACGGAAGGGAAACCACCCGTGAAGTCGTCCGTCACAAAGGAGCTGCCTGTGTGGTTCCGCTGATGGATGACTATAAAGTAGTTGTGGTGAGACAGTTCCGTTATCCGTTTGGTAAGGTGCTCACAGAGATTCCCGCCGGCAAAATGGATGAAGGAGAAAAACCCCACGAATGTGCCCTGCGCGAATTAAAAGAGGAGACTGGAATTATTCCGGAGCATCTAGTTTATATGGGGGATCTGTACCCTTCTCCCGCCTATGACGACGAAGTGATTCATATGTATATGGCGATGAAACTTAAGTTTGTGGAGCCCAAGTTGGATGACAATGAATTTTTAGAAGTAGTGAAAATGCCCTATGTGGATTTGATGCGGGACATCCTTACTGGTGAAGTGTGCGATGCCAAGACGCAAGCCGCCTTTTTAAAAGCGGATTATATGTTGTTCCATCAGAAAAAGAAATAAGAGGGACTGTTATAAAAGAAAAACAAGATTTTCCGCATTTTAAACTGTATTATGTGGAAAACTTCGCATTCAATCTTCGAAAGATATCAATTGTCAGAGGTCTTTTTGTATCTTTAAAATATTATATGGCGCGGAGAAGAAAAAAATAATCAGTGCGCTGTTTTTGGAGTCAGCGGGGCCGATACGGATAAACATCTGCAAAACGGGGCATACTTCCTAAAAAACAGGAGGTGGCTGACTGATGCAGGTAAGAGATGTGATGACGCCCTCAGTTGTGACGGTGTCCAGAGAAGATTCAGCAGAGGCGGCGGCGAAGATCATGGGCCGACACGGCATTGGAGCAGTGCCAGTGGTGAGCGGCTCAGAGATTTGTGGAATTTTGACCGATCGGGATATTGTATTGCGCTGTGTTTCTAATGGCAAAGACCCCAAAAGCTGTAAAGCGGAAGATATTATGACATCGTCGGTGGTGAAGGTGAGCCCGGACGCATCGGTGGATCAATTGGCAAAGGAAATGTGTCGCAATCAGATTCGACGGGTACCAGTGGTACAAGAAGGTCACTTAGTGGGAATGGCTTCACTATGTGATCTGTCAAGGAATTCCTGTGACCGGGATGCAGTTCAGGCGCTGTTTGACATTTCGATGCCATAATGCAGCTTACAAATGAAGTTAAGGCGAAAACGATACAATCGTTTTCGCCTTTTTTCATGATTTATTTACACTTTGTTGTTTTGGGGATTTAGATTTTATGATATATTTAATAGTAACGCTATCTAAATGTAATATTTTACATACAAGCGAATCTGATTTTTTCGAAAAGGAGTTCGATGATTGTGAAAATGCAGGTCTTGTACACCGAAAAAAAAGAGGGGAAAGAGGGCAATCCCGAAATTATTGCAGAGAAGGTCAGTCGTGAATTTAAATGTAAGAGCGACCGCATCCCCCCTGCCTATCCCTGTGAAAAGGAAAGATTGGTTATTGTTATTTATGAACACTATGGTTCTCTTGACAAGAAGCTGATTGCATTTTGCGAGGATTTGGATAAAACGAGAGCGGAAAATGTAGCTCTGATCTCCCTTAATAAAGACGGTTCCTCCGATGTAAGCGATTTGAAGGCGATTTTTGATAAACACGGTGTCGCTATTTCTGGCGTTTTGGGGTTAGAGGTTAAGAAGGGGTTATTCGGTGCGGCAAAGGTAACGGATGACCAGTGCAAAGCAGCTGTCAAATTCGCAGAGGAACAAGTAAAGAAGCTCTTCGAGACAGCTTTATAATTACGAGCAATAGTCTTATTGGTACTTTGCAATTGTTTACAGAGAAGAAGACAAAAATAAAAGGCGGACAGTAATTTTACTGTCCGCCTTTACATAATCAATCATTATTAGTTATTGATGAGTTTCCCACTTTCATCGTTCCAACTGTAGAGCTTGCGGATTTCTTCGCCCACCTTCTCAGAGGGGTGTTCAGAAGCTAATTTCCGCATCATCTTAAAGTGGACCTGACCGCCCGCGTCGGACATGTCGAGGAGGAAGTCCTTGGCAAAGGTTCCATCCTGAATATCAGAGAGAATCTTTTTCATGGCCTTTTTGGTTTCCTCGGTAATGATCTTGGGACCGGTAATATAGTCGCCGTACTCAGCGGTGTTGGAGATGGAATAACGCATTCCAGCAAAGCCGGATTGATAGATCAAATCGACGATGAGCTTCATCTCGTGAATACACTCAAAATAAGCGTTTCTGGGGTCGTATCCCGCTTCCACCAACGTTTCGTAGCCAGCCTGCATCAAGGCGACAACGCCGCCACAAAGAACAGCCTGCTCACCGAACAGATCAGTTTCGGTCTCAGTGCGGAAAGTAGTTTCCAAAACGCCGGCTCTTGCGCCGCCGATGCCGGCAGCATAGGCTAACGCAATATCCTGTGCATGGCCGGTGGCATCCTGATGGACGGCGACTAAGCAGGGGACACCCTTACCTTCCAAATATTCACTTCTCACAGTGTGACCGGGGCCTTTAGGGGCGATCATGGTGACATCAACGTCTTTAGGTGCTTTAATCAGGCCGTAATGGATGTTAAAGCCGTGGGCAAACATCAACATATCGCCGGCTTTTAAGTTGGGTTCAATATCTTCCTTGTACATTTTTGCTTGCTTTTCGTCGTTGATGAGAATCATGATAATGTCGGCTTTTTTTGCAGCCTCCGCAGCAGTATAAACCTTCATCCCCTGTGCTTCCGCTTTGGCCCAGGATTTGGAGCCCTCGTAGAGGCCGATGACGACGTCGACGCCGCTTTCTTTCAGGTTCAGCGCATGGGCGTGGCCCTGGCTTCCGTAGCCGATAATCGCGACAGTTTTACCCTTGAGCAAGTCTAGGTTACAGTCTTTTGCGTAAAAAATCTTTGCCATAAAAATGTCCTCCTTTAATTTTGCCTTTCAGCGGGTTAATCTATCGTCAGTTGCTCATTGCCTTTTTCAAGGGCAATGGTTCCCGTGCGAATCACTTGTTTTAAGCCGTATGGGCGGCAGAGGTCCAGTAGGTTTTCCAACCGATCGGTGGTGTCGCAGCACTCCAACGTAATGGAATTGCGGGTGATGTCGGCAATTTTTGCTCCAGCAATTTTTGCCAACTCTGCAATTTCGCCCCGGGTTTGGCTTGTAGAATTTACCTTGATGAGCATCAGCTCACGGCTGACAATCTCATCAGGGGTAAAGTCCTTGAGTTTAATGACATCGATGAGCTTGTTGAGCTGTTTATTGATTTGCTCTACGACGTTTTCCTTGTCGTCGACGACGATGGTGATACAGGAGACGTCAGGCTGAGCCGTGGTGCCGACCGCCAGGCTTTCGATGTTAAATCCTCGGCGGGCAAACAGGCCGGAAACCCTTGACAGGACGCCGGGATGGTTTTCCACTAAGACGGAAATGGTGTGTTTCATCGGTAGCGCCTCCTTTTACAACGTGGACTCCAAAGGATCCACTGTGACTTGAAGCAAAAACTGGCCTTTGGCTTGTAGAAGCGCGTCGATGGCTCTGTCTATCTCCCCATCGGAGTCAATACGCATAGCGGGGATTCGGTAAGCCTCTGCTAATTTTACGAAATCGGGGCTTCCATCCAAAAAGACAGCTGCCAGGTTGTTGTCATATTGCTTTGCTTGCAATTCCCGAACCATACCCAGGCGGTTGTTGCACATGACAATAATTTTAATTGGGATTTGATGCTGGCAAATAGTGGCCAGTTCCATAGAAGACATCTGAAAAGAACCGTCGCCGCAGATGGCGATAACCTCGCGATCCGGGGAGGCGAGTTTTGCCCCCATGGCCGCAGGGACCGAATATCCCATAGTCCCCATGCCGCCGGAGGTGAGAAAGCGTCCTTCTTGAAAGGCAAAACCGTTGGCAGCCCAGATTTGGTTCTGTCCTACATCCGCCACCAGTACGCTTCTCTTTTCCGCTTTTTCTGACAGCTTGTGGACCAAGAGCTTGGGATTCACAGCATTTTGCCGGTCAGATAAGTCATATTGGGTTGTAACCTTTACCTCGTTTAACTCGTCGATCCAACGGCCAAAGTCGGTTTCCTTCATTTCGTCGGTCAGCTGTTTGAGGATGAGTTTCACGTCGCCGACCACCGGAATAGTGGCCTCCACGTTTTTGCCGATTTCCGCCGGATCGATATCGATGTGAATTACTGTTTTTTTGTTGGAAATACTATCCGGGTTAGGTACCGAACGGTCTCCCACCCGGGAGCCCACCAGAATCAGCACATCGGCGTGACCAATGGCATAATTGGCAGGTTTGACACCGTGCATGCCGATCATGCCATAATCCAAAGGGTAATCGGCGGGAACTGCGCTAATCCCCATCATGGTATGTACAACCGGTAACCGTGTCTTTTTCGAAAAAGCCAGAAGCTCCTCTGTCGCCTTGGCACCGAAGACGCCGCCGCCAGCGCAGATGAGGGGGCGCTTTGCCTTGCGGATTACCTCCGCAGCTTTGCGGATTTGTCCCACATGGCCTTTGGTGCTGGGCTTATAAGAACGAATGTGGACGTCCTTGGGATAGGAAAAATCGATCATCGTCTTTTGGATGTCCACGGGGATGTCGATGAGAACGGGTCCGGGTCGCCCGGTGCCCGCGATATAGAACGCTTCCTTAAAAATGCGTCCGATTTGGGAAGGGTCTTTGACGAGGTAGCTGTGTTTGATAAAAGGCTCCACAGAGCCGGTGATGTCCACTTCCTGGAACACATCCCGCCCCAGTAACTCAGACGAGACCTGTCCTGTGATGGCGACCATTGGGATCGAGTCCATATAGGCTGTCGAAATACCGGTAATCAGATTGGTGGCACCTGGACCGGAAGTGACCACACAGACGCCGGGCTTTCCAGTCATACGGGCATAGCCGTTGGCGGCATGCCCCGCATTCTGTTCAGTGCGGACAAGAATATGCCGGATATCCGACTGACTCAACGCATCATAGAAAGGGCAGATAGCAGCTCCCGGATAGCCGAATACGACCTGTACGCCCTCCCGCTCTAGACAGGTAACGATTGCTTGACTCACGCTAATCACGTCTAAAACACCTCCTTGTACTTAAAATAATTCACCTTTTCCAGAAAAATAAATAGCTTTCTGAAAGATTATCTACAATTATAATGCTTTTAAAGCCCATTCGTCAAGACGGAAATCGGTTTTTTATGAATTTACTTATTTAAATTAGTAAAGTAAACAAGGAATATTCTGTTTGCGTTTTCGAAGTTGTATAAAAAAGAAGGAAAAGGCAATCATTTTGTTACGGAAAATAAAAAATTTTTTACAGGAAAGAAAACATAAAGAGTGAAAAAATTCGTTTTATAATAGTTAAAAATGAAAGAGAACAAATATTTGTTATGGAACAAAATCTTTTTTGTTTTCTACAGAATGTTGAAAACTATGTGGAAATGGTGGAATAATTCTCTGTATTTGCGGAAATGATAGTGGAAAAGTAAAGTTTTTTTCCACTTTTTGTGATCGAGTTTTGTTGTTTTTTTCATATGGGAAACTGTCACTTCTTTATTTTTACGGCATCTTCTTTACCCGCTAAAAGTGGAAAATACTTCTTTACTTTTTACAAAAATTTTGCTATGATAATAATCTCTCCTCGTTTAGGTTCGGTGGTTTTGCAAAAACTTTGAAAAATCCCTATTTTGTGGTTGACAAATGGTTTTGTTATGTAATATAATTATCGTTGTGGCATTATGAGGTGTCGAAATGAAAATTGATGTAAGACAGCTCTTTGACGTTGTCGGAGAACGGAAAACATTTGTGTTTTCTTTGGATTTGTCCGATGAGGAATACAACGGGGAATATCCTTTTCAGACGCCGGTGAAAGTTTCGGGGCAAATTGAAAATAGAGCCCAAGTGGTCAGGCTCGTTTTCAGTGTGAAATTTGTGCTGAAGCTTCATTGTGACCGCTGTATGGAGGAATTTGAACGGACGTATGACTTTTCATTTCAGCATGTGCTGGTGAAAGCGCTCAATACCGAGAACGATGAGTATGTCGTGTGTCAGGATAATCAGCTTGATATAGATGAGCTGGTGCGTGCCGACTTGTTTTTGGAACTTCCAAACAAGGTGCTTTGCAGGGAAGACTGCAAGGGGCTTTGCGGGCAGTGCGGCAAGAATTTAAATTTTGACAGCTGCGAATGCGAGAAAAAACCAATTGACCCGAGACTTGCAGTTTTGGGAAAATTGCTGGAATAGGGACGAGTCTGTTCCTGATTGCGCAATGTTAAGGAGGTGTTAACATGGCAGTACCAAAGAGAAAAGTATCGAAGGCCAGAAGAGACAAGAGACGTTCCAATGTTTGGAAGCTTGATGCGCCTGCTTTCTCCAAATGCACTCAGTGCGGCGAGTTGAAAGCCCCGCATAAAGTTTGTGGAAACTGCGGTTATTACAAAGGCGTAGAGGTCATCAAAAAAGAAGCGTAAGCTTTGACCTGTCGATGGATTCGATTTAAATAGTGCAACCTGTTGCCCGATGAGCTACCGCTTAATCGGGCGATTTTTTTCTGACCATTTTTGGTAGCTGTTTTATCATGTTAGAAAGGATGCGCCGGCCTTCTAAAAGGGTGGCAAAGGTACGTGGTATGAGCGTTGTCATTTCTGGTATCGAAAAACACAGTCCAGCCGCCAAGGCGGACATCCATCCAGGGGACCGACTTGTTTCCATCAATGGAAACAAAATTGTTGACGTGCTGGATTACCGGTTTTATATGATGGAGAAAAAGCTCAAGCTGGTGCTTGACAGCGGTGGAAGGGAAAAAAAGGTGGTCGTCCGGAAAAAGGATGAGTACGACGATTTGGGGCTTTTATTTGACACTTATTTGATGGATAAGCAGCGGTCCTGCCGCAACCAGTGTGTTTTCTGCTTTATCGACCAAATGCCCCCCGGTATGCGTCAAACCCTTTATTTTAAGGATGACGACGCCAGGATGTCCTTTCTCTACGGAAATTACATCACTTTAACGAATTTGTCCGAGCACGATATCGAGCGGACCATTAAAATGAAAATTTCTCCCATTAACGTGTCGGTCCACACGACGAACCCTGAACTTCGTTGTAAAATGATGCACAACCGGTTTGCCGGAGATGCCTTAAAAACCCTTTGGCGGTTTGCGGAGGCGGGGATTTCTTTGAACACCCAGTTGGTGCTCTGTCCCGGCCTCAACGACGGGCCAGAGCTTATCCGAAGCCTTAACGATTTAAAAACGCTGGGGGATAGCCTGCTCACCGTCTCTTGCGTACCGGTGGGGTTAACCAAATTTAGAGACGGACTGTTTCCTTTGCGGCCCTACACCAAAGAGGAGGCGGGTGCAACTATTGACCTTATCGACCGATTTGGGGACGAACAGTTCAAATCGACTGGAAACCGGCTTTTTTATGCTGCGGACGAGTTTTACATCAAGGCAGAGAGGTCCATCCCCAATGCGGAATTTTACGGCGATTTTAACCAGTTAGAAAATGGTGTCGGCATCATCGCTTTGCAGCAGCAGCAGTTTTTAGAGGCCATGGAGGAATTTGAACCGGACAGTAAAGAGCGCAATCTGACGGTGGCTACTGGAGTAGCCGCGGCGCCTTTCATCCAGAAATTGGTTGACGAAGCCCGGAAAAAATGGCATAATCTAAATTGTAAGGTCATTGCGGTGGAAAACCGATTTTTTGGGGAAAATATTACCGTCGCTGGCCTGATTACTGGCAGGGATCTGATGGAACAAGTCAAAGACGAGGTCATGGGGGATAAAATTTTAATTCCCGCTGAAATGCTCCGGTATCAGGGCGATTTGTTCCTTGACGACGTTTCCCTCACAGAGGTGGAAGAAGTTTTGGGGTGTCCCCTCATCCCGGTAGAGGCCGATGGATATGAAGTGCTGAGAAATCTGCTTGGGGAAGAAAACTAGACAGATAGAGTGAAAAAGGAGCGGCTATCGGCCGCCCATTTTGGAAAGGACACGGAAAGCGAGTATGGCAAAACCAATTGTCGCTATTGTTGGGCGGCCCAACGTGGGGAAATCAACTCTGTTTAACAAGCTGATCGGCCAGCGGCTCTCCATTGTGGAGGATACGCCTGGCGTGACCAGAGACCGGATATACGCCGAGTGTGAGTGGCTCAATCATGAATTTATGCTGGTGGACACAGGGGGGATCGAGCCCTATTCTGAGGATGTGATTCTTTCCCAGATGCGCCGGCAGGCCGAGGTGGCCATTGGAAGCGCCAGCGTCATCATTTTGGTGACTGATGTGCGTTCCGGAGTGACGGCCACCGACCAGGAAGTGGCAACCATGCTTTTAAAAAGCGGCAAGCCCATTGTCCTCTGCGTCAACAAGGTGGACAGCATCGGCGACGTACCGCCGGAAGTGTATGAATTTTATAATCTGGGGCTTGGGGACCCGATCCCAGTTTCTTCCACCCATGGACACGGCACCGGCGATTTGCTGGATGAGGTTTTAAAGCACCTGCCGGAGGACGAAGGCGAAGAGTATGGGGACGATGTCATCAAAGTGGCGGTCATTGGCAAGCCAAACGTTGGAAAATCTTCCCTCATTAACAAGATGGCAGGAGAAGAAAGGGTCATCGTATCCGATATTGCGGGGACCACCCGGGATGCAGTGGACACGGTGGTGGAAAATGAGAGCGGCAAGTTCGTCTTTATCGACACGGCGGGAATTCGGAGGAAATCCAAGGTCTTGGAGAATATCGAGCGGTACAGTGTACTCCGCGCCTATATGGCGGTGGACAGAGCTGACGTATGCGTTATCGTCATCGATGCGACGGTTGGCTTTACCGAGCAGGACAGTAAGGTGGCGGGATATGCCCACGAACAGGGAAAAGGCTGTATTGTCGCCGTCAACAAATGGGATGCCGTCGAGGACAAGACCGATAAGACAATGAAAGAGTTTACCGATAAGCTCAAAGTGGATTTCAGCTTTATGTCCTATGTACCGTTTTTGTTTATTTCTGCATTGACAGGGCAAAGGGTGAATAAATTGTATGGGCTTATTCAGGAAGTGGCGGAGAAAAACGCCATACGGGTGACCACCGGCGCTTTAAATGACTTGCTTTCCTACGCCACGGCGCGGGTGCAGCCTCCGTCGGATAAGGGAAGACGCTTAAAAATTTATTACATCACCCAGGCGTCCACCAAGCCGCCGACCTTCGTGGCGTTTGTCAACCGGAGGGAACTATTCCATTTTTCCTATCAGCGGTATCTGGAAAACCAAATCCGGGAGACTTTCGATTTACAGGGGACACCTATCCGCTTTATTGTCAGGGAGCGGGACAGAAACGATACCTAGTTTGGAGAGTATGGAAGAGAGAGGATCGTTATTATGGAGCTTTTTCGGCTGATACTGTCGGTTGTTTTAGCTGGGGTGCTGGCCTATCTGATTGGCAGCGTTAACTTTGCCATTATAGTATCCAAGCTGTTTGCCCAGAAGGATATCCGGGACTATGGAAGCGGCAACGCCGGTATGACCAACGTGCTGCGGACCTTTGGAAAACTGCCCGCAGTTGTCACCACTGTCGGCGATTTTTGCAAGGGCATCATCGCCGTTTTACTGGGGCATTTGATTATCCGGTTTATCGGCGGGGCGACCCAGGTGTTTTACGCCGATTACCTGATGGCGCTTTTGGCGCTGTTGGGCCATTGTTTTCCGGTGTTTTACGGATTTAAGGGCGGCAAGGGAATTTTGGTGTCTGCAGGCATTATCCTCATTTTAAACCCCATTGTATTTCTTGTGATTTTAGCGGTGTTTTGCGTTGTGGTTGCCATCAGCAAAATTGTTTCGCTGGCCTCCATCAGCGCGGCGGTCGCTTATCCCATTGTCACTCTTATACATGGGCTGATTGTCCATTCCGATGTGGTTTGGTTTGACACTCTATCGGCTCTCCTCATCGGTGGAATGGTCGTTTTTATGCATCGTTCCAACATTAAACGGCTTTTAAACGGCACTGAAAACAAGTTTGGAAAGAAAAAATAAGAATTGTAAATGCGGTGGGAAAGATGCCCGCCGCATCTTTCGATTTTTTAAAAAGCCGCTGTAAGCGGCGGGAGGAATAAGATATGGCCAAGATAACCATTATGGGAACAGGCGGTTTTGGCGTGGCTTTGGCGGTCATGTGTCACCGATTTGGACATCAAGTGACCTTGTGGGGAAAGTTTCCCGAGGAAATTAAGCAGATCCGGGACTGGGGGGAACATAAAAAACTGCTGCCCGGTGTGGCGGTTGACAGTGGGATTCATCTGACTAGCAATCTAATAGAGGGGCAAGGGGCCGATGTGGTGATTTTGGCAGTTCCGTCCTTTGCTATCCGGGAGACTGCCGGGGCAGCCTATAAAATTTTAGGAGAGAAAACCGTGGTTGCCAGTGTTGCCAAAGGACTGGAAAGCGGCACTCTCAAGCGGCTTTCCCAGGTGATCGAGGAAGAAATTCCCGACCATCCCATTGTCATTTTATCGGGACCGTCCCACGCCGAGGAAATCGCCCGCGGAGTGCCCACTACCATTGTGGCGGCTTCTAAATGCCGGGAGAGCGCCGAATATATCCAGGATACCCTCAGCAATAAGACGTTGCGCATTTATGTCAGCGATGACGTCATCGGTGTTGAGTTGGGCGGGGCGCTCAAAAATATCATTGCGGTCTGCGCTGGAATCTGCGACGGGTTGCAGCTTGGAGACAACGCAAAAGCGGCGCTGATGACGAGGGGGATCGCGGAAATCGCCCGGTTGGGGACGGCTATGGGGGCAGACGTGGAAACCTTTTCGGGTTTAGCCGGTATCGGGGATTTGATTGTTACCTGCACCAGCATGCATTCGAGGAACCATCGAACTGGTATCTTCATTGGCCAAGGCCTAACCCCTGAAGAAGCCATTGAGCGGGTGGGGATGACGGTGGAGGGGTGCATCGCTACCAAATCCGCTTATGAATTGGCCCGTCAAAAGCATGTGTCGATGCCAATTGTGGAGCAGCTTTACGATGTTTTGTATCATCATAAGGACATCAAGCAGGCGATCTCCGATTTGATGGGACGCCCCAAACGGCATGAGAACGAAAAAATTTGGCTCCAGGGAGACAACGATCCGGCATAGTTAAAAGATGAAACGTCAAGCGGTTCCTCACTGCTTGACGTTTTTCTTAAAATAAAATTAAAATTTTTGGCAATCCTCTTTTCTTTCCAAATGTATTTCGATATAATAAAACTGATTTTTACGGAGTATGGGGGAAAGAAGGGACAGCATGAAGATATACCAGCCGATGGCGGTAGTCGGATTTACGTTTGGCGGCGCGTTGCTGCTTACCTCCCTTCTTCCCTTTAGGTACACGGTGTTTGCCATTGTCCTTGCAGGTGTACTTTTCTTAGGATGTCTCATTTTTTGTTTGATAAAGGGCTTTACCTTTAGCCGAGGCGTTTTGTGGGTTGCGCTATTTATGGCACTTGCAGGCACAGTCGTCAATACGGGGCAACGAATTTACTGGGCCCATGAAGCGGCCGGTTTTCCCGCGGTGCCCGTTGAGGTGATGGGAACAGTTGAGGAAGTGTTTCCTAGCAATGGGCAGACAGAAAGTTACCTTGTCAAAACGCGATGGATTGATGCTGATGGAGTATCCCAGAAGATGCAGCTTCTGCTTTACGGGACAATAGGTTCAGATTTTCACGCGGGGGAACAGATTGCCTGTAGTGTAACAGGATTTCAAAACGTACCAACCCGCTCCCAATTGGGGAGGGGGGCACAGGTTACGGGATGGATCGTGGCAGATTCACAAAGGGTATTGCGCGCTGCTTCGCCCGCTGATCAATGGATGGAGGACTTGGTATTCCGTTTGAAGGTCAACATTAAGCAATCGGTTTCATCCCCTTATGATACCATCCTTATCGCCATGCTGCTGGGGGATTCCAGCGAAATGAATACAGGGCTTTACGACAGCTTTAACCTTACAGGAATTTCTCACATCCTCTGTGTTTCCGGATTGCATATCACCTTGATCGGTGGCCTGGTGACCGGGCTGTTCCAGTTAATTTTTGGGAAGCGGATGCTACCGGACATTTTGGGACTTGGGGCGATGATTTTCTTTGTCACCCTGACAGGCGGCAAACCGTCGGCGGTACGGGCGCTGGTGATGGCGGCAGCATTGATGCTCACAAGGCACATCGTCAGAGATTACAGCCCAATCAATACGTTAGGCGGGGTAGTTTTGTTTTTCTGTGTGTTGGAGCCCTCCATCATTTATCACAGCGGATTTTTAATGTCTGTCGTCTCAGTCGGCGTCCTCTGTGCCGTATCTCCCTGCTGGACCAAGGTGATACTGGAAAAGTTCTCCATTAAAAATGGACTGCTTCAGTATTTCGTGTCCATCCTCTGTTCCTCCAGTGCAGTGGCGGTGGCCTTGATCCCGATCATGATGCTATTTAATGGGTATACGTCCCTTTTGTCGCCTGTCGCAAACCTTCTAGTTTTGCCCATGGTACCCTGCGTTATGATTTTGGGGGCGGTTTCCGCCGTAACAGGCGGGGCGATTGGCGCATTTACTGGAGAGATGAGCGGCGTTTTACTGAAAGCAATGGTCTTTTTGACAGAGCATATGGGAAAAATATCCTTTGCTGTTTTGCCGCTAAATCTTTCCTGCATGGTTCTTTGGATTTTGGGGACTAGCCTGATACTTCTTTTACTGATTGCGGCAAAAAGGCTTAAAAAAGATGGCAAATGGGCGGTGGGAATTAGTGCAATGCTGTTGGCGGTCGGTCTTGGGGTACATTCCATTACAAACTACGATACCTTACAGATTGCCGCCCTCAAAAGCGGGGACGCGGGCAGCATTGTCGTATCTCAGAATGGAAAGGCCCTGGTGGTGGGGTGTGGTGCTGCCGTAGCGCAGAAGGCGGTGTATTACATGCGCTCTATCGGCATTCAAGAGTTTGAAATGCTGGTAGCGCCCAAAAATAAAAAGGAACAGGCTGGCGGTGTCACCCGGCTGATTACCCTTTCCCAACCGGAGAGGGTGGTGGGGCAAAAGGAGGGAAATTATCTGACTGCGGTACAAGATTTTCCCGAGTGCGAATTTGTTCCTCTGACTGATTCTGATTACAGCGATGAGGTGTTAGATGGTGTTACCCTAGCAATTGAAGGAGGGGAAGACCCAAGAGTTCTTTTAATGGGAAACGGGCAGGAGTTTTTCATCGACGCGGATGGTTCCTTTGGCGTTCTGCAAAACGGCAAGGAGTGGCTTTTGGAAAAAGGGCAAAAATACGATACATTGGAGCCAAAATATGATATAATGACAACACAGGACATCGAAGAACTGGAAAGGACCAATTTTGAGTCGGTCGGCAGAGGTGAAACCGTAGTGGTGAGGGTGGCCAAAAATGGCAAGATGACGATAAGGGGGAAATGACATGCCGTTTTTATCTGATGCCCAGTTGGGAAAGAGCATCCGGGAAAACCAGATAGCGCCGGTGTATTTCCTCTATGGGAAGGAGACCTTTCTTTCGGAAGGGTACCTAAAAAAATTGATGGGCAGGGCGGTTTTAAAGGGGACGGAAAGCTTTAACTTGCATCAGTTCGATGGGGCGGCTTTGGATATGGTGTCTCTCCGAGTGGAGGCGGAAGCACTGCCGCTGATGGCTCAGCGCAAATGTGTGGTTTTAAAAAATCCCAACATTGAAAAAATGGCGAAATCAGATTTTGACGCGTTGATGGAGATGGTAGAGGATCCGAATCCAACGACCGTATTTATCATATTCGTCAACGCCTACGACTTGAATCCCAAAAAGAGCGCCAAGGTGCGCAAACTGGGGGAAACGGCGGCAAAAAGCGGCGTGACAGTTGATTTTTCCCCGAAGACGGGGAGCGAGTTGACCAAAATTGTCAAGCAGCGGGCTGCCAAAGCGGGCTGCCTGATTGAGACGCCGGCGGCTTCCTACCTCATCGAACGATGCGGGAATTCCTTGGAGCAGCTGACGGTGGAACTCGACAAGCTGGCTGCCTACCGGCCTCAGGGGGAAATCACCAAAAAAGACATTGAGGCGGTTACAGGAGTCAGTTTGGAGGCGTCGGTATTTGATTTATCCAAGGCCATGCTGCAAAATAACTTTAACCGGGCCTTTGCCATTTTGGACGAGTTGTTTGTCTGTCGGCAGGAGCCGTTGGCCATTTTGGCGGTGCTCAACATGACCTTTGTCGACCTCTACCGGGCGAAGGCCGCCACCCTTGCATCCAAATCGGTACAGGATGTTTGCGCTGTTTTTCCCTACAGGGGAAAGGAGTTCCGGATGCGCAATGCCTTTCGGGATGTGCCCCGGTATTCGGTCAAAACCCTGAGAAACTGTCTGGAAATTTTGGCCGAGGCGGACATAGGGCTCAAAACCAGCAGGGCAGATGGCCGCATCACATTAGAAAAAGTCCTCTCCTCTATTTTACAGGTAATCAATGTGGAGCGGGCGTGATAAAGAGGCGGGAAAAGGTTGATAAAATGCACGAGACCGGTAATCGTGGAGGGAAAGTACGATAAAATCAAGCTTTCCGCATTAATTGACGGGACGATTATCGAGACGAACGGGTTTACGATTTTTAAGGATAAGGACAAACTGGAGATGCTCCGGGTATTGGCAAAACAAACGGGGCTCATCATCCTCACCGATTCCGACGCGGCGGGGTTTAAAATTCGTAATTACATTCGCTCCGCCATTTCGGAGGGGGAGCTCATCCACGTCTATATCCCCGATGTATATGGAAAGGAACGGCGAAAGGCGTCGCCCTCTAAGGAAGGGAAGCTGGGCGTCGAGGGGATTGATCTTGAGACTCTTGAGCAATGTTTTCAAAAAGCGGGAGTGACGGCGGAAAGGACCGCTGTCCGTCGGGAGGAAATCACAAAGGCAGATTTGTTTTTGTGGGGGCTGTCCGGAACAGAAGGCGCATCCCAAAAGAGGAATGCCTTGCTAAAAAAGCTGAATTTTCCCGAGCGAATGAGCACCAAAGCTTTGCTGCCGGTACTGAATACCCTGTTTTCAAGGGAGGAATTTTCGAAACTGCTTAAAACGTTGGAGTAATCGTAAAGGAGGGAATCAAGTGGTCTTTTCCAGTATAACTTTTTTGTATATATTCTTGCCAATTACACTTTTAGTATATTACTTGGCTCCCATAAAAGGAAAAAACTGGGTACTATTCGTCTCCGGACTGATTTTTTATGCCTGGGGAGAACCCATTTATGTTTTTATTATGGCTTTGTCCACCCTGATCGACTATACGGCCGGCAGATTGATGGACTGTTGGGATGATGACGACAAAAAGAGAAAAATACTTTTGATTTGCTCTGTCGCCATGAATTTAGGGCTTTTGGCGATTTTTAAATACAGTTCGTTTTTTATTGAAAATTTAAATGCGTTGTTTAACGCCGGGATACCGAACCCGAGACTTCCCTTGCCAATTGGCATTTCTTTCTACACCTTCCAGAGCATGTCGTATACCATTGATCTCTACCAGCGAAAGATTCAGGTGCAGAAAAATTTTGTGAATTTTGGAGCGTATGTTACCATGTTTCCCCAAATTGTAGCTGGGCCCATCGTTCGGTACGCAGACGTGGCCGGAGAGCTAAAAGACCGGGCGATTACGGTGGGGGAAACGGCGGATGGTATCGGGCTGTTTACAAGAGGCCTTGCCAAAAAGCTGTTGCTTGCGAACAACATTGGTCTTTTGTGGACCCAGGTAAAGGAAATGCCCATTGACACCATCCCGGCTGTCACGGCATGGCTGGGGATTTTGGCCTTTACCTTTCAGATTTACTTTGATTTTTCCGGGTATTCCGATATGGCTTGCGGCATTGGCAAAATGTTGGGCTTCCATTTTCCACAGAACTTCAACCTACCCTACACCGCTAAGTCAATTACTGATTTTTGGCGTAGATGGCATATCACCTTGAGTACCTGGTTTAAGGAATACCTCTATATTCCCTTGGGTGGAAACAGGCACGGCACCGGAAAAACGATTCGCAATCTTTTGGTTGTTTGGGCGCTCACCGGATTTTGGCACGGGGCAAGCTGGAACTTTATTGTTTGGGGGTTGTATTTTGGGGCGCTTCTCATACTGGAAAAATTTGTTTATGGGAAACTGCTTGATAAATTTCCGGCAATTGTGCGGCAGCTTTACACCTTCTTGCTGGTTGTTTTCGGCTGGGTTTTATTTGAAATGAACACCCTTACCGACGTAGGCGAATACTTAAAGGCGATGTTTGGAGGAGCAGGTTTTGCCGACAGCCGGACCCTCTACCTTTTGAGTTCCTATTTTATAGTATTTTTAATCTGTATCTTTGCCTCGTCAAGTTGGGGGAGGAAACTGTATGGCTGGTTTGCCAAACGATGGCCCAAATGGACACAGGCGGCGTTGCCAGTGTCGGTCATTCTATTGATGGTGGTCTGTACTGCTTTTTTGGTAAATGCGACTTATAATCCATTTCTGTATTTCCGGTTTTAAGGGGGCCCTGGGATGAAATATCAAAAAATAACCGTAATTTTGTTTTTTCTCCTGCTGGCTGCGATGCCCTTATTTATTTTCCTGCTGCCCCAAAAAGAGTTTTCCCAAGAGGAAAACCGGTATTTGGCGGACTTTCCCACATTTTCACTGGAGACAATCGTGGATAGAGAGTTTATGGATGGTTTCGATCAATATGCGGCAGACCATTTTCCCTTGCGGACTTCCTGGATTGGGGTAAAAACAAAGCTCGAGCACCTTTCCGGAAAAAAGGAAATTAACGGCGTTTACATCTTGAAGGATCGGCTGATCGATAAGGTGGACACAGTTGACCAAGAAAATATCCGCAAGTCGATTCGTGAGATGAACGCCTTTGCCGAGCGGTTTGACGGCTCCACTTCACTGATGCTGATTCCCACAGCCGCCGAGATTTACAAGGACAAACTCCCCAAAGGAGCACCAGGCGTTGCGCAAAAGGAGGAGATTGATAAGATTTATGGGCAAGTCAAAAATATTTTAACTATTGATGTTTATTCCTCTTTGACCTCTAATGCCAAAAAGCTCACTTTTTACCGCACCGACCATCACTGGACTTCTTATGGTGCCTATCTTGGATACAGTGCAGCGTCGAAACAACTGGGATATACGCCGGTGGCGGTGGAACGGTTCAATGTGGAGCATGCCAGTCATCGGTTCCGCGGGTCTCTATACAACAAAACAATTTACGATGGAGTAGAACCGGATTCCATTGATCTGTACACTTATGGGATGCGTTCCCATGTAAACAAGGTGGATATTTTTGATGGAAAAGAATGGCACGAGGCAAGCGACATCTATTTCCGAGAGTATCTGGAGAAAAAGGATCAATACTCGGTTTTTTTGGGGCAAAACCAACCGATAATGACCATTTACACCGATGCCGCGACCGATAATAGCCTGCTGATTTTCAAAGATTCCTTTAGCCACTCGCTGGTGCCGTTTTTGGCACTGCATTACAGCAAAATTACGCTGGTCGATTTGCGATACCTTAATCAATCCTTTGAAAATTGGATTGATTTGGATGACTACCAGCAGGCCTTATTTTGTTATAACTTTAAGGATTTTGCCGTGAATAATGATGTTCAGAAAGTAAATGTTCCCAAATAAGCAACCGCCGGATTTTCCGGCGGTTGCTCTTTCCCTATGAAACCCGCTGAGCGCTTAACCGAAAATAGTTTTAGAAATTTTACTTTGCTATGATAAAGTTCTTGACAGAACGCCTTTGCGGAGATAAAATAATAAAAGTGAGAATGGGGTATTTTATGTGCAATATTCTCGCTTTTTGACACATTGTTGCTGTGGGTCAAAATTATATTTTTTGCAAATGCTTGATAATAAAATGAAAAGAAGGAGGATATGTGAAAGGATGAACGGTATCGGCAGTATCATTCTCTACTGCTGTATTACTTTTGTGGTTACTGCAATCATAGTTGGTCTTATTTTCTTTAAAATAGGAATTGCATATAGGAAAAAAGTTGCTGAAACTGAAATTGGCAATGCCGAAGAACAGGCACTTAAGATCATTAACGATGCCCATAAGAACGCAAAAGCTAAAGAAAAAGAAATCGTAGTAGAGGCGAAAGAAGAAGCTCACAGAATACGCACTGAGGCGGATAAGGACATCAAGGACAGGCGTAGTGAGGTGGTCCGGCAAGAGAGGAGAATCCAGCAGAAGGAGGAAACCCTCGACCGGAAAATAGACAACTTGGAGAAAAAAGAGGAAGTCATCCAGCAAAAACAGCAAGCTGTGGAGGAACAGCTTGCGGAAGCCGAGAAAATCAAAAAGAGTCAGATCGACCAGTTGGAACGCATTTCAGGACTGACTGCTTCCCAGGCAAAAGATCAGTTGCTGGATGCTCTGGAAAGCGAATTGGCCCATGAAAAAGCTTTGAAAATTTCAAATTACGAGCAACAGTTGAAAGACGAAGCCGAAGACAGAGCCAGGGATCTTTTGTCACTTGCTATTTCTAGATGTTCGGCAGATCATGTCAGCGAGGCTACTGTCTCGGTTGTCAATCTGCCTAACGATGAAATGAAAGGGCGCATTATCGGCCGTGAAGGCCGCAATATCAGGGCTTTGGAAACCCTGACTGGTGTCGATCTCATCATTGACGACACACCTGAAGCAATTACCCTTTCCTGTTTTGACCCCGTCAGAAGGGAAATTGCGAGACTCTCTTTGGAAAAATTGATTTCCGACGGAAGGATCCACCCTGCCAGAATCGAAGAAACCGTAGAGAAATCCAAGCGGGAAGTGGAGCAGAAGATTAAAGCAGAAGGCGAACGCGCCATGATGGAGACCAACGTTCACGGGTTGCATCACGAGTTGGTAAAACTCCTGGGCCGTTTAAGATATAGAACTTCATATGGACAGAATGTGCTAAACCACTCCATTGAAGTGGCGCACTTGGCCGGTATTATGGCGGCGGAATTGGGTGTTGACATCACGATGGCCAAGCGCGCCGGCCTGTTACACGATATCGGTAAGGCGCTCAACCACGAGATTGAAGGTTCCCATGTCCAGATTGGCGTGGATGTTTGCCGCAAATATAAGGAAAACTCCCAAATCCTTCACGCTATTGAAGCGCACCACGGTGACGTGGAGACCAAGACGGTTATTGCGGCACTTGTCCAAGCAGCAGATGCCGTATCGGCTGCTCGCCCTGGCGCCAGAAGAGAGAATTTGGAGAATTACATCAAACGGCTTGAAAAGTTGGAGGAAATCGCCAGTTCCTTTGACGGTGTCGAGAAATGTTACGCCATTCAGGCGGGCCGTGAAATCAGAATCATTGTCAAACCGGAAGTGGTTAAAGATGATGATATGGTACTTATTGCCCACGAAATTGCAAATAGGGTGGAAAACGAACTGGAATATCCCGGGCAGATCAAAATTAATTTGTTACGGGAAAGTAGGGCTATTGATTACGCAAAATAAAATTTACTGAAAACACTGTGCTGGGCGACGTCCCACAGAAAAGGGGCAGAGATTACTCTGCCCCTTTTCTATAAAGTGTTTTAGAATAATTGTTCGGAATTTAATTTCGCAAAAGAGCATTCTATCTTCGCTCAAGTGTATGCTGCCCAACTTCTGTGCCTAAATAGATAGGGGCGCATTTGTCATATTGGGTAAAAGTTTGGAGGTTTACTTTTATCTGTGTGTTGGGAAATCGGCGCTAATATCGAGCGATCTTTGCTAGAAAGGAAAGGGTAACAGCATGTACGCCAAACTTATTAGTGCGGGACTGTTCGGTATGAACGCCTATCTTGTCGACGTGGAAATCGACTTGATGCGGGGAATGCCTGGCTTTGACATTGTAGGGTTACCTGACGCTGCGGTAAAAGAGAGCCGGGACCGGGTACGGGCCGCCATGAAAAACTGCGGCTATGAGGTGCCTGTGAAAAAAATAACAGTTAATTTAGCTCCAGCGGATTTAAAAAAAGCGGGTCCGATGTACGACTTGCCCATTTTTTTGGCGCTATTGGCCGCCAGTGGACAGACCCAAGCGGATTTCTCCGGCAGTATGTTTATCGGGGAAGTGGCACTGGATGGGACAATCCGCCGAGTGCAGGGAGTTTTGCCTATGGTGATTGAGGCCAAGGCAGCAGGTCTCAAGCGGGTTTTTGTCCCAGCTGAAAACGGGCGGGAGGGAAGCGCTGTCCAGGGCATCGAAGTATACCCGGTTCACAAGGTACAGGATGTGGTGGATTTTTTGGAAAACCTCCGCCCGCTTTTTCCGGCTGAACCCATTCACTTTGAACCGTCCGGCTATACGTCAGATGCCGACATGGCAGATGTTATGGGCCAGGAATTCGCCAAAAGGGCGCTTGAAATTGCGGCGGCAGGCGGACATAATGCTTTGCTCATCGGCCCGCCCGGATCGGGGAAAAGCATGCTGGCCAAACGACTCCCCTCAATTTTGCCTGATATGACTTTTGAGGAAGCGATTGAGACTACTAAAATTCATTCTATTGCGGGGTTATTGACCGAAGACGAGCCGATTGTGACGGTCCGTCCTTTCCGGGCACCACACCACACAGTCTCTCCCGCCGGTTTATCCGGTGGCGGGACTATTCCAAAACCTGGAGAGATTTCTTTAGCGCATAATGGAGTTCTCTTTTTGGACGAGCTGCCGGAATTTTCGCGTCCTGCTATGGAAATTTTGCGGCAGCCCATCGAAGAGGGGATGGTGACCATCTCCAGGGTGAACGGGACATTATCTTATCCCTGTAATATGATGGTGATTGCAGCAATGAACCCTTGCCCCTGCGGCTATTTTGGACATCCTACCCGTTCTTGCAGTTGCTCTCCATTTAAGGTATCCCAATATCTAAATAAAGTAAGCGGGCCATTACTAGATCGTCTGGATTTACATATCGAAGTAGCGCCGGTGGAATTTCAGCACCTGTCGGCGGGAAAGAAGGCGGAGGCATCTTCTTCTATTAAAAAGAGGGTAGACGGAGCCAGAAAAATTCAGACAAAGCGATATGAGAAAACATCAATCCTATGCAACGCCAATCTAACACCTCATATGCTCCGGGAATTTTGTCAGGTGAGTGAGCAGGGGATGAAAGCGTTAAAAAACGCATTTGAAAAAATGGGGATGAGTGCTAGGGGGTACGACCGGATTTTAAAAGTAGCAAGGACCATCGCCGATTTGGACGGAAGCGAAATAATTGAACTGCCGCATATATCGGAGGCGCTGCAATATAGGAGTTTGGATCGAAAATACTGGCAACATGGAAAATAAAAGGCCGATCCCAAAAAGGGAACGGCCCAAGGTTATGATTTATGGAGACGATCCAGCCAAACGCTTGCAATGTCCAGCGCTTGATACAGTCCCTGTTTTTCCGCTTTCTTTAATATAAGCTTATCCGGCGGAAGAGTAAGGTCGGTGGACATCATCTGGAGAGATACACTATCGGATACCTGAAGATCCTCTAAGGATTTTTGAGAGTGAATTTGCATCATCACCACATAAGAATCGTTCATATCCCCATAGTATATAGTTTTGCCGCTTCGCACTAATGGCCGGCCTTTATATAAAAAGAATGACTCGTTGTTTGGCATCTGTTCTCCTCCTTAATTTTAGTATTATATTATGTTAACATAAAGAAACTTCTCTGTAAAGGTAGAAAATGTTAATTTTTACATAAACTCAATTTTTAATGGAAAGCTCTTGACATTATTTGCGGAATCATGTATAATTTTACCTGTTGCTGAACATGCTATTCATTGGTTCAGTTAATTTCAGGAATGCGGCACCCTCTTCTATTGTATGCCACGATTCCAGGATGATTTGGCCCGCTAGCTCAGTTGGTTAGAGCGCTAGCCTGTCACGCTAGAGGTCGTGGGTTCGAGCCCCATGCGGGTCGCCATTTTGTCCCTCTACTTTTTGACTGAGGGCCTTGGGCGTATGCCTCTGTAGCTCAGTCGGTAGAGCAGGGGACTGAAAATCCCCGTGTCGTTGGTTCGATTCCGACCGGAGGCACCATCTTGCGGAT
>CAJFOJ010000025.1 GCA_904396495.1 uncultured Oscillospiraceae bacterium
ATCCGACACCAATTTCAGCTTGTTGATATTCTCCACCGAAAGATACTGACCGTTGGCGAACAGGTCAGCAGAAATCGTATTCCGGATACCGTTGAGGGCGTATTTCATGTTGTCGGCATATTCGTAGGTGCCGCCCTTTGGGAGATAGCGCATGGGGATATTGGAAAGTCCGATCTTTTGCGTAAAATAGGAGATGTATTCCTTGGTACAAAGGACCTTCCCTCCTTTCCCCTTGAAATGGCCGGGGTTGTTTTGGTAATCCAAAAGCAGGAGGACGTCGGCGTAAAAATTCCGGTCTTCTTTGTGCAGATCTTTGATGAAAGAAATTTTTTGCTGGTCCCCGGACAGGCTCCGAAGGCCGTATCCCTGCGCCTTTTGCAGCATCTTTTCCACGCCGGATTGCCACATCTTTCCCTGCTTGCGGATCTTTGCCACCGCCGCGATGATCTCCTTTTTGTCCGCATTGGATTTCGGTTTGGTGGAGAATTGACTAAGGTTGAGATAGGACAGACAGATTCCCGCTTTGTTCCCCTCGGTTTTCATATACCGACAGATGCCGTCCAGGCCCTCTACAAAATCCGCCGTCTCCCGCCTAAGATGATCCGAAAAATAACAGAGCACCCTTGCGTGGGTTTTCAAATCTTCCTTCATCTCGTCCAGGGCGCTTTTCACCCTTTCGGCAAGGGCCGTCAATTGATCCCAGTAATGATGGTCCCCAAGGTCGGTAAAAATCCCCACCATCATAGAATTTTTGTTGAGATCCTCAAAATAGGCAGCCGTCCCCACTACCTGTCCATTTTTTCCAATTCGTTCTGTTGCCATCAGTATACCTTCCTTTCTCACGATTGTAAAGTGGATTTTGTCGAATGCCGTCAGAAGACATTAAAAAAATCGCTTTACGCAACTTTTAAATGATAATAATTTTCATAAAAACACGGCCAGTTTTTATACAAAATAAGAAAATTAAGGTATCTTTTGGTTTTATCATAACCTAACAATCTTTATTTGTCAATAGGTTTTTGAAAATATTTTTGCATAGTGCAATTTTTATCAAAGTCATGTCAAGAAGTTTTGATACGCCTATTGACGAAAGGTACTCTTATCAATATCACCTCCAACTGCAAGGGCTTTTTAAAAAGCACAAAAGCCGATGCCCTCATTCGTCTGTCTTGCAGGATTTTTCCTGCAAGACAAGCAAATGTGAACATCGGCCTCTATAGCCGTTATACGCGATAAAATTTTTCAGGGCAGCCCTTTCATCGGAGAGAAACAGAATACTTTCCGTTAGGCTTTCCCTGAAAACAGCTCCCGTTCGAGGATTTGGGCAGCCAGGTAAATCAACTTTGGACAAGGCCGCTTTTTATAGTAGCCTTCATCGCGCTGAGAAGGGGTCGGATCCTCTTTCTTGACCTGTAATCCCAGCAGTTCCCGGCAGACGATGCTGCCGTTTTCCCGCTCAAACTCCCCGGCGAGCTTTTGGACTAGGGCGTACAGTTCTTTCTTCTTCGCGAAGTCCTTGGGGTCGGAATAACCCTTCACAGCGCTGGCGACAAAAACCATTCCCGACACCGCGCCGCAGACCTCCCGCAGCCTGCCCATGCCGCCGCCGAAGCCGGAGGAAAGTCGCGCTGCCATTTCTGGGCTGAGGCCCAACACATCGGCATAGGCCACTGCAATGGACTGACAGCAGTTATAGCCCGTCAAAAAGTTCTCATAAGCCTGTTCCGGCCTTGTCACACCGATCCCTCCTGTCCAAAAAGGGCAGCGAGTTCTGCCCCGAAGCCCTTCCTTTGTTCTACGCCTACATAAGTGGAGCTACTCTTAGGAAAGCAGCTTTTCCACCACGTCGGCCGCCTGCTCCATCCAATCGCCCTCAAACAGCTCGATGACACCCTGGTCGCAGTTTTTGGCGAGCTGGGGATCGATGGGCAGTTTAGCCAAGACGGGCAGGCCGTACTTGGCCCCAATCTCGTCAATGTGGCTTTCCCCAAACACCTTGATTTTCCTGCCGCAGTCGGGACAGGTAGCATAGCTCATATTCTCGATGAGGCCCAAAATAGGGATGTTCATCTGCTTTGCCATGTTGACCGCCTTTTCGACAATCATCGAAACCAGCTCCTGGGGAGAGGCCACCACAATGATGCCGTCCAGTGGGATGGACTGGAACACCGTCAACGGCACGTCACCGGTTCCGGGAGGCATATCCACAAACATAAAGTCCACGTCGTTCCAAATGACGTCGGTCCAGAACTGCTTGACCGTTCCCGCAATGATAGGGCCGCGCCAAACGACGGGAGTAGTTTCGTTTTCCAAAAGCAGGTTCACCGACATCATCTCAATGCCGGTTTTGGTTTCTACCGGGAAGATACCGCCCATGCCGTCGCCCATAGCCTTTTCCTTGACGCCGAAGGCCTTCGGGATGCTGGGGCCGGTAATATCTGCGTCCAGAATAGCGGTTTTAAACTCCCGCCGGCGCATGATGACCGCCAGCATTGAGGTTACCATCGATTTTCCGACGCCGCCTTTTCCGCTGACCACGCCGACAACCTTTTTGATGTGGCTTAACTCGTGAGGTTTTTCCAGAAAGTCCGCAGGAGAGGTCTGCCTGGAAGGGCAATCCGCTCCGCAGGAGTTGCAGTCATGGGAACATTCGCTCATTTTTAATCCATTCCTTTCTGATTTCCACCTAGACGAAGGCAATTTGGCATGAGCGCCAAATTCCCCCGTTCAAGGAAAAAACCGGAGAAATCTCCGGTTGTCATAAACGCTTCTCTTTTTATTATAATATCCTTGTCCCCGAAAGTCAATACGGGAAGTTTTATCTGCGCCGTCACAGCGTTTTAAACATCTCCACATGAGGGCAATATTCTTCCAGGTACTCGTTTTCCGTCCTTTCATACCCCTGTTTACGATAAAAATCCGCAGCCCGGCACTGGGCGCTTAAAACAATTTTTTGGCCTCCCAATTGGCGTGCCTTTTCCTCCAAAGCCGCCATAACCCGGGAACCGAGCCCAGTTCCACGCAAGCTCTTGCGCACGGCGATCCGCCCCACGTGCCACACGCCGTCTTCCTCGGAAAAGAGCCTGGCGCAAGCCACGGGGTGACCGTCCTGATACCAAATCAGGTGCCAGCAGCTCTCATCGGTTGCATCAAACTCTTCCTGAAAGCCCTGTTCCTCCACAAAAACCTCCTGCCGGACTGCAAAGGCGTCCTTGACCGCTTCATCCGGCTGCTGTGCCCATTTTATCCTTTCCATCCGTATCGTCCTTTCACTTCCGGTCAGCGGAGGTTATCCTTCGCCTTTTTCTCCTCATACATCCTTTGATCCGCCATCGTCAGTAAGCTATCCACGTCCCGACCATCAGTTGGAAACGCACTGTAACCTGCACTCACTCCTTGGAAAGCCACACCGCTATCCAATTCTTCCCATTTCTGCTCCTTGACCTGTTCCAAAAAGCGCTCGATTTTTCCACCGGTTAACAGGCAAACAAATTCATCACCGGAAATCCGGTACAACGTGCCGTTATGCCGGAGAATATTCTGGACGCTTTGGGAAAACCGGATCAGGTATTCATCCCCCGTCATATGGCCAAACCGATCGTTGACGCCCTTAAAGTTGTCCAAATCCATAAAAACTACGAAAAAAGGGCAGTCCCGTTCCATGAGCTTTTCCATATCGGTGCGCAGGCTTTGCCGATTTTTGAGGCCGGTCAACCCATCCACGTAAACGATCTGTTCCAGCTTGTCAATGTCCCCAAAGCTCTTGACGACCATATTGAGGAGCAAGTAACTGAATACTGCGTCGAATACCAGCGCTACCAAGCTCAACGCGGACAACAGATAACTGTCCCGGTAAATATAGGAAAGATGGATGAGCCAAAAGGTTCCAAACCACGCGACACTCAACAGGCACAAGTATTTGCCTGCCTGTTTCGGGATATTGTCTAAAAGAAACATTAATTTACTTTTGACAAAATCCCGGAAAAATTTGAGAGTGCAGATATAAAACAGCGTCTGGACGCAAAATACCGTCTCGGTAAAAGGGAATTGCTTTAATGCATACCCCAGCTGGGTGGAAAAAGAAAGGGCAAACATGGTGTATATCCAGGAAGAACACATAATGGACAAAAGCTGATCCATTTTTACGTCATAGAGCCAATAAAGGGGAAAGGCGTATAAAAGCCCACCCACTATCAGCGCGCCGTTTCCTAAATTGGGCCATACAACATATGCCACAGCGAAAAAGACCAGCGTAAAGATTGTCAACACCGAGATCGTCTTCAACAGGGAATACTTTGACTTGGCGCAGTAATGAATCGTACTCCAATTGACCAAAAGCATTTCCATCAAAATGCAGAAGTTTAAAACATCCGCCATTATATCCCCCCGTTGATTGAATTTACCAAAGCCCGAAAATTCCTGCAAGATTGATAATGTTGTTTCTACGGAAAGGCTTTTGTGCCGTCAATTGGAGCACAAAAGCCTTTTTATCGATATTATAATATATTTTTATTCCCATGGCAACCGGTTGCCTGCAAAAAAAGAAAAAGCCGTCGCAAACAATCACTTTTGCGACGGCTTTTTCTAAAAATCAATGGATAAAACATGGGGGTTATTTTTAAACAGCCCCAGTAGTTCGACCGCTTCGTACTCCTTGGGGAATTTGGCGTAGATTTTGGCGTCTATCCCCTTCCCTGGCGTTTTCTTCACCTTGATGTTGAGAATCTCGATTTGGTTTTCCGAGAGGGCACCCTGTATGTAATCAATGGCCTCAGGACTGTCGTCCAAGGTGATATTAAACTGTTCCGCCACCGGCATTTTCGTGCGAAACCACTTGCGGTGCAGGACGATTTGGGTCAGAATAATCATCAAAGAGCCGGCCACGCCGACAATGTACATCCCGGCTCCCACTGCCATGCCGACGCCGGCCGTCGCCCAAATTCCAGCGGCAGTGGTCAGCCCACTGACGCTCTGCCTGCGGACAAAGATCATCCCCGCGCCGAGAAAGCCGACGCCCGAAACGATCTGCGCCGCCACACGGGAGGGATCCAGTTTGCTCAGCTCCGGAAGTTTCCCGATCAGATCGAAAAAGCCGTACTTTGATACGATCATAATCAGGGCAGCGCCCAAAGACACGATCAAATGAGTGCGGATACCTGCTTCCTTCAGGCGGTTCTTTCGCTCGTAGCCGATACCGGCGCCGCAAGCGGCGGCCAGCAGCATCCGCAGCAGATACTCCCCTTGGGTGAGTAAAAATTCTTGCATGTTGATACCGATTCCTTTCTCGGGAATTGCGCCGGTTTCGCCTTTGTAAAATACGGAGTGCCGTTGAGATCCCGTCAGGCACAAAACCGAAGTTTTGAAAGAAATTCTTCAAAACTTTTCCCTCATTTTATAGATTTTCCATTGAAACCCTATAAAAAGAAAAGAGAGAGCGGGAGAAGTCAGGCGCGCCCTATGGCGCACCCCAGTTTTTCTCACGCTCTCCCTGACTGTGCGAATGATATGCTGTTCTCCTAGGCCCCGTCCAGCTTTTCATGGGCTCACAGAGAGCAAAGATTGGGTAAAACTATAAAATTCCGCACTTTTTTGATTCCTGCTAGCAAAACTTTACACAGATTTTACCTATTCTTTACATAAAAGATATCATACCACTTCCGGGCATTCGTTGTCAAGTTCCGGCTCTCCGCCAAAGGAGGGAAGCTCGCGATCGGCCAACCGCTCCATCTCACAGTAAACCCGTTCCCGTAAGTTTCGCACAGCGGCCCGAAGCACCATAGTGCCCTGTTCTGATTCACCTGCCTCGCTTTTTTGCGGATACATTAATTCCCCGACATTGAGAACTAAGCAGGGTTTCTGCTTTAAGAGCCCCAATATACCCCGGGGCTTTTCCTGAGTGATATAGCATGGCAACACCGGCACGTTAGCCCGCACCGCTGTTTGAAAGGCGCCGTTTCGAAAGGGGCGCAGATGGTCGCAGTAGAGTTCCAGCTCCCCCTCCGGATAGATGACGACGAGCTTTCCCTTTGAAGCGGCGTCAGACGTGCCATCCATAAACCGGCGAAGAGCGCCAATTTTTTGAGGGATGGGGACGCCGCCGAGCCATTTGATGAGATATCGGATTACGGGAAGCTGTAAATTCTGCTCCAAGGTACAAAACACCGGCCGACGGGGCATGGCAAAGATGGCCAGAAAGGCGCAGTCCAGATAGTGGATGTGATTACAGGCGATGACAGCGCCGGTATCCTCAATCTCCCGCAGCCGATCCCAGCCCCGCACCCGAAAACCTAAAAACAACACGCATATAATGGTGAGGATGGGGATGGCAACCAGGTAATACAGCAATGAGGTCAAAAGGCGGTATAAAGGGCCTTCCTTTTTGAAAATACTGTTCATACGTCAATACCCAGAAACCCGGTGTTTTTCCTGATGATCGTGAATCACGTCGGAAAACATCTCCTCCGCCTTTTTCACCGAGGCGGATATCCGGTAGGAATTCCCCAACTTCGCGTATTCTTTTTCCATTTTTGTCTTTTCCTCGGGGTGGTCAAGCCAGTAGTCGATTTTGGCTGCCAGATCGTCAGGATCGTCCGGGTTAAACAAGCTGCGCTCGTCTAAAGCGAACTGAACGGTAGCGGACATATCAGAATTGCAGATGACCGGGACCAACCCGCAGGAAAACGCCTCCAAGCAGGAAATGGCTTCGATCTCCACCACCGATGGGTGGACATACAAGTCGCAGCGGCGGATAAGGGCGATGAGCTCCTCCTTGGAATAAAACCCAAAGATGGGCGAATGAGGGAGTTTTTTCCCTTGTTCGATGAGCTTTTCCCTGCAGGGGCCCTTCCCCGCAAAATGGAGTTGGATCCGGTCGGCATATTTGGATTTTGCCACGGCGTCGATGAGGACCCGCTGGCGCTTCTCCGGAGAAAGCCTGCCTACCATAAGGATGTGAATGAGCCCGTCGCCAAAGCTTTCCCGGACTTCACCAGGGCAGAAATCGTCGTCGACCCCGTTGCTGATGACGTGAAGCTTGGCGGTGTACCCGTTTTTCGCAAGCTGATTGGCAATAAAGTAGGACGGGCAATGAATATGGTCAAAATTCCGGTAAAAGGTCCGGTTAAAAAACCGGTAGATGCCCCGGGCGAGCCATTGGGCCTTGCTCATATGCAGGATAAAAGTCACGTTTTCCGGTTGGAGATGGAATGCCCCACAGACGGGAATATCCATCTTTTTGGCCACCTTCAGCGCCTTGTGATCCATAAAAAGGGGCACCAGGAAATGAACAACGTCGGCGCCCTGAAAGGCCCTCTCAAAGGTAGTCACATCGGCTTTTGCAAAGGCAAATCCCTGCTTGTGGGCGATTTTCGTCGCCACCGGCAGCTGGGCCTCGCTGAGTGCGTAGGGGTTTTCCTCTTTGTCCCCAATGGCCACGGCCCGCACCTCGTGCCCATTTTCCCGAAGGCTTTGGGCAAACCGGTAGGCGGTCATGGTGGTGCCATTGGTCAGGTTGTCAAAAACGTCGACAACCAATACGATGGTCATAATGTTCCATTCCTTTCCAGTTTACGTCCAACAGCCGCCATTTATGACGGCATTGTTTTTATATTATGCTCAAGTGGATTTTAGAACCACTTTTTCCTCTTGAAGTACAAAATACAGAGAACCACCACAACAACGCTCACCGCTAAAACCACAGGGTACCCCCACGCCCAGTGATATTCCGGCATGTCGAAGTTCATCCCGTACCACCCGGCAATCAGCGTCAGGGGCAAAAACACCGCTGCCAAAACGGTGAAGAGCTTCATGGTCTGATTTAAGTTCAAGTCCACCTCGGCCTGGTAGGCCTCCCGGACCTGGGTCACATAGTCGAGAAGATGCAGCACTTCCCCATACAGCCTGCCCGCCCTTCCAAAAGGAATTTGCAGCAGCTTGAGCCCTTTGGCAGTCAACAGGCCATTTTCGTTTAACAGCACCCTGTCAAAAACATCGGTCAACCTCTCGTAATGCCGCTTGAGGTGCATCAACCGCTTGCGGAGGCGCAAAATCTTTTTGGTGTAGTCTTTTTGCTTTTTGTCCAGCAGTATATCGTCCTCCAACCGTTCAATCTCCTTTTCCAACTGGACGAGATAAGAAGCGTCCTCGGACAGGAGGCCCTCGAAAAGTCCGGAGAGGATCCGCTCCACCGTCAAGTTCTGCCGAGGCTGGGTGAGTTCCCGATAGATATCGTCCAGCATAGGCTTGCTGTCACAGCAAATCGTCAAAGCCCGCTCGGTCAAGAAAAGGGTGAGCCCATCCTTTCCTCCCTCTTTTGCCCGGTGGACCGACAGGTTTACCCGGAGCACGTCCAAATCCTCCCTGCTCTCAAACCGGGTGGAAGGGTTTTGAAAAATCGCCTCCGTTGTCTTAAGGGGAAGCAATTTTTCTAAAACAGGCTCCTCTTTCAACAATAGGCAGATGAGCTTTCCTTCATCCGGAAGGGGGGCAACTTCCTTTAAAGCGCCTTTTTCCAGCAAAAACCAGGGCATGTTAACTCCCCTTTCCACGACTGTGAACAAAATATTACCTGTTCATTGTAGCACGATTGAAAAGGAGAATCAATGCCCTATTTTCCTTTTATCCGGTGAATATTTACAAACTTCGCCTAAACTCCCGCCATACTTTTTACACAGCGCACGTTGACAGAATATTTCTGCTGTGGTAGACTAAAGAAAATTAAATAAACGATGAGTAAATTGAGTCGCGTTAGAATAAAAGTACCAGAGGGTGCTTTTATTTTGCGCGGCTTTTTGCATGCTGATTTTTGAAAGGGTATCATCCCGTATTTTCAGTGACAAGAGGGGTTTGATCATTATGATTTTTGACGTAGCAGTCATCGGCGCCGGAGTAGTCGGCGGGCTGATCGGCCGGGAACTGACCAAATACAAATTATCGGTCTGTATCCTGGAGAAGGAGTGCGACGTGGCCATGGGCAGTTCCCGGGCCAACAGCGCCATCGTCCACGCGGGATTCGACGCGGAATCGGGAACCTTGAAAGCCAAATTAAACGTCCGCGGCTCTCAGATGATGGAGCAGGTTGCAAAGGACTTGGGTGTTTCCTATCGGAGAAACGGGTCGCTTGTCATCGGATTTGACGAAAAGGATATGGCAATTATCCGCACCCTCTATGACAGAGGGCTTGAAAACGGGGTACAGGGCCTTGAACTCATCGGAAGGGAACGTCTGAAAAAACTGGAGCCCCATCTTTCCGATCAGGTGGTAGGTGCCCTCCACGCCCCCACTGGTGCGATTATTTGCCCCTATGATCTAACCATTTCCGCAGTGGGAAACGCCATGGACAATGGCGCTGAGCTGAAACTCAACTTCCCGGTGGATAAAATAGAGTGGGCGGGGGAACTTTTCCGGATTTATTCCAAAGACACCACAATAGAAGCCCGGTATCTGGTAGACGCAGCAGGACTCTACGCCGACGAAATCGCAAAGCTTATCGGGGAGGACGGCTTTTCCATTCGGCCCAGGCGAGGGGAATACCTGCTCCTCGACAAGGAGTGCGGCTCCTTTTCCGATCACACCGTTTTCCGCACCCCCACCAAAATGGGCAAGGGCATCCTCATCACCCCCACGGTGGACGGAAATCTGCTGTTGGGTCCCACCTCTGAAAACATCGACGATAAAGAGGACACGGAAGTCACTGCCGCCGGCATCCAGAAAATCATCGGCGAGGCGTTGGGCGATATGCCCGAGGTGCCGCACCGGAAGGTCATCACCTCTTTCTGCGGGCTGCGGGCCACCACCGAAGGCGGTGATTTTATCCTGCGTCCTGCCAAAGAAAACCCCCATTTCATTTTGGCCGCTGGCATCGACTCCCCCGGCCTCAGTTCCGCCCCTGCCATCGCAGAATATGTGACCGAGCTTTTAAAGAAAGCCGGGCTTGTGATGGAGCCGAATCCCAAGTTCATCCCCTTGAGGGAGTCCACCCACTGGTTCCGGAATCTTCCCAACGGAGAGAAGAATAAAGTCATTGAAAACGACCCCAAGTTTGGACGGGTCATCTGCCGCTGCGAAACCGTTACCGAAGGGGAAATCATCGACGCCATCCGCCGCAACCCGCAGGCCACCACCTTAGATGCAGTTAAGCGACGTACCCGGAGCGGCATGGGGCGCTGCCAGGGTGGCTTTTGCTCCCCCTACATTGTAGAGATTCTCTCCCGGGAGCTGGGCATTCCCTTTGAGGAAGTGACCAAATCCGGCAAAGGCTCCTACATCAACGTGGGAAAAACCAAGTAAAGAGCGCAACGAGAAGGGATATGGATTTTGATGAAACAGATCGAACTTTTAATCGTAGGCGGCGGCCCCGCTGGGCTTGCGGCAGCGGTCAGCGCCTATGAACATGGGGTGCGGGACATCCTCATCCTAGACCGCGGGGACTGCTTGGGCGGTATTTTGCAGCAGTGCATTCACAACGGCTTCGGCCTCCACAAATTTAAAGAAGAGCTGACCGGCCCAGAGTATTCCTATAAATACGAGCAAAAAATCGAAGAGCTTCACATCCCCTACCGTCTCCACACCATGGTGGTAGACATTACAAAAGACCGGGTCGTCACCGCCATCAACGAGGAAGACGGCGTCTTCCAAGTCAAGGCCAAAGCGGTGATCCTGGCCATGGGCTGCCGGGAACGGAGCCGCGGAGCGTTGAATATCGCCGGTACCCGGCCTTCTGGCATCTTTACCGCTGGTACCGCCCAGCGCTATGTCAACATCAAGGGCTATCTCCCCGGCAAAAAAGTGGTGATTTTAGGCTCCGGGGACATCGGGCTCATCATGGCCCGGCGGATGACACTGGAGGGAGCCAAGGTGGAGGCAGTCTGTGAGCTGCTCCCCTATTCAGGTGGTCTCACTAGGAACATTGTCCAGTGCCTAAACGACTTTGACATCCCCTTAAAGCTCTCCCACACCATCACCGAGATCCACGGCAAGGACCGGGTCACCGGCGTCACCGTCTGTGCGGTGGACGAACGCCGAAACCCCATCCCCGAAACTGCCGAGTATATCGAATGTGATACAGTGCTCCTCTCCGTCGGGCTCATTCCAGAAAACGAACTGAGCAAATCCGCTTCCGTCGCTCTCGATCCCGTCACCAGCGGCGCTGTCGTTAATGAATACAGGGAAACCAACATCCCCGGCATCTTTGCCTGTGGCAATGTCCTGCACGTCCACGACCTGGTGGACTTCGTCTCCGAAGAGGCAGAGCTCGCCGGTATCGGAGCCGCCCGGTTTATCCAAAACGGGGAACAGGATGAAAAAGCAGCCGAAATCCCGGTGAACGCCGCGGGCGGCGTCCGCTATGTGGTTCCGCAGAAATTAAGCAGCAAAAATGATCCCATCAAGCTCTTTTTCCGTGTTGCAAACATTTATAAAAACGTTATAATAGAAGTAAAAGACGGCAATACCGTTTTGCTTTCCCGAAAAAAACAAAAGGTCGCTCCCGGCGAGATGGAAAGCCTTGTCCTCACCCCTGAGATTCTACAAAAGGTACATACCGGGGTCACAGTGGCTCTGGCACAACAGGGGTAAATCTTTATGGAGCTGTTTGACGGTTTCATTGTCAGCAAGGAGTGATTTTCAGATGGAACAAAAAAAACTCACCTGTATCGTCTGCCCCATGGGATGCACCCTGACCGTCACACTAGATGGCGGAAAGGTACAGTCCGTTTCCGGCAACACCTGCCCGCGGGGCGCAAAATACGGCGAGGAGGAATGCACCCATCCCACCAGAACCTTGACCACCACCATGAAGGTGGAGGGAAAAGATATGGTGTCGGTAAAGTCTGCCTCCCCTTTGCCAAAAGAGCATTTATTTGATTACATGAAGCTGCTCAATAAAGTAGAGCTCAAATCTCCCATTCACATTGGCGATGTGGTGCTCAAAAACATCGGCGGCACAGGGATCGATATCGTCGCCACCAAATCGGTTTTCTAAAAATTAATGAAGATGTGTTGGACGAAATTAGGGAAAAATATCCTCAGTATAAAGTCGGGTGGCTTTTCGATGCCAATGACGCCACAAAGGAGCGCCTCGACTACTGCATCAGCCATCGCTTTGACGCCATCCACCCAAACCATGCTTACGTCACGCCGGAGTACGTTCAATACACACACGATCACGGCGTTCTCGTCAACGTGTGGACCCCGGATAGCGAAGAGGATATCCGCCGGATGAAAGGCTGCAGGGTGGACACCATCATCACCAACGACATTCTCACCGCACAAAGGGTTTTGGCGGAATGAGTTTGAAAAGCTTAGGCCCCAGCTCTATCTAAAATCAGTTACTTTTCAAAATCGGGCTATCTCAAGCCGGTGTGTCCAGCCCATCGAAAAACGGGCTCTAAAGATACAGGGTTTGAACAGATAAAATTTGCGGCATTGGCCGCACTTTGTTAAGAAAGGTCGTAGAGGAAATGACAAAAATTCACGCACATCGCGGCGCCAGTGCCGAGCGCCCAGAAAACACCATGGCCGCATTCCGGCGCGCCAAAGAAATGGGCGCCTATGGTATTGAAATGGATGTCCACCTGTTAAACGACGGTACGTTAGCCGTCCATCACGACGCGGATTTGGGGCGCTGCGACAACACAACTGGCCGCATCACCTCCTTTGACTACAACACCATCCGCAGTTTCAGCGTGGGAGAAAAATTTGCCCCTGAATACAAGGACGAAAGAGTCCCTTATTTTACCGAACTGCTGGATTACCTGCAGGAAAACCCCATCTTCTTAAATTGTGAAATCAAATCTTTGGAGGAAAACGTGGATCACATCGCTGTACCGGTCCTGCAATTGCTGGAAGCGTATCATATGTCCGATAAATGCATTATTTCCTGTTTTAACCAGGAAGTTTTGGTGGAAATCAAAGAGAAATTCCCCCAGTACAAGGTGGGATGGCTCACCGACGGCAAAATGGAGCGGCTCGATTACTGCATCGAACATCACTTTGAGGCAGTCCATCCCTACTACGAGGAAATCACCCCCGAATATGTCAAATACGCCCACGATCACGGCATTCTCGTCAATGTTTGGACAGTGGACAAAGAAGAGGATATCCGCCGGATGAAAGACTGCGGCGTCGATATTGTCATCTCTAACGACGTAGCCACAGCCCAGAAGGTTTTGGGAAAATAAACGAAAGAAAGGTCATCGCCATGCTCCATCTGGATGAAAACCCGATCATCGCAGCAGTCCGCACCGAGGAAGAGCTGTTAGAAGCTGTTCAGTCCCCTGTGGAAATTATTTTCCTGCTGCGCTCCAGCATTCTTACCTTAAAACAAAAAATTGATACAGTTCATGAAGCAAAAAAGCTGATTTTCGTCCACGCCGACCTGGCGGAGGGAATCGGCAACGACCGGGAAGGCGTCGGCTATCTCAAAAGCCTCGGCGTCGACGGGATTATCAGCACCCGGACGGCCATGATCCGTTACGCCAAGGAATGGGAGTTGGGCACAGTCCAGCGTTTTTTTATCGTGGACTCCCACTCTATTGACACCGCAGTAGACACCATCCGCACTTCCCGCCCGGACATGATCGAAATTATGCCGGGGGTGCTTGCGAAAATCATCCGGAAGTTCCGGGAAAACATCCAGATGCCGGTGATCGCCGGCGGATTGGTGGAAACCAAAATGGAGGTGATGGAAGCTCTCGACGCAGGGGCTTCCGCCGTCTCCACCGGGAGCAAGACGCTCTGGTACGCCTGAGTTTTCGCCCCTTCCCAGTCTTTGTTTTCCGTCTTTTTTCATTGGGTTAGGGTCAGCCGATTGTTGTAAGAAACTTCCAATTTCTCTATTGTGGCACAAGGCCGGAACATGCAGAATGTTCCGGCCTTGTGCTTTTTAAAAGTGAAACCGGCTGACAAACTGGTCCTTTAAATCCTTTCGCGCAAAGATAAACATGGCGGCCACCGTCAACAAGGCATATAGTCCAGACAGGGCGCAAAACCAGAAAGAAGTCGCCACCCGAAAGGCAAACAGGAGGATAGGGAGAAAGCAGAGAAATAGCATGGTGATGGCATAACCGATGTAGGCGTTCCATCGCATCTTCTTGGAAAAAACGATGATGGTGATGAGCAGAGTGTGGGCGATGACGATAAACGGCACCACGATGTTTACCGACCAGCGGTGGAATCCAGAAAACACATCTACGAGTACCGCCAAAACCGAAAGGCCGATGGTTTGCAAAACGATTTTCCCTCCACCGTGCATTTTGGAGAGAATGGTGTTCCCGATGGTGAGCCAGAGGTACATGGCCCCTCCCACCGCAAAAACCGACCACAAGTGGGGATATTGCCTCCAGGTCAAGAGGTTGATAAAGACGCTGGCCGCCGACAGCAAGATGGCGGTAAAAGCGACGATGCGGGGGAAAATTCGCTGCCGCACCATCAGTTTTTTGTAGTCGTATGTAGGATAACAGGGGGCCTCATCCTTTGAGCTGAATTTTTCATGGCAAAACGGGCACTCTTTCTGGGAATCCCGCAGACGGAGATGGCAATTTACACATTCTTTCATCCTCTAAACCCCCAATCATTGGAGTAAATCTCCGGCTCTAGGCCGCTGTCCTCGGCGATTAGCTTAAAAAAGCGGAAAATCATATCCGATTCCCGGATGGTCCTGGCAAAGCTTATATTCAGGCGGTTGTCAAAGGTGCACATTCCACAGTTGACGGGACTTTTGACCGTGGGATATAAAATCACTGAGGCTTCCTCGATTTCCTTGGCCATATCGTCCGGAAAGCGGATGTTTCCCAGATTGGAAATAGTGATAGTCTTTAAGTTCTCCCCCTGGAAAATAAACGCCTGTTTTAAAACGATGTCTTTGAGAAACAGAGGAACAAATTTTACCCCGTAATTGCGTTCTAGGTGGACGTTTTCGGAGATGATTTCCTGAATGGATTCCCGGTTTACCTTGGCTTTCATCTGTCGGGATACCTGCTTTAAAAGCGTGTCAAAGCTGGTGTTCTCGTCGGTAATAACACCGATGTTCACAACCGCAAAAAAATTTCGCAGCGTTTTTGAGGGGAAAAGCTTTCTCAAATTGACGGGCACTGAAATCACTACCGGTTCCCGTTGCAGCCCGTATTGCAAATAGGAAAGATGGATGGCGTAAATCAGGGCGGCAGTCAAGTATTCGGTCAGCGTTGCCCCCTTTTTCCTGGCGTGACTGTTGAGGGCTTTTGCTTCAAATACCCCGTGGACGATATTGTTGCCAAAGGGCTCCAGCGGTGTCCCTGCGATCCGGAAAGAGGGCTGCCGCTTCGACTTGATCCTTTTGAGAGGTTTGTAGTATTTGCGGAAGCTGTCGTCCAGTTCGCACTGTTCCGGAACCTGGCCCGGCAGGAGCACCAACCCCTGTGGGTCGATCTCCCTGCCTTTCAATCGGAAATATTGATACAGCAGCGTTTTTAAAAATTCTATCGCACCCGTGCCGTCGGTCAAGGCGTGAAAAATTTCCACCGAAACCTGTCGTTTGTAGTAAAGTACCCGCAAAAAGTAGCCCCGATTTTGTTTTGGATTGAGCGGCGCACAGGGGTAGTTGCTCTCCTCGGAAACGAGGATGGGGCTTTGGTTTTTGTCGAAAAAGTTCCAAAACACGCCTCTCCGCAGCTTAACCGCCAACAGCGGATACCGCTTTAAGGCCGTTGCCGCCGCCCGTTGCAGCGCTCTCGGGTCGACGTCTTCTTTGAGGCGCACCCCCACCCGATAGACTGAGGTATTCGATTTTTTGGTCACCGCCGGAAAAATCTTGGCGGCGTTGTCAAGGCGAAACCAACTGTCCATACATACACTCCTATCCGGCTAAAATTGGACCTGATCTAAAATAATGTTGCCGTTTTTGAGGGACTTGTTTTTCCCATCCTAGCCCATCAGCTCAAAACCATCTGGCAGAATCCGCAAATTTTATAATAGTCTTTCAAAATAGGTCAAATATTGAGCAAAATCAAGTCAAATAATCCACTTGTCATTTGTAGAAAAGTGCGGTAAAATAGCGAAAGAATGTGAAAAAGGGCAGGTTATCATGAAAAAAATTTATGGAATTGTCGTGATTGGCTGCGGCCACATCGGCTTGGAGCATCTGGAAGCGGTGTATTTTCAGGATGATATCAAGCTGATCGGCACGGTAGATTTAAAAGAAGAAAACGCACGTTTTGCGGCAAAGAAGTTCGGAGCGCAATCCTTCAGCACCGACTATAAGGAATACCTCAGGCGGGACGACGTGGACATTGTCCTCATCGCCACCTATGCCAAAACCCATCTGCAAATTTTAAAGGACTGCCTGCAAGCGGGAAAACACGTCCTCTGCGAAAAGCCCATCGCCACCAACTTGGCGGACGGCAAGGCATTTTTTGAGGCGGCAAAGTCCTCCAAATGCAAAGTACTCGTCGCCCACGTTTTGCGCCACAACGCCACCTATCAAAAGGTGGCGGAGTTGATTCAAGGCGGTCTCATCGGAGAAATCCGGCTTATCCGGATGGTGCAAAACCATCATGTCATGGACAAAAATCGATACGCCGCCCTGCTCCGTGACTGCCCACCCATCATCGACTGCGCTGTCCACTACGTGGACGTAATTCGCTGGTTTACCGGGCTCGAAATCCGATCGGTTGGCGGGGTCGGCGCCCGCATCGGCGACATCGCGCCGGAAAACTCTTATAACTACGGCATGATGACGATGAAACTCTCAAACGGCGGGGTCGCCTACTATGAGGCCGGATGGAGCGAAACCACCGCCTCCCAAAACTTAAAGGAGTTTATCGGAGACAAGGGCCGGCTGCGCATCACTCTCCAGTCAAACCGGATGTCCGACCAGGAGGAGGGCGATAGCATCGAGTGGTACGATAACGAATCCAAAAGCTATCGGGTCATAAACAGTCCCAGCATCTATAAAAATATGTATGGCCAGCTGGAGTGCCTTATTCAAATGATTGAGGGAAAGTCCGGTTCCCCCACTATCGAAGACGCTTACAAGGCCTTTTGCATCACCATTTTGGGCGACCGGGCCATCCGGGAACACAAGGTGCTCCCAGTGACGGAAGAAGATCTATATTGATAAAAGCCTCTGCCTCAAGCAGGGGCTTTTTGATTGACGATTTCCACCATCGATGTTATAATAAAAGCAAGTTTAATCATGAAAGGGTGATTTTTATGAAAAAACTGTATTTGCAGCCATTCAAACTAAGGAGGGACGCAAGCAGATGACCCTCCGCGACAGATGGAGGATTCATTTTGGACAGAACTTTTATTGCAAAGCATTGGTATGCTTATATTTACGAACAGATTGAAAATCAAACTTACGATGTGGATTTTTTGCTCAAAGTGCTGGGGAGAAATCCCCTAAACATTTTGGAAATCGGCTGCGGCAGCGGTAGAATCGCCGTCCCGCTTGCACAGGCCGGGCACTCCGTCACCGGGATGGATGCCGACGAGTACGCGTTGCTCCGATGTTATCGACGGGGGATTCACTTACCCAATCTGCGGTGCGGCAAAGCCGATGTAATCAGGGACGATTGGAAAACCGGATTTGATGTGGTGGTAATTGCGGGAAATTTCCTCATCAACATTGAATCGGATATGGATTACCGGCAAGCACAGCGACGTTTCATGCAAAAAGCGTCGGGAGCTCTTTTACCGGGCGGGCATCTGTATCTGGATTTCGATTTGTCCCCCAACCCTTCCGCCGTGTTCAACGAACTTCGGGAAAGCAGTTATTTTTCCGGCACCGACGACCTAGGCACCTATGGAAAAACGGTCTCTTACGGATGGGTATATGATCCTGCCACCCAAATTTGTGTCTGCGCCGCACACTGGGAAATCACAACAAGCAGCGGAGAGTCTTTTATTGTCCCGGACAATCGATACAAGCACATTCCTACACAGGAAGAGGTCTACAGCTGGCTGGCGGAAGCAGGCTTTTCCATTGAAAGGACCTATATGAATTACACCGATCAGCCGTTAACGAACCCAATCGCCCCAGAGACCTGGCGGGCGACTATTTGGGCAAAAAAAGAATAGTTGCAAAAAGCAGGGCTAACATCGCCCTGCTTTTTCCTTCTAAACCTGTTATCGGAAATAGATCCGTTTGACACTGATGGGCTGCCCCAGAGGAAGCCCGGACATAAGCTTGCAGTTTTCCCCGCATTCTTTTTCTTTGAGACAGCGGTGCTCGCTGCTGCCGTCCTCCTTGTGCAATACCTCAAACCCCACGTTTTCCCCCCGATTTAGGCAGTACCGCACTTCGAAATTTTTGTAGCTGTACAATGAAAAATCCTCCTTCTTCTCCATGGCGAGTATTTTTGTTCCTTCTATATTTATTATACGCAACCCAAAAGGTAAAAAAACGTCATTCCTGTCGAGGCATCCGTATATTTTCAGAATAATTTCCAATCCTTTCCTCATACACTGTTATACCCGAAATAAAATGCCCGAATTGGGGCGGCATGGAGCAAACAGGAGGTATCAGAATGGAACTTGTGCTGAAAAATTTGGTAGAATCTACTTTGATGAAGTTTAAAAAACCGGTCCGGGATGAAAAACAACAATTGAGCGACGATATCAAAGACATTAAACTGAGGCTGGATGCCGCGAGAAGTCGCTTCGAGTTCGCAAGCGACGACGCGGACATCGAATCGAGCATCTATGAAATGGAATCGCTGACCGTCCAGTACCGGCATTTGTTGAGGCGGGCGCGGGAGCTAAACCTCACCTGCGACCCCATCGAAAATTGGTAAGAAAGCTCTTGCAAATAGCGGGGAAAGCGGTATAATAAACGTAACGGCAAGTGGCCTTTGAAGCAGGTTTGGCCCTATTTCATACGGCTTTTCAAAAATCAAAGGCGTTCATCATGGCGTTTATTGGAATAGACATCCGGATACAGCAGGCTACCTATCCCCGTCGGGCCCTTTCTCGTTATAGAGGGAGGATTTTGGCGTTGTCTGCAAACCCGGTTTCCCGAAAGGATGAGATAATCATGCAGCTCAACCGCTATATGCAGCAGTTGGTGGACGATATCGCAGAGCTTTGTTCCCCGGAGAAGATTTACCTGTTCAGTGCCAAGGTAAACCTGCGCGGGGAAGTGACGAGTTTTAAGCTCTGCGTCGTTGCCGACACAGAAGACAAGGCTCAGTTGGAACAAAGGATTTATCTGAGCTTAGACTGCGAACTGCCTTACGACGTGGTTATTTACACCGTTGGGGAATGGACTGCCTTTATGAAAAACCCCTTGTCCTTTGCCCATTCCATTGCGGAGAAAGGATGGAAGGTCTATGACAAGGCATCGCAGTAACCCCGAAGACAGCCGGCACTTCGGCGACTGGGTCAACGCCGCTTATGACGACCTGCGGGCGGCCAAGCTTTTGCTGGAGGACAACACCTTAAACAACTGCACCGCCTTCCACTGCCAGCAATGTGCCGAAAAAGCCCTGAAAAGCTTTATCCTCTATAAAACCCACCAGACGGTGGACGGGCACAACCTGACCTGGCTTTGCCGCCGCGCAGCAGGGCTGGATGAAAGTTTTCAACAGTGGCTTTCGGAGAGTGCCACTCTAAACCGGTACTACATTGAGACCCGGTACCCTACCGATATTCCCACCGAGATCTCCGACGCTACTGTCTACCGGCTTTACAAGCTGACCGAGGAAATGTTTTACTACGTCACCGACGAGGTGGGGCTCACCGACCGGCTGGACGAGTTGGAAGCCTATTAAATACATAAGGGAACGGATTATGGAAAATTTTACTCTCAACTGCTGGGACAAAACCGATTATGAGGCCCTGACTGCCCATCTTTTGTCGATGAAAGACCCGGCCTACAAAGGGTTTCATCAAAAGCTCATCCCTGACGTCACAAACTTCATCGGTGTCCGCACTCCTCAGGTAAAAGCCCTTGCCAAAGAGATCGCCAAAGGGGATGTGGAGAGCTTTTTGCATGTTAGCCGAAATGACTACTATGAGCAGGTCATGCTGGAAGGGCTGGTCATTGGGGCTGCAAAATGCAATTTTGACGTTTTTTGGGAGCGGGTCTTTTCCTTTGTCCCGAAAATTGACAACTGGGCCGTCAACGACAGCTTTTGCGCCGCTGCTAAAATGGTGGGAAAACACCTGAAAGAAAGCCTGCCCAAAGTGGACGAGCTGCTGAAAAGCGGCGACCCTTGGCGTGTCCGGGCAGGACTGATTCTGCTTTTGGACTACTACGTCAAAGAGGAGTGGATCGACGGGGTCCTGAGCCGTTGCGCCATTCCCTACCCCGACCACTATTACGTCAAAATGGGGATTGCCTGGCTGTTGTCGGTCTGTTATGTGAAGTTTGAGGACAAAACGATGGATTTTTTGCGGGACTGTCCCCTGGACAACTTCACCTACAACAAGGCGCTGCAAAAAATGATTGAGTCCAATCGGGTTTCCAAGGAGAAAAAAGATGAACTCCGGAAAAGAAAACGGTTTTAAAAAAGACTTCTTTCGTTTAGAATTGATGCGGATGTTAGCTGTATCACAAGCAGGGAAATTTACCTCCTTTTTTGGTTGAAAAGGCCTCCATTGTCTCCCCATCTCCCCCGGGGAGGACAGAGCGTCCCCATCATTTCCATTGTGTAAACCTTGACAAAAGACATCAAAATGTTATAATAATTGCATCATATCTAGAATAATTCAAAAAACAGGAGGGGATTTTTATGAACCAAAAGGTTTCAGCTTTATTAAACGATCAAATCAACAAGGAGCTCTACTCTGCATACCTCTATCTGGACATGGCCAATTTCTACACCACCAAAGGTTTGGACGGCTTTGCCAACTGGTACGAAATTCAGGCTAAGGAAGAGCAGGATCATGCCATGCTGATTTACCAGTTTTTACACAATAACAACGAGACCGTCACGCTGGAAGCGGTGGCCAAGCCCGATAAGATCTACAAAGAATTGATGGACCCGCTCACCGCGGCGTTGGAGCACGAGAAATACGTGACTTCCCTCATCAATAACATCTATGGGGAGGCCCAGGCGGACAACGACTTCCGCACTGTCCAGTTTTTGGACTGGTTTGTCAAAGAACAGGGTGAGGAGGAGAAAAACTCCACCGACCTCATCACCAAAATGGAGCTGTTTGGCGGCGACGCAAAGGGTCTCTACATGCTCAACAGCGAGCTGGCCGGCAGAGTCTACTCCGCTCCATCCTTGACCCTGTAGCAGAGGCCTTGTGTCGATAGACTCCACACATTAAGATACCAAAACCCCGGAAACGTTTGCCGTTTCCGGGGTTTTCGCACTGTTAGCAAAGAATTCCCGATCTATAAGCTTTTCCGGACCAATTCCCGCACATGCTGGGCTGCTTCTTCCCAGCGATCCTCCTGTACAAGCTCTTTTGGAATCAGCTTGCCACCGATTCCTACGCCCACAAAGCCGTGGTCGAAAAATTGGCGGATGTTGTCTGCGCCGACGCCGCCCACCGCTACATAGCTGGTGTCATCGAAGGGCCCCTGCAGGCTCTTGATGTAAGACAGGGGCAGATCCCCCGCCGGGAAAAGCTTCAAGGTGCGGAAGCCCCAATTGACGCAAATGGACACGTCGGAAGGGGTCATCACCCCCGGCAGCAGGGGGATTTCGTGCTTGCGGCAAAATTCCAAAACGGGCTGATCTGCCGATGGGCTCAGCATGAATTCCGCCCCTACGCTGACCGCATTACAGGCCCGTTCCACGCTGATGACGGTGCCGGCCCCCACTGTCACCTCATCCCCAAAGTGATGGCGGATCAGCTTGATTTGTCGAAGGGCGTCTTTGGAGTTGAGCGCCACCTCAAAGGCGTGGATTCCCCCTTGGTGAGCCGCTTCCACATAGCGGATAGTCTTATCCAAGGGAAGGTTTCGCAAAATAGCGATAATGGGGTTATTCTTGATGATCTGTTCCACAACTTAAACCTCCTAGTTGTCTACCGGTAAACCGTCTTGCCGCGGTGAAAGGCCCTATCCATCTCCTGCCGGGAAGGCTGGCCCTCCATATCACCAAGGCTCTCGGTCGCCAGCGCGCCGCCGACCGCACCCATCTCCCCGCAGGTTTTGACGTTCTGTCCCTCCAAAACCCCTGCCAAAAAAGCAGCGTTGAAGGAATCCCCCGCCCCGACCGGGTCGACGCAGTGGCAGGGGTAGGGGGCGATCTGGTGGATTTCCTCCCGGGTGGCCACCCAGGCGCCTCTCGCCCCGTCCTTGAGGGCGGCAATTTCCACCCTACCCGACGTAAAGAGCTTGTCAAATACCTCCTGAGGCTTGTCCGCCTTTAGCAACAGCCCCGCCTCGTCTAGCCCGGCTAAAACGATCTGAGATTGGAGCATCATCTCCCGGATCATGACGGAATGGTCGTTATTCCCCCACAGCTTGTAGCGGATGTTGGGGTCAAAGCTCAATTTGACCCCGTTTTTTTTCGCCAGCTCCATAGCCCGATAGGTCGCCTGCTTGCAGTTCTCACTCAACACCGGAGTAATCCCTGTAAAGTGGAAAATTTTCGCGGTTTTCAGGTACTCCTCCTCCACGTCCTCCGGTCCCGCAAAGGAACAAGCGGAACCATCCCGATAATAGTAGACCTTGGTTTCGTTTTGGCCGTGAATTTCTTTTACCATGAGGCCGGTCCGGTGCTCCGGGTCCATTGCGACGTGGGAGGTGTCCACTCCCTCTGCCCGAACTGCGTTTAACACAAACTGTCCCAGTTCGTCTTCTCCCAGGCGGCTGAGCCACCCCGCTGAATGCCCCAGCTTTTGAAGCCCAATGGCGGTGTTGCTCTCCGCACCTGCCGCCCGGAGCTCAAAGTCCCGCAGATAACGCAGCGGCCCCGCCGATTTCGGGGAAAATAACGCCATCGTCTCCCCGAAGGTGATGATTTCCGGCAATGCTCTCTCCTCCTTATCACGCTGATGGACAAGCCGAACCCTGCCTCTCAGGCTTCTGTTATCTGTCACAGGTCAAGGGTAGACCGGCCGTTTCCATTCCAAATCCCGTCTTTCCTTTTAATGAAAAAATCAATTTTATCATACTGCCTCTTATTTCTATTGTCAAGGAGATTATTTTGGAGCCTTAAAGAAACGGTTTCCATTTTTCGGGATCAAAAGAAAACACCATAGGTTTTGGAAAGATTAAGGTAAATTGAATGAAAATAAATTTACTTTTGATGAGGAAAACCGGTAGAATCTTGTAGGGATTCTACCGGTTTTAAATTTATGGTACCCACACGCCATCTGCATTGACCCAGTATCCATCCGGAGTGTAGCGATTCGTATACATCATACCGTCAGCGCCCAAATAGTACCACTTCCCAGAGGACTTGATCCACCGGTTAGCATACATCGCCCCATCCGAACCTACGTAGTACCATTTGTGGTACCACTCAACCCATCTACTCTTCGCCATAGAGCCGTCCGCCTGCATAAAGTACCACTTACCGCCGCTTTTCAGCCAGATTTTGACGACGCCTGCGCCGTAAGAGTTCAGATAGTACCAATCGCCGTTTATCAGTTTCCATTTATCGTGTTCCCGGGCGCCGGTGGTACCCAAATAATAGGCCTTTCCGTTGATCCGCTGAAATCCGGTCTGCAAAATATAAGTGTCTGGATCAAAATAATACCAGTACCCTTCGATTTCCTGCCACCCTCCGCGTCCCCAGTTTCCGCCCGGGAACCCACTGGCATCAAAATAGTAAGTATGCCCGTTAACAGTCTGCCAACCCTTTGCCTTTCCCGAAGCGTAGAGCTGGTGTAACTCCGGCGACACTGAAATCGCTTGCGGAATATCTCCAAAAAATTCCGCGGCGGCCTTATTTTCTGTCGAAAAAATTACGAATGTATCCCGTTGGAGAATAGTAACGTCCTCGTGAGAAACCACCTCGGGCGGCTCAAATTCAACCATGGAGTTTGGAAGTACCGCGACACCGGGATCACTGAAAGCTCCATCCTTCCAGGTGGTGACGCCTTCTGGAATGATGATAGCCGGCATTCCATAAGTATTGGATAACGCACCGCTTTCAATGACACGGGTCTCCTCTGGGAATTTAAAGCCTTGTTTTCTACTGGGAACGGAATACAGGGTCACCAGATCCTTGCTATACAACACGTCGTCATACACAGTGTAGGTCTGGTTAGAAGGACTGATTTCATAAGCCAGAACAGGCCTTCCAGCTTCTAAGTCTTTCAGATTATCATGGAGCTTCCACACCTCCTTGCCATATGGCACCATATATAGAGTATCAAAGTTTTTGGAATACAGCGAATTGTCATAGACTGCAAAATAGGGATTCCTAGCATCGACAATAAACTTTTCATGACACGAGCCACCTCGAAATTCATGAATGTCTTTTCCCAAGGTAAAGGTCTGTACTTCAAGATGCGTCATCGGCTCCATAGAGACTTCGGTAATACCGTCGCTGAATACGACATGTTTGATCAGCTTGGCATAATCAGAAAAAGTATAATAATCGTATGGGCTGATACCGATATAATCCCCTATTGTTCCTTCTCCTGAAATCGTCAAAACCCCTGTCCCGCTGTCCAGCGTCCAGGTAAAGCCCCCTTCGATCGTCCCGCTGTAGGTCTCTGCCGCTGCCGTAGTGACAAAACAAAAACTGCTCACTATACACATGACGAAAACCACCAGCAAATGCCTCCATACTTTTTTCATATCCTTTCCTCCTATCAACGCGGTTGACAACCTGGAAAAATGCGGATTCTACATAGAATACATCTCGTCCATTCATTTGGTTTCAATTTTTTATAAAGAAAAATCCGGGGATTTTCTGTCCCCGAATTTTCCCGTTATCCCTTTGATTTTTTGAAGCGGAGGATTTCGTCCAGATTGTCCAAAATAAACCGCTGGGCCTCGATGGAGTAAAGGTCCATAGTCTTTGCCCCATAGGAGGTCTCCCGGATGATTTTGGTGACTCCCAGGGTCGTCCCTTCCCTACTGGGCACCCGTTGGAGTTCCCCCTTCATCGTCGAATTTCTCTCCTTTCCAATCCGTCACCTCGCGCCGGGATTTTTTTGAGCGCTGGCCACACCGTCAGCATCATGGTGGCAAAACAGCTGATCCCGCCGATGAAATTGGAAATGGGCTCGGCCACAAACACCCCGTTGACCCCCAGCCCGAACATCCCCGGCAGCCAAATGGTCAGCGGCACCACGATAATCGCCTTGCGAAATAACGAGAAAAAGATGGCCTGTTTGCTCTTTCCAAGGGCCACAAAGGTGGACTGACCGGAGAACTGAAAACTCATGAAGAAAAAACCGAAAAAGTAGAGGTTTAGTGCCGGGACGCCTTTTGCAAGCAGCTCCGGCTCACTGTTAAAGAGGTGGATAAACAGGTCAGGGGCGAGCATGATCGCCACCCAGGCTGCTACCGTGTATCCGATGCAGACAAACGACATAAAAATCATACCCTTGCGCACCCGCTGATACTGCCCGGCGCCGTAATTGAAGCCCAAAAAGGGCTGTGCGCCGTTGGTCAGCCCCATGACCGGCAGGGTCAGCACTTCCCGCACCGAGTTGAGCACCGTCATAACCCCCACATAGATGTCGCCGCCCCACCGCTGCAAGGTGGCGTTGCAGACGATCTGCACCAGGCCGTTTGTCACCGACATGATGAACCCGGACAACCCCAGGGCGGTGATCTCCTTGACCGTCCGAAAGCGCAGTCGCATGGCCTCCCGCTTGAGGCGGAATATCGCCCTCTTGCCGGTCAAAAACCGCAGCACCCAGCAGGCGGAAACCATCTGGGACAGCACGGTGGCAAGCGCCGCGCCCCGCACCCCCATCCCCAAGACAAAGATGAAGAGCGGGTCCAACAGGATGTTCAACACTGCCCCGATGAGGATGGTGAGCATTCCCATTTTGGCGAAGCCCTGGGCATTGATAAAGCTGTTCATGCCGAGGCTCACCATGACGAACACGCTGCCGCAAACGTAGATGGTCACATATTGATCGGCATAGGGGAAGGTGTCGGCGCTGGCCCCGAACAGGTAGAGGATGGGCTCCTTGCATAAAAGGCAGAGGGCAGTCAGCGCCGCTCCCGCCATAATAAGCAGCGCAAAGGAATTCCCCATAATCTCCTCCGCCCGCTTGATATCCCCCCGACCCCGGGCGATGGAGCACAGCGGCGCGCCGCCCATGCCAAAAAGGTTTGCAAAGGCGGAGATGATGGTGATGATGGGAAAGGTGAGCCCCAGCCCGGTCAGCGCCGTGGTGGACGCCTCCGGCAGATGGCCGATATAGATCCGGTCGACGATGTTGTACAGCACGTTGATGAGCTGGGCCAAAGTCATGGGCAGCGCCAGCCGCAGGATGGTGCGGGGGACGCTGCCCATGGAAAAGTCGTTTTGTTCCATTGAATCCCCATTCCTTTTTCCGTTGGCGGAAAATCCGGCGCAGTCGGGAAGCTCCTGCCAAATCAGCCAATGATATCCTGTCCCCTGTCGGAGAATCCCGTCGTTTTTCCGCTTACTTTCTTCCATTTTACCCCCATTATATCAAAACCGCAACTTAATATGGTAAAATGACCGACAAAAATCCCCAAATTATTGAATTTGGACATATTTTTTTCATATTTTCCTGATATACTGAACATAATTAAAAGATTTGTACTATAGGAGGTATCCGCATGAACCGACTGAAACGCATCACCGCAGCCGCGGCAGCAGTGGCGGTTTCCCTGTCCATGATGTCCTTTGCCAGCGCCACTGCCAGTGCGTCTGCTGTCGCTTCCGGCAGTAGCTCGAAGACCGAATCGGCTCGGTTTGATGAGTTTTTGGCATCGCTGCCCGCCGCACTCACATCCAGCGATGACCTGAGCATCCACCTGCTCTTCAACAATCCCCAGGCCTTCGGGTTTCAGCAGGTGGCGCCAGAGCATTCCTTTACCTCCATAAGCGACCTTCAAAAGGCCGGCACCAGCGAATACGACGCATTGCTGGGTACTCTTAAAGGCTTCGATTATAAAAAGCTCTCGGAGAGCCAGAAGGTGAGTTATTTGACCATCGAGGATTACCTGGAGCTCAACAAAGCCCTCGCCTCCTACCCCTATCTCAACAACGACTATCTGAGCGCCGCTTGTAGCCTGCCGTCGGCCCTGATCCTCTTCACCTTCCAGTCCAAGGAGGACATCACCGATTATTTCCACCTGCTTCAGACCGCTCGGGAGACTTTCGTAAAATACGCCCAGAACGAGCAGGAGCGCCAGGACAAAGGGGTGGGACTACCGGCGGTCACGGTGCAGTCGGCGATCGACCAGTGTAATCAATTCATAAACGGCTCCACCGACTACCTGCTTCAATTTTTTGACGAGCAGATCGACGCCGCCACCTTCCTCACCGCCGCGGAAAAATCGGCGTTTAAGCGGCAGAACAAATCCCTCATCGAAAACGACTTGGTCAACGCCTACAAAACCCTGAAGCAGGAACTTTCTAAAATCAAGGTCAAATCCCCCGACGGGGGCCTGGCCGCCCGCCCTCAGGGGCAGGAATACTACCAGAAGCTGGTTCAGGCCGAGGTAGGCACCCTGGACAACATCGAGGCTATCCGTCAAATGCTGACAGACGGCATGGAGAGCTACGAGGAAAAAATGCGGCAGATTTTAAACGATCCTCAGAAAAAGCTGCTTCTGGATGAGGACGGCAACCTTCTGACCACCGACAAGGCCACGGCGGAGGGGCTCATCTCAGCTCTCTACGAAGGCTCCAAGGCGGATTTCCCGTCCATCGGGATGCCAAAATACACCTTAAAGCAGGTACCCGGCCCGGTCAGTGCGTCCTTTGAGGAAGCCGCTTTCCGCAACCCCAGAGTGGACGCCCTCCCTTCTGATTCTCAGCTTGTCCTGTTAAACGGCGGCTTTGATCAGAGCGATCTCAACGTCATCGCCCATGAGACCATCCCCGGACACATGTACCAGTATAACTTCACCGAGATGCTGGATCTCCCCGCTATCCGGCAGCTCATCGGCTTTGAGGGCGCGGCGGAGGGCTGGGCCATCTACGCCGCCGGATACGCCGCAGACTACGTCCCGGAGCAGTACCACGCCTCCGCCCAATACGCCTATTATGACACGATGCGCTCCTACTGTTTCACCGCCCTTCTGGACATCGGTATTCACTACGACGGCTGGACACGGGAGCGGGCGCTCCAGTTCTTCCAAGAGAATTTCAGCGAGGACATCACCCTTGACTACGCAAATATTTGGTACGACGTCTGCCTGCAAAATCCGGGCAGCTATCTGCCCTACGCCGCCGGCCCCCTCTATTTTGAGCAGCTGCGCGATGGGGCTCAAGCCGCCCTGGGCAGCGATTTTGACCCGGTTCAGTTCCATCAGGAACTTCTGAAGGCCGGCAACACCACCTTCCCCATTTATCAGAGACAGGTAGACCAGTACGTTGCGGACACCCTGGAATCCCGCAAAGCGGCATGATCTACAAGACGGCTCTCCCAAGCGGGAGCCGTCTTTTTTATGCCCTTCTGCTGGGATGACCGGATTCTCCTCCCATCCAAAGTGTCGGATTTTTAAAGTCCACTCCCTTGGAAATTCTGTTTTTGGCAAAGGATGCCTTGGAATCAAGGGCTGTCAGTTGTTGTCGCCTAACTCCAAAGACTTCCACTACAAAGTGGTAAAATTCTCCTTTCCGGAAATTGGCAGAGAAATTTCCAGCAGAATTGAGAAAATCGTCACTTTTTCGTCACATTTTTTTGGTATATTGTTACTAATTGTAAAAGATCAACCACACGATAAAATAACGGACGAAAGGTGATACCCATGAAAAAATTCAGACGCTTCGCCGCGGCTGCCACAGCCGTCGCCCTCTCTCTGTCCATGATGTCCTTTACCTCCGCCCCCTCCCAGTCGGAGGATTTTGACGAATTCCTGGACGCTCTGCCATCGCTGATGATGTCCTCCACCAACCTAGGGGTTAATTCCAGCTTTAACGATCCGGAGTCCTATGGGTTTGACGAGACCGCCCTTTTGGAGCTTCCATACGTCTCCTCCGAGGAATTGTCCCAGCATGGGGAGGAGGAGTACGACGCCCTCTTGGATGCCCTTCATGCCTTCGATTATGACGAGCTGACCGAGAGCCAGCAGATTACATATGATACTTTGGAGGATTACCTGGAGCTCAACAAAGCCCTTGTGCCCTACGCCTACCAGGACAACAATTACCTGGGGGGCTACCTGAGCACTCAGGCAAACCTGCCCATCTATCTGATGCAGTTCTCCTTCAACCGGGAAGAAGATGTGGACAGCTACTTTAACCTGCTTAAAACTGCCAAGGAAACTTTCAAAAAATACGCGGAAAATGAGCAGGAACGTCAGGAAAAAGGCGTGGGCCTCACCCCTGCCATCATGGAGGACACCATTGAGCAGTGTAATAACTTTGTGAACAACTCCACCGACTACCTCGTCGAATCCTTTGACGAACGGATTGACGAAGTGGATTTCCTCACCACCACCGAAAAAGTTGAAGCCAAGAAAAAGAACAAGGAGCTGGTGGAAAACGACTTGGTGGACGCTTACAAAACCCTTGCGCGGGAACTCAGCATCATCGACGTCCAAACCCCTGACGGCGGCCTCGCCAACCAGCCGGACGGCAAAGATTACTACGAAAAACTGGTCCAGCAGAAAGTGGGCACCGACGACAGCATTGAAGATATCCAGCTGATGCTCACCAAGGGCATGGTGCAAAGCTATGTCGCTATGTTCCGCACTGCCATGGACAACGAGGGCGCGGGTTTGACCTTGGACGACAACGGCAACCCCATCTACACTGATCTGACCTCCGCCGAAGACCTGATCGCCTATCTCTATGAAGCCTCCAAGGCCGATTTCCCGGAGGTCGAGATGCCCAACTACGTGGTGCAGCAGGTCCCCGAATCCATGAGCGAAAACTACAGCCCCGCCTCCTACCGCACCCCAAAGGCCGACGCCGACCCCTCTGACCCGCAGGTCATTATGCTAAACGGCGCCTTTGACCAAAGTAACTACACCACCATCGCCCACGAGAGCTTCCCCGGCCACATGTACCAGTACACCTTCTATCAGACCATGGACTTTCCCGCTATCCGCTCCCTCATCGAGTTCGCCGGATCGGCGGAAGGCTGGGCCAACTACACCGAGGGCTACGCCCTGGACTACGTCCAGGAGGAATACAGCACAACCGCCGACCTGATGTATTACAACCAGCAGTATACCACCTGCGTCATCGGGCTTTTGGACATCGGCATCCACTATGAGGGCTGGACCCGAGAGGAAGCCTGGGAATTCTTGAAAGAGCGGATGGGCGAAGATATCACCCTGGAAGTGTCCAATGCCCAGTATGACCTGCACCTGGAAAGCCCCGGCAACTACCTGGCCTACTACGCCGGTTCCCTTTATTTTGAGCAAATGCGCAACGAGGCTCAGGAGGCTTTGGGCGACGATTTTGACAGTGTAGAGTTCCACCGGACTCTCTTAGAGGCCGGGAATACCTCCTTCCCCGTCTACGAAGAGCAGGTGCAAAAATACATCGCCGAGACCCAGGCCGCAAACCAGGCGGCGTAGCGGATAACGTAAAACAAGCAGAAAATGGACGCCTGGCCAGAAGCCAGGCGTCCATTTTACGTCGGAATATTTTTTGGCTGCATTGCCCTATTTAAACAAAACCACCCCAATGAAAAGCCATCGATTGGGCACTTTAATCATGGCCCAGGAGATTTTTGACCCGGCGTCAAGAAGGAAAACGGCAAAAAGAAAATTCCCCGCCCCGGCTAAAAAGCCAAGGACGGAGTTATTCTTTGTCCAACTTGGAGATGATTTTCACGATTTCCTGAATCGCCGCCTTTTGTTTGCCAAAAAAGGACTGAAATATTTAAATTTTTTTTAAAAGTTGAACCTATAGGTTAAAAATAACCTATAGGTTCCTTCGCTTTTTAGGCAAATTATACTATAATTTTATTATAGAACGATTTTATGAAATAAGTATGAACATTGTTAGCGACAAAATCAAAAAATTTAAGATGGACAGAAAAGACTTGTTGTCTATCATTTTTATAACGTAAATTCGTTATATGCTATCCTACAAGTCGTTGTATTAAGTAAATGTTTTTTCGTATTATAATAAACACAGAAACGCTATATAAGGATGATGGATGTGGACGTGTTTGGCAAAATCAAATACCTGACAGAATTAAACGGGTGGTCCCAATATGAGTTGGCAAAAAACTCCGAGCTCCCCCAATCAACTGTAAATTCTACGTTTAAATATGAACGCACTCCGAGCATTCCAACATTGGAGAGCTTTTGTAAGGCATTTGGATTGACGATGTCAGAATTTTTTGACGACGGAGGCAATCTTCACAACTTAAGTGCTGATGATATTCAAATACTTAATAAATGGAATGAATTGAGCGACGACCAGAAGAAGATTTTGCTGCAATTGCTGGAACAGATGTAATTTTTCAGAGGTGATAAACCATGCTCGTCGCTGTCATCGGCTCCCACTCCATTTCCCATGCGGACATCGGGAAACTCCTGCCCAAAGGCGTCACCAGGGTGATCTCCGGCGGCGCAAAGGGAGTGGACAGCCTTGCCGCCCAATACGCAAAGGAACACAACATCCCCTTGCGAGTCCTCCGCCCCGACTACAAGCGTTATTTCTACTACCGGGCCCCATTGGAACGAAACCAGCTCATCGTCGATGCGGCCGATGTAATCGTCGCCGTCTGGGACGGCCGCTCCACCGGCACCAAGGACTCCATCATCAGGGCCCAGGCCGCCGAAAAGCCCGTTTATGTCTATTCCCCGGACGGTTCCCTTCTCTACCGCATTCCTCCGGACCGGCCCTTCGACTCCCCATTTCCCCGCAAACGCCCCATAAAGCGCTAGGGACGGCACCAAGGTGCCGCCCGCTACCTCAAAACCGCCCTCTCCCAATTTGGCGAAGGCGGTTTTAATCGCTGTCCGGAGGAACGTATTCCAGCAAATCGCTTAATTCACATTGCAGTGAACAACAGATTTTTGCGAAAAGCACCAGGTCAAGTCTCATAATATCTTCCGCCTTACAATAGTGGTCGATGGTTTGGAATTTGACGCCGATGCTCTCGGCCAAGCTATTTCTGGTGACTTGCCTTTTCGCCAGATAGTCTCCCAGTTTGACTTTGATCCTGCCATAAGGTTGCAAAAGGGAAATTTCCCTGCGCTTTTCAACCAGCTTAACCGGAGGCTTCAACTTGTACACCTCCTTTACTAATGTTATGGTACTACCATAACATATGCAACCTTGTTTGATATTATACTAAAATCAGTATTATACTTGTATTAGTATATATGAATAGGAGAAAGTAAAAGATGAATTTTCTAACCTCAAAGGCCGGAACTTGCTGCATTATCGGCCGCCCCGACATTCCGCCGGGCTTTAGCATCATTTTAAGGCGCGAGCTCGACAATCTCATTGTCCACGGTGTTACCTGTTACCTCTTCACTGGTACTGGCCCCTTCGAACGACTGTGTATAGACGCGCTTCACCACTTTAAACTCCAGTATCCCTATATCCCTATCAAGCTTATCCTCACCGGCATTGACATTTCCTTACTTCAGACCTTTGCTTCCGACTTTGACGCCCTATTTTGCCTGCGTCCTCAGCTCGACCCCTCCTTTTCTCTCAACCGCATCGCCATTGAGCACTCCCGCTTCATGATCTACTTTAAGCAGACCGACTATGGCGGAGCCCACAGTGACATCGTCTACGGCGAGGGTCTGGGAGTGCGGGCTATCAACATTGCCGCCCGGAAAGAATCAAACGCGCCCTGATTCTGTTTTGCAGCAAAGAGCAAGTCCCCGCCAAATTGGTGGGGACTTGCTTCTTCATTATATTAAAAGAGTTTCCCTAGGACAGGGCTGTTTTCTTATCCCAAAACGCTGACTTTTCTCCCGTGGGAAGACCGGAGTACGTGGGCAACGCTCTCGGCGGAATAATCCTCCACCGCTACGTCCATCGAGCAATCCACCCGGCCTCTAGGCCCATCCAGCATCTCCCTGGTGGGCAGGTCGGCAAAATCAGAGTCAAAGTAAACCGCCGGCGAAAAGCTACTGCTGGCTCCCTGTCCGGTGGTCCCGTTGACCGAGCTGTCCCAGCTGTCAAAGAGGGCGAAGGACTTGACCGGCAGGTCGGGAGCGATATCCCCTACCTCCCGATAGCGGATTTTCACCGCCTTAATCCCCTCGCAGCGCTGCCGCAGGTCCCGGGCGGCGTTCTCAGCCTCGTCGATGCTGTCAAACTGTGCGTAAACCTTCATATTTCCCATCCTTTCTCTGCGAAACCGGCCGTTTCTGCCGCTCCATCAGAGGGCCAATTTCCTTAAAATCCCCTATTTTTACTCGTTTTTCACGATTTTCTGGTTCTTTTTCTGATCCAATTGTATTTTCGCCCCTTTTTCCCCTGTTATTCCAGCCAAAAACAGGATTTTCTTTCATCCATGAAAAATTCAGCATTTGTTTTCAAAAAGATTTGCCAATTCCCCCCAAATGGTGATATACTATAGCAGTATGGACAGATTTTTGATTACCAATCATCTTGTAAAGGAGGCGCCGCTATGGACATTCAGGTGGGAGACACCCTAATTATGAAAAAAAACCATCCCTGCGGCGAAAACCGATTCTTGGTGCTGCGCATCGGCATGGATTTCAAGCTTAAGTGCCAAAAATGCGGCCACGAAATTATGATTCCCCGCTCCAAGGCGGAAAAGGGCGTCAAACGGGTGGAAAAATCCGGCGAGGATTAGCGCGTTTTTTGAAATATCCCATCCACACACCCTTTTTCATTTTGGAGGTAAATTATGTTAGAAAAATTGCAGCTTATCGCCAACCATTACGACGAAATCAATCAAAAGCTCATGGATCCCAACGTCATAAACGACCAGCCCCTCTACCGGGAGCTGATGAAGGAATACAAAAACCTCACCCCCATCGTCGAGAAGTACAAGGAGCTGAAAAAGGCCACCGACGACTTTGAGGAGGCCAAATCCATGCTGGAGGCCGGGGGCCTGGACAAGGACTTCAAGGAGCTGTTGCAGGAACAGTACGACGAGAGCAAGGCCGCCATTGAAACCCTTCAGGAGGAAGCGAAGATCCTCCTGCTCCCCAAGGATCCCAACGACGACAAAAACGTCATCATGGAGATCCGCGGCGGCGCCGGCGGCGAGGAGGCGGCGTTATTTGTAAACTCCCTCTACCGCATGTACACCATGTACGCCGAGCAAAAGCACTGGAAGGTGGAGGTCATCAACGCCAACCCCACCGAGCTGGGCGGCTTTAAGGAAATTTCCTTCAGCATCGCCGGGGAGGGGGCCTATTCCCGCCTCAAGTTTGAAAGCGGCGTCCACCGGGTCCAGCGGGTTCCCGAAACTGAGACCCAGGGCCGGGTCCACACCTCCACCGTCACGGTGGCGGTGCTCCCCGAGGCCGAAGAGGTAGAGTTTGAGATCAACCCTGCCGATTTGCAGATCGACACCTACCGTTCCAGCGGCGCCGGCGGCCAGCACGTCAACAAAACCGAATCCGCTATCCGCATCACCCACCTGCCCACCGGGGTCGTGGTGGAATGCCAGGACGAGCGCAGCCAGATGAAAAACAAGGAAAAGGCCATGAGGGTGCTCCGCTCCCGGCTCTACGAAGCAAAAGTACGGGAACAGGAGGCCGCCGTCGCCGCCGAGCGGAAAAGCCAGGTAGGCACCGGCGACCGGTCCGAACGGATCCGCACCTATAACTATCCCCAGGGCCGGGTCAGCGATCACCGGATCGGCCTGACCATCTACCGGCTGGAGGAGTTTTTAAACGGCGACATGGACGAAGTGATCGATGCCCTCATCACCGCCCACCAGGCGGATCTGCTGGCGGCCCAGGTCGAAGAATAAAATTAGAAGCTTCTTTATAATTAGCCCCAAGCCAAAGGAACTGTAGGTGGCTATGTTTAACCCGCTGTTTTCCGAAACCATTTCCCCCATTCGACTGCCCTTTGGCACCGGATTTTGAACCATCTCCAAAACAGCCTGGTATCAAGCTGTTTCTATACTGTAAAGTATTTTTACTTTTCAATGACTTTTCACCCGATTCCCAGAAAGGAATGACCTTTTTCATGGAAACCCAGCTTCTCCCCGCCTCCCCGGAAAACATTGCCTTGGCCGCCGCACTTTTGCAGCGGGGCGAGGTTGTGGGCCTCCCCACCGAGACGGTCTACGGGCTGGCGGCGGACGCCCTAAACCCTCAGGCAGTGCGGAAAATCTTCGCCGCCAAGGGCCGCCCTCAGGACAACCCCCTCATCGTCCACATCTGCGACCTGTCGATGCTGAAAACCTTGACCTGCGAACCGCCAAAGCTCGCCTATCAGCTGGCGGAGGCCTTTTGGCCCGGCCCCATGACCATGGTGCTGCCGAAAGCCGATTGCCTTCCCGACGAGGTGACGGCCTCCCTTCCCACCGTTGGCATTCGCTTCCCCGCTCATCCGGCAGCCCAGGCGGTGATTAGAGAAAGCGGCCTTCCCTTGGCTGCCCCCAGCGCCAACCTGTCCGGCAGCCCCAGCCCTACCAAAGCCTCCCACGTTTACAACGATTTGCAGGGCAAAATCCCCCTTATCCTAGACGGCGGGGAGTGCTCGGTGGGGCTGGAATCCACCGTCGTCGCCGTCAGAGAAGGGGCCATCCGGCTGCTGCGGCCGGGGGGGATTACGGTGGAACAGCTTTCCGCCTTTGCACCGGTGGAGATCGACAACGGGGTGCTCCACCAGATGGATCCTACGGCGAAGGTGGCTTCCCCCGGCATGAAATACAAGCACTATTCCCCAAAAGCTGACGTTGTTATCGTCGATGCCGGGTTCCCCGATTTTGTATCCTTTGTCAACAGCCGGAGAGCCGATGGGGTCTACGCCATGGCCTTTGACGGGGAGGAAACCATGCTCAAAGTTCCCACCCTCTCCTTTGGGGCGGCGGGAGACTTATCCTCCCAGGCCAAAGTCCTCTTTGACAGCCTGCGCCGCTGCGACGAGCTGGGAGCCAAAACCGTCTACGTCCGTTCGCCGCAAAAAAACGGTATCGGCTTGGCTGTTTACAACAGGCTATTGCGCGCGGCGGGCTTTACCGTCGTCGACAAAGACGGTAATCCCATCTGATGATCTGTAGGGGGCGATGCTCCCGCTCTATGGGGATTTTCATTTGCTGCAAATAGGGTTGGGATTTTGCCCTGCCAGCGATATCGCCAACATGATCCTGTGAATGAATGCTCCCTGTTTCCAACAAGCCACCTGAGCTGGAATTTTTCCGGTTTTTTACCACTCCTGCAAAGGAGCAACTCCCATAAAGGAGGGATTTTTCCTGTCCCACAACAAAAAAGAGGTGGTCGTCGGCCTGACCGGGCAGACCGGAGCCGGCAAGTCCACCTTAACCCAAGTTTTTTCCGAGATGGGGTACGCTGTCATCGACGCAGACAAAGTCGCCCGTGAGGTAGCGGCTGACCCGGATATCCTTTTAAGGCTATCCGCCGTTTTCGGGGACGAGATTATAAAGCCGGACGGCAGCCTCGACCGCCGCCTCCTGGCCGCCATGACCTTTTCCGACAAAGAGCAGCTCCAAAAGCTCAACGAAATCATGAACCCGCCCATTATCCAAAAAATCGAAGGGCAAATTAAGGCGCTGCAGGAGGCGGGGCAGCACAAAATTCTCCTGGATGCCCCCACCCTCTTTGAAAGCGGGGCCCAGCGGCTTTGCGACTGCAAGGTTTCGGTGCTGGCAAGTCCCGAGCTTCGGAAAGAGCGGATCATGAGAAGGGATAGCCTCTCCTCCAAGGAGGCCGACGACCGGATGTCCGCCCAGCACAACGACCGGTTCTACATCCTCCGTTCCGACTACGTCATCCGCAACAACGGCTCCAGCAAGGAGTTCCTCGAACAGGGCCGGCTCATCGCCAAGCGGGTGGGCAGCGGGTTAAACGGCGGCAAAAAAGAGCGGGGGCCGGGGATGAACCTGCTCATCTGGGCGGCGATCGTCTTTGTTTGCATTGTGGTCATCAGCGGGGCCTATAAGCTGATGCTCTATGGGATGTATCCCCATAAATACGAGGAAATCGTCTCTACCTACGCTCAGGAGTACGGGGTGGACGAAAACCTTGTTTACGCCGTCATCAAGTGCGAGAGCTCCTTCCGGCCCGAAGCGGTGTCCTCCGCCGACGCCAGAGGCCTGATGCAGATCACCGAGGAGACCTTCGACTGGGTGAGCTCCAAGATCGACTCGGCGGAAAAAGCCTCCTACGACCAGATCTTTGACCCGGAAGTCAACATCCGGTACGGGACCTGTCTGCTGTCGCTGCTGCTGGAGGAATTTGACTCGACGGAAAATGCCCTCACCGCCTACCACGCGGGCTGGGGCAACGTGAAAAACTGGCTTCAGGACGAGCGGTACAGCTCCGACGGAGCTACCCTTGACAACATCCCCTTTCCCACCACTGACGACTATGTGGACGACGTTTTGGCGGCCCAAAAGGCTTACCAAAGCCTCTACTCCTGATAAAATATCCAAAAAGGAATATACTATGGAAAAGGGGCAAATCTGAGCCTGCGGTCATGGACCCCCCAGCATTGCCCCCATTTCCCGAAAGGAAGGTTCGTTATGAGCGAAAAAGAATCCACCCTGGAAAAACAGCTTCTCATGAAAAAGAAAAACGGCGGCCTCTTGATGGACGATGAAACCATCCAAAAAGCCGACCAGTTCTGCGAGGAGTACAAAAACTTCTTAAACCGGGCCAAGACCGAGCGGGAGGCGGTCCAATACATCGTTGAAAGGGCGGAGCATAAAGGCTTTACCCCCTTCCAACCCGGCGTCAAATACATGCCCGGCGACAAGGTGTATTTTGCAAACCGGGGAAAATCGCTGATTTTGGCCGTCATGGGGCAGGAGCCCCTGGCAAACGGCGTGAAGATCATGGCCTCCCACATCGACTCCCCCCGCCTGGACTTAAAGCAGGTCCCCCTCTATGAGGACGCAGAGCTGGCCCTCTTTAAGACCCACTACTACGGCGGCATCAAAAAGTACCAGTGGACCGCCATCCCTCTGTCTTTGCACGGCGTCGTCGTCAAGTCCGACCTGAGTAAAGTAACTGTCACCATCGGCGAGGACGAAAACGACCCCGTTTTCTGCGTCACCGACCTTTTGCCCCACCTGGCTGACGAGCAGATGAAACGCCCCGCTCCCAAGCTCATCCAGGGCGAGGAGCTGAACCTCCTCATCGGCTCCCGCCCCTTTAAGGACGACGCGGCCAGCGAAAAGGTGAAGCTCAACATCATGAAGATTTTAAACGAAAAGTACGGCATCGTCGAAAGCGACTTCCTCTCTGCCGAGCTGGAGGCCGTCCCCGCCTTCAAGGCCAAGGATCTGGGCTTTGACCGGAGCATGGTGGGCTCCTACGGCCAGGACGATAGGGTCTGCGCCTTTACATCCCTGGAGGCCACCTTGGACGCGCAAAATCCCCGCAAAACCCTCGTCACCATCTTCGCCGACAAGGAAGAAATCGGCTCCAACGGCGCAACTGGCCTCAAGGGCGCTTATCTTAGATACTTTATCGCCGATCTGTCCAAACCCCACGGGGTGGAGGGCCGAACCGTTCTTTCCAACTCAAAATGCCTGTCCGCAGACGTGGGCGCGGCCTTTGACCCCACCTTCCCCGACGTGTCGGAGCGGAAAAACAGCGCCTATCTAAACTACGGCACAGTAGTGCTCAAATACACCGGCTCCCGGGGCAAGGGCGGCTCCAACGACGCCTCCGCCGAGTTTATGGGCGAGGTGCGCAAAATGCTCATAGACGGCGACGTGTTGTGGCAGACCTCCGAGCTCGGCAAGGTCGACCAGGGCGGCGGCGGAACGGTTGCCGCCTATATCGCCGAGCTGGACGTAGACACGGTGGACCTGGGCGTCCCCGTTTTGTCCATGCATTCCCCCTTTGAGGTCACCGGCAAAATCGACGTGTACTCTACCTACCGCGCTTTCAGCGAATTTGCAAAGTAGCTTGCTTTACGGGATCGTTGCCAAAAGGATTTACAACTGAAATTTTATATTATTTCAAACGGGATGGGGCCGACGCCTATGCCGGCCTCCAAAGCGCGAGAAACGTTTGGCGTGCCGCGGGGTGATGTGGACATCGCCCCTGCGGGCGGAAATGTTGCAGAGAATATAGGGGCCAATGCCTATATCGGGATGCTTTCTGGGGAAAATCCCCCTGTAAAGCGGGCCGATGACAAATCTGATGTTTTCCCATTGGATTTGGCGTCGGCCCCTATTTTTATGTACGATTTTCTAGATGGGCTTTTTCCCCTCATCCCTTTGTTTGCTCCCTTTTTTCCCCGTAGGGCCTTCTGAGGGGAGGCCTCCACCCCCTATCCGGTGTATCAGGGATGCGCCTCTCCCCTATCCGTGCCGGGAGAAAACAGTAAACGGTGCTATTCCCCCCTTTGCCGTCGGATTTTCCCGCGGACCTCCTTTCCTCCAGAAGAAAGCCCGCCCCTTTCTGCCCTGTGCACCCGCTTTTTCCCTCAAGGGCTTTTTTCAGGGAAAAGCCAAAATTTACACCTTTTTCTCCAAAAAAGCCGCCAATTTATATTGACATTTTTTTCCCTTGCTATATAATCAGGGTATCCAATACCAAGGGGAATGAAGGGACTGAAAGTGATGGTAAAAATCGGGTTGCAGTTATACGGCTTGCGAGAAATCGCCCAGGAGGATATGGACAAATCCCTGAACCTCACCGCCCAGATGGGCTACGACATGGTGGAATTCGCCGGCTTTTTTGGCCACACCGCCGAGGAAATCAAAAATTTGCTTCAAAAACATGGCCTTCTTTTATACGGGACCCATACCGGTGTACACGAGCTGCAGGAGGATACTCTGAACGAAACCATCCGGTTTCACAAAGAGCTTGGCAACAAAGTGATCACCATCCCCTCCTACCCCGTCTGTGAGCCGGGGGGAACCGGATCTCTGATCGCCCTTGTCAACCAGATCGCCCCGGTATTGGCGGAAAATGGCATGGCGCTTCACTATCACAACCACTCCGCCGAGTTTTTAAAGGGCGGCTATCCCTTGTATGACGAGCTGGCGGAAAAGACTACGTTGCAATTTCAATTGGACATCAACCACATCTTCGCTGCCGGATATGATCCTCTCGCCGTCATGAAACGCTACGAAGGCCGGGTGGGCAGCCTCCACCTGCGGGATAGCGATGGCCTCGATCAACCCCAGCGGACGCTGGGCCAAGGGAAAGTCCCAGTGGCCCGGTGCTACCAATATGGGGTAGAGCATAACATCCCCCTAGTGGTAGAAAACTGCTGCACCCAGCCTGATGCCATTACCTCCACCCAACAGAGTATCGACTACCTCAGAACGCTTTGTCTGTAAAGGAGATATTGCCGATGTATCTGGAAATGATGAAAAACCTTCTCACTCCCTTTGACGAGGCCCGGCTCAAAGCCATCTACGCCCCAAAAGTTGTGGCCGTGCCCCCCGCTGACTCCAGGCGGGATGTGATCGTCATGCCCGACGGGGAAATCCGCTGCTATGGTGTGGTAGACGATAGATTCCGCTCCGTCCCCCTTCAAAAGGGCAAGCAGATGGTCTACCTTTCCTCTCAAAATTGCGGCCTCGACTGGAAGCTCTGCGCCGCCCCCTCCGACACCGCCATGGGCCCTGCGGTGAAAAGCCCGTGGTCGGGCCGGTATGTCACCATCCTCCCCTTCCAGCGCAACGGCGACCGGGTGGGAGCTTACGCCCTGCTCTCCGAAATAGGTCCAGATGACCCAAACCCCCGCTATGTGAAGATCAGCGACGACAAAATTTACGACGTCTTCCAGCCTACCCCCCTTGCGTCCCGCCGCCGTTGGCTGGCAAGCGGGCACTTAAACCAGCGGGAAAATTACACCCCTTTGGTTTTTTACTCCGATGACGATGGGGAATCCTGGACCGTGGTGAAATTAAAGCCCACTCCCCGCCATCAGGTCGTGTGGCCTCATAAGGGGCGCCGCTGGAACAACAACGGCGCGGAACCAAATTTAGTAGAGCTGTCCGACGGGACCATCCTGCTCATGGTGCGGACCTCGCTGGACTACTTCTACTTTTACTATTCCCACGATGGGGGGAAAACCTGGACGGATGGGGAGCCCTCCCCCTTCCACGGCACTCTGACCACCCCGTTTTTGCTGCGGCTACAGGATGGGCGCATTTTGCTCGCCTGGAACAACACCCGCCCCTTGGCGGAACGCAACCACAAAACCGAGTGGCCACCTCTTCACGAATGGGACATCACCGGCGAGTGTGAGGACGCCTTCACCAATCGGGACGCCTGTCATCTGGCTATTTCCGACGACGGCGTACACTGGACCGGCTTCCGGGAGTTTTATTTAAACGACATCCGGGGCGCCGCCGATTTTCGCTCACATGGTGGCGACATCTCCAGCCACGACAAAAGCGTCCACCAGTTCCAGATGTGGGAGCTTCCCTTTCACAAGGTGTTAGTCTCGCTGGGGCAGAACGAATCATCCAGACGGCTGGCGATTTTTGACCTAGACTGGCTCTATGAGACCGAGCGCCACGAGGATTTCCAAATGGGGCTTCATAACTTAAGCACCCATCTCTATGTCAAGAGCATCTCCAGCGCTCACCACGACACCGGTTTTGTCGGCCACTGTGCCTGGAACCGGACCAACGGCCCGCTGCTGGTGCCCGACCCCGCCGGCACCTACGGTGAAGCGTTGCAGCTCTGCCGGATACATGACGATCGTCTGCTGTCAGAGCTGCAGGGGGCCGTCTGGAACTTTCCCAAAGCATATAAAGGGGAGGTCTCCTTTACTCTGCGGATTGCCGGCTCCGGCATCCGGGTGAGTCTCTGCGATCACTGGATTAACCCCTGCGACGAATATGTGAGTGACTACGCCGGATATTCCTTCTGTCTGGACAGCACTCTCCTAAAGCAAAATGTCTGGCATACCGTCACAGTGTCTTACGATACCGCCGCCAAAACGGGGACTGTGTCCTGCGGCGGGGAGCCCTTATTTGGCTTGGCCCTGAAAAACGAAGCGCCCAACGGTATCTGCTACCTTCACTTGCAGACTATCGCTCAGACGGAGGATCACCTGGGTAGTTATCTAAATCGGTTGGATTTTACCGGAAGGGATTGACAGTTCATCCCCTGTTTGGAGAGTGTCTGCCCTTTTGCGGAGCGGTCATCTGTGACAATATAACAAAAAGCAGCCTGGAAAACAGTTTCCAGGCTGCTTTTTGTACAATCTGATAAGAACAAAGAGAAACGGCCCCGTTTTACAGAGCCGTTTCCCTTAAGGAGATATAAGGAGATTAATAAAGAGAGATTTGTCAAAATAATGGGTTAATTACCGTACCCATTCGCCATTGGCGTTTACACGGTAACCTCCAACTGTAGTGTTTGCGGCCA
>CAJFOJ010000026.1 GCA_904396495.1 uncultured Oscillospiraceae bacterium
GCTGGAAAGCGCAAAAGCGCTTGCCGAATCCTTCCGCGCAGGCTGCCGGGGAGTTTCGGCCTGCACGCCTCAGGATGTGCGGACGGTTGTCCCGGAAGCTTCCGGGAGCCTGGAGGATTTGGCGGCTATCCCTGTGGAGGACGCCGAAGGAGGCCTTCAGGGCGTGCTCTCAGCCAGCGGGCTTTCGGGCCATGGGGAGTGGACGGCCATGCTGAAAAGTGTTGGATTCAGCTTTGCCATGTTCTGCGCCAACACGCGCACCTATCGGGAGATGCAGCGGCAGGGGGAACGGGACGCGCTGACAGGGCTGTATAACCGCAACCGTTATGAAGGGGATTTGTCCCGCATTGCCCAGGAGTGCCGTGCGAGGCTCTGCTGTGTCTTTATCGATGCCAACGGCCTCCATGAGCTCAACAACAGCCGCGGGCATGAGGCCGGCGACGAGATGCTGCAGGCAATCGCCCGGGAGATCTGCGGCTGCTTTGATGAGCGGTATGCCTACCGGGTGGGCGGTGACGAGTTCATCGTGTTTTCCGTCGACGGTGATGAGACCGAGATGGGCTGCCGCAGCAGCCAGGTCACGGCGGCGCTGGAGGAGAAAGGTTACCATATTTCCGTAGGGGCGGCCTGCTTTCCCGCTCCGGTGGGAAACCTGGAAGAGCTGGTCAAAACTGCGGAGAAAGAGATGTACGCCGCAAAGAGGGAATACTACCGCGACCCGAAGCGCACCCGCAGTGCAAGGAGATAGGCAGGGCGGCAGAGGCCGGCCTGTCTGCGGGCAGTCTTTTCGGGAAATGGCCGGAGGCGGCAGTCGCCTTTTGACAGGCTGAGGGCCGGCGGAAAAAATAAGTCCTTGTATTTTAAGCAGCCGGGAAGTACAATAGACGATGGCAGCCGCTATTCAGAAAAAGGCCGCTTTTGCCGGGCGCAGCGGCATACATCTGCCTGTGCGGGCAGGAAAGCAATCTTGGCTGCCGGAATGGAAGAGCGACGATGAAAAAAATGAAGGAATTTATGGCGGAGTTTAAAAAATTTATATCACGGGGCAATGTGATTGACCTGGCGGTCGGCGTCATTGTCGGCAGTGCCTTTACGGCGATTGTCAACTCCCTTGTCAATGATGTGATTATGCCTGTGATCGGGATGCTGTTCGGCGGGATTGATTTTACGGACCTGCGATACGTCATTACCCCGGCGGCGGGGGATACCCCGGAAGCCGCCGTCTATTACGGCAATTTTATCCAGAATGTGGTGAACTTTCTCCTGGTGGCGGCAGTGGTCTTTTGCATGGTAAAGGCGATTAACCGTTTCCGCCGCAAGGAGCAGGCGGCCGAACCTGCCCCGGCTCCCGCGCCGGAACGATCCGAGGAGGCCAAACTGCTGGAGGAAATCCGCGACCTTTTGAAGGAAAGCCGCTAGGCTGCCGGCCTGCCCTGCTTTCCCTCGCGGCAGTGCTTCCCGAGCGGAAAAATGACGAAGGCCCGGAGCCCGGGGTTGGCTCCGGGCCTTCGCTGTCGGTGCATTTGGCGGCCTGTCCCGCCCTTTTGGGCCCGGAGCCTGGAAAATAGTTCCGGCAAGGCATCCGGGTCCTGTTTGCGCCGCGCCCGGTATTCTCCCTGCCGGCGAAACGAAAATGCAGTATCATTATTTTGCATGGATTGCTTCCAGGGTTCTGTCTGGCAGTGAAGGCGGCAGGGATTCTGTTCATGGGCTGTCAAGCGGCCCGGCGAACTGTCCTCATTTCCGCCTTCCGGGCCGCCAAAACATAAAAAGGCACCGATCTCTGATCGGTGCCTTTTTATGTTTTGGTGTGACTGGCCAGTTTGGATCCACCCCGGACGCGGACGAAAATCCCGGACAAGCGAAAGGGCCGGAGCCGCGAGCGGACTCCAGACCCTTTTCCGACAGCGGAGACGGTGGGATTCGAACCCACGTGCCCTTGCGGACAACTTGATTTCGAGTCAAGCTCGTTACGACCACTTCGATACGTCTCCTTATTTTATTTCTGCCGGCATTCTATCAGCAGAATGCAGTTATTATAGCATAAAAGAAAAGGAATGTCAAAATTATTTTGATCATTCCTTTTCTCAAAATAATATGGAAAATCTCTGTTAGACGTTAATATAATCCGCCGAAGCATATCCGACAATACCATTATACCCCACTACATACCAGTCTCCAGTGCGGGAATAAACCGTCACAGTCGCACCGTTTGGAATACTGCCCTTGATTGGAGCAGAGGTACTGGGCTTGCTGCGGATATTAAGGCCGGTGCCAGAGGTTCGGACAGTGCCTTGACGGATAGGCTCAGGCCAGACAAAAGGAATCCCAAAATACTCGGTCAGGGAGAGGACGACATTGGCGGCAATCTCATCTAAGTTATTTTTGATCCAATTGGCGTCGTCAGGATTGTCATGATAGGCAAACTCAATCAGGACAGAGGGAACTCTCGGCTGACGCACCTCTCCCAACCGGGTGGTGGGAATCGCTCTGACGAGATCTGGGATAGGATATACTCTCTTTAAGTTGTTCGCAATGATTTCGGCCAAACGCCTGCCGTTTGTACTGGTAGGATAGTAATAGACATCGGTACCCCGGACAGTTCCATATCTACCTTCGGGGGCAGCGTTGGAATGTAGTGCTAAATGTAAATCGTAATTGCCGGCATTGGAGGCGCGAATGGAAGAAGCAGCAGTCATATCGGGCGTATTCCGGGTATATTGGATCCCGCTGGACAAGAGATAGGGAATCATCGCGTCGGCCAACTCGTTCATCCAGTATTCTTCGGTCCCACCGTTGACATAGAGGTTGCTTTCCTGGGTGGAAGGGCTGAGATAAATTCTGGGCAAGGGTAACGCTCCTTTCATTGTTTTCCCGATTTTGCTAGTTTTTCTGGCTTTTAATAAAGCCCTTTAACTCTTAAAAACAAAAACCGGTTCTATACAGTTTATGTAAAAAAAGAAAAAGGGTGAACCTCCGCAGATTTTCCGTTTTTGTCAGGTAAATGGGATTTTATAGAAAAAGCCCTTGACAATCCACCCCCTCTTTGCTATAATACTAAATGTTCCGTCTGGAACAGAATTGGTATGCAGATGTGGTGGAATGGCAGACACGCTACCTTGAGGTGGTAGTGAGCTACGCTCGTGTGGGTTCAAGTCCCGTCATCTGCACCAAATGCGGATATGGTGGAATTGGCAGACACGCATGATTCAGGTTCATGTGCTGAGAGGCATGCAGGTTCAAGTCCTGTTATCCGCACCAACGGCGAATCGCCGCAGATAAACGCGCACTCACGTTGGTGAGTGTGCGTTTTCTTTGTGTCCCGCGCTGGAACAGGTATCTATTTTGTAGCGTAAACCTGCTAGGTTAGACCTGGAGCAAAACGCGCTCCAGGTTTTTTCTAATTTTGGCATAAGTATCCCGGTTGATACAAAATCTAGTTTGCAGCGTCAACAAGCTCTATCACATTTGTTGAATACGAATTTGTTTTGCAGGAGGTTTATAGCCATGCCCCATCAAGCAGAGATGATTGGTATTTTCTCGTCCTCCTATCCGCTTACCGCCATTGCTCCAGAAGCGGCAGAAAACGCAATTCGTTACTTGGAACAAGGGGGGTATTCCGTAAAAAAGGCAGATTATTCGGGAAAAGAGATTTTTACCGTTCCGGTTCCATCCGGGAAAGAGCAAAAGAATTTAACGAACTGCTTTATGATCCGGAAGTAACCTGCCTTATGGCCGCAGTAGGCGGCATGGTATCCAATTCTTTGCTTCCTTATATTGATTATGACTTTCTCAAGACACACCCGAAAAAAATTATCGGGCTTTCCGATGTCACCGCTATTTTATTGGGTGCGTATCAAATGACCGGACTTACCACCTTCTATGGCCCCAATCTGGTTACATGTTTTGGCCAGGAAACGCCGTTTTTGGAATATTCCATGGAGTCAATGAGACAAGCCCTCTCTGGAAAATGCCCGTTTTCCATTCAAATGCCGCCATTTTATTCAGATGAATTAACCGAATGGGAAACTGCTCTTTCTCCAAAACATCAAATTCCTAACAAATGGACTACTATGCAGTCAGGATCTGCAACCGGTCGGCTTATTGGAGGAAATTTGAATACCATCAATGCGATTATAGCCAGTCCCTATATGCCACAATTTCAAAAAGGGGACATCCTCTTTTTGGAAGATACGGAAAAGTTTGCAGCCCATTCCGAACGGTATTACTCCATGCTGAAAATTAGCGGCGTTTTTGATAAGGTCAGCGGTATTCTTTTAGGCAAACACCGCCAATTTGACGACCAAGGAACTGGAAAAACATCGGCTGATATTCTTCTGGAAGTGCTGGATGGACAAAAAATTCCGATTCTTGCGGACATTGACTGCTGCCATACCTTGCCGATGATGTCCCTACCCATTGGCGGAATAGTCCATTTTGACGCCGATCAACAATCGATTACTGTGCTGCATATTTAATCAAAAATTACAAATAAAAAGCCGATCCGGGCCTTTTTCATATCGGAATGGGAGAAATATTGTCAAAAAGCTCTTCCCATTTATCCGGAAGTATAATAGAATAAGTGGAAACTGAAAGAAATCCGGGATATTGTATATGAAGCTGAAAGAAAAAATAAGAAGCCTGAAGGCGCATCCCCTCCTTCAGGTACTGGCCGACAATAAGGGAAATCCGCGAACGCTTGTGTTGATTGAACCGCTATGGGGCATTCCCTACAATCTGATCTCACCGTTTACCACTCTTTATATGTACACACAGGGTATTACAGATGTGCAGATTGGCTTGATTCTCTCCATTACCATGGTGGTTCAGGTATTGTTCTCCTTTTTTGGGGGCATTTTGTCGGACAAGCTGGGACGGAAATATACCACCATGATGGGGGATTTTTTCGGTTGGGCGCTGGCCTGTCTGGTATGGGCTGTTTCAAACAATTTCTGGCTGTTTCTGGCCGCCGCACTGCTCAATTGCTTTGAACAGATCAACCAGACGGCATGGTACTGTCTGCTGATCGAGGATGCTCACCCGAAGGATTTGGTTGGGATCTACACCTGGGTAAATATCGGAGGGCTGGTAGCCATCTTTTTTGCGCCGCTTTCTGGCCTGTTTGTCAGTTCGTACTCTATTGTACCAGTGGTACGGGTGCTATACATCCTCTTTGCGCTGACGATGCTCATAAAAACGCTCATCACCTTCAGGTTTTGCCATGAAACAAGGCAGGGCCAAATCCGCCGGGCAGAGACAAAGGGAGTATCTATTCCACACATGCTGGGAGAATACCGCCAGTTGATCCCCAGTCTGCTGAAGAATAAAAGCGTACTTAAAGCGGTAGCCGTCTCGGTGATCCTGTACATCACCAATATGGTGAGTACAAACTTTTTCGGACTGTATGTGACACAGCGGCTAGGGCTTTCGGAAAACTTTTTAGCGCTGTTTCCCATTTTGAATGCTGCTGTCATGCTGATCTTCATGGTGGGGTTTCAACACCGCATGAATGCCGCGAAATTCCGCGTTCCGCTATGGATCGGTTTGGCGCTGTATGCTGCGGCAGCTTTGGTGCTGGTCTTCTCCCCTGCAGACAGCCTGGGCTTTGTGCTGCTCTATGTATTTGTCGCCGCCGTAGCTGCTGCGCTGGTGAATCCGCGCAAAGATGCGCTTCTCCAGCTGAACATCACCTCCCAGGAACGAGCACGCCTAAATGCCCTGATTATGGCTTCTACGATTGCCCTCTCCTCTCCCTTCGGATATTTGGCTGGATGGCTCTCCAGCCTGGACCGCCGCCTGCCCTTTGTTTTCACATTCCTATTATTTGTCACGGCAATGCTTATCATCGGCCGTATCCAGGAGCCGCAGGTCGAGGAAAAAAATGCTTAAATGCCTAAAAACGCCATCGCGGGTTTATTTTGACCTCCATGATTTCATTGGGCATCTTTTTTTGTCAACGCTTCCCAGCGACTTAGAACCGCAGCAAATTCGCGCACTCACGTTGTGGGTGTGCGTTTTCGTTTTATCCCGCGCTGATACAGATATCTATTTTGTAGCGCAAATCCAAGAAGGGTTGACAGTTGTTTTGTCAACCTTTTTATACGAAAGAGTATGCTATCACGTGAATTATCCTAAGCGAAAGTTTATTTTGCATGCCAGATTGGGAAACAACACGGCAAAAGATAACTGATTTTTTATTTAATCCTAATAGAATTAATCACCCTCGGAAGGCATTCTTCCGAGGGTGATTTAAAACTATTTATACTTACATCAGCTTGCGGAACAGCTCTTTCAAGTCTTCCACGCTGGTATCCTTGGGATTTCCGGGGCGGCAGGCGTCTGCATAAGCGGATTCCGCTAAGAAAGGCAGATCCTCTTCCTTTAATGCTTCCAGCTTCTGGGGAATTCCCACATCCTGGCTCAGCTTGCGCACCGCATCCACAGCGGCTTTACGATATTCTTGCTGAGACATCCGATCTACACCGGAAACACCCATGGCACGGGCAATTTCTTTATATTTTTCCCCCGTACAGTCGGCATTGTACTCCATGACGATGGGAAGCATCATGGCGCAGGCCACGCCGTGAGGAGTATCATAGACAGCGCCCAGGGTATGAGCCATCGAATGGGCGATCCCCAAACCAACGTTTGAAAAGCCCATTCCGGCTATGTACTGTCCGAGAGCCATCCCCTCCCGACCCTCTTTCTCGTTGTTTACTGCGCCCCGCAGCGAACGAGAGATGATCTCAATAGCCTTTAAGTGGAACATGTCAGTCATTTCCCAGGCAGCTTTTGTGGTATAACCCTCAATGGCGTGAGTCAGAGCATCCATACCGGTGGAAGCGGTAAGGCCCTTTGGCATAGTGGACATCAAATCGGAATCCACCACCGCGATGACAGGCATATCATGAGGATCTACACAGACAAATTTCCGCTTTTTCTCTAAATCGGTGATGACATAGTTAATAGTGACCTCCGCCGCAGTTCCAGCTGTGGTGGGCACCGCGATAATCGGAACACAAGGTTTTTTGGTAGGAGCCACTCCCTCTAAGCTCCTAACATCTGAAAATTCAGGGTTGGCGGCGATAATGCCGATGGCCTTAGCAGTGTCCATCGAGGAACCGCCTCCCAGGGCGATGATATAGTCCGCGCCGGAGTCCTTAAAAGCCTGTACCCCATGTTGGACGTTTTGAATGGTGGGGTTTGCCTTAATATCGGAGTAAATTTCATAACTCAGGCCGTTTTTCTCCAAAACATCGGTCACTTTGGCGGCCACTCCGAATTTCAACAGATCTGGGTCGGTACAGAGAAGGGCCTTTGCAAAGCCGCGGGCCTTGACTTCCCCGGGGATTTCCGCCACAGCACCTGCGCCATGATAGGATGTCTCATTGAGCATGATACGATTTGCCATAGTGATCTCTCCTTTTTAAATATATGGGAAAAGACCTGGAATATCTCATTATATCAAAGTACGTTTCCTCCGGGGCTTTCCCTTTTTATAGGTTTATTATACTGCATGTATCCTAAAATTGGAAGACAAATTATGACAATTTTAAGAAAATTTGACAAACCTCTTCTCCAATTTTTAACAATTATTATGTCAGAGAAATATGTACATCCCATCAAGATGGGCAGACGATTACTTTCTCTAAAATCCCTTTTTCTATCATCCATAAATGAAAATGCCACGTCGTAGAATACTATTCCTCCCATTTGTCATGTATCTTTAAAATGACTGTAATCCTTTCACTTGCCACAATCTTTTACATTGACTTTTTTGATAAAATATGATAGGATGGCAACAGAATGAAAGGAAAGGGTTTTGGGAAGGAAAATGTATTCGTTTTCTTTTTTTGTGGGAAAAAATAAATAAATTTCCTTCTTTTTACCTGCTATTTTTCGTGAATCCTTTCAAGGCCTTGACGATAAAACAAAAAAGGAGAATGATTGTCATGAAAATGGGTTTTGTCAGCGCAATTTTGGACACCTATTCGTTTGAAGAGGTTATCGACTTTGCCAGCAGCCACGGCTTTTCCTGCGTCGAGATGGCCTGTTGGCCTCAGGGCAAAGCGGAACGCCGGTATGCCGGGGTCAGCCACATCAATGTAGACGATATGAGCGACGAAAACATCGCTTACATTAAAGATTACTGCGCCAAAAAAAATGTGGAAATTTCCTCTTTGGCCTTTTATCCCAACACCATGGATGAAGACCTTACAAAGCGGGAGGCCAATATCGAGCATCTGAAAAAGGTCATCGTCGCCTCCCATAAGCTGGGGATCGGCATGGTTACTACCTTTATCGGCAGGATGCAATCCAAAAACGTAGAGGAAAATATCGAGGAGTTTAAAAAGGTCTGGCCCCCTATCATCCAATTCGCCGAGGACAACGACGTGAAGGTCGCCATTGAGAACTGTCCCATGCTGTTTGGTTATGACCAGTGGCCCGGTGGACAGAACCTGTTCACCACTCCTGCTATCTGGAGGCAGTGCTTTGATATCATCCCCAGTAAAAATTTCGGGATCAACTACGACCCCTCCCACTTTGTTTGGCAGATGATTGACTACATTAAACCTATTTATGAATTCAAAGACCGTATTTTTCACGTCCACTATAAGGACATCAAGGTCTATTGGGATAGATTGGATGACTGCGGTATTATGGCCACTCCCCTCTCCTTTATGTCTCCAAAGCTGCCTGGCCTGGGTGATGTGGACTGGGGAAAATATGTTTCCGCCCTCACTGACATCGGCTACGAGGGATACACCTGCCTGGAGATTGAGGACAAGGCCTTTGAAGGAAGCAAAGAGCGGGTCGAGGCATCGCTTATTTTGGCAAAGCGGTATATGGAGCAGTTTGTCATTTGAGCCATTAACCTTTTATATGATACGGCAAAAAAGGGAGAGGAAAATCCTCTCCTTTTTCCTTTTGTTAAATCGACATCTCCAACGATGTGTTCCAATAAAAGGCATGGGGCGAATCATTTCCCATTTTTACGGTAATAACTGCAAAATAGGAATTGTATAATTCTATCTTTATTTTTTAAAATAATTTGATAGTTTCGACATTGTTCACCAATAGGAACGCAGGTTTCGACATAAAATACATAAGATATTGCTGTATACTATAGAAAAATAGAGTCTATTGTATGAATTTGTATCCAATCTCGCATTCGAATATTAGATATAAATTCAAATGTATTTTTAAAATAGATTTTGTAATATAATATTAATCGTAATCCACGATGCACGTTCCAAAAATAAATTCTAACCGCGGTTTTTGCTGCGGCCTGCTCATCAATGGGGGTTCACGACATGGCAAATTTTGTTCCGAAAAAACCGCGAAAAATAGAGAAGGACGTAATTTCCATAAGGATTGATTCCGATTTACTGGAAAAAGCAGATGGACTCGCCAACAATATCGGGATTAGCCGAAATGAACTGCTCAACCAATGCATACACTTTGCGTTGGAGCACGTGAATCGCTGGAAAGATTGAGTAAATGAGGTAAATGCCGTGGCGGAGTACTGTCTAAAATGTTTCAATCAAATCGAACATGCCCATTTGAAGGAAAATCAAGTGATAGAATCTCAAGACCTTTCGATTTGTGAAGGCTGCAAGCAGCCCAAAAAAGTGGTAATCCGTGTCCGTCATCCTGCTTTTAGGAGATTGAGGTCAAAATAATGACCACCTTTCTAAAAATATCACTTCACAAAAGCTCAAATTTGTTATAAAATTCCTTGATTTTTTGAAATTATTGTGATATACTAAGTATAGTTTATTATTAGAGTATGGTAGAAAGGCTGGGATTTATCCCGGTCTTTCGTTTATGTTGGGCTAAACTTCGCTCAACAAAACTTGGCCCAGCGGGGATACAACCTGTCTAGCGCCTGATTTTCGAAAGGTGTGAGCGCTCTGTGAACAAAAGTCAGATCATTGAGACGGTCTGGAACTTGGCTAAACCCATTACTGATGAGTTGGGGCTTGTCCTTTGGGATGTCCGATTCGATAAGGAAGGCGCCAGCTACTTTTTACGCATCGTCATCGACAAGGAGGGCGGCGTCGACATCGATTCCTGTGAGGCAGTCTCCCGCCGCCTCGACCCCATCCTAGACGAGGTGGATCCCATTGACCTCAGCTATTATTTAGAAGTCTGGTCAGCCGGGCTGGAGCGGGACCTGACCCGGGATTTCCACTTTGCACAAAACATTGGCAAGCCGGTGACCATCGGCCTTTTCACCCCGTTAAACGGCGAAAAGGAACCGGTGTGCACCTTAAAAGAATATAAAGGTAAGAGTATCGTCGCCGTCGACCCCGAGGGGGTTGAACACGAGTGGAAGCTTTCAGAGCTTCGGTTTGTACGGCAGTATGCAGAATTTGATTTTGGAGGAAAATAGAAAATGAATAACGAGTTTTTTGACGCGCTGGAGCTTTTGGAGGCTGAAAAGGGCATCGAGGCCGACTACCTCATCGAAAAGATCAAAAACGCCATCGTCATCGCTGTCAAGCGGGACTATCAGGTCACTGAAAACGTCAATGTGGTCATCGACCCCGATACGAGAAAGTTTGGCGTGTCCATCGTCAAAAACGTGGTGGACGAGGTGGAGGAGCCGGAAACCGAAATCACCCTGGACGAGGCGCTCAAATACAGCAAGCGCGCCAAGGTTGGGATGCCGGTGGAGATCAAGCTGGATCCCAAGCAGTTCGGCCGCATCGCCGCCCAGACCGCCAAGCACGTCATTCGCCAGGGCATCCGGGAGGCGGAGCGCTCCCAGATGATGGAGCAGTTCCAGAATAAGGTCTACGAGGTGGTCACCGCCACAGTACAGAAGGTGGAACCCGCCACTGGCAACGCTACGGTGGAGATCGACAAAAACGAAATCCTCCTGTTTAAAAACGAGCAGCTTCCCAACGACGATCTGCGGGAAGGCGATCGGATCAAAGTCTATGTCGTCGACGTGGTCAACCTAGAAAAGCGCTGTTCATTAAAGATTTCCAGGACGCATAAAGATTTGGTGAAGCGGCTGTTCGAGCTGGAGGTCCCTGAAATCTTCGACGGCACCATCGAGGTCAAATCCATCTCCAGAGAGGCGGGTTCCCGCACCAAGATCGCCGTTTTCAGCAAAAACCCCGACGTGGATCCCATCGGCGCCTGCATCGGCCCCAAGGGCAGCCGGATTTCCGCCATTGTTGACGAGCTCAAGGGTGAAAAAATCGACATTGTCAAGTGGAGCGACGACGATGCAGAATTTGTCAAGGAGGCCCTCTCCCCCGCCACTGTCATCTCGGTGAACATCCTCGACCCACAGGACAAAATCTGCCGGGTAATCGTCCCCGACAACCAGCTGTCGCTGGCCATCGGCAACCGGGGACAGAACGCCAAGCTCGCTGCCAAGCTGACCGGCTACAAAATTGACATCCGCTCCGAAAGTGAAGCCCAGGATGAGGAAGAACCCCTCTTTACCGAAGAAACAGAATCACCCGTTTCGATGGAAGCGGAAGAAATAACCGAGTAAAGGGCAAATATCCGCCCAATCCCCACTTTAAGAAAGGAATGGTCATAGCGATGAAACGTATCCCACTGCGTATGTGTGTCGGCTGCGGCGAAATGAAAGACAAGCGGGAGCTTACGCGGGTTGTAAAATCAAAGGAAGGCGAAATATCGCTGGACCTGACCGGTAAAAAGGCGGGGCGCGGCGCCTATGTCTGCCCCACCCTCGAATGCCTGAAAAAGGCGAGAAAATCCCGCCGGATTGAGCGCAGTTTCGGCTGCAAAATACCCGACGAGGTCTATGACCTGATGGAACAGGAGATGGAAAAGCATGTCTGACCGCTTTTACGCCACATTGTCCCTCTCCATGCGGGCCAAAAAACTTCTCTACGGCTTCGACACCGTCAAAGAAGGTGTACAAAACGGCAGCGTGAGGCTGCTGCTCACCGCTTCCGACCTGTCTCAGAAAACGATAAAGGAAGCCGTTTACCTTGCTGGCAAATACCGACTCCCCCATCTGCCCCTTCCCAACACCATGGAAGAAATCGCCGGTATGATCGGAAAAAAAACCGGTGTCATTGGGATTGCGGATCAGGGATTTGCCGATAAGCTGATGCTCATCCACAACGAAACGGAGGAACCCAACATATGACGATAAAGTACAAAGTAACCGATGTTGCCAAAGACCTTAACGTGACCAACAAGGAAATCATCGAGCTGGTCGCGAAATACTTTGGCGGCGAACCCAAAAAAGCCTCTACTGCCTTAAGTGAAGACGAATTAAACGTCATCTTCGAATACTATACCCAGAAAAACGAGGTTAAGGATTTTAACGCCTACTTTAATTCCCGGAAGGAAAATCCCAAAACAGAGAGTAAGCCTGAGCCAAAGTCTGACGAAAAACCGGCTGCTAAAGCGACGACGAAAAAAGCTTCCACTGGGAAAAAGACGGTTCCTTCGGAGAAAGAAGTCCCGAAGCCTGTGGAAAAAAAGGCGGAAGAGGAAGCTCCCAAGGCTGCTCCCGAGGAAAAGCCCATTTCCGAAAAGAAGGCCGCTTCCAAAGAGAAGCCGGCCGCTAAAGTGGAACAGACAGAGCCTGTAAAACCCGCTGCTGAGGCTGCCCGTCCCGCTTCAAAGCAGGCGCCCAAGTTCGATCCTAACAAAAACGGCCGCTTCGACAAAAAGCCTACTTTGGACACCCCTAAACCCAAACCTCGGACCGAACGCAAATCCCAACCTCCAAAACAAAACACTCTGCTTGGGCAGAACCGTCCTACCGGCCCTGCCGTCACCAGCAATGAGCCGGTGGAGAAGGAGCGCACCGTCCGCCACGTCAATACCAGGACGGTGGACGTAAACCTGGACAAATACAACGAGCACTATGAGCAAATCGCCCCCCAAGGCCGCATGAAGGACAATCAGCAGAAAAAGCAGAAGCTGAAACAGAAGTCCCAGATGAAAAACAAGGCCAAATTCTCCACCAAGCGGGAAACCGAGGCCGAAAAGCTCCAGCGCCTCGCCTTGGAGCGGGCCAGAAAGCAGCAGCTCAAGGTCCTCATCCCCGATGAGATCACCGTGTCGGAGCTGGCATCCCGCTTAAAGGTTACCGTCACCGATGTCATCAAAAAGCTGATGATGTTGGGCGTCATGGCGGCCCAGCACGAGGTCATCGACTTTGACACCGCCGCTTTAGTGGCTATGGAGTACAACGCAAAAATCGAAAAAGAGGTCATCGTCACCATCGAGGAAAAACTCATCAAAGACGAGGAAGACGACGCTGCGGACCTTCAGGAGAGAAGTCCCGTCGTGGTGGTTATGGGCCACGTTGACCACGGTAAAACCTCCCTTTTGGACCGGATCCGCCACGCAAACGTCACCTCCACCGAGGCGGGTGGCATCACCCAGCACATCGGCGCCTACCGCGCCAGGGTAGGCGACCGGTATATCACCTTCTTAGACACCCCTGGTCACGAGGCCTTTACCTCAATGCGGGCCCGCGGCGCCGCTGTCACAGACATCGCCGTTTTAGTTGTCGCTGCCGACGACGGCATCATGCCTCAGACTGTCGAGGCAATTAACCACGCCAAGGCGGCAAATGTCTCCATCATCGTCGCTATCAACAAAATGGATAAACCTACCGCTAACCCCGACAAGGTCATGCAGGAGCTGACCGAATACGAGCTGGTCCCCGAGGAGTGGGGCGGCGATGTCATCTGCGTGCCTGTCTCCGCCGCAACCGGTATGGGAATCGACACTTTGCTGGAGATGATTACCGTCGTGGCCGACGTATTGGAGCTGAAGGCCAACCCCAACCGCTTGGCCAAAGGCACTGTCGTCGAGGCCCGGCTGGACAAAGGGCGTGGCCCTGTTGCCACTTTGCTCGTTCAGAACGGCACCCTGCACACTGGCGACGTGCTCATCGCCGGGACATCGGTGGGCCGGGTCCGCCAGATGATCAACGACCGGGGCCAGGTGGTCACCGAAGCGGGCCCCTCCATCCCCGTCGAAATCACCGGTATGTCTGAAGTACCCTCCGCCGGGGACACCTTCAACGCTGTCGAGGACGAGCGACTGGCCCGGGAGCTGGTGGAACAGCGCCGCCAGGAGCAGAAAGAAGAACAGTTTAAAGCCTATCAGAAGGTCACTTTGGATAACCTCTTCAGCCAGATTGCCGAGGGCGAGATGAAAGAACTGGCCATCGTGGTCAAAGCCGACGTACAGGGCAGTGCCGAAGCGGTTAAACAATCCTTGGAGAAACTCTCCAATGACGAAGTCCGCGTCCGCGTCATCCACACCGGCGTCGGCGCCATCAACCGCTCCGACGTCATGCTGGCAAACGCCTCCAACGCCATTATCATCGGTTTCAACGTCCGCCCCGACCCTGTGGCGAAAGAAGACGCCGCCCAGGAAAACGTCGAAATGCGGATGTACCGCATCATCTACGACGCCATCGACGATGTGAAGGACGCTATGAAAGGCATGCTAGCCCCCAAAACCCGGGAAGTGGAACTGGGTAGAGCGGAGGTCCGCCAGGTCTACAAGATCACTGGCGTGGGCACAGTGGCCGGTTGTTACGTCTTGGAGGGCAAGGTGGCTAGAGATGCATTGATCCGCATCGTCCGGGACGGCATTGTCATCGTCGAGGACAAAATCGACTCCCTCAAACGCTTTAAAAACGACGCCAAGGAAGTGGCTCAAGGCTACGAATGCGGTATCGGCCTCGACAAGTTCAACGACATCAAGGAGGGCGACATCTTCGAGTCCTTCATGATCGAGGAATACCGAGATTAGTTGGGGAGAGAATAATGGTATCCCCGCTGGACTGTATAATAAACACGGGTTGCGGCGGAAAGACTTTCCCCATATTTGCCGGGCCAAAGGCGCAGGCTTCCTGTTCCTTTGGCCCGTTTTTAGAAATTTACTAAAAAAGAAAGGACCTGTTTGCAGGAATGGTGTACTGATATGCCAAACTACAAAGTCGGACGCCTGTCTGAGGATATCAAACGGGAAATGAGTGCCCTCATCCGGGAGCTCAAGGACCCACGGGTCTCTCAAATGCTCAGCATCGTCCGGTGCGAGGTGTCAAATGACCTGTCCCACTGCAAGGTGAACGTCAGCGCCCTGGAGGGCGAGTCGGCCACCAAGGAATCCATCAAAGGGCTCCAGTCGGCCAGCGGGTTTCTCAAGCGGGAGCTCTCAAACCGTCTGCATCTGCGCAAATGCCCGGAGCTTCATTTCATCGCCGACGGCTCCATCGCCTACAGCGCCAAGATAAACGATATCCTGGAACATCTGGAGCATCGCGATCCCGATTAGTAAAGGACGGCAATCACCGCTTTTTGCGGCATCTAGAAAGGACAACGGATTTATATGAGAATTGACCGGAAGGAAGCAGCTGCAAGACTTCTAAAAGAGGATGATATTATCATCCTCTGTCATCGCAACCCCGACGGCGACACTTTGGGAAGCGGGTACAGCCTCCACTTTGCCTTAAAACAGCTCGGGAAACGCTCCCGCCTGCTTTGTCACGACTCCATCCCGCCCAAAATGAATTATTTGAGAGGCGGCGAAACCGGGGAGGACTTCCCGCCCCAGTTTGTGGTTTCGGTGGACATCGCCGACGAACAGCTTTTTGGGGAAACCCTTGCCCCCTATCGGGGAAAGGTGGATTTGGCCATCGATCACCATCCTTCCAACTCCATGTTTGCAAAAGAGACGCTTTTGGACGACAAAGCTGCCGCCACTTGCGAAATCATCTACCGCCTCCTTTTGGAGATGGGAGCGGCTATCTCCCCGCAAATTGCCGATTGCCTTTACACCGGCATCACCACTGATACCGGCTGCTTTAAATTCTCAAACGTCACCCCGGACACCCATCGGATCGCCGCCTCCCTCATTGAAAGCGGCTGCCGGTTTCAGCAAATCAACAAGCTTCTTTTTGAATCGAAAACCATGGGGATGATGGAACTGGAGCGACGTGTCCTCAACACACTGGAATTTCACGATCAAAACCGCGTCGCTTTGATCTGCGTCACCCTGCAAATGCTCCGGGAAACCGGCGTCTCTGAATCGGAACTGGACGGCATTTCCGGCATTCCCCGCAAAATCGAGGGGGTTCAAGTAGGCGTCGCCATCAAAGAACGCGACCAAAATGAGTACAAGCTGTCCATCCGCAGCTCTGAAGTCCTGGACGCCTCCAAATTCTGCGCCCAATTCGGAGGCGGAGGCCATGCCCGGGCAGCGGGCTGCACCCTTTACGGCACGATAGAAGAGGTCCAACAGACTGTAGTCGCCGCTTTGACGAAAGCTTTGCGCTAGATTTTCTAATTGTTACCGCCGCTTTCCTTCGGCAGAACGGAGTGTTTGATGATCCAGCCTTCCAGCTTAAACGGAATTCTCTGCATCCACAAGCCCCAGGACTTCACCTCCTTTGACGTGGTGAAAAAATTAAGGGGTATGACCAAAATAAAGAAAATCGGCCATGCCGGTACTCTCGATCCCATGGCCACCGGTGTGCTCCCCGTCTTTTTGGGCGCCGCTACCAAGGCCTGCGACATCCTCCCAGACCAAAATAAGCGGTACACCGCGGCCTTCCAGCTGGGGATCACCACCAACACCCAGGACATCTGGGGCGAAGTCCTCTCCCGCCGGGAGAGCCGGGTGGTAAAGCAGGACATCCTTGACCTGCTGCCCCGCTTCCGCGGCGATATCGAGCAGATCCCCCCCATGTACTCCGCCGTCCAGATAAACGGGAAGCGGCTTTACGACCTGGCCCGCAGGGGCGTCGAGGTGGAGCGCAAGCCCCGTCCAGTCCACATTCACCGTTTGGAACTGCTCTCCTTCGACGAGGATAGCCAGTGCGGCGTCCTTGACATCGGCTGCTCCAAAGGTACATACATCCGCACACTGATTCACGACCTGGGGGAGGCGCTGGGTACCGGCGGCGCCATGACCTCCCTCACCCGCACCGAGGCGGCGGGATTTACCTTAGACGACTGCCTGACCTTTCAGGAAGTAGAGGAGCTTCTTTGCACAGAGCGGCTTGCCGAACGTATTTTACCGGTGGAAAAGGTGTTTCAAGCCTATCCGGCCATCCGCCTCAACCCCGTCCAGTCGAAAAAATTTTTAAACGGCGTGCGGCTGGACTTAAATAGGATAAAATACCCCAAAGGGGCCGTCACCTGCCGGATTTACGACGCTGGGAACACTTTTCTGGGCCTTGCCGACTGCCGGACTGATACTATGGAGCTGGTTTTGAAAAAATTTTTCATCGAAAGGAAGTAACAAGCTTTGCACACCTACAACGAAATTCCCCATCTGAGCCAAAGCACTTCGGTGGCGCTGGGCTTGTTTGACGGGCTCCATCGGGGCCACCAGCAGGTCATTTTAAAAGCGGTGTCTCATAACAAAAAAATGATTCCGACGGTATTTTCTTTCGATTACGACAATCCCGCCCTCATTTCCAAGCCGGATTTTAAAGCCCTCCTCTCCCCCACCCTGAAGGTCCGGTTGCTGGAAAGCCTCGGCGTAGAGCAATTTGTCTGCCCGCCCTTTTCCTCCATCAAGGATATGCCCGCCCGTCGCTTTTTGGAGGAAATCCTGCAAACCGCCCTACAGGCCAAAGCGGTCTTTTGCGGGTACGACTACCGGTTTGGAAAAAATGCCGAGGGGGACACCAGGATGCTGGAGGAATTTTGCGCCTCAAACGGCATTTACTGCGAGGTGCTGCCCGCCCTGACTGAAGGCGGCTCCCCCATCAGCTCCACCCGCATCCGGGAATGTATCCACAGCGGGCGGATGGAGGAAGCGCAAACGTTACTGGGATATCCGTACACCATCGACTTTCCGGTGTCGGAGGGCCGCAAGCTGGGCCGCAGACTGGGCTTCCCCACCATCAACCAGCCCTATCCCCAAGGGAATATCCTCCCCCGATTCGGCGTTTACGCCTCTTTGGCACAAATTGACGGAAAAAGCTACATGGGGGTGACAAACGTGGGAGTCAAACCTACCGTCGGCGCGGACAACCCTCCCTCAGCCGAGACCTATCTCATCGGTTATGAGGGCGATCTCTACGGCCGGCAGATTCCCCTCTCCCTCATCCGCTTTGTGCGTCCGGAGCAGAAATTTGCTTCCATTGAGGACTTAAAAGGACAAATCGCCAAGGATACCCGAGAAGTCATCAGGACGCTGCAAAATACAGTGGAAAAACCGCCGCTATTCCAGTTCACGGATCAATAAAACATGATATGATGAATCAGGTTCCTTCCAGGCCGCACCGCAGAAGCGGCGGCCTGTTTTGTTGTAAAAAAGAGGAATTCATACATAGAAAGGCCGGGAGATTATGAAACTCATCGCGGATTTACATATTCATTCCAAATACTCACGGGCCACCAGCAAAGACGGCATCCCCGAGTACCTCGACCTCTGGGCGCGGAAAAAGGGTATCGGCCTTTTGGGGACAGGGGATTTTACTCACCCCGTTTGGAGGCAGGAACTAAAGGACAAGCTCATCCCGGCGGAGGACGGACTCTACCGTCTGAAAGATGAATTTCTCGCCGATGGAGCAGCCCTTTTTCATGACGCGCCAAGGTTTGTCCTGTCGGGGGAGATCAGCTCCATCTACAAGAAAAACGGTAAGGTGCGCAAGGTTCACAATGTGATTTTACTGCCCCATCTGGAGGCAGCGGAGCTTTTGTCCCACAAATTGGAGGCCATCGGCAACATCCATTCCGACGGCCGTCCCATCCTGGGTCTGGACAGCCGGGATCTGTTGGAAATCACCCTGGATACCTGCCCTGACGCGGTGTTCATCCCCGCCCATATCTGGACGCCTCATTTCTCTTTGTTCGGCGCCTTTTCCGGCTTTGACACCATCGAGGAGTGTTTTGAGGACCTGACCCCTCACATCCACGCCCTGGAAACCGGCCTTTCCTCCGACCCTCCCATGAACTGGCGGGTTTCGGCTCTGGACCGGTTCAACCTGGTTTCCAACTCCGATGCCCATTCCCCGCAAAAGCTAGGCCGGGAAGCGAATTTGTTGGACATCGATTTGAGCTACAAAGGTCTGGCCGACGCTTTGCAGGAATCCGCCCCCAAAGGGCTTTTAGGCACCATCGAATTTTTCCCGGAGGAGGGAAAATACCATTACGACGGCCACCGCAACTGCAATGTCTGCCTCAAGCCCACCGAAACCGAGGAGTACGGCGGCAAATGCCCCGTCTGCGGCAAAAAAATCACCATTGGGGTGGAACACCGGGTGGAGCAGCTCGCCGACCGAGAGGAGGGCTTTACACTGCCAAACGGGCGGCCTTTTGAGAGCCTCGTCCCTCTACCCGAAGTCATCGCCGCTTCCACCGGCCTATCGGCGGCCAGCAAAAAAACAGCCGCCCAGTATGAGGCGCTCCTCAGTAAGCTGGGGCCGGAATTTTACATGTTAAGAGAAGCCCCCTTGGAAGACATCCGCCATGCGGCGGGCCCTTTAGTCGAGGAGGGCATCAAACGGCTGCGGGAAGGCAAGGTGGAGCGCACCCCCGGCTACGACGGGGAATACGGGAAAATCGGGCTGCTGGACAAATCGGAAATTGAGGCATTGAGCGGACAGTTTAGCCTATTCGGCGTCCCTTCTAAGAAAAAAGCCGCTCCCGCGAAAAAATCCCTCAAAAAGAAAGCGCCGGATGCAGAGGCGGCGGAAGAAATCGTCCCTCCCTTGCCGGAGGAAAAACAAAGTGCCCTTTCTGGCCTCAACCACCGGCAGCTGGAAGCCGCCACCGCCGAGGCTCCCGCCGTGGCGGTCATCGCAGGGCCCGGCACCGGCAAGACAAAGACCTTAGTGGCCCGGATTGCCTATCTCGTCGAGGAAAAAGGAGTGGAACCGTCTGCCATTACAGCGGTCACATTCACAAACAAAGCGGCCGCCGAGATGCGGGAGCGGCTCACCCGTTACTTTGGGAACAAACGCATGGCAAACGCCATGACTATCGGGACGTTTCACGCCATCTGCCTCCAGCTGCTCAAAAAACGGGATCAAAACGTGGCCCTCATCGGCGAATACGAGGCGATGGACTTGGCTTCCCAGGTCATCCGGGAGATGGAACTGAAAATCTCCCCCAAGCAGTTTATAAGCGAGGTTTCGAAGCAAAAGTGCTTAGGGCAAAGCGATCTCTCCCCAGAGGCCGCCGACGCCTACAACGCCCGCCTTCGGGAGATGGGCGTGCTCGACTTTGACGACCTGCTTCTCGAAGCCCTGACCCTTTTTGAATCGGAGGACGAAGGGAAAAAGGCGTCCAAAGGGTTCTCCCACCTGCTGGTGGATGAATTTCAGGACGTGAGCGACATCCAATACCGTTTAATCCAGGCGTGGAGCCGCCTAGGGCAAAGCCTATTCGTCATCGGCGACCCCGACCAGTCCATCTACGGCTTCCGCGGCTCGGACGCCAGGTGTTTTGAGCGGCTCTCCGGTGACCTGCCCGCCCTCAGACAGATCCGCCTCACCGAAAATTACCGCTCCACCCCGGAGATTATCGGCTGTGCCCTTCCCGCCATATCCAAAAACCAAGGGGAGGCCCGCGTCCTTCACCCCAATGTCCCCAGCGGCGACCCGGTCCAGCTTTTGACCGCTCCTTCCCCTCTTTCGGAGGGAATTTTCATCGCCAAGGAGATCAACCGGATGGTGGGCGGCGTCGACATGCTGGACTCCCAGGCTTTCTCGGCGGGCCGCGGGCCGGAAACTCCCCGCAGCTTTTCTGACATGGCGGTGCTCTACCGCACTCACCGGCAGGCGGACATCATCGAAAAATGCCTGCGGAAAGAGAGTATCCCCTACGTTGTCATGGGACGGGACGACTTTTTGGCCGATCCCAAGGTCCGGGGCACCGAAGCATTTTTCCGTTTTCTGTTGGATCCCCGGGACCTTCCCGCCCTTAGCGCTTCGCTCCAATTGGCGTTCCAGTTCCCGGAGGATCTCATCTCCCGGCTGGAAGCCCTCTTTTCAGAGCGGAACATCAAAAGCCTCTCTTCCCCCGACGCGGAGGCCCTCTTTACCGAGTACAAAGAGGTGGGCCACTGTCAAAGATGGATAAAGCTCATCAAAAAATACCTCCCCCGGGTGCAGAAGGAAAAGCCCCGCTCCCTTTTGGAAGACTGGACGGAGGAAATGGAATGGACGGAACAGGAGCCTCTGAGCCGGTTTATGAACATGTCGGTATTCCACCCCAATATGACGGCGTTTCTCACAAACCTGCTTTTGGGAGAAGAAGGCGACCTCTCCCGCAGCGCCCAGCCCAGCTACACCGCCGACTTTGTGCGGCTGATGACCCTCCACGGCTCCAAGGGGCTGGAATTTCCGGTAGTCTTCTTGGCAGGGGTCAAAAAAGGCTCCATTCCCTTGGAATCGGTTTCCCACCCCGCTGACATTCCCGAGGAACGGCGGCTGTTCTACGTGGGGATGACCCGCGCCAAGGAAAAGCTCTACCTCTTGTCCTCCCAGTCCGAGCCGTCGGAATTCTTGTCCGACATCCCGGAAAATCTTTATCATAAAGGCCCGGCCACCGAACTAAAACACCAGTACGAGGGCAAGCAGCTAAGCCTGTTTTGAGAAAGCCTATTGGTTTAACCCCTGTTTATCGTCCGCTTAATTGAGAACATACAATAAACGCAGAAGCCAGCATCCACACCGTTTTGCCTTGTAGGAAATGATTCCTGAAAAGGGGGCGAATGTGGGTGCCGGCTCCTGCTGATTTTGGGCATTATTGGGGAGGTTTTATTTGTTTGCGGCCTTTTACTGCCCTGCCGCTTGATCCGTTATTCCGCGTTTTCCTCATACACCTCTTTGGCGAACCGGAACGCCGCCCATGCCTTGGGCCATCCAGCGTAGAAGGCGGCGTGGGTGAGGATTTCCGCCATCTCCTCTTTGGTGACGCCGTGGCGTTTGGCGTTTTCAATGTGAAATTTGAGCGAACTGTCCAAAACTCCGCTGGCCATCAACGCCGTCACGGTGACGATGCTCCGATCCCGGGCGGAAAGCTCCCGCTCCCGCGACCAAACTTCGCCAAAGAGCACATCGTCGTTTAGCTGTGCAAATTTCGGGGCGAAATCTCCCAATTGGTCTTTACCTGCTGTTACTTTTTCCATCTTTATTCCCCCATGCTTTCTTTTAAAATTGCAACGATTTCATCGTGGGTGAGAACCTTGTAGCCGCCCTCCATGATAAAGGTGCCCTTGGCGATGCCGTCCAGCATTTCATCAGTGACGCCCAGTTCTTTGGTGTTCATCACAAGGCCGATTTCCCTCATCCAGGTCTCCATCCGGTCAAGGCCCTCGGAGGCGATTTGTTCGTCGGTTTTCCCTACCGCGTCCACATCCCAGACGTTTACAGCGTACCGTTTAAACTTCTGAATCCCATAGGGCATGATGTAGCGGTAATAGGGCATGGAAACAGCGGACAGGGTCATGCCGTGGGTGGCGTCGGTGTAAGCGCCGATGGACTGCCCGATCATGTGGACCATCCAGTCGGTGGCCTTCCCCTTTGCAACCAGCGTGTTGAGCGCCCAGGTGGCGATCCACATGATGTTGCTCCGAGCCTCGTAGTCGGTGGGGTTTTTCACCGCGATTTTGGAGCTGTGGATCAACGACCGCAACAGACCCTCCATGATGTAGTCGGAGGTGTTGTCGTCGTCGCCGGAAAAATACTGCTCCAAAATGTGGGACATGATGTCGAAAAAGCCCGCGATCATCTGGTATTTCGGAAGGGTAAAGGTGTAGGTGGGGTTGAGGATGCTAAACTTAGGAAAGACGTTGTCGCCGAAGACATGGCCGATTTTCAGCTTCTGCTCATGGTTTGTGATGACAGAGCCCCCGTTCATCTCCGAGCCGGTGCCCACCATGGTCAGCACGCAGCCCACCGGGATGATTTTATTGTCCACGTCCTCCATGCGGAGATAGTATTTGTCCCAGGGGTCCTCCGCGCAATAGGTGGAGACCGAAACCGCCTTGGCGTAATCGCAGACCGATCCGCCGCCCACGGCCAAAATCAGGTCCACATTCCCCTCTTTGGCCCGTTTGCAGCCCTCGTAGAGCTTTTCCACCGTGGGGTTGGGCATAACGCCCGGATCCTCGATAATTTCCTTGCCGCTGGCTTTCAGGATAGAAACCACCTGATCATAGATGCCGTTTTTCTTGATGGAGCCGCCGCCATATATGAGTAGCACGTTTTTACCGTAGTTTGAAAGCTCCCCACTCAAATAATCGAGAGCGTTTTCTCCAAAATAAAGTTTGGTGGGATTGGAATAGCTAAAATTTCCTAACATACTTGCCTTTCTCCTTTGTGTTGATCAAATTTATTTGTCCCATGTGAGGGTCCCAGTCTCCACTGCGATCTCGTACCGGGCAATTTTGTAGTTGAGCCGGTCCAGGGTTTCGTCGATCTGTCTGCGCTGTTCCAGCAGGTTGTCCCTCTGCTCCACCAAGAGCTGAAGCCTAGCCGGAATGGTTCCGTCCCCCTCCTGACACAGCCGCACGTACTCGATCATCGCCTCCACCGGCAGCCCGGCGCTCCGCATGCACTTTGCAAGCTCCACCCACTGGATGTCGGTTTGCTGGTAGTCCCTGATTCCCCCGGCAGTGCGGGTCACAGGCGGGATCATCCCCACCCGTTCGTAGTACCGGAGGGTGTCCTGGGAGATTTGATACTTTTCGCTGACCTCTTTGATGGTCATAGCTTCTTATCCTCCTTTACAGCGCGCCCACGACCTTGTGGGGGAGGTAAAGCTCCTCCAGATAGGAAATATCCTCATCTTTGAGCTTTATTTCCAGCGACTTTGCCGCGTCGTCGAAGTACTTCGCCTTGGTGGCGCCGATGATGGGAGACGCAACTCCCCTGGCAAACTGCCAGGCCAGGGCGATCTGTGTCATGGTAACACCGTACCGCTCGGCCAGCTCGTGAACCCGTAAGACGATCTGGTAATCGGTCTGCTGAGTGCTGTCGTATTTGGAGGCGGCAGTTGTATCGGTTTTGCTGCGCAGAGTGTCCGTTTTCCACTCCAGACGGGAAAGCCGTCCGGCCGCCAAGGGGCTGTAGGGGGTGCGGGCCACATTCATCTGGTCGCAGATGGGAATTAATTCCCGTTCGTCCTCCCGATACAGCAGGTTGTAGTGATCCTGCATCGAGACAAAGGGCGTCCAGCCGTTGTCCCGCGCCGCAAGCTGCATGTTGTAAAACTGGTAGCCGTACATAGCCGACGCACCCAGAGCCCGCACTTTGCCCGCTTTGACGAGGCTGTGGAGAGCCTCCATCGTCTCCTCGATCGGCGTGTCATAGTCAAAGCGATGAATGATATAGAGGTCGAGATAATCGGTGCCCAACCGCTTTAAGGTGCCGTCGATTTCCCGGGTAATGGCTGCCTTCGAGAGGTGCCCTTCGTTAAAGTACACCTTGGAGGCCAAGACCACCTTGTCCCGCGCCACATTATTTTTGATGGCCCGTCCCAGATACTCCTCGCTGGTCCCGGCGGAGTAGGTGTTGGCGGTGTCGAAAAAATTGATCCCCAGGTCTAAGGCGTGCTTGATGATGGCCTCGCTCTCCTCCGGGTTCAGTGTCCAGGCGTGCATTTTGCTGGCCGGGTCGCCAAAACTCATGCAGCCTACGCAGAGGCGGGAGACCTCGAGCTCTGAGTTTCCCAATTTTACGTATTCCATATTTTCTCTCCTCTTTTCCAATTTTGAAGACCGCTTGCTATGGGCTCATTTCTACCACGAAAATGAGAAGCCCACAATACAGCAAATCAGGCGCATTATCACATGTTTTATCTGCCAAGGGATGTCAAAAATTCCACGGTTTCCGGGTCGTAGTGAGAGAAAAAGGCGCTCTCCCCCTCGTCCAGGGCTTCAATCGCCTTCATGTCCTCGTCGGACAGGGCAAAGTCAAAAACGTTGAAGTTTTCTTCCATCCGCTCTTTGTGGGTGGATTTTGGAATGACCACGACACCGCTCTGGATGAGAAAGCGCAGGATGGCTTGGGCCGCGCTTTTCTGGTATTTTTTCCCGATTTCCTGAAGGACAGAATTGGTAAAAATCCCTTTTTTCCCCTCGGCAAAGGGGCCCCAGGATTCGTGCTGCACCCCGTATTTCTCCATGATGGCGTGGGCGTCGCGCTGCTGCATAAAGGGGTGGGTCTCCACCTGGTTGACAGCGGGCGTTACCGAGACAAACTTGCACAGGTCGATGAGCCGGTCCGGGTAGAAGTTGGAAACCCCAATGGCCCGGAGCTTGCCCTCTTTATAGGCCTCCTCCATAGCCCGGTAGCTGCCGTAATAATCGTTAAAGGGCTGATGGATGAGCAACAGGTCGATATAATCGGTGCCGAGCTTTTTGAGGGATTCCTCAATAGAAGCTTTGGCTTTCTCATATCCGCCGTTTGAGATCCAGACCTTTGTGGTGATAAAGAGCTCATCGCGGGGAACGCCGCATTTTTTCACAGCCGCCCCGACGCCTTCCTCGTTGTGGTAAGCCTGGGCCGTATCGATAGATCGGTACCCCACCTCAATGGCATCCAGCACACAGCGCTCGCATTCCGCCGGATCCACCTGATAGACACCGTACCCCAGTACGGGCATCTTGACCCCGTTGTTTAACGTCACAAATTCCATGTTACTCCCTCCAAATTAAAAATTTACAAAAGCTTTGATTAAACCTCCGGCGCTTTGAACCTCTGAGCCGTAGATAGCAAGCCCCGGCCGAATGTCAGCCGATGGGCAGATTTTTTTCAAATCGCCTTCGCTTCTTCCCATCCCGCTCCCTTCGTGAGTACAAAAGGGGCAGATGATTTTGCCGGAAAAATCGTGGGATTCTAAAAAGGTCCAGACCGGCATCGGCATCGTCCCGCACCAGTTGGGATAACCGAGAAAAATCACATCGTAGCTGCTGATATCGGCGTCTGTTGAAAGATCCGGTCTAGAGTTTACTCTAAGTTCTTCCTTCGCTTTTGAAACGCAATCCCGGTAGGAAAAGGGATATTCCTCATAAACCTTGATCTCGAACAAATCCCCGTTCGTCTCTTCTGCGATCATCTTTGCGACCCGTTCAGTGTTGCCTACAGCCAAATCTACAATCTTTCCCTTGCAGTAGTTTTGCCCCTTATGGGAAAAGTACGCAACAAGGATTTTCTGTTCTTTGGTGCTCATCACAATCACCTTGCCTTCCTGAAGCAAGTATAAACCCTTGAGTGGACTCTAAGTCAAGGGCTTATTTTATCGTTTACAAAATGTTTCCAATTTTGTATGGTTTTCGGATTCATACAAATCCAGTCATGCCATAAGGCGGCTTAAAATGTCACACAGGAAACAACAACGGTAAATTGTAGCCGATCCAGCGAATTTGGAGAATAAAAAAACCACCTTGGTTGTAGTTTTATCCTACACCGCAGGTGGTCTCTTCCTAATATGTGGCTTAAAAAATATCAAAACAAGGGAGTTTTATCAAACATTTGTGGTTCACAGAAAATCGTCGCCTTTTCTGTCATCCTCTAAACAGCTTCAAAATATCATTAAAGGTCACAGCGATCATCAACAGAATCACTGCAATGAATCCCGCCATATGGATATACCCTTCGTACTCCGGCTTGATGGCCTTGCCACGGATTGCCTCAATGAGCAAAAACAACAGCCGTCCGCCGTCCAGTGCCGGAATGGGAAGCAGGTTAAATATTCCCACATTGATGGTGATAAACGCCAGTAGCAGGATCAGGTTCGGCAAGCCGACCTGTGCCACCTCGCCGACCACCTGGGTCATACCCACCGGTCCCGATAGATCGTTAAAGGAAGCCTGCCCTGTCACCAAATCAATGAGGGATATCCAGATGAGCCGGGCGATACAGGCGGTGTACCTGGCCGAGTAGCTGATAACGCCCAAAAAGGTCTTTTCGACGGCCTGTACCTTGATGCCAAGTCCGCCTTCACTTTGAGTGTCATATCGCACCGAGTCCAGGGTGATTTTCTCGCCGTTTCTGCGCACAACCATGGAAACGCTCTGATCGGGATCCCGCATCAGCTCGTAGCTGATATCACCGGTGACGAACATGGTGCGCCCGTTGACCTTTAAGATGGTGTCCCCTGCCTGTAAACCGCTCTGGGCCATAAGGGAATCGGGGTTCACCTCTGCTAATGTGTTGGTGACGATGGCAGATTGGGAGCAGGTCATGATCACCAGCACCAAAAAACCCAATACGACGTTCATAATGGCACCGGCGCAGATGATGAGGATCCGCTTCCAGACGTTTTGGTTACTAAACGCCCTCTTGTCTTCAGAAGGGCCATCCTCCCCCTCCATGCTGACAAACCCTCCAATTGGGAATGCACGTACCGAATAGAGGGTTTCTTTGCCTTGCTTGCGGAAAAGGGTTGGCCCCATGCCGATAGCGAACTCGTTGACCCTGACACCGCTTAACTTGGCGGTGATGAAATGGCCAAACTCGTGTATCAGGATGATGACTACAAAAATAAGAAGTGTGAGCAGGATGTTGATAAAAATTTGCATGGTACCTCCAATGGGAATTGCCCTTTCTTACAGCGATACGGGAAGCGGGGCCGCTTCTGTCTTTTACAAGATGCTGTTGGCCACCTCTGCCCGCAGGATCAACTCCCTCTTCATTGCATCATATGGATGACAGGACTAATTCCCGGGCCGCCGCCTCGGCGTTTAAGATGTTCTCTACCGTGACCTCGCCGCTGCCATCCAGTTCTAACGCCCGCTCGTTGAGGGCGGCAATTTGTAAAAAGGAAATTTTTCCATCCAAGAAAAGCTGCACTGCCAGTTCGTTGGCGCAGTTCATCAAAGTAGGGTAAAGCCTTCCCCGCCGGATAGCCTCCTTGGCGGTTTTTAAACAGGTAAATGTCTCCTCATCGGGCTCAAAAAAGGTGAGCTTCCCCACTTCCCATAAATTGAGGGCCTTGGTCGGGCAAGGCATCCGTTCGGGATAAGTCAGGGCATACTGGATGGGGAGCTTCATATCCGGCGTTCCCAACTGAGCGATGACCGCACAGTCTGTAAATTCCACCGCTGAGTGGATCACACTCTCCCGATGGATTACGATCTCGATCTGTTCCGGCAAAACGTCAAACAGCCAATAGGCTTCGATGAGTTCCAGCCCCTTATTCATCATGGTAGCTGAATCGATTGTGATTTTAGCTCCCATATTCCAATTGGGGTGGTTTAAAGCATCCTTCGGGGTTACATGCCGTAAATCCTCCCTGGTTTTCCCGAAAAAAGGGCCGCCGGAAGCGGTTAATAGTATTCTATTCACCTTGCAGTGCCGATATCCGTTGAGACACTGAAAAATTGCCGAATGTTCACTGTCCACCGGTAAAATCGGCACATTTTGTTCCTTCGCCCGTCTCATGACCAGCTCGCCGCCAGTGACTAAGGTTTCCTTGTTGGCAAGGGCCAGCTCTTTGTGGGCGTCAATGGCAGCCAACGTAGGCCTCAGCCCGATCATGCCGGACACCGCATTGAGGACCATATCCGCTTCGTCCATGGAAGCCGCCTCACACAGCCCCTCAATGCCAGTGACAACTTTAACAGGCAAGTCCGCTACCCGCGTCTTAAAGCTCTGATACCGGCTTTCATCGAAAATACAGACGAGGTGGGGTCGAAACCGTCTCGTCTGCTCCTCTAAAAGCACCTCGTTGTGGTGGGCCGCTAAACCCTTGACAGGAAATCCGTGAGTCACACAGACCTCCAACGCCTGCGTCCCAACAGAGCCAGTAGAGCCTAAGATGGATACTCGTTTCAACAGTATTTTCCTCCAAACTAAAACTAGGAAATCACCGGGAGCACCTGAATGAGCAGGTAAAAGGTGGGGGCAACCAGTAAAAAGCTGTCAAATCGATCCATGATCCCACCGTGCCCTGGCATAATATTGCCGTAATCTTTAATACCTGTCTGCCTCTTGATGACAGACGCCAACAAATCCCCGACCATCCCCGCGGCGGAACAGAAAAGCCCCATCGCTGTCACAGATAGCCAGTTAAAGTGAACTGTCAATCCCAAATTGCCGAGGATCGCCTGATATCCCAAACAAAACAGCGGATAGCAGATAGTGGTAACCAGCAGGCCACCTATTGCCCCCTCCACTGTTTTGTGAGGGCTGATTAACGGGGCCATTTTGTGCTTACCGAAAGCCCGGCCGGCAAAATAGGCGGCGCTATCGGTGAGCCAGGCGGCAGCACAAACCAAAAAGGTGTAGAAGATGCCGTGTTCGTGGTAGTCCCGCATAAGGATGGTCATAGAAAAGGCTACCGGCACCACCAGCGAGATAAAAAAGGAGATAGCAATGGATTCAAACTTGACTTTTTCATGGCATTTTAAAAGCACTGCAAAGAGGATGGTAAAATACCCCACCGTGACATACACGTGAAGATTTTTGATGTCCAAGGTCTCAAAAAACGGCACCACCAGCGCGTAGAGGCAGGACGCCCCCAAAACCACCGGGTTTTTCACATAGCCTGTGGCATGCAATAGTTCAAAGACCGCAATGGCGCCGATAAAGGCGATAAAAAAGTTAAACACAATGGTGTTGTAGCAAATGAGCGCTACTGCCAAAAGCGCCAATGCTACAACAGCGGAAATGATACGCTGTTTCATTCATTTTCCCTTCCGACAGAACGGGATCATATACCGCCGAACCGCCGGTTCCTTCTGCTGTATTCTTCCAAAGCCGCGTCCAAGTCGGCGGGCTTAAAATCGGGCCACAATATGTTGTCCATAAACACAAACTCCGCATAAGCAGACTGCCAAACGAGAAAGTTTGAAAGCCTGTATTCCCCGCTGGGGCGGATGATGAGATCCACCGGTGGATCCGCGGCTGTATAGAGGTTTTCCTCTATCATCTTTTCGTCGATGTCGTCGGGGCTTATCTCCCCTGACACCGCCTTTTGGGCCAACTTTCTCGCCGCCATGGCGATTTCCGCCCTCCCGCCGTAGTTGATGGCGAGATTCAAGGTGAGGCCGGTGCTAGAGGCACTGGTGTTCACCGCCCGCTTCATCTTTTGCTGGATGTCCTCATCAAAAACAGTCAAATCCCCCAAAAAGCGAACCCGGATGTTTTCCTCGATGTAATCATCCATCTCATCGAGATAATTGCGGAGTATTTTGATGATGCCGTCAATTTCATCTTGCGGCCGCACCCAGTTCTCGGTGGAAAAGACGTACATCGTCATGTACTGTAGGCCGATTTGGTTAGCATACCGGGCAATGGTGCGGAAGGTGTTGGCGCCGGTGCGATGACCGAACTTGCGGGGAAGGCCACGCTTTTTGGCCCATCTCCCGTTTCCATCCATGATGATGCCAATGTGCTTAGGTAACGCGTTTTGATCGATCATCCGTTAGATCTCCATAATTTCTTTTTCTTTGGCGGCAACCATCTTGTCGATTTCGTCGCAGTATTTGTCGGTGTATTTCTGGGCCTCTTTCTCGCCGTCTTTCACATCGTCCTCGGTAATTTCCTTCGCCTTTAATTTGGCCTTAATCTTTTCAATGGCGTCCCGGCGGACACCTCTGACGGCTACTTTGCCCTCTTCGCCGTACTTGTGGATTTCCTTGGCGAGATCTTTTCTTCTCTCCTCGGTTAAGGGTGGGAAGCTTAATCGGATTACCTTACCGTCGTTGTTGGGGGTGATGCCAATATCAGCGGCGAGAATCGCCTTTTCGATGGATTTTAAACTGGAGGCGTCCCAGGGCTGGATCATCAAGGTGCGGGCATCTGGAACCGACACAGCGGCCATTTGATTGATAGGGGTTTGCGCGCCGTAATAATCCACTGTCACCTTATCCAAAACACCGGGGTTAGCACGGCCAGCACGGATAGAGCCCAATTCCCGTCCCAGTGCCTCTACCGTTTTGTTCATCTTGCTGCTCGCTTTTTCCAAAATTTCTTTCATAATTTCCTATGTCCTTTCTCACAGGGCACACTGCCCAGTTTTATTCAAAGATCATGCCAAAAGTTTACTCTGGAATGACAACGGTGCCGATTTTCTCCCCTTTGACTGCCGCCACGATATTCTGGGGGTTCTTTAAGTTGAACACCAACATGGGCAAGCCGTTGTCCTTGCACATGGAGGCGGTGGTGGAATCCATAACCCCTAGGTTCTGACGCAACACTTCACTGCAGGTGATGGTGTCAAACTTCACAGCGTCGTCAAACTTGTTGGGGTCTTTGTCGAAAACTCCATCAGCCATGGTAGCCTTAAAGATCACATCGGCCTCGATTTCCGCCGCCCGGAGAGAAGCCGCTGTGTCGGTGGAAAAGAAGGGATTTCCGGTACCGCATCCAAAGATGACCACCCTTCCCTTTTCCAGATGGCGCACCGCCCGGTTGCGGATATAGGGTTCAGCCACCTGCTGCATGGCGATGGCGGTCTGCACCCGGACGTCAACTCCCTGTTCCTCCAAAGCGTCGGCCACCGCCAGAGCGTTCATGGCAGTACCCAGCATGCCGATGTGGTCGGCCCTGGTCCGGTCCATAGCGCCGCTGGAGCGCCCCCGCCAGAAGTTGCCGCCGCCGACCACAACGCCGATTTGAGCGCCCAGGTCGACGCATTCTCTGATGGCTTTGCAGATGGGATTGATGACGTCAAAGTCCAAACCGAATTTTTTCTCCCCCGCTAAGGCCTCTCCGCTTAATTTCAGCAGAATCCTTTTATATTTGAGCTCCACTGGAAAACACTCCCGTCTTTGTTTTTAGTCAGTACTATTCTACCCTATCTTCACGGCAAAGTAAAGTGGGAAGTTTAGATTTTCTCAGTTTCCCCTGTTAATTTTTCTTAAAATCTGCCCTGAAAACCGGTTTTTGAGCCTTTCCCAAGTGAGAAAAACCGGCTTTCAGAAAGCATTTGTCAAAAGAGCGGCGCTCGTGTATAATATTTTTAAATCACACCCTGAAAATCTAATGTGAAATGGAGTAAAAACCATATGGAATTTCCCCTCCCCCTTCGGACCGCCCTGGAAGCCCGCCTGGACGGCATCAAGCAGTCTCAACTGGCGGCGGACGCTCAAGCGATCAGCGCCCGCTACCGTGAGCAGAACGGCAGCGGTAAACGCCTTCTCACCACCGACAAAGAGGCGGCTGCCTACGCCGCCGCCCGGATGCCAGCCACCTTCGGGGCGGTGTCGGCCGCCCTGCAATGGGCTCTCATCTGCTGCGACATCCGCCCCGAAACCCTGCTGGACGTGGGAGCCGGTACCGGAGCCGCCTGCTGGGCGGCGGACGCCCTGCTAAACCTTCAAAAAATCACCTGCCTCGAACGGGAAGGGGCTATGCGCCGCCTTGGAGAAGCCCTGATGCAGTCCGGTTCTCCCGCCCTTCAGTCCGCCCGGTGGATCAGCCGGGATGTGACAAAAGAAGCCCTCGGCGAGACGGCGGATCTGGTGGTCGCCTCCTACCTGCTCAACGAGCTTTCGGAGGAAGACCGACTCAAAGCGGCTCTCCAACTCTGGAACGCCACAAAGCAGATGCTTTTGCTGGTGGAACCCGGCACTCCTGCCGGATACGCCCATTTGCGGGAAATCCGCGCCCTGCTTCTAAAAGAAGGCGCTCATATGGCGGCTCCCTGCCCTCATCAAAACGATTGCCCGCTCCCGGAGGACGACTGGTGCCATTTCACCTGCCGCGTCGCCCGCAGCCGCCTCCACAAGCAGCTAAAAGGCGGCGACGCCCCCTATGAAGACGAAAAGTTCTGTTACCTGGCCCTGACGAGGCGGCAAGCCGCGCCGGATGCCGTTCGTATCCTCCGCCATCCCCACATCGACCCGGGAAAAATCACCCTGAAGCTCTGCGCGAAAGAGGGACTCGTCACCCGGGAAGTCCGCAAAAAGGACGGCTCTCTTTTTAAAGCCGCCCGTAAATCCAACTGCGGCGACGCTTTTTCAGAATAAGGAGACGGTTTTATGCTGATTCTTACCTCCAACGGCCTCTCTTCCAAAGCCCTGGCCGAGGAAGCCACCCGGCGTGTGTGCGGCAAATCAGCCGCCCTTGTCACCACTGCTTCGCTGGGCTACAAAGAAAATGACTGGCATGTTCCCCGCCTCACTGAGGAGCTGCGCTCCCTTGGATTATCAGTCAAATGCTTTGATCTGGATCAAGAGCCGCCGGAGCGGCTCCTTTCCTTTGATGTTGTTGAGCTGATGGGCGGAAACCCTTTTTACCTGCTGAAACGGATGAAGGAAACAAATTGCGCCCCGGTTTTTCGAAAGCTTGAATCTGAGAAAATTATTATCGGCGTCAGCGCTGGAAGCCTTGTACTGCAAAATTCGATCGAGTTGGCCGCCGGGTTTACCCCGGAAATGAACCGGGGTGTTGGCCTTTTCGACCTGTCCGGCCTTGGACTCACGGATTTGGAAATTTTCCCCCACTACCACAAATTTCTCCCCCGATTCGACCGGTTGGAAGAGCGGATACAGGAATATGAAAGCCAAAAAGGCTGTACGGTCATACGCCTCGACGACGGGAAGGGAATTTTTGAGGGAAATGTCCTGTAAAGCAACGAAACTTTACATATAGAAAAACGCCCTCGGCATCGCATCTGCCGGGGCGTTTTCAATTTAAAAATCTACTGTGAACAAAACGAAAAAATCTTACCGACCGGCGTTTTCCTCCCTTAGCCGCAAAACCGCAACCAGCGGGAAGTGGTCGGAAGGGTACATGCCGTCGATGGCGGTGGTGTCGATGTAGGCGTCGTCGATTTCAAACTCCTCGCTGACGAAGATATAATCGATGGGCTGTTCTTTGTACTTGCCCTTAAAACCGTGGTAGGTGTTGCGAATTTCCCCCGCGTCAAAACTCTGATAGATGTTTGTGAGCTTGATGTCGTCGAAGGTGTGGAGGTTCTCGCTCAAAATTCGGATGGGCTTGCTGTCGGGCTTGCAGTTTAAGTCCCCCATGAGGATGGTGGGCAGCTTTTCGATGGTGTTTAATTTGTGCATGTATTCTAAGATGATTTTGACGCTCAGCGTCCGCGCCATGGGGCAGACGTGGTCAAAATGGGTGTTAAACACCCGGATGCGCCGTCCGAAATGCCGCACATAGAGCTCGCAGACGGTGCAAATCCGCGGAAAGATGGAAAAATAGGCCCGGCTCCCGTATTTTTCCGGCTTTTTGGAAAGCCAGAAGGTTTTATTGAATTTTACGTCGGTTGGCCTACCCTTAAACAGGATGGCCGACTCCTCGTTTTGCAGCTTCCTTGTCCGCCCAAAGCCGAACACGCTGTAATCTCTGAGCATGGCCCGGATATCTTCCTCCATCGACGGCAGCAATTCCTGCACGCCGATGATGGTGGCGCCGGATTCCTCGATCATCCGCCTAACCAGTTCCCGCCGGGTGCGCCAGCGGTTTTGGCGGGCGAAGAAGGAATCCCGTTTTAAATTGAATGAAGCAACTTTAATGGCCGTCATGCCGCTTCCTCCCTGAACTTGCGATTTGGACTTCCTTACATATATCAAAACGCAGCAGAGGTGGAGCTCACCTCAACTCAAAGCAAAATATTTCGAATTTTTCTTGGCTGCATTCCTATATTATACCCTTTTTTGCGTAAAAGCAACAAAATTTTTGTAATTTATCTGTATAAACCGTTCTAAAACAGATAGATTTTTCCCATCTTCTATCGAATTTTTATCAACTTCCTAAAAAGGATTGCATCGGCTTTTCCTTGTGCTATACTGATTACAGAATATCCTGGAGTGCGATCCGCTCCCATTTCAAAAAATTCAGTAAGGAGAACGCCACCATGCCAAAAATCACCTTTGATACCGACAGCTATTATCTCGACGGGAAGCCCTTCTTTTTCTATTCAGGGGAAATCCCCTATTTTCGCGTACCCCGAAAGGACTGGCGCTTCCGCCTGCAAAAGCTCAAAGACGCCGGTGCAAACTGCGTATCCACCTATATTCCCTGGGGCTTCCACGAGCCGGAGGAGGGGTCTGTTTCCTTCGAGCCGGACAGCCAGAAGGACTTAGACGGCTTTTTAGCCCTCTGCGCCGAGGTGGGCCTTTTCGTCGTCTGCCGCCCCGGCCCCCATTGCTACAGTGAACTGCGGTTTGAAGGCCTTCCCGACTGGCTCTGCGAAAACTACCCCCAGATCCGAGCCACAGATTTTGACGGTAAGTCCTTCCGCTCCTCCTCTGTCTCCTACCTCCACCCCATTTTTCTTGAAAAGGCAAAAAAATGGTTTGACGCGGTGATGCCTGTCATTCAAAAACACACCCTCTCCAATGGCGGGACGGTGGCCTTTATCCAGTTAGACAACGAAATCGGCGGCACCCATGAGTGGATCTGGGGCGGCTACGACTATAACCCGGAAACCATCGGGCTTTTTGAAGAAAACGGACGGTATCCCCATTTCCTCAAAAGCCGTTACCACAGCATTGAGGCGCTAAACGACCACTACGGGACGGATTTTCCCGATTTTGCCCATGTAGAATACGGCAAAACCAACAACCCCTCTACACTCTATGAAGCAAGGCGGTATGAGGATTATCTCCACTTCACTTTTGAGATGGAAGCGGAATATTTGGAGACGCTGGCAAACTGGTGCGGCGCATACATAAACGACTGCATCCTCATTCACAACAGCGGCACCGGCATCATGAACCCCCATTTTCAGGAGGCAGCCCGACGGCTGGGCAAAAAATTTCTCCTTGGCTCCGATCACTACTACAATCTGGGCAGCCACTGGCCCCAGAACAACCCCACCCCTCAGTTTGTATCTCAGTGCTTTCTCTCGATGGAAATGCTGCGGATGATGGGCTTCCCGCCCAGTATTTTCGAGTTTCCCGCCGGTTCTATCGGAAGCTGGCCCCCCATCACCCGCCAGGACCTTCAGTGCGACGCCATGGCGCATCTGGCTTTCGGGATGAAAGGGCTTAATTACTACATTTTCTCCGGCGGCCCAAATCCGGAAAAGATGGGCAGTACCGTCATCGACTACGACTACTCCGCCCCCATCGGCTCCAAAAACCAGATTCGCCCCCACTACAAAGCGTTGGAAGAAGTCGGCCGCTACCTGGAAGAAAACCGCGACCTGGCCCTGTCCAAACGGGCCACCGACTTAAAAATCGCCATCGACTTGGAGCACGTCCGCAGCGATTACTACAAACAAGACATCGGGTTCGGCCTGGGACATAAAGAACTGTATCAGTTCCTCCATCTGGGGCTTCTCTGCACCGCATTCTGCGGCTCCTATTCCCCGGAAATTCTGGACATCCACACCCCCTCTGCCTTTATGAACCTTTCGACGCCCCTCATCGTCCCGTCGTCGGCCGTCATGGCGAAGAGCGTCCAGCAAAACCTCGTAAACTTTCTCAAAAAAGGCGGCAAGCTGCTCATTCTGCCCATGCTCCCGGAAATGGACGAATTCCTCTCCCCCTGTACCATTCTGCGGGATTATCTGGGCGGCGGCAAAACCAGGCCCTTTTCCTACGACATGCCGCTGTTTGAGCTGGAACAATTCGGACCTGCGATCAAATCCCAGGGAAAACTCTACGAGACCGCCGTCCTGCCTGACGGGGCAAAGCGGCTGGGCTTCGACCCCATTACTAGCAAGCTGGCGGCCTGGGAAGAAGAGACGGAAAACGGCGGGAAGGCCATCTGGCTGGGCTTTCACTGGAATTACTGCGACGAAGGGCAGACCCGGATGCTGGAATTTGTCCTCTCCCGCCTGGGCTACGACGGGCACAAGGCGGTGGAATGCGACAATCCCAACCTGTGGGCTATCTTGCGCACCACCAAAAGCCGCGCCGTCCTCTATGTGATGAACCTGTTCACCCAGGAAATGAGCGGAACCGTTTCCCTCAACCTGTCCACAGGCCGGGAAGCAAAAGAAATAACCGTTCCGGCCATGGATGTCCTGACGTTGGAGTTTCCGCTTTAGTTTTTAAACCTGCATCAACCAACATTATCTTACTGAAACAAAAAGCGCCCTATATAAGGCGCTTTTTCGTTCTACTTTTTCTGTGCTGAGACGATGAGCATCATGGGCCGGCGCAGTTCGTCCTCCATGCCCTCCACCTCCCGGAGCATTTTCTCCGACGGCTTTGGCTCCACCACCCGCAAAATCGAAAATCCGCTCGTCAGCAACCCGTCCAGGTAGGTGGTCAGCGTCCGGTGATATTTTAAAACCTCCTCGCCCAAAAATACCGCCTCCCGTTCCCCCTCGTAAAAATATCGGTCAACCGGGAAGTGGAGAATGTTTCCCTTTTCATCGTAATACCAGTCCTGGCTCCCATAGGCAGTGAAGATGGGATGCTCCACCGTAAACACCAGATTTCCTCCCCTTTTGAGCCAACGGGAGGCCTTTTCCAAAAATTCATCGTAGGACGCCAGATAATGGAGCATCAGCGAACAGATGATAATGTCAAAGCTCTCTGCCGGGAATTCGCTGTCCTCAAAGGCCTCGCAGCGGTAATCAATACCGGGCAGGGCGTTTTTTTGGCGGGCGGCGGCGATCATTTTTTCGGAAATGTCGCAGGCCGTCACCGACAACGCCCCATGTTCTATGACGTAGGCAGCGTGCCATCCATAGCCGCAGCCCAAATCGAGAACCGCCTTTCCCTCAAAATCCGGGAGGAGTTTTTGTAAGGTCTCCCACTCCCCCGCGCCATCGAGGCCCTGCTTGCTCCTCGCCATTTGGGCGTATTTTTCAAAAAACACCTCATCGTCATACTTGTTCTCTTTGCCACAATGTCAAGTGGTAAATTCAAAGTTTGATATTAAGATGTTTGAGGCAAATTTCTTGACAAATAAATTGATTTGCC
>CAJFOJ010000027.1 GCA_904396495.1 uncultured Oscillospiraceae bacterium
CTCTGTTCCGGAACAGCGGTTTCCTGCCGCTGGACTGGCGGTATCCGTTCCTCCGGAACAGCGGTACTCCCGCACAAGAATATCCAATTTATATTGTAAATATTTACTATATAGTAATTTGAATATATGCTTTAGATAAGGTAGAAGAATTGAGCGATGACGGACCAAAAACGGGAAATTACCCAGAAAACGGCAGAGCGCTCCTGCTTTTTTACATGAAAATTATTATTTACCCAGGAGGGGTTGACTTTCTTATCCGGGATAAATCCGGAGTTTTTAGGCATATTGAGCAGGGACTCAAATGTCCTACGATGGATATGCTTTAGAAAATCTGTAGCATTATGGGGATTTCCATTTCCCAGTTACTGGATTACGATAGTGGGAACACAGGGGAGAACCAAGAAGTGTGCTTGCGAATTACACGGGCGGCACAGATAATTTCCCCGGGGGAGGCGGACAGGGTGGCATCTATTGTGGAAAAAATTGTACGGATGAAAAAAGAGCAGGGCAGTTCCTTAGACGGATGGAAGGCCTTACTCTTTTTGCTTAGTGGAAGAAAGAGGGGAAATCTCTGTTTTTAAGTGAATGCCGGGACTGGTAGGATTAATCATTTTCGATAAGGTAACTCAGTCCCTTTTTGGTGTGGATGAAATTTTCAAGTCCAAGCTCCAAAAGCCTTTTCCGTAGCCGAGTCATGTTCACGGTGAGGGTGTTGTCGTCAATGAAGCTGTCGCTTTCCCAGAGGCGTTTCATAATGGCGTCCCGGGAAACGGTTTTTCCCTTGTTTTCCAAGAGAAGCTGGAGGATTTTGAATTCGTTTTTCGAAAGCTCAATTTTCTGCCCGTCAAAGGATAAGGAGGCATCCCCTAGGTTTAAAACGGCTCCGCCGTGTTCGATAATGTTGACCTGGCCCCCAAAGGAGTAGGTCCGGCGGAGGAGGGCCTGTATTTTGGCGACGGCTACGTCTAACTCAAAGGGCTTGGAAATAAAGTCGTCTCCACCCATGTTGATTGCCATGATGAGGTTCATGTTGTCGCCGGCGGAGGATATAAAAAGGATAGGCACTTTGGAGAGCTTGCGGATTTCCTGGCACCAGTGGTAGCCGTTGTAGTAGGGGAGGGAAATGTCCAGCAACACCAGTTGGGGGTCAAAGGAGAGAAAATCCTCTAATACCCGGCTGAAGTCCGATACGGTATGGATACTATAACCCCAGCTTTGGAGGCGGTCGTCTAATATTCGCGCAATAGTCAGGTCGTCTTCGACGATGAGAATTTTGTACATATAGGGTCTCCTTTCCAAAGGGCTAAGAGCCTTTCTTTGAAAGATAACGAGGAAGAAAGGGCGGTGTCTTCCTTTTTTGGAATGTTTCTGGGGAAAAGAATCAGGCAGAAAGCCGGCAAATGAAAATGAGAAGTTAAAGTTTTTCTGTTTTTTGGCGGCAATGGGGGCACTTCTTCGTTTTTATGGATAGCTCCTTTTTCCTCCTCTAAAAAGAGGCGGGGAGCCTTGTACGGAAATTTCCATCCATATCTACCGTACCTGAAAAAAACCTCGAGCTTTTATGGAAGGGATTTGAACAGGGATGTTCGGGAGACTGTGTTCTTACAGAATGGGCTTGCGGAGAAGGGGCGTGTGGAGTAAAATAGATTTTAAGCTGACTTTCCTTTTGGATAGAGCGGGATTTGGATGTTCACGCTTGTGGAGAGCGAATTTCTTTTTTAAGACAGTTTAGACGTTACAGCGGGTGCGGCAAAAAAGGATGCCGCATAGAAAGAGGAAAACTATGGACAAGGGATCGGGACAGACCAAAAGAATCGAACGTTTTCATCCAGCGCCAGACGAGGGACTTTCACCGGCACTGGTGCAGCAGAGGATGCTGGAAGGACTCAACAATGTTGATTGCACTGTGACCACCAGAACAGTGGGACGGATTGTACGGGATAATGTCTGCACGCTGTTTAACCTCATCAACGTCATTTTGGCTGTGGCGGTCTTGTCGGTGGGGTCTATTAAAAATTGCCTGTTTATGGGAGTGGTCATCTGTAACCTCGCTATCGGGATTTTTCAGGAGCTGCGGGCAAAGCGGGTAGTGGATAAGCTGTCGCTTCTGTCCTCCGTCAAGGCTCATGTCATCCGCGGAGGGATGCCGGTGGAAATCCCGGTGGATCAGGTGGTACTGGACGACGTGCTTGCCTTAAAAAGCGGCGGACAGGTGGTGACGGATTGTGTGGTGCTAAGTGGGGACTGCGAGGTGAACGAATCCTTTGTCACAGGGGAATCAGAGCCTATCCTAAAACATCCGGGCGAGCTGCTTTTGGCGGGGAGCTTTGTGGTCCGTGGAGAGTGCAAAGCCAGAGCCGAACGGGTAGGGAATCAAAACTATATCTCCACCATCTCCAAAGGGGCCAAACAATTTAAAAAGGTGCGCTCTGAAATTATGGAGACGCTGAAAAAAATCATCCGGTTTATTTCAATTATCATCATCCCGGTGGGGGCGCTGCTTTTTTGGGGACAGATGCGGCTGCCGGACAATACCATGAGTGAAGCGGTGGTCCAGACAGTGGCGGCTCTTATCGGGATGATACCGGAAGGGCTTATGCTGCTGACCAGCACCGTTTTGGCAGTGAGCGTGATCAGGCTCTCCCAGCACAAGGTGCTGGTACAGGAGCTTTACTGCATCGAAGCGCTGGCGCGGGTGGATACCCTCTGCCTCGACAAGACCGGGACGTTGACCGAAGGAACGATGGAGGTGACAGAGGTAATCCCGTGTGGGGATTGCCCGGTAAAGGAAGCGGAGGAAGCTTTAAAAGCGCTCTGCCGGGCACTTCCCGACCGGAATGCTACCTTCGAGGCCATCGCCAAAAAGTACGGAGACCAATCCAATTGGAAGCCCACCCAGACGGTTCCCTTCTCATCCCGGACCAAGTGGTCGGGAGCGAGTTTTGAAGGGAAGGGAAGCTTTGTCATTGGTGCGGGGGAATTCCTGTTCCCGGAGATGTCCTATGGGCTCAAAGAAAAGCTGGACCGGTACGCTCAGGAGGGGCGGGTGTTGCTTCTCAGTCGGTCTGAGAGCGGATTCCAGGGGCGTGAATTACCGGAGGGGCTCGTGCCGTTGGCTTTTGTGCTCATTCAGGATGTAATCCGGTCGGAAGCGAAAGAGACGCTCCGGTATTTTGTGGATCAAGGGGTGGACTTAAAGGTTATCTCTGGCGACAACCCGCTGACAGTCTCTCAGATCGCCCGGAGGACAGGGCTTAAAAATTGGGACAAATGCGTTGATTTGTCCCGCTGCAAGACCGACGGAGAAGTAAAGGAGGCGGCCTCTCGATACACGGTGTTCGGGCGGGTGCTTCCAGATCAAAAAAAGCTGCTCATCGAGGCGCTCAAAGAAAAGGGACACACAGTCGCCATGACCGGAGACGGTATCAACGACGTATTGGCTCTCAAGGAGGCCGACTGCTCCATCGCCATGGCATCGGGGAGCGACGCCGCACGAAATGTTTCCCAGCTGGTGCTCTTAGACTCCAACTTTGACTCGATGCCCAGAGTGGTGGGAGAAGGACGGCGCTCCATCAACAACATTCAGCGGTCGGCGTCGCTGTTTCTGACAAAAACATTTTACGCCTCGATGCTGGCGGTGCTGTTCTTGTTCATCCAGATGCCCTATCCGTTTATGCCGATTCAGCTCACTCTTATCAGCGCGGTGACCATCGGCATCCCGGCATTTATTTTGGCGCTGGAGCCCAACCGGGCGCGGATTGAGGGAAATTTCCTCAAAAACATCCTCATGAAGGCAATACCGGGTGGAGTGACCATCGTGATGAATATCCTGCTAGCGGTATTTTTTGGGTGGAAGCTGGGCCTTTCCAACGAGATGATTTCCACTGTTAGCGTACTGGTGACAGGGTTTACGGGGCTGTTGCTCATATTGCGGCTCTGTCTTCCCTTTACCTTGATCCGGAAGGCCCTGCTTATATTTTTGTGCCTGCTGTTTGCAGGATGTGTGATATTGCTTCCGGGGCTGTTCTCGCTGGTGCCGTTGAATGGTGTCGGATGGGTGCTGACGGGAGCTTTGGCCGCACTGGCGGCCGTTGTGCTCAACCTACTTATCTGGGCGATGGGGAGACAGTTTGGGAAAGGCAAATACCTGAGAAAATAGCAGGCCGATGTGGGTATCAACCCCTACGGCACCCAAAAATGCTGTAATAATGTCACAGGGCGGATGTGGACACATCCGCCCGCAGTTTATGGCAATGTGGCGGTCAGGGATGGGGTCTCGACCTTTACCCTTATGAAGCCATTCGAATAGAAGGTAATAGAAGGGGGCGTTTTGATGGGCGATAAGGAGTCGGTTTTGGGGCTTTTGGGGGCGTATCTTAAAGGTAAGGTACGCACCCTCCTTTACTTTCTCATCTCCGCCATGACGTTTTGCCTCATTTATGCATTGTACCGGCTTCCATGGGGACCGGCGGTGTACTGTGGGCTGATTTCTCTGGTGGCGGTTTTACTCTACGGGGCGGCGGATTTTGCCCACTTTGTGAAAAAACACCGGCATCTTGAGACGCTGTTGGCGACGGCGGATTTGGAACTGGGTTTTCTGCCGGAGCCGGAAAACCACATCGAGGAGGATTATCAGCAAATCGCCAAGGTGATGGATCAAACCAGGGCGAAACTCATCTCGGAGCGGGATAAATCCCGAGAGGAGATGGAGCGGTATTACACTCTCTGGGCCCATCAAATCAAGACACCCATCGCCGCCATGCATCTTTTGATGGACGCGGGGGAGGCGACCTCAGAGAAAAGAGAGCTGGAGCAGGAGCTATTTAAAATCGAGCGGTACGCTGAAATGGTGCTCCAATACCAGCGGCTTTCCACCATGACCTCTGATTTTATGTTTGGGGAATACGATATCGGGGATATTGTGCGTCAAGCGGTGCGACGGTATGCATCCATGTTCATTCACAAAAAGCTGCCGGTGGAGCTTGGGGAGCTTAAGGGCACCGTCGTCACCGACGAAAAGTGGCTTGTCTTTGTGGTGGAGCAGCTGCTTTCCAACGCTCTCAAGTACACAAGAAAGGGAAAAATCTCCATCTACATGGCGCAAAGCGCTTCAAAGACGTTGATCATCGAGGACACCGGCATCGGTATCCGGAAGGAGGACCTGCCTAGGCTTGGGGAGCGGGGCTTTACCGGCTACAACGGGCGGATGGATAAAAAGGCCAGCGGTTTGGGACTTTTTTTATGCCGACGGATCCTTCAGAAATTGCGGCACGGGATGGAAATTCAGTCGGAAGTAGGAGTTGGGACCAAGGTGTTTTTGGACCTGAGCCGGGACGAAGCGGAGATGGAGCGGGAGTAGAGACGGGGTGACAACCTCGCGATAGGGCGGCGAAAAGCTGCTTACGGGAGGCAAATAAAAATTGGCAAGTATCATTCAGAAGTCCGTCGATAACTGTGATTTCCAAATAATGCCAACTTTCCAAAAATGCGGTGTATATTCAGTGTGGGGCTTCAGTTGAAAAATAGATACAATTTAGATATAATATTTTTGAAAAGAGGTGAACTCTTATGAGGTTCCTTCGAGGTAACTACTCGGTGCAGTATATCTGATGGCGAAGTGCATCGAGGTTTTTATATTTTGCCATCGGCTGGCTGCACCGATTTCATACACAAAAATTGTAATATGAAACGGAGTAGTCAATATGAATATTGAACTATTAAAAAAAGAATGGCTACAGGAAGAACGCCTTGCACATATTCACGGATGGGATTTCTCGCATATCCATGGACGATGTGAAGAGGGTCAAGGCATTCCGTGGGACTACGAAGCAATTGTACGCGAATATTTGTCTCACGAATCTAATCTGCTGGATATAGATACGGGGGGCGGGGAGTTTTTACTAAGTTTGAACCACCCGTATGAAAATACCAGCGCAACAGAGAGGTATCCTCCTAATGTCAATTTGTGCAAGTCGGTTTTATTACCGCTTGGAATTGATTTTCGGGAAGTTGAAGATGTCAGTCATTTACCGTTTGATGATCACTCGTTTGATATAGTAATCAACAGGCATGGGGATTTCGATGTCAAAGAGTTATTTCGTATTTTGAAACCTGGCGGTGTATTTGTGACACAACAGGTAGGCGCAACGAATGATCGAGAATTAGTCGACTTGTTGCTTCCTGGCACAGCGTTGCCATTTCCGGAACAATATTTAAAAAAGGCTGGCAAAAAGTTTACTGAAAATGGATTCGAGATTTTACAGTCTCAGGAAGCGTTTCCTAAAATTAAGTTTTATGATGTTGGCGCATTGGTATGGTTTGCTCGAATTATTGAGTGGGAATTCCCAGGATTTTCTGTGGAAAGCTGTTTTGAAAATCTGTGCAAGGTGCAACAAATACTGAACAAAGAGGGAGTGATAGAAGCATCTACGCACAGATATTTGTTGGTGGCGTTGAAACCTGCGCGGAATGAAAGCAGATAGGTGTACCTCATGTGACAGAGACTGATATCCCGATTGATGATATCATTGGGACGGATTAACTCGTCGCTGACAGGGCTGTGCCTTTTCGTATAGGCAATCAAGAGAGCGAAAGCTTCTGAAGCTTTCGCTCTCTTTGAACGCTGAGATCACGCGTTACGTGGCAGGATCTTTTGGAGCACATATTGATACGTTTTTTGGACTAGAGAAACACCAATCTCAGAATTGCATATTTTTTCACTGAGAAACCTTATCCTACCGCTTTTTAAATTAAATTTTTTAAGGCGAATGTCGTTTGAAACCGCATTAAATGGATTTGCCGCATAAAACGCGGCAATAAGAAAGCTAATGATGAAAAAGAGAAAACCTTGCAAAATTGTAAGGTTAAAAAGAGAAATGTAAGCTGATTCGATGGTTGTACATTTCTTTTTTTATTACAATAATAGTATGGAACCGGTTTTCGGGTCCATCGGGCTTACCTATCCGCCTTTATGAGATTTTATCCATGGGTCTTTTGGGTTTTCAGTAGGGGATGCCCGTACCAGCTGCCCGCGCTGCGGCCCTTTGCGATAATGGCCCGCATGGGGGCGGGAGAACATTGTTCCTCTCTATCCTGCAACCGCGGCCGGGCATGCCATTTAAAACGAGTTTTTTCATAAAG
>CAJFOJ010000028.1 GCA_904396495.1 uncultured Oscillospiraceae bacterium
TTCATGATGCTGAGTTTGATGACAGGCTGCGGAACAGAAAAAAGCTTTGACGGGGATATATTGGATGTGATTTCCTTTGATATGAGTAAGCAAGAGGTAATGGAAGCTGCAGGAAAAGCTTTTGGCGAGATTAAGTATATGGGCGCAGATGGAAAGCCAGTAGAGAATTCTGATGAGGCAGATAGACTCATTTATTCTTTGAATTCAGTATACGGTTATGAAGGAAACATTATCTTTGTCTTTAAATCTGACTTGAACAGTCTGCATAAGGCCGAAATTTTTTATATGGTTGAAGATAACAATGGAGAAAAACAATATGAGGATATTATTGATCAGTTTACAGATCTGTATGGTACCTCAGTAACTGACGGAGAAACAAATAGGTATATGTCCTATAAAGGAAAAAATACAGTTGTAGCGGATTATTCAAAATATTCGGCCACGATTACAGTTCAATATGGCCCCTCAGATAATTGGGAAGAATGGATGGATTTTTAATCCATAGAATGGTGTTTGTCAACAAAAAATCGGCGGTCGCGCTGCTTCTTCAAACGGTCTGGTTACCGTTGAGCGCGGCTCTGCGGGCTTTCCCCGCAGTTCAGACTGTCTCTTACCGGCGGAAATTCATCAGGACTTCCGAGGAATCCCACCGGGATTTCCTTACAGTCGTTGAACCTTCCCCATTCCGCAAAATGCGGGGCAGGGGCTTGGCTGCTGATTGGGCGTTGCCCCGGCAAACTCACAAGCCGGGGACTGCGGCGTTTGGGACGATGGAAAAACCATCGCTTTTGTTTCACCCTGCGCCATCCCGCCCCTTTTTTCCGGGTTTCCCCTCCATATCCATCTGCCGTTTCCGGCTCTGTTTTGGCGGGCGGGCTTTGGCCTGTTCCAGCAATTTGAAAATCATACATTCTCCCCCTTGCTAAGCCGCTTGGGGAAAAAGGGCATATTCTGTCGAAATACCAGAAAGATCAGGAAAAACGGCTTTCATTTTTGCCGCCGCATCTACTACAGACAAAATATTTTTGCCTGTATCTTGTGTCTTTTTGAAAAAAGAATCCTGGGAAGCGGCCGCAGAGTTTGCGCTGGCACTGACGGCGGCAAACTGCTTTTGAATGTCCTGAAGCTGTTTTGTGGCGCCGCTGGTGTCCACTGTGACCGACACCTGTATGGGGGAAAGGCTCTTTTGGATATCGGACAGGGCAGACCGGATCTGCCGCGCCGATTCCCCGCTGTCCAACTGTGCTGTTACGTTAATAATTTGATTGTCATTCATCTTATTCCTCCGTTTCTTTTAAAGTGGAAGATGAATCGGGTTTGATTCTGCTCAAAAAAGCCGCTCGTAGGGGCGGCTTTTTCTAATTTTTTAGAACTTCCTTCAGTTTCTCCTCGTCCATATCCTGGATTTCGCCCAGGTTTTTCACGAGATTTTGCACATTCACGTCGCCAAAGGTCTGCTCGAAGTAGGCGTTCATCGACTCCATCTGCCGGATGAACTGGGCAAGCTGCGCCCGCTCGCCGGAGAGGATTTTCTGCTGCTCGAAGGCGATGCCGCTGTCGATAGCGGCGAGGATTTCCTCGTACTGCTCCATGTCGATGAGCTTGAGGACGCGGCGGCAGAGGTCGGTGCCGTAGATGAGGCGGTACTGTTTGTGGGCGTCGGTGGGGAGCTTGAAGGAAGCGTAGTAGCGCAGGAGGTTTCTCTTGATGGCGAATTCCTTCAAAATGGGGAGGTAGGCGCCGTCTTCGGCGTCCACGCACTGAGAGACGGCCTCCGCCACAAAGTCCACGGCCTCCTGAAGGCTCAAGCGGACTTTGACGGTGATTTCGGGGGCGTCTTCTCCGTCCCAACACCGGCAGTTAACCGTCCCTGGGAGATTCTGGCGCTCATAGATTTCCTGAAACCGGTTGGCGCCAATTTTTTTCGCTGTTTTTTTCTGGCTCATGGTGATTTTGTCTCCTTTGTCGATTTTTGTCTTGCCGGCGGATTTTTTTCAGCTCGTCATAAGAGATCCATCCGGTTTTTTGTGTGTAGGACAGCCAGCGGTAGGTGATTTCGGGGTACTGCAGCCAGAAAAGCTTCCGCTTGAGAACGGCGGTGCTGGACGGGGAGCCTTTGGTGTCTACTACTTCCTCCCGGCCGTCTTTGTAGACGAGATAAAAATCCGCCACGTAGGTGATGGGCTGCACCACTTTTCCGTTGTAGGTGAACATGGGCTGCAGGACGTATTCCTTTTGCAGCTGACAGGTGATGATATCGCCGCTCGCCATCTTGGGCCGGATTACGTCGCGGTAAAACCGCATTTCCAGAATGCTGTCAAACACGATGCCGTCACAGCTTCGCCTTTGCTGGTCCTTGGTCATCCGCTTTGTGCCTCCTTGCTGCTGTCTCAAGATAAAAATTGGGGAAGGGGAGAAGTTTCTCCGCCTCCCCCGTTATCGGTTTTGTAGGTTCAAAACACTGTTAAGGTTTTGGGTTGCTTTTCTGCTCCATCTTCCTGCGGAGGTATTCCTGGCCGCACTGGGGGGAGCAGGCGTAGGTTCGCCAGGAGCGCATCTGCTGCGCCTGGCAGCTGAGGCAGGGCTTAAAAAGCTTACCGCAAACCCTGCAGGGAATTTTTTTGTCAGCCATTAGCTGTCATTTCCTTTCGCGGCCTAAAAATTATTCGCCGTCAACGAAAATGATGAAGTCCCAAAGGTTCGCTCTGCCGCCGCAGCCGCCTGCGACAGACTCAAACTCGAAGGAATGGACAGCGGGGTTTTCGCCGATGGCCAGGTCAAAGTTGCCGGTGAAGTCGGCTGTGGGGAAGACGAACTGAACGCGGTACAGGTCGCCGCAAGGGTCGGAAGCCAGGCAGTCCATATAAACTCGCAGGGTCTTGGAGTAGGAGTCAGAGGCGCTGGAAACCTTGGCGGCGGATACTTCGCGGTCGTAGAAGCAGACCAGCTCGGTGATGTTGGAGTTTTCTGCTACAGTGATTGTCTGATCGGACAGCTTGTATTCATCTGTAGTAGGGGTATCCGCTGCGGCGGGCTGCAACGCTTTGCCCAAAGTGCCGTCGTCATTTTTGATGTAAACTTTGACGGAGTCGGTGTCAACGGGGGCCCAAGTCAAAGCGGCGGAGTTGCCGGAAACAGTCAAAATTTCGGTGGCGCGGACGATCATATCCTCGCTGCGAGTGACTTCGCCGCCGGTCTGAGCGGCCATCATGCCGCCGCAGACAAGGCCGTTGGAACCGGTGACTTTGACCGCCTTGTTCTTCTTGAGAGAGCCCAGTACGCGGCCGCCTTTACCGGTGATGTTAACTTTTTCCTCGGTGTTGGACACGGTGGCGTTCTGGACCTCGTCCAGAATGAACTCGCATTCGCCGGCGCTGTTGTATGCGTGGATCAGTTCTACGCTTGTGATGGAAAGTCTTTCGGTGTTGATGTTGCTCATGGTAAATATCCTCCTAAAATTTTGGTTTTTGGGGATAAACTGGCCCACCTTTTAGTGAGTTGGCTCACTCTTGGGTAAGCCAGTTTAACTCCCGTTGGTCAATCTTTTTTATGTCAACCGTACCGAAGTAACAGCCGCTCATGACGTGGTTGTAATTGATTTTTCGCTGGATCTGACGCACGCTGGCGTTAAACTGGTAGATGGTCAGGTCCAGCGTCTCCTGGTAGTTGTATTTGAATTCCTCGGTGTTGACCATGGCCACCACCAGGTCTTCTAAAAAGGAGCGATAGGGCTTTTGGGCCTGCCGCTTTTGTTTGAGGCGTGTGCGCTCGATCAAAAATTTTTTTGCTTCCTTGTTGCCAGCCCTGTATTTGGGCTTTTCGGTGAAGTGTATCTTTCTCAGCGCGTCGCAGATTTGGTTGTAGATCAGTTCGTCAATGACGATTCCAGTTACGGAATCCCACAGGACGACTTGGCCGTTTTCCTTATTTTTCGCCGGCTTTAACAGGGTGGGGTTGAGCCCTGGGAAAATCAGGGACAAATCCTTGTTTTGCAAGCTCTGGAACAACAGCATAAACAGCTCGAAATCGGTGATTTGTTCGTAGTCGATTCCCATGTCGTCCAACTGTACCATCAGGTCGTAAGGGGTGGAGGTTAAAGTTGTGACCATTTGATAGTACTCCCGGTCGTCGGAGGAAAGGATTTCGCCGACGGTGGGAATGTATACCGACAAAAAGTCGGCGACAGGGACACTGCGGGCGACGAGAAGGCTTTTTACTTTTTCCAATGAAATCACCTGTTTATCCGTTTAAAATCGTTGTCTTATAGGTGAGCATCTTTCCAAAGAAGTTTTTTTCCGGCACATATGATGTGTAGGAGATAGGCTCCAGCTTGCCGGCACCGATGCCAATACCTTGTAAAAGCTGATCCGCTTCTTCGGTGATCTTGTCAATCAGATCACCGTCTGTCAACTGGATTTTGCTAAAGTGGGCATACACCGAAAGAGTGACGTTTACTTCCAGCACCGTTTTGTTGACAGAGCGGGGAGAGGTCACATCGCAGCATAGAAAGCTCGCCGGAGTAGAATCCGGGCCTTCCGGTTCAAAAAGGTATGGATAAACAGATTGGTAAAGAAGAGTTTGGGAATCGGCGGGGGGAGTGCCGCCATTTAGCAGGGAAGTAATGACCTGAGAAGCTAAAATTTTTGTCAAAACGCTCTGTTTTAAGTCGTTGATTTTTTTAAAATTTGCCATGTTTGATACCTCCATAAAACGAATGCTTTTCCGAAAAAAGGCTTAAATATTCCCGCCATGCTGGAGAAAGGCCCCGTCCTTTGGAAACAGCCGCCTTTTGTCGGTGGAATCTTGTGCTTGATGTTGGATTGACCTATGTGCAACAGTGAGAAAAGATTCTTTTGCCTGGTATGGAAGGCTTCAAACAGGCCAATCAAAAGTCATGGGCTACTGATTTTTCGATATGGGAAACAACCTTATTTTACATGATTTGTGCTGCTGGTAAGCTAAAACATAATATACACCCCTAAATAATTATTTTTTAAATTATATTGGAGCCAAAAACCGTCCTCTGGACGGCTTTTGTTAAATTAGGAAAGATGTGTATTGAAGGTGCCTCTGCATCAATTGCAACTTTAGGTCAATGTAACGCTCGTCCACTCCAAAAAGGCTGGAAAGCTGCTCCACCGTTTTGTCGGCATTTTCCAGGATATCGCTGTCGGAGAGCAAAAATTCGGTGGCAAAGATATTGGCTTCTCGTTCCGGCTTTAAGGTCATGTCATAGATCATCAGATCCTGGAGAGGGGTGTACTGAGCAAAGTGCCGGTGAAGGCGATCATGGCCCAGTTCATGAGCACAGACGATTTTCCGCTCCCCCTGGGGGAGGCTTTCATTGATGACGATGTAACGTTCCCGGCAACGGAGGGTATAAAATCCTTTGAGGTTGTTCAAATTCCGGTACAATACATGGATCCCCAGGATTTTGGCAGCCTCAAAAGGATCCCTGGTGTGAAGCTTTTTCTGAAGGCGGTGCACCGTGTCCAAGATGTAATCTGTCATAGACAAACCCCTCTACTTTTCCCGGTATTTTTTCGGCGTGTATTTTTTGGCCCGATCCTTGGCGTCAAAATAAATGTCAGTCATGGCTCGGAAGAAAGCGTCCCGGTCCTCCTCATCCAGTTCACCGCCGGCAAAGAGCCCCTGGGTCTGTTTTAAAATCTGTTCCGCCTGTTTCTTGCCATGCGGGCCGTAAGCTGCTTCCGACTTCATAATGAATTCGTCCTGCTCATCGATGAGCAGATCCAGGGAGACATTTAAAAAGTGAGAGAGCCGGATGGCAGATTCCAAGTTTGGCATCTTCAGGTTCCGCTCCCAGACACTGACAGTGCGGTCAGAAACGCCTAGGGCGTTCGCCACATCCAACTGGCTCAAATTTTGTTGCTCTCTGATTTTTTTCAATTTATCTCCGAATGCCATTTGGGGACCAATCCTTTCAATACAATATATAAATTGTATAACACGGGGTATTGACACAATATAAAAATTGTGATATAGTATAATCACATAAAAAAGATTGTGAATTAATCATATCAGACAAATTATATTTTGTCAAGCTTTTGCGAACAAATATTTGATGAAAATTTTATGAACAATTGTTCGACAAGTGAAAGGGGCCTGCACAGCAAATGGATAACATCTGTAAATTGATAGAATTTAATACATATTCGCTAGCAGTCCCGGGTTATTTTGATTGGGACAATAGCCTCTTAGTGGGGGGAGAGGCAGTGATCCTCATTGATCCAGGCAAGCTGGGCCAGATGGATGCAAGACAAAAGATTAGGTACGAGGGCTTTCTAAGGACAACACTCGACAAAAGTAAAGTAGCGTATTCCGAGAGAACGACGGTTTATTACAGCGTTTCCCTTGACGGGATGGAGCCGTTTTGTATGGGGCTTTATGGGTTGGAAACCAAGCGCCGTTTGAATGCCTTTGTCTGCGAAGAAGTGGAAGATGAGCGGTACTGGAAGGTTTGGAAAATGCTGTCCGCCTATGGGTTGCGGCTGTTTTTCCGGTAGTTGGCATGCGTAATTTAACAAATAATGTTGACTAGCTCTGTTTTTTTCACTATACTGTCTCTTAGAGGTGATTCGGATGCAGCAAAAACAGATAGTAGAGGAAAAATTGGGATCTGTTCCGGATAGAAAGGATAAGGCGGCTTTTTTGCTTACGCGATATGGCGGTGTGTCGGAGAAATCGCTCCTTATTTATATCCGCCGCTTTAATCGAATCGGTTCGGTGGAACTGGAGCTTAAAAAAAGTCTGTATCAGTTTGACCGGGAGGATTTCCTCAGGTTGTTTTTGGCCTTTACCAACACGGTGGCAAACGGCTTTTCAGTTCTCAAAAGCTTTGTGTCTGATTTTTTCCAGTGGGCGGAAGAACAGGGAATGCAAACGCCTCTTACTATTTTAAAAGATATTTCTTATGGGGATACCGATTTGACCGGAGTTTATAAGCAATCGTATTTTCCTACCTTTCAAAATTTGAAGGACGAATTTCAGATGATGCTGGATTTGACGGGGATCGATGATGTTTCGGTGTATCAATCGGTGAAAATGATGGTTTATCTGAGCTGGTTTGGGGTAGGGAACCCAGAAATTTGCAGCATTTTAAAAGAAGATGTTATGGATCAAAAAGACGGGATTTATCTGAAAAGACGGGATGAAATGCTATCGCTCCCTGCCCAAGTGATGTATGAAGTGCGGGAATATCGGGATGCCCAAGGATATTATCGCCCCTTCCACAGTGGCAATTTGACTTTTTTTAAGTACAAGGACGGGCCCTTTTTGCTGCGGTCTTATCGAAAAGAACAGCTTTTTTACATTGATGTGGTCAATGCGCTAAAGAATTTCAGCCGGTTAAACGACGACCCCAATGGAAAGAAATTTCAATATCACAAAATTTATTGGTCAGGTATTTTCAACCGGGCGTACGCCTATGAATTATCCAGCGGAGAGCTGGATCAAAAGAATATGCTTCTGCTCCAAAAAATCTTTGGCGAAGAATACAGCAATGGGGCGGCAGGAGCACAGAAAGCCGCCAGCCGACTCAAGGAATACAGGCGTTTCCGAGACTATTTTTATCGATGACCAAATTTAACCTAATGATAACCGCCCTTGTTGTGTGCGGTTTATCATATAATATATAATTTAAAAAATAATTATTTTGTCCAAAAACGTTTTACTTCATCTTCTGAAAGGGAAAGGGCAAAATCCCTTTTCTGCACCAATAGGTTTTCGGTGTCGTGGGCAATTTGCACGAGAATCGCCCGGGCTTCAAATTCTTCCCTATTTTTGGGGAGGGGGCTGTGTTTAAACCCAGCTCTCATTTGAAAGAAAGTTTTAAGAAGGGAAAGGGCGTTGTTGTATTCGTGAAAGGAGTCGGAAACCTTTTGCAGAAATTGAGCCAGGGCGTTTGCCTGCTCTGGGATGTAGTGGAGCTTTTTTATGCTTTCGTCCATCCGTTGGAGCAGGGCGATTTGTCCCATCCGCAGTTGGAAGTAGCGTACATAGTAGCGCATATCGGTGCGGATATAGTTGTCGGCGTTGTCGTATGAGCGAGTCAGGGCGGCGTCCACACGGATTTGCAGAGCTTGAAAATTCGGGGACAAGTCAACTTCTTTCCCTTGTAATTTTTCCCCAAGTCGGCCGATGATACACTTCATACAGCCATCGATATCCTGTTGGTCCAAGCGGATTTGCTTGGTCATCTGCGGCATGTAGAGATTGACGAGAACGCCGATTGCAACGCCGATTAAAAGTAGGATAAATTCGTTTAGCACCAAACTGTAATGTAGGGAACCGGCCGCGAATACATGACTGATGAGGACGGTGTTGGTGGTAATCCCTTCTTGAAGATTTACAAAATAACAAAAAAGGATAAAAATGAACAGAAATATTCCGAAGCTAAAGACGTGAAAACCCACCGTCCAGAAAATCAAAAGGGAAAAAAGCACGGCAGGGACAAAGGCCAAAAGGCGTTTCCCGGCGATTTGAAAGGTGGCCTTTTTGGTGTCCTGGATGCTCAGCAGGGTGATAATCCCCGCCGAGGTGCTGCTTGTAAGCCCCAGAAGATCCGCCAATAGAATTGCGATACAGCAGGAAGCGGATATTTTTAGAATTTTCAGTGGATAGACTTTCATGACGCTACTCCATAAATCTTATTTATATTGGTATTTGTTGTTCCCGCTGGAATATGTAACAGACGATGAAATGGGAAACAAAGAAAAATTTTAATGGGATTGTATGAATACCCAAAATTCAGCCCAAAATACTGCCATGGAAAAAACTAGGAACAAATCTGGAATGAATTGCAAGCATTTTTCATATCTTTTCTTTGCGGACAGGCCGCGGACTTGCAAATAACAGGAGGATTATCAATGAAGCATCAATCAAAAATTGCGCTTGCCATTTTTGCGGTTACTCTGTCGTCGGTTCTGATGACGGGAATGGGGTACAGCGCACCTATAGAGGCATTTTCCACCCAGCAGCCCATTTTGTTGGATACGCCGGTATCCGAGTTATACCATCTCCGCACCGAGGTAAAAAAGGCGTCAGAGGTTTTGAAAAAACAAGCGGAGGAACGGGCAAAAGAGGAGGCGGAAAAAGCAAAAGCGCGACAGACCTGCTCCTTCACTTCCGAGGAAGTAACCATGATGGAGTATATTATCCAGCAGGAGGTGCGGGGCGCATCTCTCAAGCACAAACGCATTATCGCAAACGTCATTGTCAACCGGGTTAAGTCCGATGCTTTTCCCGACACCATCGAAGGAGTACTGTTCCAAAAGGGGCAGTTCACATCAGCTCAAAACTACTACAATAGGACCTATCCGCCCGACGAGGACACCAAACAGGCGGTTTGGGAGGTGTTAAACGGTCAATGTGAGGATTTATCCCAGGGTGCCCTCTACTTTTATGCTCCTCGGTGGACATCCCAGAGTACGGCGTCCTGGTTTGAAAACGATTTGGATTACCTGTTTGAACTAGAGGGGCATCGCTTTTTCCGATGAACCACAGCCTCCAAAAAATCTCCTACCGGTCGGTGACACCAGGCCTAAAACGTACAAATATTACACAAAGTCATGTGCAACAATTCAAAAGTTTTAAGAGGAGTGGCGCAGCAATAGCGGCGCCACTCCTGTCTTTGCTTGATTACGGCCGTTATTGCGGCAATGTATATCTTTCGTTTCTAAAAAACCTATGGTTTCTGTAGAACTGAAATACTGCTCTGCCGGTATCGCCTTTTTTATATTAAGCATTTGTGCATGTCTGTATTTTCTCTTTATTATGAAAAATCCCCCTGTATAGGTTTCTTGCCTATACAGAGGGATTTTTACTTAATATTTGTTTTTGCTAAATCTCTTCAACGCTTCATGCTGAAGGCTTTTATATGATAATAACCAGTAACCTTTATAGCCCGTTTGGATTTTTCACGGTAAAGTTCCAGGAGTCTTTGCACATCTCTTCGACTCCTCTGGTCGCCTGCCAGCCTAAAACTTCTTTTGCCTTAGTAGGATCGGCATAACACTCAGCGATGTCACCGGGACGGCGAGGGGCAATTTTGTAGCTTACTTTTTTGCCGCTGGCTTTTTCAAATGCAGCCACCATCTGGAGTACCGAATATCCGGTTCCGGTTCCCAGGTTATAGGCGTCCACACCTTTGTCCTTACGGACTTTTTCCAATGCTTTTAGGTGGCCCAGAGCCAAATCGACCACATGGATATAGTCGCGGACACCGGTTCCATCCACTGTGTCGTAGTCGTTGCCATAGACTGACAGGCACTCCAGCTTTCCGGAGGCCACCTGGGCGATGTAGGGCAGCAGGTTATTGGGGATGCCATTGGGGTCTTCGCCGATGAGACCGCTCTTGTGGGCGCCGATGGGGTTAAAATACCGCAGCAGGGCGATCGACCAGCCGTCGTCTGCCACGTACAGATCCCGAAGAATTCCCTCGATCATCAGCTTGGTGGAGCCGTAGGGATTGGTGGTGGACAGAGGAAAATCCTCCCGGATGGGTACGGACTTAGGTGCGCCATAAACGGTGGCAGAAGAACTGAACACCAGCCTTTTGACGCCGTATTGCTCCATCAGTTCGCAGAGAATCAGAGTACCGGTGATGTTGTTGTGATAATAAAGGAGGGGCTTTGCAACGCTTTCTCCAACTGCTTTCAGACCAGCAAAGTGGATGACGGCGTCGATTTTGTTTTGCTGGAACACTTTTTCCAGGCTATCTTTGTCCAATAAATCCACTTCGTAGAATTTGAAGTCTTTTCCGGTGATTTCACGGATACGGTTTAATGCTTCCGGTTTCGAATTTACAAAGTTGTCGACGATGACGATTTCTTCGCCCTGATTTAAAAGTTCTACGCAGGTGTGGGAACCGATATACCCGGCTCCGCCTGTTACCAATACTGCCATAGGGATACCTCCTGTTTCCGCGATGGTATTTCTTTTTTCATTGTCCAGTATAGTTGTTTTTCCTTAGTCCGTCAACCTTTTGGGAAGATAATCCATAGAATTCAAAAGGAGAAAGCTGATATTTTAAGGTTTGTGCTTTTCATAGAATCCTCAGTATAACACCCTGTCAGTATTCTAAAATTTCCCGGTCGTAAATATTCAGGAAATTTTCTTAATTTTTCCTCCATATTATGGTATAATAACCTCACAAGCAAACAGCTTTGCTGTTTGAAAAGCACTAAGAAGCGCTTTTATTCCTCTGACTCGGAATTGAGTGGGAATGTTTTTCCATTATCCACTCCTGCTGAGCGGGATTACGACGGAGTGTGCCCTCTTACAAATTTCTGTGGGGTTTGCGGATGTGGTAAATAACTTCTCAGGGAAATGGCAATTTTGGCATATTGTTTGGCTTTTTAAAGAAGCCTTTGAAAGGATATGATTCTTTACATGAAGGAAACGTTTTTGCGGGAACCCATTGGCGATCAGGTGTACTTTGGGAGCGTGCGGGACGAGCGGTACAAAACCAATCTTCTGGCTGTTAACCTCATTTTGCCGCTCAAAAAGGAAACGATGACGGCAAACGCCTTGGTCCCCATGATTTTGGAAAGGGGATACGAAGACTATCCCACTTTTCAGGAATTTTCCAAAAAGCTCAATTTTATGTACGGCGCTTCTGCGGGAAGTTCCATCTCCAAAATTGGGGATAGAGCTGTTTTGACGCTGATGGTCTCCGCCATTGACGACAGCTATGCTTTAAACGGTGAAGCCCTATTGGAGGAGAGCGCCAAAGTCCTCATGGGGATGCTTTTGCGTCCGGCTATGAAGGACGGGCTCTTCGATGAAAAGACATTTGCCCTCCAACGGCAGTACCTCATCGACACCATCGAGGCGGAAATCAACGATAAGCGCCGCTATGCCATGATGAAAACAATCTCCCTCATGTTTGAGGGAGAGGCTTTTGGGACAGACCGGTTTGGAATGGTGGAAGGGGCGAAAGCCATCACGTTAAATGAGTCCGTCGACGCTTATCACCGCATTATCGATGAGGCCACAGTGGAAATTCTCCACGTGGGCATGGGAGACCCCGCCTGCGCCAAGGAGGTCTGCAAGAGAGCTTTTGCCCCTCTGAATCGTCATCCTGTAGCACTGCCCGAGACGGATATCCAAATCGGTTCTGGGAAGGTCAAAAACGTCACTGAACGGTTTAACGTCACCCAGTCTAAGCTTTGTTTCGGTTTTAAGACGGACGTTACGCCCGACAGCCCACTCTTAAACCCTATGCGGATGGCCGTAGCCATTTTGGGAGGCACCCCCACTTCCAAGCTTTTCTTAAACGTCCGGGAGAAAAAGAGCCTTTGCTACTACTGCGCTGCCCGGTTTGACCGCACCAAGGGCATCATGCTGATCGACAGCGGTGTGGAGCACGACAAGATAGATGAGGCCAAAAAGGCAATTTTGGAGCAGTTGGATGCGGTTCGCAGCGGGGAATTTACCGAAACTGACATGGAGTTTGCCTCTTTAAGCCTGCAAAACAGTTTTCGCTCTATGGGCGAAAGTGCCTACTCTTTAGAGTTGTATTACTTGACTCAAACGGTTTTGGGCCTTACGGGCAGCCCGGAAGAGCAGAGCCAAGCCATCGCCAGAGTCCAAAAGGATGAAATCATCGAGGCGGCCAAGCATATCCGCCTGCACACCGTTTATTTGCTGACCGGTGAAAACGTGAAGTGATAACGGGAGAAAGGAAGGAATTGCTGATGAAAAAGACTGTGGTTCAAAGTCCCCGCATCCATGAGAGGTATATCCGACTAGAACACGAGTCGGGGCTTATCATTTTGCTCTATCCTATGAAGGGCTTTCAAACCGCCTATGCCCTATTTGGCACCAAATACGGTTCGGTGGACAACTGTTTTAAAATCGGGAACGACCCGGATTTTGTCACCGTGCCCGACGGCATCGCCCATTTTCTCGAGCACAAGCTCTTTGAAAGCGAGGACGGTGACGCCTTCACCCTCTTTGCCAAAACCGGCGCCGAGGCAAACGCCTTTACCTCTTTTGACAAAACCTGTTACCTCTTTTCCTGCTCCGACAAGTTTGAGGAGTCTCTAAAAGCCCTCGTCACCTTTGTCCAGACCCCTTATTTCACCCAGCAGACGGTGGAGAAAGAGCAGGGGATCATCGGGCAGGAGATTAGGATGTACGAGGACCTCCCCAGCTGGCGGGTGATGTTTAACCTCCTAGAGGGACTCTATGTAAACAACTCGGTTAAGGTGGACATCGCCGGAACGGTGGAGAGCATTGCGAAAATCGATGCAGATTTGCTCTATCGTTGCTACCACACCTTCTATAACCTCTCCAACATGGTGATCGCCGTGGCGGGCAATTTTGACCCGGAAATAGCAGAGAAAATTATCGTAGAGGGCCTTAAAGAGTCCAACCCGGTCTCCATCCAGCGAAAGGGCTACGATGAGCCGAGGAAAGCGAACAAAAAAGAAGTGGTTCAGCATTTAGACGTGGCGATCCCCCTGTTTTATTTTGGCTACAAGGTAAAGCCCGAAGATGGGACTATGGAAGGACTCAAGCAGCAAATTGAGCTGGAGATTCTCTTGGATGTCTTGGCAGGGCCTACTTCCGACTTTTACAACGACATGTACCGGCAAGGACTTTTAAACGCGAACTTCGGTACTGAGGTGTTTGGTGGTCGAGGATTTTTGGCTACCATGCTGGGAGGAGAGTCTAAAGACCCCAAAGCGGTGTTAACGGCTTTCAATAAAATGATCGCCGAGAAAAGGAAATCCGGGCTTTCAGAGGAGGATTTTCTTTCCTGTCGCAACGCCTTGTATGGTAAGGCATTAAAAGGTATCAACGATGCGGAGAACACCGCTACCGCCATGCTCTCTTATGAGATGATGGGAGTTGGACTATTCGACATGATAGATGTTATCGCCGGCACTACTCTTGCCGGTGTAGAAAAGCGGCTCGCCTCCGATTTTGATGAGGTTTGCCAATCCCTTTCAATCGTTTATCCAAATGGCAAATAATTTTATGACAAAATTTTTATGAATAGGACGTGAAGCAATTGAGTACAGTTGAATTCCCCGGCCTCGGCCTCACCTTCAATCTTAACCGGGTAGCGTTTCAGATCGGAAACCTGACGGTTACCTGGTACGGAATCCTGATTACCCTGGGCATCCTTTTGGCCATTGCCTTTGCCATGAGCCAGTGCAAGAAATTCGGAATCATCCCTGACAAACTCATCGATGTAACGCTGGGCGGCGTCGTGGGCGGAATCGTGGGTGCGCGACTTTACTACGTCGTCTTCAGCTGGGACAGCTTTAAAGATGATTTGAGTTCCATCTTTAAGACTTGGGAAGGCGGTATGGCCATCTACGGCGGCCTTATCGGGGCGATTTTGGTGGGTGCGCTCATCGTTAAGCTCCGTAAGATGAAACTGCTCCCAGTTTTGGACGTGGCCTGCATGGGTTTCCTAATCGGACAGGCCATCGGCCGATGGGGGAACTTTGTAAACGTGGAGGCTTTCGGCTCCAATACTGACCTTCCTTGGGGAATGACTGGCGAGCGGATTACCTCCTATCTCAGCAATTCCGCCAACGTGGAGGCGCTCAACAAACTGGGTGTCACGGTAGATCCTCTGGCGCCTGTCCACCCTTGCTTTCTTTATGAATCCCTTTGGTGTGCATTAGGATTTTTGCTGCTGTTTTTGTATAGCAAACATCGAAAATTTGACGGCGAACTGTTTTTAATGTATACCGCCTGGTACGGAATTGGTCGCGGCGTTATTGAAGGGCTGCGGACCGACAGCTTGCTTTTAGGAAGCATCCGGGTCTCCCAACTCCTGGCCTTTGTTTTGGCCGCTGCCGCAGTGATTATTTGGCTCGTTGTGCGTTCCAAGATTAAGCGGGCCCACGACGAAAATTATCTAAAGCTCTACGTCACCACCGAAGCCTATCAACAGGAAGTAGCGGCCTATGAGGAAAAGCAGGCCAAGAAAAAGAATAAGAAGAAAAAAGGAGACGCGGCTCTGACAGAAGAGAACACGGTAGACGACTCTATTATGGAGGAGTCGACGGCACCGGCAGAGGAGCCTTTAATGGAGAGCCCTCAAACAGATGATTCTCAAATAGGGGAGGAAACTTTTCAGGAATCGGATGTTGAACCCACCGAGGCATCGGCCGATGATACAGACGTTATAGGGGAAACAGAGGAGGATAAAATCGATGAGTAATCTGATTGACGGAAAACAGATTTCAGAAAAAGTCAAGGAGCGGGTCAGCGATCAGGTGGCTGCCCTCAAGAAACAAGGGGTGACAGTCGGTCTGGCAGTGGTCATCGTGGGGCAGGATCCGGCCTCCAGAGTCTATGTTAACAATAAAAAGAAGGCCTGCGCCCGCTGCGGCATTGAGTCTTATGAGTACGCGCTGCCCGAGGAGACCACCGAAGAGGAACTGCTCGCCTTGGTGGAAAAACTCAATGGGGATCCCAAGGTCAACGGTATTTTGGTACAGCTTCCAGTGCCCAAGCAGATCGACGATCACAAGGTCATCGCCGCCATCTCCCCTCAAAAGGATGTGGACGCTTTTCACGCTGTCAATGTTGGGAAAATCATGATCGGAGATTTTGACTTTTTACCCTGTACCCCCTCCGGCTGTATGGAGCTCATCGACTCTACTGGCGTAGACATTACCGGCAAAAACTGTGTCGTGATTGGCCGTAGCAATATCGTAGGCAAACCTATGGCCATGCTGCTTCTGCACCGCAACGGCACTGTGACTATCTGCCATTCCAAGACGAGAAATCTCAAGGAAATTTGCAAAAACGCCGATATTTTGGTGGCTGCTGTCGGCAAAGCGAAATTCGTTACCGCCGATATGGTCAAGGAGGGAGCGGTGGTCATCGACGTGGGCATGAACCGGGACGAGAACGGCAAGCTCTGCGGCGATGTGGATTTCGAAGCGGTGAAGGATATTGCTGGTTACATCACTCCCGTCCCCGGTGGCGTCGGTCCCATGACGATTGCCACATTGATGCAAAACACCGTAACCGCAGCAAAAATCCAGCATAATGGCAGGAAAAACGGCATATATTGATTGTTGCGGGCAGGTCGTATCCTTCTGAAATAATTTGGGCGTTTTTAGAGGAATCTGGCGCCGGTTTTTCAGGGACAGCACCTCCTATTCAAACCTATGAAACCCAAAAATGAATTCCGTTGACATTGTCAGCGGAATTCATTATAATATAACATAATGAAAAAGGGAAAACCACCATTCCAGCGGGATTTGAAACTTTTATTCCCACCGAATGGTTTTGATTCGGAGCCAGCGCTCCGGCAGCGTAAGACAATTTCATGATGGCTTCACAAAAAGGCGCTGCCCAAAAGGGTGATTCTGGGCGTTTCGCATCTGTAGGCAGCGGTCTTCATCCGCTAAATTGCGGTAACTAGGAGGTGACGGGCTTGAATGAGAATTTGTGCATGGGGTGCATGAGAGACAAAGGGGAAGAAGAGGTTTGCCCGTTTTGCGGATATTCGGACGAGGCTCCTCGCTTTCCGTCCTATTTGGCTCCCCGCACTGTGGTCAACAACCGCTATATTGTCGGCAAGGTGCTGTCCTACAACGGCGAGAGCGTCACATATATCGGCTATGACGTCATTGGCGAGCGGAAGGTCAAAGTTCACGAGTATTTTCCCGATACGTTAGTGACTCGCGGCGAAGACGGGAAATCGGTTTCCGTCAACAGCGGCCGTCAGATTCAGTTTAAAGCGTACATGAGCGATTTCATCGAAATCGCGGAAAAGCTCTCCCGTATGCGGACCCTTACCTGCATTACTCAGGTGCTGGCCATCTGCTACCAAAACAACACCGTTTACTCGATTTTGGAATTTGTGGAGGGGATCACCCTCAAAACCTATCTTGAAAAACGCGACGTGATGCTCACCTGGACCGAGACATCCGACCTGCTTATGCCCCTGGTCAAGACATTGGCCATTGTCCACGAGGAGGGCCTCATCCACCGCGGCATTAGCACCGACAGCGTGATTTTAAGCCGCAGCAGGATCGTCAAGTTGGACGGCTTTTCTATCAGCGCCGTCCGCGCCGCCCGCACTGAGTTGGTTGCCGAGCTGTTTCCCGGTTTTTCTGCGCCGGAGCAGTATTCCACCGTCAGCCCTCACGGCCCGTGGACCGACGTGTACGCCGTCTGTGCGCTGCTTTACACCTGTGTGACGGCACAAGCGCCTCCGGAGGCACTAATCCGATCCAATTCCCGGCCGCTGACGCCTCCGCGTGAACGGAACGAAACGGTGCCGCCGCGGATTTCCCAGGCGATTATGCAGGGACTTTCTTTGTCTACCACTGAGCGCATTCAGAATATTGAGGAATTGCTGGCCAAAATCGGCGGGCCCTTTCCCAAAGGCACTGTCAGCAATGATGCACCCACCGTGTCTATGCGGGCACAGGTACCTCTTTCCAGACAATCCTCCTCTACTTTACCTCGGATTCCGGTGGAATCCGAACGGGATAAAGGGAAAAAAGAGGAGAAAGACGGTAGCAACAAGCGACTGATCCTCTGGAGTATGGGTATTACGTTGCCCATCTTGCTGGTCATCCTGATTTTTACCTTTTGGTTTTTGTTCGGAAAGAACCGGCAAGCTCAACCGGAAGAGGACACTACTTCCATTGTGGATTCCCTTTCGGAAAACGACTTCTTCCATAGTGAATCAGAGTCCCGCAGTTCGTCTGAATCTTCGGAGGACAGCAGTTCTTCGGAAAGTGTAAGCGAGAGCTCAGAATCTTCGGAAAGTGTAGAGTTGCACAAAGTGGCAAACTTTGTGGGGCAGGACTACAAGACAGTGACCGGTAATTCCGATAACCAGAAGCTTTATATCTTCGACCCGCCGGAATACGTTTACGACGAGCAGTATCCCGAAGGGGTGATTACTTATCAGAGCGTGACGGCGGGAACTGAGTTTGAAAAGACCATGTCCATCAAGTTCAGGGTAAGCAAGGGCTCTGCCAGTGTGACCATCCCCTCTTATGAGAAGAAGACCCAGGCGGAGTACACAGCTGAGCTGGATGCGCTGGGAATCAAATACACTATTCTCTACCGTTGGGACAGTTCCTATCCAGAAGGGTATGTAGTGGGGACTGATCACATGGTGGGGAGCAAATACAACACCCAGACTGGCGGAACCATTGAAGTTTATGTGAATCGAGCGCCTCCGGCCACCTCGGTGGAATAAAAATAAAAAGCAAAAAACACCGGAAGATTATCTTCTGGTGTTTTTTCGTTGCTTAATCAATATTGCGGGGGCCAACATAGACGTCGGCCCCTGCAATATTGATAGATCATTTTCTAGATTGACCTTTTCGCAATAACCTCTTCAGTCAATTGACCCGCACCATCCGGGCGGCTAAAACGGTGATGTCATCGCCGGGGACGTCGCCCCTGTGTCGGGCCAGAGAGGCTAGCTTTGTGGCGATTTCTCGCGGAGGGGAGCCGGAAAGCATGTTGATTTCCTCCTGAAGCCATTCGGGGGTGATGGAGATGGCGCCATCGGTGACCATGACGATCAGATCCCCGTCTTGGAGCTTGATTTGCCGCTTATCATAGGAGATTCCCTGCAAAATTCCCATGGGGAGAGAACTGCCGTCCACCATGACAGTTTTGCCGTTTCTGGCGATAAAGGAACAGGCGGCTCCCGCTTTTAAAAACTCCGCATTGCCGGTATACAGGTCGATGCAGCCGATGTCCAGGGTAGCCAGGGACTCGTCCCCCGCCTTAACCAGTAGCGCGCTGTTGATGAGCTTGAGGGCGGCGTCGAAGCCAAATCCGGCTTTTAAAAGTTTAAGCACAAAATTACAGGTCATAATGGAGTCGATAGCGGCCCTGCCGCCATTTCCCATGCCGTCGCTTAAGATCAGGTGGGCAAATCCCCTACTGTCGGTGAAGTATTCATAGCAATCGCCGGAAACCTTGTTGTTGCCGGAATTGAGCTGGCTTACCCCAAACTGGAGGGTGTACTGGGCCTGTTCGAAAAAGGAAATCTTGGTCATATCGTCCACTGTGACCACGCTGGGGAAGTCAAACTGCCGGTCCAGTGCCTCACTGAGCTGTTCGGTGATAATCCGCGCATCCACCTTCAGGGGGTTCTGCTGGTAGATCTCCACCCGCATCCGGTCGTATTGGTCTAGGATACAATACACTTCCTCGGGCCGCTCGCCGGCTTCAATGAGGATGTCTCGCGCCTTTTGGGTGAGCTTGGGGTTTAACAGGGTTACCTCTGAAATTTCCTCGCTCATTTCCTCTAACATGTCCGCGATGCCTTCAAACTGTTCGGTGGCTACCTGTTTTGCCTCTAACACCTTGCGAGCGGCGTTTCCCTTGGATAGGTACTCGTGGTAATAACTGTTGACAGTGCGGAGAATTTCCTCTGACTTGGCGCACTGGGTGGTGAAATGGGCAGCTAAATCCTCTTTGGTGACCTTTCCATTTTCCTTAAGAATGGGAGTGAATTTCAAAAAGGCGTCCATGGTTTGGCTGTAGGTGGTTTCCCAACAGAACATTTTAAGGCCGCATCGGCGGCAGACCTGATCCACTGTCCTGTCGTAAACTGCGGAGATGTCGTTGACGCCGGTTTCTCGGAGTTTTTCAGACACCGCTTCGACAGCCTGCTGCATGTCGTCCAATGTTTTGGATGCAAACCGGAGCTTCATCGAGGTGCGCCCGGTTTCTTGCATAGTTTTGCTGTGGTTTGCGTCCACTGGAGCGGGGATTTTTTGCAGCAGCTTCTGAGGCATGGCCATAAAGAGGGCCGAGGCCAGCAACAGGTCGAAAGCGCTGGTGATGGCGGCGGTATCGGCTCCTACAATGAGGATGCCGATGGTATGGATTAGGATGAAGAAGGCGGTCTGGGTGAGCTTTCCGAAAATGGCAAAATACCCTGACATCATGGCCGCCAGGGCAAAGATGCCGCCGCTTATTGCAAATTCCGGCGAATACAGGGCTAGCACTGCTGCCGTGGCCAGTCCGCAGACTGCTCCTGCTGTGGCTCCCCGCCGGTTAGAGATGATAAGCAAGGAGAGGGCTGCCAAAATTCTACCTAAGTTAAAGACAAAAAACTCGATTTGACAGGTGCCCAAAAGCCCTACCAGCACTACGACAGCGAGGCTCGCCCGTTCAATGAGGCCACCTTCGGCAATTTTCTTCCGGCCTAGAACGATTTTTGAAGCGTGGAATGCAAAGTAGGTCAGCGCTCCTCCCAACACGCTTTCACATAGACAAAAAATAAGATCAATGGTCCCTTTGTCGAACAAGGCGTTGCGGATGATGAGGCAGACCGCTAACATGGCGGCAGAGGCGGTGCATAAGACGGCGGGATTGCCTCTGAGCCGGGGAATGCCCGCGATGGCAAATTTGAGTCCCATAACCGCTAACAGGGCGATCAAATAGGGGAGGTTTTCAGCAAAATTTCCAAATAAGCTGTATCCGGCCAGCGCCCCTAGGATCGATGCCACTGAAAACTGAGCGGGAAGGGCCATCGACAGGGCGATGCCGAAGGGGGACAGGCTCCCCAGCAGTTTTACATTGGATGCGAGAAAGGCAAAAATACCGGTAAACCCGTACTTTGCGCCCTGAACAAACGATTCGTCCAAAAATTTTTGTTTGGCTGCCGCCAGAGAAGGAATTTTCATGCTGCAACGACCTTTCTTTTTATGTCCTTCCGGCAGTTGTGACGCTGCCGCGACCATCTTTTGCTCTTTTCCAATTGCCCAGATTCGGTCTCTCTAAAAAGATGGTTCAACAGTTCATATTATAGGAAATCAGTCGCGCAAAGATTGTCGCAGAGACTCAGTCCATTTTCCGATTATTTTGTAACCAGGGGAAGGAAAAACGGAAAGAATACCGGATTTTTGTTATATTTTGTACTGGAATCAATTCATTTCTTATCAATCCACTGGATGTTGTAAAGTTCAATTAAATTTATTGTGCATAGCATAAAATACTGTTTGCGTCATCTATGTCCTTTTTTAGGATTGTTGTCATTAAAATGTTGGCACACATTTTTTCTAAATACAACCATCTATTCAGGGAATTTTCTACCAATAGAGCATACAATGATTAAAAAAAATCCTGTATGCTATCAGTAGAGAATAACCATAGATAAGGGTGATGGCCGGTGGGCGCCAAAGGTCTTGGAAGGAAACTCAAGTTTTATCGGGTAAAATACGGCTGGAGCTTAGAGGAGTGTTCGGAAAGGATAGGTATCAGTGCTAGATATCTTGCTGATATTGAGCGGGGGGATAAAACCCCTAAGCTCGATACTTTTATCCGAATTCTAAACACTTTAGCTGCATCCGCCGACGATGTTTTGCAAGACAGCCTGGTCGTCGGTTATGAAGCCAAGAGCAATGATATCTTAAGAAAGCTGGATTCCCTTGATGTCAACCGGAAAAAGCAGGCGATGGATATCTTTGAAAGCTTTGTTTCATCGCTAAAAGAAAATTGAGGGCCTTTGGGTGAAAACCCAAAGGCCCTTTATGTTTGTCATAGATAGGTGGGACGGCAGTAGGTTAAAGAAGACAGTTCTTTTTGCGTTGCCATCAATCGCAATGGGACGGCAAACCTTAAGATCGCTGGAGATGAATCGATAGGTACTGACCCATGTAAATCAATTGTTTACAGGTACGTCAACCCGGCGGTCAAATTCCATTGCCTGCACTCAGTTTCCTTGTGGATACCGCGTTTGAATAGCATACAGCACCGCCTGTGCTTTGTCGTTGATCTTTTTGTAGTCCATGGCATGGCCGTAGACCTGCTCCAATGCGTCGTGGATAGATTTGGCCTTTTGGAGGGAACGGACTGATTCCTCCAGAAGCTCTGCTGCCATCCTCTGATTGAAGCGCATTCGCTGTTTTTTCTTTTTGAGGGTTTCCATGTCAGTGAAGCGGGTGAAATGGATGACCCGGTAAGCGTCTAGAGTCTTTTCCAATGGGAAGAATGGGGTTGCAGTGACGAACCCCAGCTTCAGTTCGGGGACGAAGATGTGGTCAATTTTCTGATGGGCATTCATGGGGCAAAGGCAGGTGTAGATTTCAAAGCCGCGCTGCAAAAGCTGAACGCGGAGTTCTTCCATGAAGAGGGCGCTGGAGGCACCATAGAAATCCTTGAGGACATATACTCTGTCGCAGAGGCGATTGATGGTATCGGTGCAGCAGAGAAGCCCTTTAGGTGTAATCGCACTCAAAAAACGCTTGTGTTCTTTGGGAAGCAGGCCACGGCGGCGTTTGCACTCCCGTTCTAAAATGTTTCCGGCAGCTTTGGCTACTTTGACCCCGTCGGTGCAGGCCATTGCCAAAAGAAAGTTATCCTGTAGCAGGGAATGAGCTGCCTTTAAAAGTCCGACGCATTGCCGATGGCAGGCGGAGACCTTTTGGGAGAGATCTATAACCGACTCCCTGTTTTGTTGTAAATTCTTTTCATCCCAGCAGTCGCAGAAATTGACCACCGATTCATAAGCACCGGGATACTGCGGTTCGATGACATGCGGTGGGGTCCCGTCAGCTATGGTGACTTTCGCTTTGGGCAAGATGACGGCATCTAGGGAATTGGGATCGGAGGAACAGTGGATGCGTTCTAAGTAGGGTTCAAAAAAGCTCGCTTCAACGGCGCATTTTTTCATCAGGGTGGATTTTCCGGTTCCGGGCCCTCCTTTGATGACATAGCTCACATAGTCTTTATATAATCCGGTAATTTCATCAAATAGAGAAACAAAACCTTCCGGTGTGTTGCTTCCTAGAAAGAAGTCCAGGATGTTTGACTCATCGTTCATATTAATCCCTCCAAGCATGATTCAGTATTACTGCCATAGTATTCGTTTTAAAGGAATTTTGACACAGGGGAGGCTAGTTTCTACCTCAAAAAACCCAAAAATGAGATTATTGTATCCAGGACAAGTATAAGGTGTGTTCTGCGACAGATTTTGCAGCCGCGAAATATTTTTCTGCATTGGGGCGAGCTGGTTTTGAGCGCTTTGATGCTGTGAAACGGCAGATTTTTCATTAAACTTTTGTATGATTATTCAAAAGATTATTAGGATATTGTAAAAAACAGGCATAAAATGTGGAAATGCAACGTTGACAAATGGCCCAGATTCATGTATGATATATGAAAGAATTGTGACGTATTATTTCAGAAATATGTCGATGTCTTGCACCTGTATCCAAAAGCCTGGGAATGTTTTTGCCTGCCTTTTGGATATCAATAAAAGGAGGATAACACCATGAATCAATTTCTCAAAAAAGTGTTGAGCCTTGGCTTGGCTTCCGCCATGCTGGCCACTGCTCTCAGCGGTTGCGCTGGCGGAGATAACGGTTCCAGCACTCCTGACGGCTCTTCCGATAGCGGCAGTGGTTCCACTGCTTCGGCGGAGACCTTCAAGCTGGGCGGTATGGGCCCTCTGACCGGCGCCAACGCTTCTTACGGTATTTCGGTCAATCAGGGTGCACAGATTGCCGTGGACGAAATCAACGCTGCCGGCGGCGTATTGGGCCAGCAGATCGAACTTTTCTTCCAGGATGACGAGTCCGATGCAGAAACCGCAATGAGCGCTTACAACAAATTAATGGACAACGGCATCCAGGCACTCTTGGGCGCTACCACCAGTGGCCCCACCATCGCTTTGACCGATTTGACTCATGAGGACGGTATTTTACAGCTCACCCCCTCCGGCTCCGCGATTGAATGCACCCAGTACGATAACTGCTTCCGCATCTGCTTTACAGACCCCCTGCAGGGCGTGACCATGGCGGATTACGCTATCGACACCCTGGGCTATCAAAACGCCGCTGTTATTTACGACGTTTCCAATGACTACAGTACCGGTATGGCCGAGGCCTTTATCGAAGAATTTGAAGCAAAAGGCGGCACCATTGTCGCCAACGAGTCCTTTACCAAGGGCGACGTGGACTTCAACACCCAGCTTACCTCGGTGAGCTCCTCTGGCGCCGATGTTTTGTTCCTGCCCATCTATTACCAGGATGTGGCCTTTATCGTGGGCCAGGCGGACAGAATGGGCTTGGATATCCCCTACTTGGGCGGCGACGGCTGGGACGGTGTTTTGGGCCAGCTGGAAGACGCTTCTGTGGTAGAGGGCGCTATCTTCTTAACCCCCTTTGCAGCCAACGACCCCGCTGAAAATGTCCAGAACTTTGTAAAAGCCTACCAGGAAAAGTACAACGCGGTTCCCGACCAGTTTGCGGCCGACGCCTATGACGGCGTGTACGTCATCAAGGCTGCCATCGAAAAGGCCGGATCCACTGAGCCTCAAGCAATTATCGACGCCATGACCGAGATCAGCGTCAGCGGTTTGACCGGCGACATGACCTTTGACGAATCCGGTGAGCCCAACAAGGCCGCTAAGGTAGTTGAAATCGTCAACGGCGAATACGAGGTTAAAACAACAGAGTAATAGCCCCGTAAAATTTCTTTCATAGCAGTGAATCGAAAAGGAGACATCTGTCTCCTTTTCGTCGTATAACTTTCTGTACTTTTAGAAATGGGCGGAGGGTTTCCAAAGCTTTTGTTTACCCAATTTTGTGGCCTTCCGTCCCCTTTTTTTACATAAGGATTTCTCGTTTTCCCGGATGGGAAAACTGTTTTTGTGGTCCTTCTTTTACGAAAATGGACTGTGGAAGAAATGGTAAAATGAGATTTTTGTGCAGAAAGCTTTGTCCGATTGTTTAAAAAATAGCAGGATGCCTATTTTTTAAGTGATTGGCCGATTGCCGGGCCCATTAAAAAACCGGCGGGCTTTTTAAAAAGGATACGAAAAACTTGAAAAAGGAGCGGTAGAATGAACCTGATATCCCAGCTGATCAACGGCCTTAACGTGGGCAGCATCTACGCTTTGATCGCACTTGGCTACACTATGGTTTACGGCATCGCTAAGATGCTGAACTTCGCCCACGGCGATGTTATCATGGTGGGTGCCTACACCGTTTACGTCGCCATCAACAACTTGGGGTGGCCTCCCATGGTGGCAGTTGTTTTCGGCATTTTTGTCTGCGCCTTGTTGGGTGTTGTCATCGAAAAGGTGGCCTATAAACCATTGAGAAGGGCGTCTCCTTTGGCTGTTTTGATCACCGCCATCGGCGTCAGCTACCTACTCCAGAGCTTGAGCCTTTTGATTTTCGGCTCCAAGCAGATTCCCTTTCAGTCGATTATCCATCTCGATCCCATTAAAATCGGTGCGCTTACTATTTCCGGTGAGGCAGTCGTCACCCTTGTCACTACCGTCATTATCATGATTGCGTTGACTCTGTTCATTAACAAGACCAAAGCAGGTAAGGCTATGCTCGCCGTGTCGGAGGACCGTGCCGCCGCTGAGTTGATGGGCGTCAACGTCAACAGGACCATCTCGATGACCTTTGCCATCGGTTCCGGGCTCGCTACTGTCGCCGGTGTGCTCTACGCATGCTCTTACGGCTTTATCGGGCCGTATATGGGTTCTATGGCGGGTATCAAGGCGTTTATCGCAGCGGTTCTGGGCGGTATCGGGAATGTTCCCGGCGCCATGCTGGGCGGTATCCTTTTGGGATTAATCGAAAGTCTTTCCAAGGCGTACATATCTTCCCAGCTGTCGGACGCCATCGTCTTCGGCGTGCTGATTCTGGTGCTGCTCATCCGTCCTGCCGGTCTGCTGGGCAAGTCCCGGACTGAGAAAGTGTAGGAGGTGGCCGGCATGAAAAAAATCTTCAACAAGAAAAACCTCTTTGCCCTTTTAGCCGTTGTCATCGGTTACCTACTTATCTTTTTACTGGTGGAGCAGGACATCCTGTCCCGGCAGTATAGGAGCTTGCTGGTTCCCATCGGGATCAACGTAATTTTGGCGGTGTCGTTAAACCTCACTACCGGATTTTTGGGAGAGCTGACCCTGGGCCACGCCGGGTTTATGGCGGTGGGCGCTTACGCTGGCTGCCTTGTCAGCATGTCGATGCCTGGACTGCCCTCACTGCTCAATCTGTTTATCGCCCTCATTGTCGGCGGGTTGGCGGCGGCTGTGTTCGGCGTTATCATCGGCGTGCCGGTGCTGCGTCTCAAAGGCGACTATTTGGCTATCGTCACCCTGGCCTTTGGCGAGATCATCCGGTCTGTCATCGTCAACCTGGACTTTACTGGCGGTGCTGCAGGCCTGAAAAACATCCCCAAATACTCCAACTACACTATCGTGTACATTGCGATCGTTATCACCATTTTGGTGATCGTGAACCTGGTCAAATCCCGTCACGGCCGGGCGATCTGCTCCATCCGGGAGAACCGGATTGCCGCGGAATCCATCGGTATCAACGTGACCTATTACAAGATTTTGGTCTTTGTGCTAGCGGCGTTTTTTGCCGGGGTCGCCGGGGTCCTCTATGGCCAGAACTTGGGGTATCTCCAGCCTGCCACATTTGATTACAACAAATCCATTGAAATCTTAGTTATCGTCGTCTTAGGCGGCATGGGCAGCATCAAGGGATCAGTTATCTCTGCCATTATCGTCACTCTGCTGCCAGAGGTACTCCGCGGCGCCGATGATTACCGCATGCTCATCTACGCTGTTGTCCTCATCGTCATGATGTTGCTAAATGGATCGCCCAGAATAGCTGAGTGGAAGGGAAACATTTTTTCCAAGCTTCATTCTATCAAAAAGCGCCCCGTGGCCCAGAAAGGAGAATAAGTGATGGCTTTACTGGAAGTGAAAAATTTAGGCATCTCCTTCGGCGGCTTGCGGGCTGTGGACGATTTTAATATCTCGGTGGAAAAAGGGCAACTCTATGGCCTTATTGGCCCAAACGGGGCCGGTAAAACCACTGTCTTTAACCTCTTAACTGGCGTGTATAAGCCGACGAGGGGAGCTTTTTCCCTGGACGGCGTCAATTTGACCGGTAAGACTCCCTTGCAAATCAGCAAGGCCGGCATTGCCCGGACCTTTCAGAACATCCGCCTTTTTAACAAGATGACGGTGCTGGATAATGTCAAGGTGGGGCTCCACAACCAGCGGAAATACTCCCTCTTATCAGGCATCCTTCATTCGCCCGCCTACTTTAGAGAGGAAAAGGCCATGGACGAGAAGGCGATGGAGCTTTTAAAGGTGTTTGATTTAGATAAGGAGGCTGCATTTCTCGCCTGTAACCTGCCCTACGGCAAGCAGCGCAAGCTGGAAATTGCCCGGGCTTTGGCAACAAATCCCAAGCTTTTGCTCTTAGACGAACCAGCGGCCGGCATGAACCCTAATGAGACGGCAGAGCTGATGAAAACCATCCGCTTTGTCCGGGATAAATTCGACATCGCGATTCTGCTCATCGAGCATGACATGAGGCTCGTCACCGGAATCTGCGAAGAGGTCACGGTGTTAAACTTCGGCACCGAACTGGCTCACGGTAAGACCGAGGAAACTTTAAAAGACCCGAAGGTCATCACCGCATATCTGGGAGAATAGGGGGAGTACCGTATGGCAATGCTAGAAGTAAAGGATTTACAGGTGTACTACGGCATGATCCAGGCCATCAAGGGCATCTCCTTTGAGGTCAACACCGGGGAGGTCATCGCCTTGATCGGTGCAAATGGAGCGGGAAAAACCACCACCCTTCACACCATCACCGGACTTATCCCCGCCAAGGCGGGGAGCATCGTCTTTGAAGGGACGGACCTGACAAAGACCCCCGCTCACAAAATCGTTTCCCTGGGGATGGCCCACGTGCCCGAGGGACGCCGGATTTTTCAGCAGCTCTCGGTTTACGAGAACTTGAAGTTGGGCGCCTACACCAGGAAGAATAAACAGGAAATACAGGAATCTTTGGAGCGGGTCTATAAGCGCTTCCCCCGCTTGGAGGAGCGGAAAAATCAGGTGGCCGGAACTTTAAGCGGTGGCGAACAGCAGATGCTCGCAATGGGGAGGGCCCTTATGTCCCACCCGAAGATTATTCTCATGGATGAGCCCTCTATGGGTCTTTCGCCAATTTTTGTGTCTGAGATTTTTGATATTATCCGGGAAATCAGCGAAAGCGGCACTACGGTGTTGCTGGTGGAGCAGAACGCTAAAAAGGCCCTCTCCATTGCCGACCGGGCCTATGTCCTCGAGACAGGGAACATCGTTTTAAGCGGCGATGCAAAAGAATTGATGAACGACGATTCGGTTAAAAAGGCTTACCTGGGCGAATAAAATGCGATTACTCTATCTGAAACAGCCAGAAAGGATGGGATTCGGATGCAGAATACGGTCATTACCATAGCCCGCGGCTACGGCAGCGGCGGAAAAACCATCGGTAAAATGTTGGCGGAGGACTTGGGAATCCATTTCTACGACCGGGAGCTCTTGCGTCTTGCTTCCGATGACAGCGGTATCCACGAGCGGTTGTTTGGGCAGGCGGACGAGAAAATCAAAAAGAGCCTTTTCACTCCCGGTACCCACGTTTACAAAGGGGAGCTTTTTCCACCGGAGAGCGACGAGTTCGTCTCCAACGACAATCTGTTTAACTATCAGGCAAAGGTAATCAAAGAGCTGGCCTCCACTCATTCCTGCGTCATTGTAGGCCGTTGCGCCGACTATGTGTTGAAAGGAATGGAGAATGTGGCCCGTATCTTTGTATACGCTCCTTTTGAGTCCTGTGTCCAGACGGTTATGAATTTGTATTCCATGGAGCGGCGGGCTGCGGAAAAGGTTATCACCTCTACTGATAAGCATCGCAGTGCTTACTATAAGTATTATACCGGACGGGATTGGGAGAATGCGAAAAACTACGATTTGTCCTTAAACAGCGCTGACTTGGGCTTTCAGAAATGTGTTGAGATCATCAAAGCCTATCTAGCTGTTCGTTTTGATTGATTGAAAACCCGTCGCATCCATGCGGCGGGTTTTACCTTGGGATATTGAAGCCTTTGGCCCTTTCAGAGGACAGAGGCTTTTCAATTTTAGAAAGCGATTTTTCAGCAGATCTTCTGGGAAAACAGTGGATTTATCCCGTCACATGGATTTTGGACGCTTCTCCTTAATGGAATTTGTTGTCGAAACACTTTTGTCAATATGATGCAAAATAGACGGTGTTTTCCTGAAATTCCAGTAATTTTTTTAGGATTTGTTTACAAATCAGTGACAGAATTTTGCTAAAATAAAAGAGCAGTTTTGCAGATTACCGCTTTATTGCGGAAAATTTGACGGGAGGCTGCTTTTGGCAGCCGGATGTATTGAATCAAAAAAGGAATGGAGTTTTGGGAATGATCGAAGTATCAAAACTCACCAAATGTTACGGTGACAAGCGGGCAGTAGACGACATCAGCTTTACCGTCAACCAGGGTGAAATCCTAGGCTTTCTCGGCCCAAACGGCGCGGGAAAATCCACCACAATGAACATCTTAACGGGATACATATCCTCTACGTCGGGAGAGGCAAAGATCGATGGGTTCGATATTTTAGAGAATCCTACCGAGGCCAAAAAACGCATCGGTTACCTGCCGGAACACCCGCCCCTGTACCTGGACATGACGGTTTGGTCCTATCTGGAGTTTGTTTATCAGCTTAAAAGGGCGCAGCTCCCTATGAAGGAGCATTTGGAACAGATCTGCCGCAAGGTCAAGATCGAAAACGTCCGGCATCGCATTATCAAAAATCTCTCAAAAGGTTATCGCCAGCGGGTTGGCTTTGCTCAGGCCCTTGTGGGTAACCCGGAGGTGCTGATTTTAGACGAGCCCACTGTCGGTCTCGACCCGAAACAGATTATCGACATCCGAAACCTTATTAAAACTTTGGGGGAAGATCATACCGTTATCCTTTCCTCCCATATTTTGCCAGAGGTTCAGGCTATCTGCGACCGGGTTGTCATCATCAATAACGGCATCATTGTAGCCGATGACACAGCGGACAACCTGTCGAAGAATATGAGCGACGATTTCCGTTACACTACCCGCATTGAAGGACCGCAAGAAGAGGTCTTGAAGGCCCTTAAGGACATCCCCAATATGGAGGAAGTCACTCCTTTGGGTGAGAAGGAACCCGGCGTTAACGAGTTTATTTTGGAAGCACAACCGGACACCGATATCCGCCGCGGGCTGTTTGATGCAATGTCGGCAAACCATTACCGGATTCTGGGACTCAAATCCAATGAGATGACGCTGGAGGACATCTTCCTGCGCCTGACTTCCGGTGATGCTCAAGCGGTACATGTTTCGGAATCTGATTCCGACGGCCAGCAAACGGAAGAAATTAAAGCAGGCGCGGCTGAGATCGCCGGACAGTTTTTTGATGAACACCCAGTTGGCGAAGCAGTTGAGGACGACGGAAAAGTTACCGATACAGAAGGCTGCTTAGCCGATAGCGGAGACGAAGAAAATACAGACGGAGGTGAGGCGTAATGGCTGCAATTTTTAGAAGGGAATTTGCTTCCTATTTTACTTCCCCCATCGGGTATATTTACTTGACGGTGTTTTACTTCTTCTCCGGGATGTTCTTTAACAGTGTGGTCACCTCAAACTCCACTGATGTGACTCCGGTGTTCAGTTCCCTATCTCTGATTTTGTTAATTTTGATCCCACTTTTGACCATGCGGCTGTTAAGCGAAGAGAAAAAACAGAAAACCGATCAGCTTTTGCTTACCTCTCCGGTGAGTTTATCTGGGCTCGTGTATGGGAAATTCTTGGCCGCTTTTTGCATCTACGCTATGGGCATTGCCGTGACCCTCATCTATTCGGTAGTTTTGGCCGGATTTGCCTCCCCTCAGTGGATGGTAGTGGCCGGCAATATTTTGGGCGCGCTACTTTTGGGATTTGCCATGATTTCCATCGGCCTTTTCATATCTTCTTTGACAGAGAACCAGATGATTGCCGCTGTCGGCAGTTTTGCCGCTATGCTGTTCATCCAATTGATGGATGTATTTACCTATCTGATTTCCACTAGATGGATTTCCAACGTGCTATTGAGCATTTCCTTTACAGCCCGGTATTCTGAATTTACTTCGGGTATCCTCAATCTATCTAACGTGCTCTATTTTCTGAGCATCGGGGTTATTTTTAACTTCCTCACTGTCCGTGTGCTGGAGAAGAGACGCTGGAGCTAAGAGGCCGTTTGAAACGATTGACTTTATAAGGAAAAGGAATGGTACGTAGAAATGAAGAAAAACATTTTTAATAACCGGCGCTTCAAACACGGGTCTCTGGCGACAATTATGACGATCGGGCTGATCGTTTTAGTGGTGCTTGTGAATATCGTGGCTTCGATGCTCGCCGACCGATTGCCAGTTAACATCGATTTAACTGACAACCAGATGTATGAATTGTCCCAGGATTCCATTGATTATCTAGATCAAATGGACGAACCTGTCACCATTGAGATTTTCGCCTCAGAGGATGACTTTATCAGCATTGGCACTGCGTATGGGTTTGAGGAATTTACAAAACAGGCTGAGGAACTGTTCAAAAAATACAGCCTCTACGGTGATGTTACGGTAGAATACCTGGATCCTTATACCAATCCGGACATTATGTCCAAATACCCAAAAGAGAGTTTGGGACTGGGAAGTGTGGTGGTCTCCTGTGGAGACCGGTACCGGGCGTTATCGTTGCTGGATTTATTTAATGTGGATTCCCAGACAGGCACGATCGTTTCCTCTAAGGTGGAGAACGCAGTGACCAATGCCATCATGCTAGTGACCGACGCCAATCCGACCACTGTTACGGTGCTGACCGGCGTGAATACCACTGATGTTTCGGGACTGACCGATCTTCTCAAATCTAATGGTTATCTGGTGGAGGAAACCGATATTCTCACCGGACAGATCAATCAGGATTCCGCTCTCGTCATCTTAGCGGCCCCCATGGTGGACCTGCCCGCCGAATCATTGAGCAAGCTTGACGCCTATCTTGACAACGATGGGAACTTCGGCAAGACCCTTTACTATTTTGCCGATCCGACCCAGCCGGAACTTCCCAACATCGAGGAGTTTTTGAGCGAATGGGGGATCGGCATTGGTTCCGGGACAGTAGTGGAAACCGACGAAAATAGGATTTTCTATAACAGCAGCTTTGTCATGCAGGACTACACCGGCACCAGCTTTGCGGAAGGTCTGGGCACTACCGAGAACGCGATCCTCGCGGTTCAGTACCGCCCCATAGAGCAGTTGTTTACTGAAAGCTCCAACCGCACCACCGAGGCGCTGATGTATTCCTTTGACACGACGACTCTGATGCCGACCGATGCGGGAAGCGATTGGCAGCCCTCCAGTGATGCCGAGACACAGAGCTATAACTCTTTGGTCTTGGGACAGCGGACTGTTTTGGTGGACAATGTCCAGAAGACCTCATCGGTGGCGGTGTTTGGTTCGACATTGCTCGTAGACCCGAGCATCTTGTCTATGACTGCCCTGAACAATGCGGAGTATTTGGTTAACATGAGCAATGTTCTGTGCGATAAAGAGGACAGTGGTGTCATTATCACCGAAAAGACTTCCGGTAATCAGACGCTGGGGATCAGCGATTCTCAGAAAAACGTCATCAATATGGTGTTCCAGTACCTGCTCCCTGTGGCGATTATCATCGCGGGCATTGTGGTCTGGATTCGTAGGAGGAACCGGTAATTCATGAATAAAAAAGTAAAATCCATCCTGATCGGCGGAGTTGTTTTGCTGATTTTGATTGGTATTGTCGTGGTATTGAAACTGACGGAAAAACCGGAAGAGGAGAGTGCTTCCGATTCTTCTGATTCCTCAGTCGTCATGCTTTGGAATGGGGAACGAGAAGATGTTGTAAAAGTCGTCGTGGAAAATGAAAAGGGCGGCTACGTGGCAGAGGCCGGGGAAGATCAAACGCTGACGATTCCCTCCATCGCCGAAGGGTACGAGTTAAAACATAACGACCTTGTGACGCTGCAAAACAGCATGGCGACTTTGACCGCCACCCGGATTGTGGAGGAAAACCCTGAAGACCTGTCTAAATACGGCTTGACAGCTCCAGTGGTATCCGCTGAAGCGACTCTCGCCGACGGGACGGTGAACACTGTCCGGTTGGGGGATGAGCTCCCCACCAACGGTGGTTATTACGCCCAGGTGAATGACGACACCGCAGTTTATGCGATTGCGAGCATAGATGTGGAGAAGCTGTTTTATGGGGAAGCGGATTTCCTTGACCTAGACATCATTCCCGCTTCTGAATCCGGCGATGTTAACATCTCTCGAATTCAGGTAGATGGGGCGAACTTTACCGATGCCCCTCTCATCTTGGAACAAATCGAAGAAGACGGCGGCTACGGAAGTGGCTATAATATCACCAGCCCCATTTCTGCCGGCCTCAATTCCACTACGGGAAGTGCATTGGTAAGCGGCCTTGAGAGCTTGACGGCCAGCGAGGCGGCAGCTATCGCGACAACCCAGGAGGAGGCAGCTCAATACGGCTTTGACCAGCCTTATGCAGTAGTCTCCTACGTCCGGGACGGCCAGGAAGGCGAGTTGCGTATCGGCGATGAGACTACCTTGGAGGACGGCACTGCCGCCCGCTACCTGATGACCCAGGATAGCGACGTGGTGTACAAGGTCACACTCACGAATCTTCCTTGGATCACCGCTGATATCAACAACCTCTTTTCTAGTTTGCTCTTGATTCCCAGTATCGACACAGTGGATACTATTACCGTCGAAACAGAAGGGGAGACCTATACATTTAAATCCAGTGGAGATGTACAGAATATAGAAGCCACTGTGAATGGAAATGAGATGGATCCAGATAACTACCGGACCATGTACGAGTTTTTGATTTCCGCCTCGGCGACCGAAATCAACTATGACTCCGAGCCGGGCGATTCATTGGCCAAAATCACTTTCCATTACCGGGACAGCGCTAAATCAGACGACACTATCGAGTTTATTTCCATCGCAGGTGATGAGACTACCGGTCGGAAATGCATCATTTCCCTAAACGGCAGTAGTAGTTTCCTAACCGAGACCCGGTATGTGGATAAGCTTCTCTCCAACTGCCAAAAGGTCTTAGACGGCGGGACACCTTCTCTGGATTATTAATCATTGAATGGATTATTGGCAGGACGGAGCAATCCGTCCTGTTTTCCTCTAATTGATACGCAGTCGATATGAAAGGGACCATTTATGGATATCAACAAAAAATTGGCTGAGGAGTTTTCCGTCGGCCTTGGACAAATCGAAAACACCGTAAAACTTATTGACGAAGGAAATACCATCCCCTTTATCGCCCGATACCGTAAGGAGGCTACCGGTTCTCTGGACGACCAGGTGCTCCGGGAAATTCACGAAAGACTCACCTACCTGAGAGGCCTGGAAAATCGAAAGGAAGAGGTCGTCGCCGCCATCGAGGGGCAGGAGAAGATGACCGATGAGTTGCGCGCGGCTATTGACGGGGCTAAAACCTTAGCTGAGTTGGAGGATCTGTACAGGCCTTACCGCCCCAAACGGAAAACTAGGGGGTCTGTGGCGCGGGAGAAAGGCTTGGAACCTCTGGCTCAATTTATCCTGGAGCAAAAAATCTGCGATTTAAACGGGGAAGCGGAGAAGTATGTGAATGAGGAAAAAGGGGTGGCGAATGCCGAAGAGGCCATCACGGGGGCCCAGGACATCATCGCTGAGGATGTTTCCGATGACGCAAATGTACGTAAGGAGCTTCGCACCTTTGTTTTCCGCACTGGAAAGGTGGTCACAAGGGCTTCCGATCCGGAGGCTCAGTCGGTCTACGAGATGTACTACGAGTTTTCCGAGCCGGTGAATAAAATCGCCGGCCACCGGGTGTTGGCAATCGAGCGGGGTGAACGGGAGAAGTTTTTAAAGGTGTCGGTAGAAATCGACGAGGCTATTGCGATAAACGCTATGAAGAGAATTTTCGTCAAGGCGAAAAACACCTGCGGAGAAATCGTTGCCGCAGCCTGTCAGGACAGCTTTTCGCGGCTTATTTATCCCTCCATTGAGCGGGAAATCCGAAATATGTTGTTTGAGGACGCCAGCGTTCAGGCCATTAAGGTGTTTTCCGCCAATCTACGGCAGCTTTTGATGCAGCCACCAGTCAAGGATTCGGTGACTATGGGCTTTGACCCTGCCTACCGCACCGGCTGTAAAACCGCGGTTGTGGATGGCACGGGGAAGGTGCTGGACACCGCTGTGGTCTACCCTACCATGCCTCACAACGACATTCTAGGAGCTAAAAAGAAGCTCAAAGAACTGATAAAAAAATACCACGTCAACACTATCGCCATCGGAAACGGGACTGCCTCCAGGGAGAGTGAGAAATTTATCGCCGAGCTCATTAAGGAGTTGGACGAGCCGGTTTCTTATATGGTGGTATCCGAGGCTGGAGCCTCGGTCTACTCCGCCTCCAAATTGGCGGCGGAGGAATTCCCTCAGTTTGACGTTTCACTCAGGTCGGCGGTATCCATTGCCCGCAGGCTTCAGGACCCGCTGGCGGAGCTTGTGAAAATCGACCCAAAGGCAATCGGAGTAGGGCAATACCAGCATGACATGGCGCCAAAACAGCTCTCCGAGGCGTTGGACGGGGTGGTGGAATCCTGTGTCAACTCGGTGGGCGTAGATCTCAACACTGCCTCCCAGCCCCTTTTGGCCAAGGTGGCGGGGTTGAATAACAGCGTCGCTAAAAACATCGTCTCTTACCGGGAGGAAAACGGCGCGTTTTCCGATCGTAGGGAGCTATTAAAGGTTTCAAAGCTGGGGAAAAAAGCCTTTGAACAGTGCGCTGGATTTTTGCGTATCTCTGGAGGCAAATCTATCCTTGACAACACTGGCGTCCACCCGGAATCCTACAAGGCGGCTGAGGGGTTGTTAAGGGAGTGCGGCTTCAGCCTCAAAGACGCGGAAGAGGGGAGACTGGGCGAGCTTAAGACGCGGGCGGACGAGATTGGAATCCAGGTGTTGGCAGAACGCTTGGGAGTGGGCGAACCCACCCTGCGGGACATCGTTGAGGAGTTGTTAAAGCCCGGACGGGATCCTCGCGATGAACTGCCTCCTCCCATGCTTCGCACTGACGTTATGGAGATGAAGGATTTGAAGCCGGGGATGGAACTAAAGGGCACGGTCCGGAATGTCATCGATTTTGGCGCATTTGTGGACATCGGCGTCCACCAGGATGGATTGGTCCATATCTCCCAGATTTGCGACCGGTATATCAAGCATCCCTTGGAAGTGGTCAAAGTTGGGGATGTAGTTACAGTGTGGGTGCTGAACGTAGACCTTCCAAAGAAACGGATTTCTTTAACGATGAAAAAACCAAAGTAATTTATCGTCAGAATGCTCATAAATTCTCTCGATATCTTACGAATTTGTACGAAATCAGAGTATTTACAAAAAATGAAATGAAAAATGAGAAATAGAGAGATAGCGAGTATTATTGAGAGAAAATGAGAGAATAGGGGACTTAAATGAAAAAATGACTGATTTTCGAATTGACAGATTAATTCCAATTTCGTATAATAAGTCATGTTGTGAAAACTGAAAAGCAGGAATATCATCATTTTTGCTTGATCTTTAATGACAAACGAGTTTTCGAAAAAATTGGAGGTACAAGATATGTCTACTACAATGCCAAAAACAGCTGACATCAGCCGTAAATGGTATGTGCTCGACGCCGCTGACAAACCTTTGGGCCGGGTCGCTGCAAAGGCCGCTGTCCTTCTCCGCGGTAAACACAAACCAACCTTTGCCCCTCATATGGATTGTGGCGATCATGTGGTAATTATCAATTGTGAGAAAGCGGTCCTGACTGGCAACAAGTTAGAGCAGAAATACTACCGTTGGCACACCGGCTGGGTCGGACATTTGAAAGAAGTGAAATACGCACATTTGATGCAAACCAACCCCGAAAAGGCGATGATGCTTGCGGTGAAGGGTATGGTTCCCGACACTGTAATCGGCCGTCAGGCACTTCGCCGTCTGAGAGTGTACAGAGGGGCTGAGCACAATAATCAGGCTCAGAAACCCGAAGTATGTGAGTTTTAATCAGGGAAGGGAGGCAATTTAAATGTACGAATCGAAACCATATTTTTATGGCACCGGCAGAAGAAAAAGCTCTGTCGCAAGAGTAAGGGTTTACCAGGGTTCTGGAAAGATCACCATCAATGGCCGTGATATTGGAGAGTATTTCGGCTTGGATACATTGAAGCTCATTGTCCGTCAACCCCTAGCGCTCACTGGAACCGAGGATAAATTTGATATTGTTTGCACCGTTCAGGGTGGCGGTGTCACCGGTCAGGCAGGCGCCATTCGTCACGGATTGTCCCGTGCTCTGCTCCAGTATGACGCAGAACTTCGTCCCGCCCTCAAGAAAGCTGGATTCTTGACCCGTGACCCGAGAATGAAAGAGCGTAAGAAGTACGGCCTCAAGGCAGCACGTCGTGCTCCTCAGTTCAGCAAGAGATAATCAGCTGTTCAAACTGTATCAAAATGCTTCAA
>CAJFOJ010000029.1 GCA_904396495.1 uncultured Oscillospiraceae bacterium
GGACGGAGAATTGTTTTCACTTTCAATATTTCCGGGCAGAACACAGCCACGCTGTCGTGTTCGGATATAGCGTGTGCCGCTCCACCAGGCTGAGCCTGGACGCAATTTGCGTTCTAGGCTCGGCTTTTTCTTTTGTCTTGCCGCTCGCATTTATAGCGGGTATCCTTTTTGTCAACGCTTCCCAGCGGCAAATCGCCGCCGATAAATGTGCACTCGCGTTGGTTGGTGTGCGTTTTCTTTTTGTCTCACTTTGGAATTTGGAATGGGCATCTTTTGGTAACGTCAACCCATCGGACTAATCCTGGACGTATGGTCGCGTTCGAGGCTTGATCTTTTCTTTAGCCTAGTTGATTGCGTCCCAGACTGGGGCTCTTTTTTTCAACGTTTCCCAAATAAGTATTAGATGAATATCTGCTTCTTTGCGAGCGATTCCACTGTGAAATGTTCGTTCTGATACAAAAGAGAAAACACCGTCTTAGAATGAACTGAACTTAAGACGGTGTTTTGTTATGTCTGCAATCTGCATATTGGCAAATGGATCGGTTTTTTCTTAGATTTTTGCAATTATTATGGAAAGTATTCTTGACATTTTGAATGTTTTTGTTATAATAGAAAAATGGAAAGCAAACTTTCCATAGAAAAGAGGTGCGCCGTGAAAAACCGTTTAGAAGAAATTCGGAAAGAACGTGGTATCAAGCAGGAAGAGCTCGCCGCTGCATTGGAAGTATCCCGGCAAACCATCGGTTCATTGGAAAATGGGCGCTATAATCCTTCTATTACATTGGCTTTTAAGTTGGCACGATACTTTGATATGAACATTGAGGATATTTTCATCTATGAGGAGGAGAAGCGATGAAGAAAGCAAAAACAAGATTATATCTTGTTATCGGTGTTCTGGGCATTGCTTTAGCTCTTGCCGCAAAATTTCTTTTGAAAGATTGGTTTAGTGATTTTCAAAGCGGGGCAATGATAGGCGTAGGGGCTGGCTTGTTTGGCTTTGGTATTGCAAAATGGGGTGTGGGTCTATGGGGCGAAAAAAATCCTGATTTGATGAAACAGAACGAGATTGAAGAAAACGATGAACGCAATCAGTTTATTCGCAGTAAGGCACAGGCAATCTCCGGTGAGATACTTCATTGGTTATTGATGGCGGGTGCTTGGGTCGGGATTTTTTTCAATGCACCGATATGGGTGATTCTTCTCCTTGTAGGAGTATTCTTGATAAAAACTATAATGGATTTTATTTTGATGGCATATTTTCAGCGTAAGATGTAACGGAGGTTGGTATGAAATTTGTAATTGAACATTTGTCAAAAGGCTTTGAAAAAAAGGAAGTTCTCAGAGATATCAATTTTACATTTGAAGAAGGGAAAATTTATGGTTTGCTTGGAAGAAACGGTGCGGGCAAAACGACGCTATTTAATTGCTTAAATCGTGATATTAAAACGGACAGCGGCAATTTTTATATAGATGTAGACGGTGCCCGCCGTGACGTAACGGCAGATGATATTGGGTATGTGCTGTCTACCCCTACTGTACCGGAGTTCCTTACAGGCAGAGAGTTTTTAAAGTTTTTTATGGACATCAATGAGAAATTTATTGTAAATCCGAAAAGCATAGATGAGTATTTTGATTATATGAGCATTGAACCGGAGGACAGAGACAAGCTGCTAAAAGACTATTCCCACGGCATGAAAAATAAAATGCAAATGCTTATCAATATTATTGCACAACCCAATATTTTATTGCTCGATGAACCGTTAACTTCTCTTGATGTAGTTGTCGCTGAGGAAATGAAGCAATTATTGCGTTCATTAAAGCAGAATCGTATTACTATTTTTTCTACGCATATTATGGACTTGGCTCTTGACCTCTGTGACGAAATCGTACTACTCAATCACGGTGAGCTGGAAGTTGTAGAGAAGACAGATTTGGACAGCAGAGAATTTAAGGATAAGATTATTGCTGCTTTGCGGGAGGAAGAATATGAATAAAACATTGAAAATTTCTTTTTCCCTTAAAAACACCTATCGTGTAAACGGTATTCTGTTTTCATTAAAGCAGATTCCACTTTTAAAGAGATTGCTTCCAGCAACGCTGTACAAAGTAAAAGGACTCAAAATTTTTGCAAATATTCTGTCGGTAGTATGGGAATTTGTTTCTGCATTTATTGGAAAATTTCTCTACTTTTTTACGATGGTATGCGGCGTAGGTATACTTTATAAAGAACTGCCTGAAAACCAAGTGTTTCTTCATATCCTGCTTTTCCTTACTGTAATTGGCAGTTTTACAAACACCAACCTTTTTAATCCTACAAAAGATAAATATTATGCTATGTTCCTTATGAGAATGGACGCAAGAGAATATACGTTGGTTAATTATCTCTATTCCATTCTCAAAGTTGTTATCGGATTTATGCCGTTTACACTTTTATTTGGAACGGACAGAGAAGTACCTTTATGGTTTTGCTTGCTTTTGCCGTTTTGTATAGCAGGTATGAAATTGTTTGTTGCGGCTATTTCCCTATGGGACTATGAGAAACGGGGCTTTGGATATAATGAAAATAAACTGTCTAAATATGTTTGGGGCTGCATCGCCTTGCTTTTAGGCGTAACATATGGTTTGCCGGCATTGGGGTTGGGGTTACCAGCAATTATATCAATGATCGTTTTCTTGGTTTGCATTCCTTTGGGAATAGTAGGTATGATAAAAGTGTTGACTTTCCATGATTATCGTGCAATCAATAAAGAATTACTGTCCGGTTTAACAAATCAGATGGATTCCACAGCAAAGACACAGATTATCAAACAAGCCAACGAGAAAAAAATCTCGACAGATACTTCGATTATCAGCAGACGCAAGGGATTTGAGTATCTCAATGAACTATTTATTAAAAGACATAAAAAGATACTATGGAACTCAACCAAAAAGATTTCCTATGTTTGCACTTTCCTCATTATTGGAGTATTGGTAGTGTCTTTTTTAATGCCTGAAGAAAAGTCAAAAATCAATGAAATCATAATGACCTGGCTTCCTTACTTTGTGTTTATTATGTATGCGATCAATCGTGGCACGAATTTTACGCAGGCACTTTTTATGAACTGTGATCACAGCCTGTTGACTTATTCATTTTACAAACAACCGAACTTTATATTACGACTCTTTCAGATCCGCTTGCGTGAGATTGTGAAAATTAACGCCGTTCCAGCATTGGTGATTGGTTGCGGTTTAGCGCTTATTCTTTTTGCTACCGGAGGGACAGATAATCCGTTAAATTATGCCGTACTGATCATTTCGATTCTCTGTATGAGCGTGTTCTTTTCTATTCATTATCTGACAATTTACTATTTGCTCCAGCCTTACAACGCAGGAACGGAACTGAAAAGCGGTACCTATCGTATCGTGATGGGTGTAACATATTTGATCTGTTTTTTTATGATGCAACTTCGAATGCCTATTCTTATATTTGGAATCATTACGATTTTGTTTTGCGTGCTTTACACCATTGTTGCCAGTATTTTAGTTTACAGATTCGCCCCAAAGACATTTAGGATTAGAATATAGTATAATAAATTCCCTATGAGTAATACTTTGGGTTCACGAGGTGCATTTTTGGTAAATGAAAATAAAAAGGAATTTACCGCAATGCTATACAAACACAGGTATGTCTAAAGTACCAATTATAAATCTTAAAAAATACACAAAGGCAAACTTGCCCATAGGTGCTGATGCAACCTATGGGCAAGTTTCATATATCTGAGTGAATATTTTTTGTCTGCTAATAATGGCGGACATATTTTTTACAAATGACTGCTTCGGCCATTATTAATATTTCTCAGTATTCTTTTCCGCCAATGGCGAGGGCTCTGTCAAAGCGACAGCGGATTTGCCGTAATATTCTGCCAAAGACAAGTTGCGCCAGTGAGTGGGGTCATCGGATTCATCGTCAGAGCATAAAACGTATGGCCAAACGGAATAGGGCTCTAAATAGGCTTCGGTGACGTTATCATCGTTTAAAATGGCAAACCTCTCCTGTGCTTCTTGATAATACTGTTTCGCCTCTCCAGTTATCAGCGAGGTGGCAGCGCTTTTACTGGTGATGGGCACTGGTAGCGATACGGCATAGCAGCTTAACAGAAAGAAAGCCGCGAGCCCTACCATTATGATAACGGAGTACCCTTCTTTCGGTGTTAGCACTTTTAACAAAACAGATCCCTCACTGACGAGGGAGGGCAGCTTTTTGCAAATCCATCCGACAACATAAAACCAGTTGAAAAGCAACAGAAAAACAAAGGAAAAAAAGATAATATTTTGCAGGCGCTCCGGCCCTTTCGTCCCCATGGCGTAGACCGGCGGACAAAATTGTAGCGCATAGAGCCCGCAGGAGACGATGCCCGTAAGAAGGGGATATCGAAAGGAAAAAGTAGTATGACAGGCGATTTTCCAAAAAAGCGGAGTCAATATGGCGAGCACCAAAACCATCGGGATGGACAACCAGAGATTCGCTTGGTCTATTGCGAAACAGATCGAGGCCCAAATTGCCTTCAAAACTGACGGATGGGAAGGAAATAAGCTTTGCCGTACAGCATTTCCAGGCGCCGCCATATTGATAATGAAAAATACTGCTAAAACCACTAAAATCGGTAAAAAAGCGATTCGGTCTTTGTGTTTTAAAAAGAGGAGGGTAATAGAAAGGCAAAGAACGACTACAAAGGTGAGCAAAGCCGTAGTGTAGTTGCCTCCTCCAATAAAGGCGGCGAGCAGACAGAGAAAAATAAAACAAACAATTTTTGTCTTACGGGCTTCTGTTTTTAAATACAGGATGATGAGTCCATAAAAAAACAGCGAAACCCCATAGAAGAAGGTATAAAATACCGCACCGTTAAACCAGTAAAACCCTTCCAAGGCGCTGGGGAGCATTTGAAGGCAGAGACTTGTCCACACCACCGATAAAATCAAAAACTGGAACCGATTCGCCCCAAAAAACTTGCGGAACAGGGCCCAACAAAAAAAGGTGGCCCCGCTGATAAAAGCCGCAAATATGATCCAACTGCCCAAAAAGTAATACTGTTCCCCAAATATAGCGGGCTGCAATGCCATCAGAAAAATTGCGGAAAAGGTCCCCTGCCAAGTCTCATAGGATTGAGCCACCTGTTCTCCGGCAGCTGCTACCACCGATGAAACCGAATGTTCTGACTTCCAAGCTTGATGTGTAAGGATTCCGTAATTAAAATCGTCTGCACAGGGGGCGGCATATTGGGAAATCAGTATCAGAGGGATTAAGAGGAGGAGAAATACTGCTATCAAAATAATGCAGAGATCGCGCTCTTTGATGCGCCATGAGAGAAATTTTCGAAAAGTAGCGGCTTTGTTCTGGGCCATTTAGTTACCAGCCTTTCGGTTCATAATCGGTAAAAGCCATGAGGGCTTTCTTTTTCGGTGAGATTCCATTTTAGACATACCATTTTCTGAAAAGAGAGGCTTCATAACTGTCCATCTAAACCTTAATTGGATCATCTCATACCGAATGTTATTGTAGACAATTTTTAATAACAAAATTTTAAATTCGATTAAATTTTCTAAATCTATTTCACTCAATTATATTTTCTTATGAAAAAAGCCGCTCCCTTTCATCAACAACGCCATGCTTTTCCTTATGATTTTATATGTCTAAGGAGGCTTGGAGTAAAATGCTATTTTATACGGTTTAGCGCATGATTTTTGATGGCTTCAAAGGAGGTGTCGCTGATGTAGTGCTCCATTTTGCAGGCGTCCTCGGAAGCTGTTTTTTCGTCCACTCCCAGGCGCATTAAAAACTGGGTAAGCAGGGTATGGCGCTCGTAGATTTTTTCGGCAATTTCCCTGCCGGAATCAGTCAGCGAAAGAAATCCACCCGCGTCTACCGTGATGTATCCGCCGCTTTTTAAAAGGCCGACAGCGCGGCTGACGCTGGGCTTGGAAAAGCCCATGTATTCGCCCACGTCGATGGAGCGGACGCCGCTGCTTTTTTGCGACAAAATCAATATCGTCTCCAGGTACATCTCTCCCGATTCCTGTAAATGCATAAAAAATTCCTCCCGCCAATATATACCTTCAGAATAGCATAAAAAGTTTCATTGCGCAAGCTGTTTGACGACTGCGATGAACAAGCGGAAAATGGAAGGAGAAACTCTAGTCGGTTTGCACAAGAAAATCGTTAGCTTTAGCTAACCGACTTAGTAAATTGCTGAAATTGTAATAATATGGAAGGGAAAATGGAAAAAAACTTGACAAGATAAAAATTATGGAGTAATCTTTAATTAGGTTAGCGATAGCTAACCTAATTTTTGGGTCTATAGTTAGCGAATGCTAATTCAAGTGCTTTGTAAGGAAGGAAGAATTATGATGCCTCTTACGCTTGCGAATATCGGGGAAGAAAATATGATAAAAAAAGTCGGCGGGAATCCGGAAATAAAAAAACACCTGGAGAATCTGGGCTTTGTCGCAGGTGGGAACGTTACCGTCATCACCGCCATGGGTGGGAACGTCATTGTCAACGTAAAGGATACCCGAGTGGCCATCAGCAAAGAAATGGCCCAGAAGATCATGGTTTGATGTTTGAAAATATTGATTGAGGAGGAACCATAGATGAACACACTCAGGCAGGCAAAGGTCGGCGACACAGTGACGGTCGTCAAGCTTCACGGTGAGGGTGCGGTCAAGCGCCGTATCATGGATATGGGCCTTACCAAAGGCGTTGAAGTCCACGTCCGCAAGGTCGCGCCGTTAGGAGACCCCATAGAAGTGACGGTCCGGGGATACGAACTGTCCATCCGCAAGGCAGATGCGGATATGATTGAGGTAAAATAAAATTGGACACCGGGGAAAAACCCCATATTTTTTCAATATCAGGTTAGCAAATGCTAATTGTGAAAGAGAGGAAAATAGGTATGGACTTACGAATTGCTCTTGCGGGCAACCCGAACAGCGGAAAGACCACGCTGTTCAACGCGCTTACCGGTTCCAACCAGTTTGTGGGGAACTGGCCGGGCGTTACAGTGGAGAAAAAGGAAGGAAAACTCAAAAAACACAGCGGTGTCACCATCACCGACCTTCCGGGAATTTATTCCCTTTCTCCCTATACGCTGGAGGAAGTTGTCGCGCGCAATTACCTCATCGGTGAACGTCCGGATGCCATTTTAAATATCGTGGACGGCACAAACTTGGAGAGGAACCTCTATCTGACCACCCAACTCACCGAATTGGGGATTCCCGTTGTCATCGCCATCAACATGATGGATGTGGTAAAGAAAAACGGCGACAAAATCAACGTGGAGGAGCTTTCGAGGGAACTTGGCTGCAAAATCGTCGAGATTTCCGCTTTAAAAGGCACTGGGATCATGGAAGCGGCAGAGGCGGCCATCGAGGCGGCTAATCGAGGCAAAACCGTTCCGATGCACACCTTTTCAGGGGTAGTCGAGCACGCTTTGGCCCACATTGAGGAGGCGGCGGTCCACAATCTGCCCGTTGAGCAGCAGCGCTGGTACGCCATTAAAATTTTTGAGCGGGACGACAAGGTGTTGGCGCAGCTCAATCTGAAAAAGGACGTTCTCGACCACATTGAGGAGGACATTAAAGCGGCTGAAAAGGAATGTGACGACGATGCGGAAAGCATCATCACAAACGAGCGGTACGTCTACATTGCCTCCTTGATGAAGGGTTGTTACAAGAAAAAGTCGGCCGGTAAGATATCCACTTCGGATAAAATCGACAGAGTGGTCACTAACCGTTGGCTGGGCCTGCCCATTTTTGCGGTGGTCATGTTCCTGGTGTACTATATCTCGATGGTCACGGTGGGAACTGCCGCCACAGACTGGACCAACGACGGGCTGTTCGGCGACGGCTGGCACCTGTTCGGCATCGGCACTTCTGAGTACGAAGAGGCTGCTGAAACCTATGGCGACAGCGACCAGATCATCGACGCTTTTGTCGCGGAATACGGAAACGACGAAATCGCCTCCGCTTTGGACATGGAGAGCGAGAGTTACAATGAAACTGCCGCCCAAGCTGCGTTGACAGAATTGATTGCACTTACCCCCGCCGACGCCAATGTGACCTATGAGTTGGAGGATGAGGAGACCTTGGCGGTCGAGGAAGTGCCCGACACCACAAAGGCGGACTTGGAAGCCGCTGTGGGCGAATATCTGAACACCGAATACAAGGAAGGATACGGTGCGCCAGATACTTCTACTTATGGAATCTGGGTTCCCGGTATCCCCGTTTTGATTGGAAATGGGCTGGAGGCGGCCGGCGCTGCTGAATGGTTGAGCGGCCTTATCTTGGACGGCATTGTTGCTGGTGTCGGTGCGGTGCTCGGCTTTGTGCCTCAGATGCTGGTGCTGTTTTTGCTGCTGGCCTTTGTGGAAGCCTGCGGTTATATGTCGCGTATCGCCTTTGTGTTGGACCGTATCTTCCGCAAGTTTGGACTTTCTGGAAAGAGTTTTATTCCTATGCTCATCGGCACTGGCTGCGGCATCCCCGGCGTCATGGCCTCCCGTACCATTGAGAACGAACGCGACCGCCGCATGACGGTCATGACTACCACCTTTATTCCCTGTGGCGCCAAGGTGCCCTTTATCGCCATGATCGCAGGCGCGATCTTTGGCGGTTCCGCCTGGGTGGCAACTTCTGCCTACTTCATTGGAATGGCGGCCATTGTCATCTCCGGTATCATGCTGAAAAAGACCAAAATGTTCGCCGGTGAACCCGCTCCCTTTGTCATGGAGCTTCCCGCTTATCATCTGCCTACTGTCGGCAACGTTCTGCGCAGCATGTGGGAACGGGGCTGGAGCTTCATCAAAAAAGCTGGAACCATTATTCTGCTCTCCACCATTGTCATCTGGTTCCTCACTTATTTTGGCTTTACTTCGGATGGCTTCCGAATGCTTTCTGAAGATGAGCTTGATCTTTCTATCCTGGCCGCCATCGGAAATGGGATCGCTTGGATCTTTGCTCCTCTTGGCTGGGGCAATTGGCAGGCGGCTGTGGCCTCTATTACTGGGTTGGTCGCCAAGGAGAACATCGTCGGGACCATGGGCATCCTTTACGGCGGCAGCGGCAATGTGTACGCGACGCTTGCCCAGACCTTTACCGGCATCACTGGCTATTCTTTCTTGGTGTTCAATTTGCTGTGCGCCCCCTGCTTTGCGGCAATCGGCGCTATCAAGCGCGAAATGAACAACGCCAAATGGACCTGGTTCGCCATTGGCTATCAGTGCGGCTTTGCCTATGTGGTAGCGCTGATGATTAATCAGTTTGGCGGGTTGTTTACCGGACATGTCAACGTGATCGGTTTGATCTTTGCCATCGCGGCACTGGCAGCTATCATTTACATGCTGGTCAAACCCTACAAGGAATCCACTAGACTGACTGAAAAGGTTCGGATTCGGTAATTGCTCGTATATTTTAATAACTGAAACTGCGATAGGAGGAGAGTATTATGATAACATGGCTTTTGGCAAATTGGGCGACAATGGTTGTCAGCATCATTTTGATCGCAATTGTTGTACTCATACTTGTCTCGATGTTTCGGAACAAAAAGAAGGGAAAATCCTCCTGCGGATGCAACTGCGGTTCCTGCCCGATGGGCGGTAATTGCCATCAGAAGAAGTAGTATGAGCTGTTATTGTGGACAGTAACGAGTACTTTCACCTATCGTTTTTGGTTTTCCTAGATGTAAAACAGGGGGCGCAGGGGTATCTTGCGACTCCCTTTTTTCAATGAGGGAAAGAAATTATAAAACCAATGGGTTTACAAGACCATGGACGGAAAGGAGGGTTAATCGATGCCGGAGTTTGTTTCGAGCTCGGTCCTATGGTACGGAATTTTCATTTTGGCAATTGTGATTTTTGCGATATTTGTCATCAGAGGGTATATCAAAAGGCTGTCAAACGGCTGTTGCGGAAGTGGTGGGGACAGAAAAAAGGTAAAAAAAGTAAAAGTCGGAGATCGGGATCCTTCCCACTATCCGTTTGCGGTGGTTCTCACCATTGACGGCATGGTCTGCCAAAACTGCGCCCAGCGCATCGAAAACACTTTAAACGGACTGGATGGGGTTTGGGCGGATGCCGACGCATATACCAAAAAGGTTTTGGTTCGGATGAAAGAGCCGATGAATAAACAGCTTTTGCGGGACACAGTCAATCATATCGGAGGTTACACGGTGATGAAGGTGGAGGAGAAATCTGCGACATGAATTCGATAGAAATCCATTGTAAATGACCATTTGTGGCTTTTCGATATAAGCGGCAATAATTTAGAAGGAAGCTTGTGCTCACGAAAAGATGGTTTTAAATATGAATGCGACGCAAAGAGAAAAAAGTATTTATGGAAAAGACGTCAAGATTGTCTCCCGCAGCGACGACTGTACCGTCTATCAGATTGGAGATGAGAAGGGCGGGGTGAAAATGAAAAGCTACCAGGTTTTTCCGGGAATTGAGCTGATTTATAATGACGTGCGGCTCCAGAAATGCCTGCTGGAGCGACCGTCATTAGGACATATATTTGAAATCAACCACTGCTTAGTGGGAAGAATTGAGTGCGAGTTTCAGGATGAGTTTTTTTACCTTTCAGAAGGAGACTTAGCAGTCAGCCGGAAGGATGGCGTGGGGCACGAATCCTATTTCCCGTTAAGCCGATATTATGGGATCACCATTATGATTGATGCCGACAAGGCGCCGGAATGCCTTTCCTGCATCCTCGACGATGTCAATGTCCGCCCAGCTGTGCTGGCTGAGAAGTTTTGCGGGATAAATAGCTGCTTTGTGGCCCGTTCAGGGCCGGAAATAGAGCACATCTTTTTGGAGCTGTACTCTGTTCCCAATAGTATCCGCAAAGGGTATTTTAAAGTGAAGATTTTAGAACTGCTGCTGTTTTTAAGCGGCATGGACCCTAAAAAATACGATAGTGGGCGCCGCTGCTATTCCAGGATACAGGTTTCCCTTGCCAAAGAGGTCTGCAAATATCTGACTGAACATATGGACAGCAGGGTTACTCTGGAACAGTTGTCGGAAATTTTTCACGTTTCTGGGACCCAGCTGAAAAATAGCTTTAAGGGTGTCTACGGCGTCTCCATTTACTCTTATATACGGGCTCAGAAGATGCAGGCTGCGGCGCTAACCCTGAGACAGACCAATCAAACGGTTTTAGAAGTGGCGGGAAAATACGGCTACGACAACGGGAGCAAATTCGCCAAAGCGTTTAAGGATATTATGGGAATGACCCCAAATCAATACCGCCGCAAAAGTGCAAAATCGACAGTGGGGCTATAAAACTATGTTCGATGAAATTGATACCTGTCACTAAGCGCGATAGCACGATTGTATTTTTCAACTTTCTCCGCCCAGATATGCAGCTGAGCAGAAGTGTGTATATAGTCATTTTGTTCATGGAGGGAAAGTTGTGTCGTCACTGGCAGGGAGACAAAATACTGCCTTGCGCTGCTGCTGTGGAAAAGTAAATCCTGTAAATTTTGGTACTGCAATTCCATCACCTCTCTTAGGATTTAGTATTTGCAGGATTTTAGGAAAGCGATGTGGGAACCGATACCAATTTTCGTTATCGGGTAGCGTGGCGAATGAAAGAATGTCCAATTGGAGCTTTTTTCTATCCTTTTGGAGCGGAGAATTTCTTTCCTTTTCGATACAATAATCTTTGAAAGACAGCGGAAAAGGGGAGGTACAGTCCAGCGGTTAGCCAAAGCTAACCGCTGGACTGTACCGGTCAACCCTTACAGACAAACGAACTGTGTTTATTCAGGAGGCGCTATGTCGGAAAAATTGATTATAGAGCACTGTTCCCCCACGTTGGCAGGGCTGAAAACGGGAAATCTTTTCACCTGCCCATATGAATCGGAACAGGGTCTGCGGCAGGAACTGCGGCAGTTCAACAAGCGCTTGACTTCCAAGGGCCTGCGGATTTTACCGTTGCGCTGCAAAGAAAGGCGGGCGCTGATTTACCTTTACCGCCCCGGACACCTGCGGCGCGATTTGTCCGACCACCGGGCAAGGGCGCTTTTGCATACCCATGGATACCTGTGCGAAAATCCCAACCGTTGTGTGGCCCGCCTGATGGAACGGTTGCGGGAATGTGAGGCGTTTCCCCACGAGATCGGGCTATTCCTCGGCTATCCGCCAGAGGATGTGTTGGGCTTTATCGAAAATAGGGCGGAGTGTTTCAAATGCGTGGGCTACTGGAAGGTGTACGGCGATGAGGAGAAAGCCCAGAAATTGTTTCAGCAGTTTAAAAGGTGTACATCGGTTTACTGCGATCAATGGGCAAAGGGAAAGTCGATTGAACGGCTCACGGTAGCTGTTTGAGAAATATGATTGAGACAGAAAGGCTGGTATTTTGATATGAGCAAAATTGCAGTGGTTTATTGGAGCGGGACAGGAAACACCGAGGCGATGGCTGCGGCCGTCCTGGATGGAGCAAAGGAAAAAGGGGCCGAGGCAGTTATGATGACTGCTTCAGAATTTGACGCGTCCAGTATGGATACCTTTGACGCTGTGGCGTTCGGCTGCCCTTCCATGGGAGCGGAGGAATTGGAGGAAAACGAGTTCCAGCCCATGTTCTTCGCTTGCGAACCAAAACTCAAGGACAAAAAAATCGCGCTGTTTGGTTCCTATGGATGGGGCGACGGCGAATGGATGCGCAACTGGGAACAAACCTGTATCGGCGATGGCGCTGTACTAGCCTGTGACAGCGTTATCTGCAACGATGCACCGGATGATGACGCCATTACCGCCTGCAAAGCCCTAGGTGCCGCCCTTGCAGAATAAAGCGCAAATTTTATAAAACCGGCTGTCATTTGACGGCCGGTTTCTCCGCGCTTTTAAAACTGTGCAAATGGAGTCAAATACCGTAGAAATGGAGCGGAGGCTCTCTGACGATCCAGTTACACGGAAAAGGAAAAGGCGACGGTTACCGATGTTTGGGTTTTATCACAGCAGTGAGGAGGAGAGAAAAATTGAAAAAACAATCAGACATGTCAAAGCTTTTCGGATATGCCGGAAATTTTCGATACCTGACCATATGCTCTTGGGTTCTTTCAGCCATCAGCGCGTTGATGGCGCTGTTGCCCTTTGTTTATATCTGGAAGGTGCTTCAAGAGGTTATCCGGGTGGCACCGGATTTTGATATGGCTCAAAATCTTGCCTATAACGGCTGGATGGCGGTGTTGTTTGCTGTGCTGTCCATGGCAATTTACATAGGCGCGTTGATGTGTTCCCACATTGCAGCCTTCCGGGTGCAGGCAAATATCCGTTCCCAGGCCATGCACCACATTGCCACCCTGCCTTTGGGGTTTATGGACGGGATCGGCAGCGGAAAGCTCCGCAAAATCGTCGATGAATCCAGCGCTGCTACCGAAACCTATCTGGCCCACCAGCTTCCCGACCGGGCAGGGGCGTTGGCCACACCGGTGGGGCTGCTCTTTTTGCTTCTCTTTTTCGATTGGCGGCTGGGGTTGTTGAGCCTCATTCCCGTCGTCGTCGCCTTTGCCATCATGGCGACGATGACCGGAGCCAAAATGCAGCAGAAAATGGGGGAGTATCAGGAATCTCTGGATCAAATGTCCAACGAGGCAGTGGAGTACGTCCGGGGTATCCCGGTTGTCAAAACCTTTGGCCAGTCGGTGTTTTCCTTTAAGCGATTCAAGGCGGCCATCGACAACTACGAAAAATGGGTGATCGCTTACACCAAGGATTTGCGGCAGCCAATGCTGTGGTACACTACAGCCATCAACGGAGTGTTCGCCATATTGATCGGGGTGGCCCTTGTGATGACACAAAACGGCGTCACCGGCGAGTTCTTGTTAAACTTGTTGTTTTACATTATCATTACGCCGGTAATCACTGTCACCCTCAATAAAATCATGTTCTCCAGCGAAAACAAAATGATCGTTGCCGACGCTATGGGGCGCATCGACGGAGTCATGGAGCTAAAGCCCCTTCCAGAGCCCGCCTTTTCCCGGCGCCCTCACGGTTATTCGGTGGAGCTGTCCGCCGTTTCCTTCCGATATCGCGACGCCAAGCAGAATGCTTTAAACAACATCAGCCTGCAAATCCATTCCGGTGAGCACGTTGCTTTCGTCGGACCTTCCGGCGGGGGAAAAACCACTTTAGCCAGCTTGATTGCGCGTTTCTGGGACGTTACTGGCGGCCAGGTGCTGATAGGCGGTGTCAACGTCAAGGATGTTTCGAAAGAAGAACTGATGAACACGGTGTCCTTTGTGTTCCAGGATAGCAAGCTTTTAAAAACCTCGGTTTTGGAAAATGTCCGGCTGGCAAAGCCTGAGGCCAGCCGGGAGGATGTGCTCAAAGCCCTCCATGACGCCCAGTGCGACGACATCTTAGAGAAACTGCCAGATGGCATCGACACGGTAATTGGCGCCAAGGGAATCTACCTGTCCGGCGGGGAACAGCAGCGCATTTCCATCGCAAGGGTCATGCTCAAAAACGCCCCGATCCTGATTTTGGACGAGGCAACGGCCTTTGCCGACCCGGACAACGAGGTAAAGGTGCAGGCGGCGTTTCAGAAACTTTGCAAAGGGAAAACGGTTATAATGATTGCCCACCGCCTCTCCACCGTCACCGACGCGGATCGAATTTTTGTGTTACAGGATGGCTTTGTCCGGGAATCCGGCACCCACGGGGAATTACTCGAAAAAAACGGATTTTACGCGCACATGTGGCAGGAGTACAATCAGGCTGCACAATGGAAGGTGGGTGTTTTGAATGGCTAAATTTCTGCAACACAAATACGCCCTTTCGAAGAAGGGCGCCCGGGATATGATAAAGGCCGTTGGGGTGTTGGTGCTTTCCAACCTCTGTTTGATGCTGCCGGTGGGGCTTTTGTATTGTTTGGTGTCCGATCTGATGCAGGGCGGAGTAGGAGGCGGCAGGATCGCCTTTTACATCACAGGGCTCGTGATCTGCCTAGCGCTGATTTACCTGACCACTTTTTGGCAGTACAACGCCACCTATTTTGCAACTTACGTGGAAAGCGGTGTGCGGCGCATTTCTTTGGCGGAAAAGCTGCGAAAGCTGCCCCTTTCCTTCTTTGGGAAAAAGGACCTTTCCGATTTGACCAGCACCATTATGGCCGATTGCACCACCTTGGAAACTGCTTCCTCCCACTGGATTCCCGAGCTATTCGGCTCCATCATCTCCACCTTTCTTATTGCGATAGGGCTGTTTTTCTTCGATTGGCGGATGGCCCTTGCGGCTTTGTGGGTGCTGCCGGTATCCTTTGTCATCGTGCTGTTTTCCTCCAAAGTGCAGTACCGGCTGGGTAAAAAGCAGATGGCTGTGAAAATGGCTTGTGCCGACGGCATCCAGGAGTGTCTGGAATCGGTGCGGGATTTAAAGGCCAACAACGCAGAGGGACGCTATTTGGCCGGGTTGGACAAAAAAATTAAGGCGGTGGAAAAACGGGCCGTCATCTCCGAACTGGGGACAGCGGTATTCGTCGCATCCGCTCAGATGATTCTCAAATTGGGAATCGCAACGGTGACATTGGTGGGAGGCTATTTGTTGGCAGACGGCAGCCTCGACTTGTTGACCTTTTTCATGTTTCTGCTGCTAGTCTCTAGACTCTACGACCCCATGCAGATGTCATTACAGAACTTGGCCGCCATTATCTCCATTAACGTCCAATGCGAGCGGATGGACGAAATCCTATCCCATCCGGTTCAGACCGGGGTAGAGCAGCTCTCTAACCGGGGATTCGACTTGGTATTCGACCATGTGTCCTTTTCCTATCACCCGGGAGAGCAGGTGTTGCGGGACGTGTCCTTTACCGCAAAACAGGGGGAGGTTACCGCTCTCATTGGCCCTTCCGGCGGGGGAAAGACGACGGTTTCCCGATTAGCCGCCCGCTTCTGGGATGCCACTGGCGGGGCAATTACGGTAGGCGGCATGGACGTCTCCAAAGTGGAGCCGGAAACACTGCTTTCCCTGTATTCCATTGTCTTTCAGGACGTCGTGCTGTTCAACAACACCGTTTTGGAGAACATCCGAATCGGGCGCAAAGACGCCACTGACGAAGAGGTCATCCGCGCAGCCAAACAGGCCCACTGCGACGAGTTTGCAGAAAAGCTACCAGATGGGTGGAATACCCGGATCGGTGAAAACGGCTCGGAACTCTCGGGAGGAGAGCGGCAGCGAATTTCCATCGCTCGCGCTTTTTTAAAGGACGCGCCGATTATTCTGATGGACGAAGCTACCGCTTCTCTGGACGTGGACAACGAGACGCTGATTCAGGAATCCCTCTCCCACCTCATCCAGAACAAAACCGTGTTGATTATCGCCCACCGTATGCGCACCGTTGCAGGAGCGGATCAAATTGTTGTCCTCAGCGACGGCTGTGTAGCCCAACAGGGGAAACCAGCAGATCTGCTCGAGCAAGACGGCATTTACAGGAGGATGGTCCAGCTTCAGCAACAGTCCAGTCAATGGAAAATATGATATGATGATTTATTTAAACGGGAAAGAGATGCCGCAATTTACGGCATCTCTTTTTGTCTACAACAGTGGTAACTGTACCAATCAAGCGAAGACTTATATCATGAATTTTTAGAAATAGTATTTCTAATTTAATTGTCATAAAAAAATATATTTTCATAAATTGTTTACATAAAAATAAAAAAGGATTACACTAAAGGAAGACAAGGATACTTGTCCTGAAATAGCATAGCGGCTAGGAGGTTAGAAAGTATATGAGAAAGAAAAAATGGCTCTCTTTTGCTTTGGCGGCAATGATGGCGATGTCTCTTCCAGTCAATGCGGCCGCCCAATGGCGGCAGGACGGTAGCCGTCAGTGGCAATGGCTTGAAAACGGCCAGAAACAGACCGGTTGGCACTGGATTGTCAATAGCTGGTATCATTTTGACACCTCCGGCAATATGACGGTAGGTTGGTTGAAGGATCAGCACAAATGGTACTATTTGAACACCAACGGCAATATGCAGACTGGCTGGAAAAAGGTACAAGGCGTTTGGTATCATTTCTTGAACAGTGGGGAGATGTCCACTGGATGGCTCAAGAAGGGAAATACCTGGTATTATCTCGACCCGGGCAGCGGGGCCATGAAAACAGGCTGGCTCAAAATCAATAACCAGTGGTACTTCTTGGATTTGAGCAGCGGGGCCATGAAAACGGGTTGGCTCAAAAACAACAATCAATGGTATTTCTTGGATTTGAGCAGCGGGGCCATGAAAACGGGCTGGCTCAAAAACAACGATCAATGGTATTTCTTGGATTTGAGCAGCGGGACTATGAAAACAGGTTGGCTAAAACACAACAGTCAATGGTATTATTGCAGTGCTTCGGGTGAGATGCAGACAGGGTTAATTGGAGTCGACGGCTCTATATATTATTTGCAACCGGATGGCTCCATGAAAACAGGTACCGTCACAGTAAACGGAAAACAATTGGAATTTGCTTCCGACGGCAGCTGTCAAACGGAAGGGGTTACCCCGGAGCGGAGCTTTGACCAGTATCATCAGCCTACAAACTGGCAGCAGCCAGAGCAGCCTACTGATCCCCAAGAACCCTCGGATCCCTCTGAACCGTCTAAACCGGTTACACCTTCCAGGCCGTCCGGCGGATCTTCCGGTGGCGGTAGCTGGGGTGGCGGAGGAAGCTGGGGCGGGGGAGGCTCCTCCGACGTCAGCGACCCTGATGACGACCAGGATGATGACTCGAGTGGCGACCAGGACGACAACGACGATCAGGACGAATTTATATCGGAAAGTGAGCTCCGGGCAGATTTTGACCGTTACCTAATATCTCAATGTGACGAGGTGAACGGAAACTTACAGGGCAAAGCCTCTTTTACCTTTGACGCGGCGACCCATACCATCGACGTGACCATTTTAAAACCCGGGTCGCTCATTGGCTTTGTCCGGGGTACAGGAGCGGGAATGGCTTTGCATAAATATATGAAAGAAGAAAGAACTACTCCTGATTTCTATGAGTGTAGTATTGATGGGCAGGAATATGATTATCTCACTTCTTTGCACACTATGCTTACTTTATTCGATTCTCTGAACGTTTCCCTCTTTGATGGAATAGAGCAGTTGGATGGGCAATCTGTTTCTATTTCTTTACGCGGTTGTCTGACGGATGAAAAAGGATGGCGTATCGAAAACGCTCCCCTCTATACGACGGACGATTACATCTTCCGGTTTAAGCTGGATCCTGACGCAAAACAACCCAAGGGTGAATATTATTTTGGGGATGCTGTAAGCAACAGTGGGGTAGCTGCTACCTGCCAGGAAATGGACGAGGGCGTTTTGGTAACGTTGCAGAACGGGTATACGATGGACAACGGTATCCGCCTATATGGCTTGACATCACCGGAAATACGCATCGCCAGTTTGTCGATTGGAGACGTGATGGACAAAAGTGAAGGGACGACAGTACTATCCCAATATGACAAAGAAGCTTCATTTTATATGAAAAAGAGTTGGCTATCTTATACGCCTTTAGACTGGTTTACCAGTACTTTCCATCGGACAGATTGCGGCTTTGATGGAGCCGAGAAGGTAACAACATCTTATGACGACTCTACTAACACTGTGACTTATGTATATGACTATAACGATCATGATGGAAACCTATACACCCTATCCATCCAATACGGCAAAGACAACCGAAGCTTTCTGATTAAGGATGTGTCTTTTGCAGACTTCACCAAGGAACCAGATAGCGACGGAAACTACCGCATTGGAAGTATTCTCCCTGATTTTGAGAGTCCTTCCTCTGGAGCGACGGCTATTTATTATGGATTAAATGCAGAACGATCCTTTGACTACGAACTGGATGGATGTCTGTCCCTACATGCGCCTTCGGGTGGGAACAATTATTTTGACGGAAAGCTCAGCGTCGATTTTTCAGAGCCGGTGAGTATTGACGGCCATTGGGTAAACCGGTTCTGCATTTATGATATCATAGGATCCGATGATTCACAGGGAGGTTATTTGGAAACAGAGGATGGTCGGATTTATGGGTTACAGACCTCCACTTTCGATGAATCCGGTGGAAGGCTTTATCAGTTTGAAACCGACGGGGATGCAGTTATTATTCACCTTAAGATAGCCAATATGGGCATGGAACTGGATTTTCTGGATTTGACTGAAGAACGGCTTTCTACAAAACGAATCACAGTGCTGGCACACAGTAAACCTCGGGTAAAAGCCTCTGTTTATGAAGATGACATATATTTTACCACATTCTCTGGGTGGTATTTTAATGAAAAAGGAGAACTAGTCATTGATTTGACACAGGTATATCCGGCATATCATTTAAGAGATCGTATAGCTATCAGTTTTCAGAAGGATATTCAGTTGGACGGAACCACTATACTAGGTATTGGAGACACTGATCCGCGCATCTATAACAATGGAGTTGTACTGGAAGGCTTCTATTCCCAGAGCCCTACAGCGTGGGTAAATGGCAATATAGCATCCGAAGTGACAACCAGCGTAAAAGACGGTGTGAAAAACTTTACTATAACAGAAGGTGATTCAACCTTTACGTTAAAGATGACGTTGGATTCCAGCCGGCAGAAAATCATACTGCATACTTTTACTCAAGACTTCTTATCTTACAATACCATGACGATGTCCCCCCATATTACTATATATAGCAACAATTTGTTGGCAATTTCTAACGATCAAAATGTACCTGTCGATATCACAGAAGAGGTAGCGGGGTTCGAAGAAGAAAACACCTCTTCCGAGCCGATAATAGAGGATAACGAAGCCGCCTTGCCGGAACCGGAAAAATTGCCATCAGAAGAAGACGCCCCTTTAGAGGATGCTGCGCCATCTAAGGATGAGGGCAGTTCTGATGGAGAGCTTTCTGATTTGGAGCCTGATTCTTCCGATCAAACATAAGTCTACCCTTTCGCCAAATTGTCACTGACTAAACAAGTGGCCCCTATCAATCGATAGGGGCCACCGTCTTTCTCTATATTTATTTTCCCGCCAAAAAATCCTTTTTTGGGAACATGCTTCTAATCGGAATAATGTTGTAGGGCATAGTGAACGCATTCCCGGATGAGCCGGCTGACGGAGATATCTTTTTGCCTACTGATTTCTAAAATTTTTTGATCGTCTTCCGGAGAAAGGCTGAAGGTTCGAGGTATATGGGCATTTGACCTTTGATTTTCTGAATTTACTCGGAAAATATCCATTTTTAATCCCCCGTTTAAAAATTTTTAGATTTAGTCATCTTTAGGGTGAGATTGGTGTTTTTTTGTGTTATTATTCTCATAAATACTACATTAAGGAAGGAAAACATGAAAGTTTGTCACTACGGTGGAAAAGCAAATGTTTCAGGAAGTAAAATCCAGTTTCTTAGAGAAACCGCCCATCTGTCCCAGAAACAACTGGCCATAAAAATGGAACTGAACGGCACTCAATTTTCGCAACAGACCATTAGCCGAATCGAACAGGGAAAGCGTTTGGTCACCGATTTTGAATTGATGAAACTGGCGGAAATTTTAAAAGTGAGCGTTTACTACCTGCTGACCGGCGAAGAATCAGATCCTTTCAGTTCACCAAAGAAATGATATCATCGAGGGAAAGACTGGGCTGGAGCGCTAGGTTGATGCCGAAGGCAACGGTTTTAGCGGCGTTTTCGATGATGGTGTCGATTTCTCTGGGAGTCACCATCATGCTCCGGCCTTTGTCCGGCAAGGTGATGGGCTGTTCGCCTGCCAAATCCTCCGCTATGGTGTTCATGTCCACAACCGTCGGGACGCCTACGGCGATAACGGGCACCCCAAGCGTCTTCTGGCTTAACTCCTTCCGATGGTTGGCTACTCCCGAGCCGGGGGCGATGCCAGTATCGGAGATTTGTACCGTTGCACCCAATCGGGCGATTTCCCGGGAGGCCAAAGCGTCGATGACAACTACGCCGCAGGGCTTTAATTCCCGTACAATGGCTGATACTATCTCAGCGGTTTCTATACCGGTTTGTCCCAGAACGCCGGGTGCGATGGCGGCGGTGCTCCGCAGATTATCGAAGCCGGAAATGGAGGACAAATCTTGTTGGAGGTGCCGGGTAGCAAAAATGAGGTTGATGACTTCGGGGCCCAAAGCGTCAGGAGTGATGGCGGAATTGCCCAGCCCTACTACCAGCGCCGGCCCGTCGGGCAGGATCTTTTTTAACTCGTCGCCGACGATTTGGACCTGATCCTCAAATTCGGAGGTAAACCGGTGGAAAGGGGCCGTCTCCACTGTCACATAGTTTCCGACAGGCTTTCCAATGGCCTTGGCCCCCTCCGGAGTTTCGATAGATACCCTTGTTATGGGAGTCTGCCCCACTGTCTCAGTGTCCCGCCGCACACCTTGAGGCAGGGATGGACCTGTGTCGGTGAGGCATTCAACCGCCAAGTCGGTCCGTATATTTTTTAGCATAGTATCACCTTTTTGTTTATAAATTTGGAAAAGCTTCCCACTGCACCGAATTTCCCGCAAAAAACCCTTGCATTTTTCTGTGGGAAATGGTATGATAATAAAGCTGTCATAGTCTGCCAACGTGTCTTGACGCGCAAGCGTTATGGTGGAATCTGTGGCATTTAAAAGGATTGCACAAATGTCCTTTGTTAGTTTGCTCAACGCAGGCTGACTTTATGTGAAGGAGGTGCCAATATGCCTAACATTAAATCCGCAAAGAAGAGAGTCAGGGTCACTGAAACCAAAACTTTGCAGAACAGGATGGCGAAAGGTAAGCTGAAAGCTGCTTTGAAAGCGGTTGACGCTGCGGTTGCCGCCAACGCTGCCGACAAGGAAGCGGTTGCGAAAGTTGCCTTAAAAGTCATCGACCAGTCCGCTGCAAAAGGTATTATCCATAAAAACAAAGCAGCCCGTAAGAAAGCTCAGGTTGCCGCAAAAGTGAATACTGCAAAAGCGTAAGCATTTCGTTTTTGTGTAAAAATGCAGTTGTCCTTCCAACCTCTGAGGACAATTGCGTTTTGTTTTGTAGGGAACATCCCAAACTTTAAAACAGCAAAAAGCCGTGAGATTGAATGTCTCACGGCTTTTTGCTGTTTTAAAGTAAATATTGCGATTCTATCATTGCGGCATTTTTCGCCATGGATTTTGTGCCGCCTAAGCGGAGAACAGGACAGTTAAATTCTGTGATCCATTGTTCGTGGATTTTGAGACACATCTGCGGTGGCTCTCCGGTATCGTATGATGCAGCTTGAGAGAGAAACTGCTGATTCTGTTCATACATGTCCCCTCCAGGAAGGATGCGCATTCCGAATTTCCTTAATTTGCGGGCTTGGAGTCGCTTTAGCCGGATTCCGGTCGGAGCCGTCAAAAAGATGGCGAGATCAAAAAGAGGGGTGAAAAGTTCACGGATGCTATCCATCGAACCGGTCATGACAAAACGCTTGCCTTTTGGGACTGCTTCCATGAGGACTTGGATTCGTTCTTGCCGTGGACGAAGAACAGTATAGGGAATTTCCGTGTCCCAGCGCCAGATGTAGTCGTCAATGTCGATATGTTTTATACCCCAAGCTTTTCAGCCAATTCCCGGCCCAGCGTTATTTTCCCAGAGCCGGTGGCGCCGAAAATGATAATCCCTCTGGACATTTTGATTACCTCTGCACAATTTACCGACAAAACTTTTCGACATATGCGTCCAGTGATTTTTGGATGATTTCCTCCGCCGTTTTGGGGCCTTCCATCTCCTGGACGGCGGTTTCCTTGTTCTCCAACATCTTATATACGGTGAAAAAGTGCCGCATCTCCTGAAAAATGTGCTCCGGCAGCTCTTTGATGTCGTGGTAGCAGTTGTAGTTGGGGTCGTCGAAGGGAATGGCGATAATTTTTTCGTCTTTTTTACCGCCATCGACCATTGTCATCACTCCGATGGCGTAGCACTTTACAAGGGTCATGGGGCGGATGGGCTCGGAACAGAGTACCAACACGTCTAGTGGATCCAAATCATCGGCGTAGGTGCGGGGGATGAAACCGTAGCTGGCGGGGTAATGGGTAGAGGTGTAGAGAATCCGGTCCAGTTTGAGCATACCGGTTTCTTTGTCCAGCTCGTACTTGACTTTGCTGCCTTTTTCGATTTCGATGCAGGCCTCGAAGCAGTTGGGCCTCACTCGTTCGGGAGAAATATTGTGCCAAATGTTCATGGTGTACATCTCCTCCTTTTTCTTTTATTATAATAAAATCCTACGTTAATGGCAAGGCCAGCAGCTTGCTAGAAAAATCATTTTTCCCAAAATATTTGATAAATATTTCATATTTATGACAGATTTTGTGAAATATTATGTGCAAACTCTTGATTTTTCTTGATCTATCCTATATACTTTAAAGAGTGTTCACGGTTTGTAAATACTTTCAGGGGGAAAAGACACAAACCGGGACGGGATCGTTAAAATTAAGGAGGATTTCAATGGAAAAGTTTTTCAAATTGAAAGAGAATGGCACCACCGTCTCTCGTGAAATCGTCGCCGGTGTTACGACGTTTTTCGCAATGGTTTACATTATTTTTGTAAACCCTCAAATGTTGGCTCAAACCGGTATGCCTCAGGGTGCGGTTTTCCTGGCCACTATCATCGCTTCTGCCGTTGGCACTCTCGTGATGGGGTTATTTGCCAATGTCCCCTACGCCCAAGCGCCTGGCATGGGTTTGAACGCTTTGTTTACCTTTACTGTCTGCTTCGGTTTGGGCTTTTCGTGGCAGCAGGCTCTGGCCATGGTATTTATCTGCGGTATCATCAATATTTTGATCACCGTCACCAAGGTGAGAAAATCCATCATTAAATCTATCCCTGTCAGCCTACAGCACGCAATCGGCGGCGGTATCGGCCTTTTCATCGCCTACATCGGCGTGAAAAACATGGGGCTCATCCAGTTCACCTCTGATCCTGGGAAACATATCATTACCGACACCGACACCGTTATCGCTGACGCCAGCGCGGTTCCTGCTATGGTGAGCTTAAATACAGCGGCTGTCATTCTGGCTGTGATCGGCCTTGTGATCACAGTTATCCTCATGGTGTTAAATGTAAAAGGCGCCATTTTGATCGGCATTGCTGCCACGACGATTATCGGCATCCCTATGGGAGTCGTAGATGTCACCTCCATCGGCACCACCTCCGGCATCGGAGAGTCCTTTGCGCAACTGGGCACCACCTTCGGCGCCGCATTCGGCAAGGAGGGAATCCAGTCGCTCTTTAGCGATCCCGCTAAAATACCCCTGGTCTTGATCACCATTTTCACCTTCAGCTTATCCGATACCTTTGACACCATTGGCACCTTTATCGGTACCGGACGCCGCTCGGGCATCTTCAGCGAAGAGGACGAAAAGGCGCTGGAAACTAACACTGGCTTCAAATCCAAAATGGACAAGGCGTTGTTTGCCGACGCCATTGCCACTTCTGTCGGCGCTATATTTGGTACCTCCAACACCACTACATATGTAGAGAGCGCCGCGGGCATTGCCGCTGGCGGACGCACTGGCCTTACAAGTGTTGTCACCGCTGTGCTGTTTATTCTGAGCATGTTCCTGGCCCCTGTTGTTGGCATCGTGCCCACTCAGGCCACAGCCGGAGCATTAGTTGTCGTGGGCATTATGATGGCTAGCTCCTTTAAGGACGTGAAATGGGGCGAATTGGAAGAGGCGATTCCCGCTTTCTTCGCAGCCGTTTTCATGGCGTTCTTGTACAGCATTTCTTACGGCATCGCCTTTGGCTTTATCTTCTACTGCATCGTCAAATGCGTACGCGGAAAGGCCAAAGAAATTCACCCGATTATGTGGGGCGCTGCTATTTTGTTTGTGATTAACTTTGTTGTCTTGGCCTTGATCTAAATGTAAGATAGGATAAGGAAAGTCCTGCAGATATTCTGCGGGACTTTTTTTGCGGATTTTTTGCGTGTTACCAGTATTTTAGCGGTGGATCTGTGGGTGTAAAGCAGGGAAAACGGTGTGATCGGAGAAATTGCGGGTTAGCTCTCTTTCAGGCAAATCTTGTATTTTATTCCTAAATAGTATATACTAAGCCATACAGGAGTTTTTGAACGATCTAATTAAACAAATTGATCTGGCAACTTTGCCGATAGAGAAGGGATTTTCCGCATATGAAAAAAGTGAACCTGTACACCGATGGCGCTTGCAGCGGTAACCCAGGCCCGGGAGGCTGGGGCGCTATACTGGAATGCGACGGGCACCGCCGTGAGCTTTGCGGCGGGGAAGCCGCCACCACCAACAACCGGATGGAACTGACGGCGGTCATCGAGGGACTCAAGGCGCTCAAATACCCCTGCGAGGTGACTTTGATCAGCGACTCTAAGTACATTATCGACGCCATCACTCAAAAGTGGGTGTATAAATGGAAGGCCAACGGTTGGATGCGCAACAAAAAGGACAAGGCCCTAAACCCTGATTTGTGGGAACAGCTCCTTTTGGAGCTTCAAAAGCACGAGATGCGCTACATCTGGGTGAAAGGCCACGCTGGGCACCCGGAAAATGAGCGGTGCGACGAGATGGCGGTGGCCGAAAGCCAAAAGTTTAAAGGCTAAATTGCAGGTATTTTACCAATTTATAAATTATCGGGGATAGCTATTGAAAAATATACTTATTTAGTATATAATTACGCTGCAAGCGGAAAATTCTTTCACCTACTATAGAAGGGAATGAAGATAGATGGATCGTTTTGTATATCTGGACAACAGCGCTACTACTAAGATTTCTAAAGCTGTATTTGAGGCTATGGTTCCCTATCTGACGGAGCATTACGGCAATCCGTCCAGTATTTATAGGATCGGCCGGGAGGCCCATATGGCTATTGACGAGGCTCGGGAAAAAGTGGCGAAGGCCCTAAACGCCAAGCCCCAGGAAATTTTCTTTACCGGCTGCGGCACCGAGTCGGACAACTGGGCTATCAAAGGAGCCGCCCACCGGTTGGCCAAAAAGGGCAAGAAGCACATCATCACTTCGGTATTTGAGCATCATGCGGTTCTCCACACCTGCCGGTCTTTGGAGAAGGAGGGATTTGAAATCACCTACCTTCCGGTGGACAGTTTAGGCTATGTCAATCCCGTAGACGTAAAAGAGGCCATCCGGGAGGACACCGCACTTGTCACCATTATGTACGCCAACAACGAAATCGGCACCATCCAACCCATTGAAGAAATAGGAAAAATCTGTCGGGAGAAAAAGGTGCTGTTTCACACCGACGCGGTTCAGGCCGTCGGCAATGTCCGCATTGATGTGACAGCCCAAAATATCGATATGCTCTCTCTTTCGGGACACAAAATAAACGCCCCCAAGGGGGTGGGTGCCCTCTATATCCGCCAGGGAGTTGTTATTGACAACTTTATGGACGGCGGTGCCCAGGAAAACAACAGACGGGCCGGAACGGAAAATTTAGCTTCCATTGTGGGGTTGGGAGTGGCCATGGAGGAAGCTCACAACGGGTTGGAGGAAAAGGCGGAAAAGCTAAGCGCCTTGCGGGACAAGCTCATCGATAACCTGCTTCAAATCCCTCACACCCGGTTAAACGGTGGACGGGAAAACCGCCTCTGCACCAATGTGAACATCTCCTTCGAGGGAATTGAAGGAGAGGGGTTGCTCCTCCTTCTCGATTTAAACGGCATCGCCGCTTCGTCGGGGTCTGCCTGTACGTCCGGGTCTTTGGACCCGTCCCACGTGCTTTTAGCGATTGGGTTGGATCACGGCATTGCCCACGGTTCGCTGCGGTTGAGCTTAGGTAAGTACAACACCGAAGAGGATATAGATTATGCCCTTCAAGTCATCCCACAGGTGGTCCAGCGGCTGCGGGAGATGTCCCCGGTGTGGCAGGAAATGAAAGAGCAAGGTTTGGTTTGATAGAAAGGAAGATGTCCGATGATGTATAGCGCAAAGGTAATGGAGCATTTTGCGAATCCTCACAACGTTGGTGAGATGCCGGACGCAAACGGCGTCGGCGAAGTGGGAAACCAGAAATGCGGTGACATCATGAAGATGTATATTAAAGTGGAAAACAACGTGATTACCGATGTGAAGTTTCTCACCTTTGGGTGCGGGGCGGCCATCGCTACCAGTTCGATGGCAACCGACCTCATCAAGGGGCAGCCTTTGAGTGAGGCGTTAAAGCTCACCAATAAGGCGGTTGTCGAGGCGCTGGACGGGTTGCCTGCCGTGAAGCTCCACTGCTCGGTTTTGGCGGAACAGGCCATCAAGGCGGCGATTGCCGATTATTACCGTCGCCAGGGAATTGACCCCACCCCTATCGTCGGGGAAATCGAGGACTGCGAAGCCTGCCATTGTCATTAAAGATAAAAAGCGGGGAACTGCCCCGCTTTTTTCATCGATGATGTAAAAAATCCGATCGGTTATGAAATGGACGTGGGTGCCTGCTGTTGCGGTTTATGAGCATCCATCTGAAAGGAGTGTCCAACTTGGACAAAAGAAGGGTTTTAGTGGCGCTGAGCGGAGGGGTGGACAGCTCGGTCTGCGTCCACCTGCTAAAAAAAGCGGGATACGAGGTGGGGGCTGTGGTGCTCAAAATGTCTCCCGCCCACGCCCAAACGGTGGAGGACGCCAAACGGGCGGCGAATGAGTTAAACGTCCCGCTAATTGTCAAAGAGATGGAGGAACAGTTTCAGAAAGAGGTGGTTTCCTACTTTGTGTCTGAGTACCAAAAGGGGAGGACGCCCAATCCCTGCATCGTCTGTAACCCGCTGGTGAAATTTAAGGCCCTCATCGATACGGCGGATGAGGAAGACTATGACTATGTGGCTACCGGCCACTATGCCAAGCTCGTCCGGGAAGGAAATCTCACCTACCTTTGCAAAGGGGATTCCGCGGCCCGGGACCAGTCCTACATGCTCTACCGACTTACCCAGCGGGAACTGTCACGGCTGATGTTCCCTTTAGCCGAGCTTCTAAAGGATGAGGTGCGGGAAATCGCTGCCCAGAACGGCTTAAGCTGTGCCCAAAAGCCGGACAGCCAAGAAATCTGCTTCATTCCCGACAACGATTATGCCGGATACATTGAAAGACAATACGGCGTTTCCAGTCCCGGGGACTTTATCTCACCGGAAGGGCTCCCCTGCGGTAAGCATAAGGGGATCATCCACTACACGGTGGGTCAGAGGAAGCGGCTGGGGATTGCGCTGGGGCGGCCGGTGTTCGTCAAGGAAATCGATCCCGCTGCCAACCGGGTCTATTTGGCGGACGAAAAAGACGCCTATCAAAAGGAGATTTTGGTCTCCGGCCTTTCGATGACCTATCCGGGGAGCATCTCCGACGGCGTTCAGGCACAGGTGAAAATTCGCTCCCGGGCGACGCCGGTTCCCTGTCGGGCATTCTTTGAGGGGAACAACCTGCGGATTGTTTTCGATGAACCTCAAAAATCTCCCGCAAAGGGCCAGTCGGCTGTTTTGTATAGCGGTGCCGTCGTTTTAGGCGGGGGATTTATTCAGTGACGTGTTAAGAGGCGGAGTGCTCTGTTTACGAGATTTTTAATTGACGAGTAAAAAGCCGGTGGAACGGATTTAGACCCGCTCCACCGGCTTTTTCTGTGCTGTATCCGCTGGAGGTTGGGAGAGCTTCCGGTAATAACAGCAGCCGTCTACTTTGTTGTTGTTCACATAGGCAGTGTCTGTCAGGCAGCAGTACCCGTCTTTTTGATAGGCACAGTCTTTGCTACAGGAAATCAAATTCATAAGACCCCTCTTTTGCTGTGATTTACTGTTATTGTTCAGAATTTTTCCGGTTTTATACGAATGGGCCTTTAAAAACTTTCGCCTTTTATTGGAACTATCAAAATGCAGGTATAACAGGAAAACAACGTCTTTGCAACATTGGATCGCCAATGGAATTCCTCTCTTTGTCCAGAGAATTTTCATAAAAATACTAAGTCATATTCGGTGATATTTTTTTGATTTGCTGACACACTAATACAGACGAAAAAACATCAAGCGGAGGGATTGGGTTGAAAAAATATGCGGTGCTGATTGTCATTACAGGGCTTGTCACGGCGGGGCTGTTATCGCTGCCTAGTTTAACGGATGCATTGATTGTGCCGGTGCAGACAGTTACCATGCAGCAAATGCCTTATACCGAAACAGTGACTGTCAGCGGTACGGTGGAGGAGGAAAAGAAAAAGGAGATATCTCTGGACTTGCCAATTGTGCCGGAACAGGTAATGGTGCAGGTGGGGGAACAGGTAGAGGCGGGGGATGTGCTGGCAACAATTGACATCAATGCCACCAAAAACGCCATTGCCAAGCTTGCATCCCAGTACCTTGATATGATTCCGCAAGAGCTCCAAGCAGCCATTGAGAACTTTGACCTACAAAAACTCCTGGAAACGGGCGCGTTTCCCACCGAAATCGTCAGTACCGCTTCCGGGACAGTGACCAACCTTTCGCTTACCGAGGGAAGCCTATCCCTTCCAAATTCAACGGCAGCGGTGGTCGCCACTACAGACAAACTGCGGGGGCGCTTTTACGTCAGTGAAGAGGATGCCGCCAAAATAGAAGAGGGGAGCCAAGTCCTCTTTACCGCCAGTGCCGTTGACAACGGAAGCTTTGTTGGAAACGTCCTCAGTGTCGCCCCCACCGCCTATCAGCGGTTTTCGGGGCTGAGCTACGACACGGTTGTCGACGTAGTGGTCAATATAGACAATACCTATGGGCTTTTAAAATCTGGCTATACCATTAAAGGGAAAATCCCGATAGGGGAGACCCGTGAAGTAAATCTCCTGCCTTATGAAGCCATCCAGCAGGATGAAAACGGTGTAGAATACGTTTTTGTTTATCAAAACGGCAGAGCCCAACGACGGGATGTAGAGACGGGGGAGGAATTTTCCACCTCCACTGAAATTTTAAGCGGGGTATCGCCGGGGGAGCCTGTCATTTATAACAGCGCGGGCATCAAAGACGGAGATTTGGTACGACTGAGCTAATAGGAGGGGTTATGGAGAGCTTAAAAAGTGCTTGGAGCAATATCTTCCGACAGCGTTCCCGATCCTTTTTAACGGTGTTGGGAATCGCCATCGGGGTCTTTTCGGTGGTACTTATTGGGACGATCAGCGATATTGGAAAAACAGTCATCAACAATGAGCTGAGCAGCTTAGGTATAGATGGATTGGCGGTGAGCAGTTCCTCCAGCGCGGGGGTCACCCTTTCAGAACAGGAACTGGACGTGATCAAATCGTCCGACCTGGTAGCGGACGCCACTCCCCTCCTTTTTGGCTATACCGACGTCTATTCCCGTGGAGAAAAAGAAAAAACCGTGGTGATGGGGATTGATTCCAACGCTGACGACATCATTTCCCTCACCACCGTTTACGGACGTTTAATCGATCGAGCCGATGTCAAAGGATATCGGGATGTCTGCGTAGTAGACGAGGCCTTTGCCCAGACAGTTTACCACCGGGGTAATATTGTGGGAAAAAAAATCGAGGTAGAGCTGGAGGGAAAACCGGTGACCTTTGAAGTGGTCGGGGTAGTGAAGACCGGCGGAAACCTGATGCAGAATATGATGGGCAGCTATGTGCCCAGCTTTATTTATCTTCCCTACAGTACTTTGCGGGTCTATACTGGGACCGACGACTTTGACCAGATTGCCGTCAAACTGAAAAAGGGAGAAAACACAGACGATGCCCAACAGGTTATCGGAAGGCTGATGGATGCTGAGTTGGGCGGTACCGAGACGGTAAAAATCGAAAACTTGAGTGGGTATAAGCAAGAACTCAATTCGGTGCTAAACGGCGTAAGCGCCATTTTGGGCGTCATCGCCGGGATCAGTTTGCTGGTGGCGGGGCTCTCTATCATGACGGTGATGTTGGTTTCGGTCAATGAGAGAACCCGGGAAATCGGCATCAAGAAGTCCATCGGCGCCTCTTCCGGGCGGATTGTCCGGGAATTTATGCTGGAGGCGTTTTTTCTCTCTCTGTTGGGAAGCGCCATCGGTTGCGTGACAGGTGTTTTAGTCGGCGGAGCGGGGAGCTTGCTTGTCGGCGCGGGCTTTGCCTTCAACGGCACGTTAATCGGTGTCTGTATTTTATTTGCGGTACTGACAGGAGTGGTGTTTGGGGTTTATCCGGCGGTGAAAGCCTCCCGCCTCAAACCCGCGGAAGCCCTGCGGCGAGAGTAGGTGAATTTATGGAAAATATGGAAAGGCGCTTTGAATGCGCCAACCTTCCGGAGCAGGTGGTTGAAACGATTCGCCAGTACGAGGCGGAGCTCAAACAACTGACCGGCCGGAAACTGATCCTCATCGCTTACGAAGAAACCATAAATTGACCCATAACACAAAATTCCCTGGGACGAACACTTACAAGACGAATTGGAAGAAAATGAAATCAGTACCATCCAGGAGATAGAAGCACTCTAGAAAGACACTTCTCCCAGCAAATAGGCGCTTGTATTTGCCATGATAAAAGCAGTGTTGAAGCATAAGAAGTAACAGAACAGCCAGCCGGAACCGGCTGGCTGAATTACTTTTGTGGACAATTTTATCTGCTTTATAAATGGGAAGTTATTGTTCCAATTCTTCCTTTGTAGGTATTTCAAATAATCTTGACCATTCATCAAAATCTTCTTTCGCTACATAAAATATAGCATTTTTTCCGGCCAATTTATTACGGGCAGTCAATCGTTCCCAGATAATGTCGGTAGGAATATCCATGTAATGAATTTTGAAATTTGCTCCAAAGGAATGGGCTTTTCGTTTAAATTCATCACGTTCTGATTTCGTCCAGAATCCAAAATCGAGGATAACATCGACACCCGATTTTAAAACTTTTACGGCGATTTCCCACATTAGTTCTTCAATCTTGGTATGACGCTCATCGTGTTCTGGTTCAGAAATATCATGACCGAACAAAAAATACTGCCACTCATCAGGTGTTAATCTCAATGCTTTGTACTTTTGTTCTAATTTTATTGCTTCTGTAGTTTTCCCACTGCCTGGTAAGCCTACCATCAAATGAAGTACTGCCATATATTATACCTCGTCTAATTTACATTTGTCACTCGGTTGCCTTTACGGCAATTTCATCCTGTTCCAACTCAATCACATCCAAAATACCACTATTTAGAGTTTCACAGATACAAATCAGCGTTTCCATATTAATGTTCTTGCCTTTACCTATGTTGGCAATCATATTTGTAGTAAGACCGGCGGCAAGCCGCAAGTCCTCTTTCCTCATGTTGTGCTCAACCAGCGTGTGCTAGAGAGGTTTA
>CAJFOJ010000030.1 GCA_904396495.1 uncultured Oscillospiraceae bacterium
CTGGAACTGGATAGGAGGTAAGTGCTACTACTTTAACGCTAGTGGCGCCATGGCTGCTAACACCACTGTAGGCGGCTACCGGGTAGACGCAAGCGGCGCTTGGATGCAATAAAAGTCGTTTTGCTTTCATGGTTTGGTAGAACGATTTTACAAGATTACTCTCCTTCAGATCTCCATATGCATGAGTGGCGAATTTTTAAGGATTTCGTTACAGGCAATAGTCCTCATCTCGATAAATAGATGGGGACTTTTGCTGTCTAGTTTTATCACGGTGTTTCTTGACCATGTATTCCATATTATCGAGGGAAGGAAAATCAAAAAACGGAAGGCATGATTATGCCTTCCGTTTTTTAAAATATGGAATGGTATTTTGCGCTAAAAGCGGTAAATCGGGTCCAATTTCTGTAATTCAGATAAGGTATCGATTTCCACAATATCGTTCGGCCCACACTCCCGTACCTCAATATAAAATTCTTTGTTGTAAACGTCTAGGGGAACATTATCCCAGTAGTTTTCCTTTCCACCGGGGGACTGGTAGAGCATAGGAAGGTATTTTTCCATCTTTTCGCCGTCTTCTTCGGTCCAATAGGTGATATCGTACATGTGATAGCAATCGGTACCACCAATTTTCATACCGGTGACTCTCCCATTTTTCATGATAAGCCGCCAGTCATCAGTTTTATCCTTGTAGACTCCTACATAGCTTGCGCAATATTCGTATTTGCGGATGAGATCGGGATTTTGCAGGTACAGATCGGAATCCAGGACGTAAGCATTGCGAAATAGGTGCCGGACCTTCATTGCCGAAGAAATATTATTACTTTCCTTGTAGTCGGGATTCTCGACAAAAACAATATTAGGATATTTCTTTTTGAGAATGTCGAATTGTTCGCTCAAATAGCCTCGGACAATATAGATTTCTTCGATGCCGGCGCGTACAACCGCGTCAAGCAGGGTTTCAATAATGGGTTTGCCGTGAACGCGTACAAGGGCTTTTGGCGTGTTTAAGGTGATGGGGACCATACGGGAACCGAATCCTGCTGCCATAAAAACAGCCCGTTTTACTCGGTATGGCTCCAATTCGTTGAGCCCTTCTTTGGTGATATAAACGTTTTTGGTCTCCGGCATATCAATCCATTCCTGCTCGACTAGGTGGGGGAGTAGTTTGTTGACAGCTCCGAGAGATAGTCCGGAACCAGCGGCAATTTTCCGTTGGCTTAGCTTTTCCCCATTGTTTTTTTCGATAAAGCACAAAATCTCAAATTCCTTTTTATTAATGGCCATAAAAATGTTCATTCCTTCCCAGAAATAGACCGTGGTTACAGTTGACGATTTATTTTCCACCTTTCCCTTGCTGGTGGCATATTTGGGGAATAATAGCGGAGTTTTGGAAAACCACTAAAATGTTCATATTTGAATGATAACATGATTGATTGAACAAATCAAGAGGAAATTGTAAATTCGGTATTTTCAAGGCTAAATATATTTTTTGCTTTTAAGTTTTGTCAAAATACACAAAAGGATTCATTTTGGTTTCCATTTGTCTATTTCAAAGAAATCAGCAGAATATAAGAGTATAAAGGAGAAATATCCAAATAAATGAGGACCGATTTCCAATATTCACGATGAATATGATAAAAATTCCGGAATTTTCGATTTTTTTTTGCAAATCTATTGACTTTATAAGATATTGGATATATATTATACTTTGTTATGTTGTGTCTACTGTCAATCATCGATTCGTATGTGTCACTGTGCAGCCTGTTATGAAAACTGATAGCGGGCGGAAAAGCCTTTTGCGGGCGGATGACTTCAAAAGAATCGGTGGGTACAGATGTACTAATTCCGCAAAGGGGGATGCAATCATGAGTCATATCATTGAGCTTAAAAACATTATTCTCAGTTACGACGGAGACAGAATCCTGGACAACGTTTCTCTTGATATTGAGGACGGGCAGTTCGTCACCCTTTTAGGGCCTTCCGGTTGTGGAAAGACGACGACACTGCGGGTGATCGGCGGATTTGTCTCCCCGGATGAGGGTGATGTTTTTTTAGATGGTAAGAAAATCAACGATTTGCCGCCGCATAAGCGGCCCATCAACACGGTGTTCCAGCGCTATGCATTGTTTCCGCATCTGAATGTTTTTGACAACGTTGCCTTTGGGCTAAAAATCCAAAAGGTGCCAAAAGCCCAAATTAAAGAGCGGGTTTTAAGAATGCTTAGCATTGTCGATCTTAAGGGTTTTGAGCGACGGAAGGTGAGTAAGCTGTCCGGTGGACAACAGCAACGGGTCGCCATTGCGAGGGCTCTGGTCAATAACCCGAAGATCTTGCTATTGGACGAGCCTTTAGGGGCCCTTGACTTAAAGCTGCGAAAGGACATGCAGATCGAGCTGATGCAAATTCAGCAGAAGCTGAAAATTACCTTTATTTACGTCACCCACGACCAGGAAGAGGCGCTGACCATGAGCGACATGGTGGTCGTCATGAAGGATGGCGTCATTCAACAGGCGGGACGTCCTGAGGATATTTACAACGAACCGAAAAACGCGTTTGTCGCTGATTTTATCGGTGAAAGCAATATTTTTGACGCCATTATGGTAGAGGATTACAAGGTGTCCTTTTGCGGCGAGACCTTTCCCTGCTTAGATGCCGGCTTTGGGAGCAACAAACCGGTGGATGTGGTACTGCGTCCGGAGGATATTTCCCTGGTGGAGCCGGGCAAGGCTAAGCTCACCGGAACGGTGCAAAATGTGGTCTTTAAAGGGGTCCACTACGAGATGTCCATTAACTGCGGGGGCTTGGACTGGTTGGTGCATTCGACTAAAATGCAACCGGTTGGCGCCACGGTAGGTCTCGATTTCACGCCGGACGACATCCATATTATGAAACGGCTTTTCGAAGGCGATACCAACGTATTGGAGGGTGAAGTCACCGAAAAGGACACCGTGGAATTTTTGGGCGTTTCCTTTACACGGAAGAACCTGTCGTTGGATGTGGGGACAAAGGTGAACCTCACTATTTCCCCTAAGGACATCGAGGTGGTTTCGATTGACCACGCTGATATGAAGGTGTACTTAGAATCCCTCATTTACAAGGGAGATTATAACGAACTCATCGTCTATACCTACGAGGGCGGAAAAAGCGTCATGCTTCACTCCTACTTGGACCAGCAGGTGGCGACTGACATCGGCATCAAATTTGACTTTGACAAAATCATTGTTACATCCGTGGATAGCGTCCCGGGCGCTGCGGAGGTGAGTGGCAGTGAAGAGTAACAAGTCGATTTTTGCTTCGGTGCCCTATCTGATCTGGATGGCGATTTTTATTTTGGTCCCTTTGGGGATGGTACTAGTTTTTGCTTTTACCTCCCGCGAGGGCGGCTTTACCTTCGACAACATTTTAGGGATCGGGAAATATGCCCGCGTCTTTTTAAAATCCATTAATCTCTCTGTGATCGCCACTCTGATTTGCCTTGTATTGGCTTTCCCTATCGCCTATATGATGTCTAAGATGAGCGAAGTGGCCCAGAGGACGGTACTGATGCTGTTGATGCTACCCATGTGGATGAGTTTTTTGTTGCGCACCTACGCTTGGATGACGCTTTTGGAGCGGGAAGGCCTCATCAACAAGTTTTTGGGATTATTCGGTATCGGGCCATTTACCATGATCAACACCCAGGGCGCAGTGGTCTTGGGCATGGTCTACAACTTCTTGCCCTTTATGATTATGCCGCTCCATTCCATTATGGTGAAAATTGACAAGTCGGTAATTGAGGCGGCCCAGGACTTGGGGGCAAATGGATTTCATGTATTGGTCAGGGTGCTCATTCCGTTGAGCCTTCCCGGAATTATCACTGGTATCACCATGGTTTTTGTACCGTCGGTGTCCACCTTTATTATTTCCAGAATGCTGGGCGGAGGCAAGAACATTCTAATCGGTGATTTGATCGAGCAGCAATTCTTAGGAAGCGTTTACAATCCCAATGTGGGATCGGCCATGTCTTTGGTATTAATGGTGATTATCCTCATTATCATGGGCATTATCAACCATTTCGACGATGAGGAAATGGAGGGAATGCTGATATGAGAAAAACACGCTGGGGTTCTAAGCTATACATGGGCCTGATCTTTGCCTTTTTGTATGCGCCGATTTTGGTACTCATCGTCTTTTCCTTCAACGAATCCAAATCCAGGGCGCTGTTCACGGGGTTTACTTTTAAGTGGTATGAGCAGCTTTTCCAAAATGAACTGATTATGACAAGCTTGTTTAACAGCCTACTCATGGCGCTTTGTTCTTCGCTAATTGCGGTGATTATGGGTACCATGGCGGCGGTTGGCATTAACAGAATGGGGAAGAAAAGCAAGGCTGCCATTATGAATGTCACCTATCTGCCGGTGCTAAACCCAGAAATTGTCACCGGTATTTCGATGATGTTGTTGTTTGTATGGTTTAAAAATGTCTTTCAGATCCCCTTGGGATTTGGGACAGTGCTTATCGCCCATGTGACTTTCTGCTTGCCCTATGTTATTTTAAACGTGCTGCCCAAATTTCGGCAGATGGACCAGAACTTGTTTGAAGCGGCGCTGGACTTGGGTTGTACGCCGCTGCAGGCTTTCTTCAAGGTGGTTATTCCCCAGATTATGCCGGGGATTGTCTCGGGTTTTATGATGGCGTTTACTTTTTCGCTGGATGATTTCGTCGTCACCTATTTTACGGCGGGCAACGGGTTTCAGATGTTGCCGACGACGATTTACTCTATGGTGCGTAAAAAGGTAAACCCCCAGATCAATGCCCTCTCCACCATCATCTTCTTGATTGTGTTAGCGCTGTTGATCGTGATGAATGTAGTAGAAGCCAAACGGGCTAAAAAGGTGGAAAAACCTTTGTAGCCCTGGTGAAATATATTTAAAGGAGATAGATAAATGAAAAAATTACTTGCTGTTTTATTGACAGCGGCCCTGGCGATGGGCACGATGACCGGATGCGGCTCCAATGGCGGGGAAGGCGATAAGCCCACCTTAAACGTCTACAACTGGGGCGAGTACATTTCCGACGGCACCGACGGTACTTTGGATACCATCGCGGCCTTTGAGGAAGAGTTTGGCGTCAATGTCCAGTATGACATGTTCTCCACCAACGAAGAAATGTATACCAAACTCAAAAGCGGTTCGGTCAGTTACGATGTGATTATTCCGTCCGATTACATGATTTCCCGGATGATCAAAGAAGACATGCTGGAAAAGCTCAACATGGAAAACATCCCCAACAGCCAGTATGTGATGGACCAGTTTAAAACGCCGGATTATGATCCCACTGGTGAATACAGCGTTCCCTACACCTGGGGAACAGTGGGCTTGATTTACAATACCACTATGGTAGAAGAAATTCCGGATAGCTGGGATGCCTTGTGGGATGAGCGCTACAAGGATAACATCTTGATGTTTTCTAATTCTCGCGATGCCTTTGGAATCGCTGAGAAGCTTTTGGGTTACTCTCAGAATACCACCGACGAAGCGGAAATTAGAGCTTGCGCTGACCTGCTCAAACAGCAGAAGGACGTGCTTCAAACATATGTAATGGACGAGATTTTTGATAAAATGGAGATCGGTGAGGCGGCTGTCGCCCCCTATTACGCAGGCGATGCTGTGACGATGATCAGCGAGAACCCGGATCTTGGATTTGTCGTTCCCAAGGAGGGGAGCAACGTCTTTATCGACGCCATGTGCATCCCCAAGGGAAGCCCCAATAAAGAACTAGCCGAGCAGTTTATTAACTTTATGTGTGAAACAGAGATCGGTGTGGCGAATATCGAGAAAATCTGCTACTCCACACCCCTCACCAATGTGTACGACGCTCTGCCCGACGAAACCAAAAACAATCCGATTATCTACCCTTCTGACGAAGTACTCGCCAACTGCGAGAGCTTTGTAAACCTACCCGATGAGACAAATCTGCTCATTCAGGATTTGTGGAACGAAATCATTGCGGAATAAAAACTGAAAACCTCCCCCTCTTATGAGGGGGAGGTTTTCAGTTACTTGAGTTCTGCGATGGTGACACCTGTTTCTCCTTCGCCAAAGACGCCCAGGCGAAAGGTCCGGATATTTTTGTGCTGTTTTAAATGCTGCTGTACTGCGGAGCGGAGGGCACCTGTGCCCTTGCCGTGGATGATGGTAATTTGATGGAGGTTTGATAGCACAGCGTTGTCGATAAAGCTGTCCAAATCCATCAGTGCTTCCTCCACGGTCATTCCCCGTAAGTCGCATTCTGTTTTGACATTTCGCTGAGCGGTGCCACGGGAGGGTTTAATTGTGGAACCGGCAAATTGAACCTTTGGCTTTTTGTCCAGCAAGCGGAGATTGGATTGGTTTACTTTAGTTTTGATAATGCCCGCCTGTACCAGGACGTTTCCCGATTTATCAGGGGCTTTGATGACGGTGCCCTCCTTGTCGATATCGAATATCAGCACTTCGTCGCCTGGCTTTAGGGGGCGGGTCAGGGTATAGCTGATGTTTTCCCGCTTGGCAATGGGGTTCGCCGCGTCGTGGATTTTGTCAAGGCGACCTTTGAGTCCCGAACGGGCGGCCAGGGTTTTGGCAGAAAAGTCCGCCTTGTCTTTTTGCTTTCGCAACTCGTTTAATTCGTCCATTAAGGCGTTCGCCTGGGCCTGAACATCAGAGACAATTTTCATCGCCTGGTTTTTGGCCTTTTCCACCTCTTTTGCTTTTTCCGCCGACAGGCGCTCTTTGTGTTCCCGGACTTCCTGGCGGGTGCGCTCGATTTCCTGGTTTTTTTCCTCCAACTGACGGGTCAGGGCCTCGTACTCATGTCGAGATTCCTCCAAGGTATCGATGACATCTTCAAACCGCTTGTTTTCGCTTTGCACAAGGGAGCTGGCGTGCTCTATGATATCTTCAGAAAGCCCCAATCGCTGGGAGATGGCAAAAGCGTTGGATCGTCCCGGCACACCGATCAAAAGCCGGTAGGTGGGACGGAGGCTTTCCACGTCAAATTCGCAGCAGGCATTTTCGACGCCTTCGGTCTGTAAGGCGTACATCTTAAGTTCCGCATAATGAGTGGTGGCAGCGATTTTAGAACCCTTTGCCTGTAGCGCTTCCAGGATGGAAGTGGCCAGAGCAGCTCCCTCTACCGGATCTGTGCCGGAACCCAATTCGTCCACTAAGACAAGAGAACGATAATCGGCCTTGTTTAAAATCGAGATGATGTTAGTCATGTGAGCAGAAAAGGTGGAGAGGGACTGTTCAATGCTCTGCTCATCGCCGATGTCCACCAAAATTTCGTCAAAAACTGAAATGGTGGAGTTATCGGCCACGGGGATGAGTAACCCGCACATGGTCATCAAAGTCAAAAGCCCCAAAGTTTTTAATGTGACGGTTTTACCACCAGTGTTGGGGCCGGTGATGACGAGGCAAGAGAAGTCCTCCCCCAGATACACATCGATGGGAACCACTTTTTGGGGATCAATAAGGGGGTGCCGGGCTCTCCGCAGGTTGATGACGCCGTTGTCGACGATTTTAGGCGCCATGGCGTTCATCCGAGATGCTAAAGTGCTCTTGCAGAATAGAATGTTTAAGTCGATAATGTCTCCAAACAGAATAGAGATATCATCGCCGCAATCAGCACAGTGGGCGGAGAGCTCTGCTAAAATCCGTTCGATTTCCGCCTGCTCCTTAGACTGCAACACCCGAATTTCGTTGTTGGCTTCTACGACGCTGGTGGGTTCGATAAAATAGGTTGAGCCGCTGGCGGAGGTGTCATGTACCAAACCACCTACTTCGTTTTTATATTCCGCCTTGACCGGGATGACAAATCGACCGTCCCGAGTGGTGATAATGTTGTCCTGAAGGTATTTCTGATAGGTACTAGAGCGGATCATCTGCTCCATTTTTTCCCGGGCCTTCAGTTCTGTCTGCCGGATTTTGCGGCGAATGGCGGATAACTCAGGGGAAGCGTTGTCGTCGATTTCCTCCTCACTGACAATGGCGGAGGAGATTTCCCGCATGAGGGAGTTGTTTTGATAGATGGAAAAAAGCTGCTCCGTAATGGAGTTTTCCTCGTTTGAGAACTGGTTGGACCACTGGGCTAGGAGCTTGCCCTGCCGAAGGATGGCCTCAATGTTTAAAAGCTCTTTCGGCGACAAAACACCGCCAGCCTCGGCGATTTTGAGCCGGGCTGCTGGGTTGTGAACCCGCACAAAGGAAGGGGTGCCAAAGCGGACGGTGAGCTGAAAGGCGTCGTTTGTCCGCCTCACTTCCCGGCGCACATCGTCCACATCGGTCATTGGCTCAATTGCCAAAGCCGCATCCCTAGCGTCGTCACAGCAGGTGAGCTCTGCCAACATGATAAGGATTTTGTCCAGTTCCAATGTTTTATTGTATTTTTCGTTCATGGTAATTCCTCAAATGGTCAGATCGTGATACTTTTATAAAATTCCAGCGATTTGAAATTGCCCCCTGCATGGCAGAGGGCGAAGACTTCGCTCACTGCTTCCAACAGCCTTTCACTGTCGGGAGTCAACTGGAACGCAAAAAGCTGCCGGCTGTCAGAGACCAAGATGTGTTCCATGGCTTTGCGGACAGCTACCGGCAGTTCAAATTTTAGTTTGTCGTAGGGATGTTTTGAGAGACAATCCCCACAGATGAGTCTGCCTTCTAACGGAAGAAAATAAACTTCCTTAACCACTTTGTCCCCACAGATACAGCAATTTTCAAAATTTGGGGAAAAGCCTGACAGGGACAAAAGCCGTAATTCGTAAACGGGTTTTAAAAAGGAAGGGGTGCGTTTTTTCTTTTCCAGCAGGTGGAGGGTGTTGAGAAGTAATCGGAGAATTTCATCGCCATTGTCCTCGGAGGGTAGGACAAAGCGAGTCAGTTCACAAAAATAGCTGGCCAACGATAAATTTACCAGATCCTCCCGCAGCCCATAAAAATTATTTTCTAGATCAGCGGAGTTTACTATGTAGCCGCTTTTGCCCTTAAAAAGGCAAAAGTCGGTATATGCGAGAACCTCCGACGCGGCCGACAGCTTGGAGCGGGCACCTGTGACATTGCGGGCGACGGCATCTACAAGCCCCAAATCAGAAGTGAGAAGGGTCAATCTTTTGTCCTGTGAACTGAGAGGCGTCTGTGCCAAAACGATTCCGTGGGTTTTGACTATCAAAGGTTTTTCCCTCCCCATAAGAAACGCCGGCCATATTTTTAAAAAGGAGATAATCCGAAATTTTACCGGTTCTTTCAAACTGCTGCCATGCGGAGCTTATTTTATGATCTTCCATGCTGTTTCCCCCTTAAACCGTGCTGTAAAACAAGTTTGCATCTTCATTTTTTACGGTTTGAGGGAAAATATAGGTGGAAAAACTTTGTAAGGCAGCATTTTTTCCAGATTATTATAAAATTTCCCAACCTCATCCTTCAAATTTAAGACCAAAAGCACGGATGGCCGTTTCATTGTTCCGCCAGTCGTCCCGTACCTTGACCCAGCATTTCAAGTTGATTTTCACATCTAAAAATTCTTCCAAATCGGCCCTGGCCTCCGATGCAATCTTTTTCAGCATAGCGCCTCCCTTACCGATAATCATGCCCTTGTGGCTGTCTTTTTCGCAGTAGATGTTGGCCTCAATATCCACAATTCCGCCCTGATCCCGTTCCCGCATCTTTTCAATGGAAACAGCGGTGCCGTGAGGGACTTCATCCCGCATATTCCGAAGGATTTTTTCCCGGATTACTTCAGAGGCAATGACCCGTTCCGGTTGATCGGTCAAGGTGTCGTCGGGAAAAAAGTGAGGCCCTTCCGGCGCGTGGGTGGAAAGCTCCTGCCTCAAAAGGTCGAGACCGCTATTTTCGGTGACACTGATGGGAATTACCGCTTCAAAACCGTACAAATTCCGCAGTTCATCGATACGGATGAGGATGTCGTCGGGCTCCACTAAATCGATTTTATTGATGACAAGAAAAACTGGGAGCTTTCGCTGCTTAAAAGTTTCGATGAGGGTAAGCTCCTCCTCATTCATTTTGCCTTTTGGTTCCACCACAAACAAAACCAGATCCACGTCGCCGATGCTGTGGGTGACCACATTGTTCATATGGCCGCTGAGCTTGGTTTTTGCCTTGTGAAAACCGGGGGTATCGAGAAAGACCAGCTGTAATGCCCCGTCGGTGAGCACACCGGTGATGCGGGTGCGGGTAGTTTGAGGTTTCGACGAAACGATGGCAATTTTTTCTCCCAACAGGGAGTTTAACAGGGAAGATTTTCCTACATTTGCTTTGCCGACAATAGCAACGAAGGCAGATTTTGTATTCATATTCATTTCCTTTTCTTATTTTTGACGAAACAGCAGATTGCCCCAAAATGAGAACAAAACCCCCGCTCCAATGAGTAGGGCAAATGCGGCAAGCAGGAGGGGTGTTGTCACAATCGCCCACAAAGTATCCAGCAGTTTAGGAAAACGGAGAAAGAGGCTCAGGCCCACAAAAACAGCGGTTACAGCGGCCACAAAAACAGCCCCCGCCGCCACATCTTTGCCGATTTTCGCCAAATTGTGGTAGGAGGGCATCTCCAGGTTGATGACCACTTCTATGCCGGTATTAAACATCTCCGCCACGATGACAAAGCCCATGACGAAAAAGAGCATCCCATACTCTATGGGGGAAAGTCCGTACACGAAAGAAAACGCAGCAACACAAACTGCTGCGCTAATGTGGATGCGCATATTTCTTTCGTTTTTAACGCAGTACCCAATGCCGCGAAAAGCGTATAGAAAACTTTTTAGCAGGGCGCGGCGCTGTTGCTCCAATTTATTCATTTTCTAATACGTAGCTGGCGCCTCTGGGAATGCCAAGCATCGTCAAAACAGTCTCTTCCTTTTCCCGCATGCGGACCGCCTCGATACCGCCGTTTTCGTGGTCATACCCCAACAAGTGAAACATGGAGTGTACCGTCAAAAAGCCGATTTCCCGCTGAAGGGAATGACCGTAAAAATTCGCCTGTTCTACCGCTTTAGGTAGGGAAATAACAATATCGCCTAACAAAAGGGCACCGGTTTCTTGATTGCGGTCGTATTTACCGTCCTCTCCTAAGGGGAAAGATAGTACATCGGTTGGAATGTCCTTGCCGCGGTATTTGGCGTTCAGTTCCTGGATTTCCTTGTTGTCCACAAAGGAAACTGCAATTTCCGCATCCTCTGTGAACTTTTCCTCCCGAAGGGCTGCATTACAGCAGCGCCTGACCAGCAAACGGATCCCCGTTGGGATCTTTACTTCCTTCTGTCGATTGGAAATCACAACTTTAACCTTATTCATGACGCCTGATTTTGCCCTCCTCATAATATTTGTCGTAAGCTTTAACGATGTCCTGGACAAGTTTATGCCGGACGACATCTTTGTCGGAAAAACGGACAATTCCGATGTCGTCAATGTTTCGGAGCACTTTCATGGCCTCCAAAAGGCCGGACTTTTTGTTGTCCGGCAGGTCAATCTGAGTGACGTCCCCGGTGATAATGATTTTGGAGCCGAAGCCAAGCCGGGTCAAAAACATCTTCATCTGTTCCCTGGTAGTGTTTTGGGCCTCGTCGAGAATGATGAAGGATTCATCTAACGTCCGTCCGCGCATATAGGCGAGCGGCGCCACCTCGATGTTGCCCCGTTCCTGGTATTTGAGAAAGTTTTCCGCACCCAAAAAATCAAACAGGGCGTCGTAGAGAGGCCGCAAATAGGGGTCTACCTTGTTTTGCAGATCTCCGGGGAGAAACCCCAGCTTTTCCCCTGCTTCTACTGCCGGTCTGGTCAAAATAATCCGCTGTACTGTACCCGCACGGAACGCCTTTACCGCCATGGCTACCGCCAAATAGGTTTTGCCGGTTCCAGCGGGACCAACGCCCATTGTAATGGTGTTGTTTTGAATTAATTGAATGTATTTTTTTTGCCCAACTGTTTTGGGATAAACAGGTTTTCCCTTTTGAGTGATGCAGATGCAATCGTTGCCCAAGTCTTTAAGCTGTCCTGCCGCACCTTCTTCGGTCATTGATACAGCGTAGCGGACATTGAGTTCGTCGAGATCCTTTCCGCTGGCAATGAGGGTGAGTAGACTCTCGATCGCCTTTTGGCATCGGGTTGCCGGTTGCTCTTCCCCCAGGATTTTGACCTCTAAATCCCGGATGACAATTTCTACCCCATATTCTTTTTTAAGGACTTGAAGGTTCTTGTCAAAATTGCCGCAGAGCTGGGTTATCTGTTCCGCATTTTGTAATGTAATAATTTTTTCAGCCAATCTTTCCTGTCCTTCCAATTTATTTAATTTCAATTTTTCGACAGAATAACAGCTATTTTTTGTAGTTTCCTTTAAATATCCTACAATAATTAGTATTATAACATAAAAAAATTACTTTGTATCTATGCGAATTGTACAAATTTTTTCTGCTTCATTTGGAATTCCAATATTTGTTTCTACCAATTCTGCTTTAGTTTACCCAGAATTTTTCCGTTTACGGATTACGGGGAATTGATGGGTCAAGATCGGTTTCGATTTTTTGCGCAATGGCGATGTCTTCAAGGCACTGATAGTGGATTTCTACCCGGAATATGTCACCATCTAAATATGCGGACATTTCTTTTGAGAGGATTTCTGCGTCTTGCAGTTCTTCCTGCTCATAGATTTCGATGTTTTTTTCAATGAGCTCTAATGCCTGTTCCTCAGTGAAGGTTAGAGGCTGTACTTCGTAATAAGAAATGGTTTCGGTTTCCAGTCCGATAGGTAAGGGAATACCAAAGAGACGCAGGGTGCCCATTTCTTTTTGAGAATCGTGGGGCGCTTTGATAGATGTAGCGATGAAAAGGGGGAGCTTTTTGCCGCAGATGTCGATGCGGTAGCGTTTTTTCTCTTTTCCAGTGTAAATTTTTTCGTCCTGGTGGAGAGCGATGGAGAACTCTTTCACAAAATTGGTCTGGGCTAAGATTTTGGCGGAGGCGTGGTGATAGGTGGTCTTTCCGTCCGGACTTTCCACCACGCCGCTGACCAAAAGATCTCCTTCATAAACTACGTCCCCTAAATTGACCATCTTCTGTCCGGTGTATACCTCAGTTTCCACAATCTGGGCCGTCTTTGAGGACACGATGTTACAGGGTTCGTCACCGGAGACGATCATCGGCTTGGGGGATTCTTCGCTGAGCTCAATTTCCACCCGGCTGCCAATGCGATTTAAGGAGAGAAAGGAAAGGGTGGGAAGTTCCCCTAGCATATTAAGCTCAATTTTCTCCAGGTCGGCACTGGGGAGGAAAAGCCCCTTTTTGAGTCCGTATTTTTCCGCTGTGGCCAAAATATGGGCATCGGTGATTTGCTCGTTTCCCGATACATCGATAGCCCAAACAAAGCACTGCAAAAACAGCAAAACACCAACCGCTGCCGCTGTGCCGATAAACAAGCCCAACCGTTTACGATAGCGGTAAATGAGAAAGGGGACTCCTATTTTTTTCTCAATACGAAGGTGGACGCCGACGCTTTTTGCAAAGGAGCTGGCCTGCCGGTAATCCCGGGGCGAGAGAGAACCTCGACAAATTCCACCCCTTTTGGAAAAACGCTTTACGTTGATACCGTTCGAGCGACATAAGGACAAAAAGCGCCCCATTTCGTCGCCCTTTGCCTGAAAGAAAACTGTTCCAATCCACTGTGACATTGTGATGACCATTCCTTTCTCGGAAATCACGTTGATGCAAGACAGAAAGCTGTGCATTCCATTTAGGTGTTGAAGTACAGAGTCTCCCCACTCTATTTTCTCTGCAAATCTCGTTTATTTTCTACTGGATGTATATGCGTTTGCGGTGGTGAATATAAATAGAAAACAGGTTTCGAAGGTGGTGTTTACATTGAACAAAAAGCTTTCTCGTAATCGTCACGACGACGGCACAAAGTTTACTCCATCCCCGAAAAAGAAAAAGTCTCTGTTCGATGCGTTCAAGGAACCGGTAGTACAACTGATTCTGGAGCCGCAGTTACAGATTACCGGCAATACCGAGTTGTATATTGAAGGCTGCAAAGCCATTCTCGAATACGATGATATGATGGTCAAACTGGTGGTGGGAAAAAAAGAACTGCTCATTACCGGAAAGGATCTTTCGGTGTCCGGATACACCGAAACGTCTATTACGGTGAAGGGAGAATTCCAAACATTGGAGTGGAATTAGTGGGGGGGAGGACCTGATTAGATGAAGGCGGTCAGTTGTGTCATCAAAAAGAAGGGTTATATCAAGCTGAGCTTGGTGGCGGCAGGCATCCTTTTTATCGGAATATTGGTGCTAAAGCGTGCGGACTTGGCGGCACAGGGCGTGTCGAGAGGGATTGATATCTGCCTTCATACCGTTATTCCCTCCCTTTTTATGTTCATGGTTATTGCGGAATTCTTATCGCTTAGTGATTTGTCGGAGGTGCTCTTTTTCCCTCTCCGGTTTATTGCTTGGGCTTTTCGGTTGCCGGGGGAAACGGTGTCGGTTTTTGTGCTCAGTCTTTTGGGAGGATATCCCACCGGGGCGCAGATGATTGTAAATTTGGTACGGCAGAAAAAAATATCCCCTGAAACGGGTGAGACACTTTTGTGTAGCTCGGTCAACTGTTCTCCGTCATTTTTGATTGGAGCAGTGGGAATCGCGTTATTTAACAGCGTCAAACTGGGAATGATGATGTATGTCTGTCAGGTATTGGCTGCCATTTTGACCGGTGTGGCAGCTGGGTTCATCGGACGCAAAAGGGATGGCGACTATTCCTGGCACGAGTCATTGGCTTTCGACGACGAAGAGGAGGAAGAAGGTATCTCCTACGTACAGACTTTTGTAACAGCGGTGGTAAACGCTGGAAAAGCGATGTTTATCATCTGCTGCTTTGTTATGCTGTTTTCGGTGGTATTTGTCTTTTTATCGGCAGTGCCCAAGGGGGAATTTTTGGCAGGACTTTTGGAGGTCTCGGTAGGATGCGCTTCTCTGGGTGGAAGAGGCTTTTTAGAAACCATCATATTGTCCACCGTGTACACCGCATTTGGCGGAATCTGTGTATGGATGCAGGTAGCCTGTTTCTTGCGCAAAACTGATGTAAAAATGAAAAAATTTGTCTGGTTCCGGTGTCTGTACGTCTTTTTAAGTCTTCTGTTTACCCTGTTAGGAGCCCGGCTTTTTGAAATATCCGCCGAGACCTTTTCCACCAGCGCCCAAATGGTGCCTCAAAACGGTTCTGTTTCAATGACAGCGGCAGTTTTTCTCATCGTACTCTGTGTCATGCTCTTGATTACTGAAAAGGGATATGATAAAATAAAGAAAAATCGAGCAGGCAGGTAAACTGTCTGTGGAAAAGAGTTGAGCGTTATCAAATCTCTGCTGTTTGGAAAAAATATTGATCCTGCCTGTGAGTACTGCGAGTGGGGACGTCCCAGTCAGGACGGAAAAATGATTTTTTGCCGTCACAATGGAGTGGTAGCACCTTATTTTTCCTGCCGACGGTTTAAATACACACCGTTGAAGCGTAAGCCCAAACCGGTTCCAGTACTGCCAGACTATGATCCGGAGGATTTTAAGTTATAATGTTATTGCGCGGTCCTTAAACCGGCTTGTCCGGCAGGACCGCTTGTCATAGAAAGGGGGAAGGAATTTGAAAGAATTGGTCGTTAATCAAAATGACGCCGGACAGAGGCTGGACAAGTTTCTTTTAAAGTCAATCAAGCTCCTTCCCAAAAGCCTGATGTACAAATATCTGCGCCTTAAGCGGATCAAGGTGAATGGCAAACGCAGCGAAATCAGCTATCGGCTGCAAAAGGGGGATCGCGTCTCCCTTTATATCGGTGATGAGTTTTTTGATTCTAAAAGACCGCTGTTTTTATCAGCCAAGCCAGACATCCGTATTGTCTACGAGGATGAAAACATCCTTTTGGTGGACAAGCCCCAGGGCCTTATTGTTCACGAGGATGAGGGGGAGGATGTGGACACCCTCATTAACCGGGTGCAGCACTATCTTTACCTAAAGGGGGAGTACCAGCCGGAAGAGGAAGTTTCCTTTGCGCCCGCCCTCTGCAACCGTATTGACCGCAACACTGGGGGGATCGTCATTGTGGCGAAGAACGCCCCGTCGCTGCGGCTCCTCAATGATAAAATCAGGGAGAGGGAGCTTAGAAAGTTCTATCTCTGTCTTGTAAAAGGGGTGCCACAGTCTCGGGAAGCAACTCTCATCCACTACCACCGGAAAAATGAGCGGGAGAATTTGGCGGAGGTATTTGATACTCCCCGCTCTGATACCAAGACGATGGTGACAAAATACCGGGTATTGGAGACAAACGGGCGGTATTCCTTAGTAGAAGTCGAAATTTTGACTGGACGTTTTCACCAGATTCGCGCCCATATGGCATACATCGGCTGCCCATTGGTGGGGGACGGCAAATACGCCTCTAACTTAAAAGAAAAGAAGATGGGGTTCCGGTATCAAGCCCTTTATTCTTACAAACTCCAGTTCGTCTTTAAGGACGAGTGTATGCTCTCTTATCTCAACGGCAGGACCTTTCAGGTAGATGAGGTGTGGTTTGCAAAAAATGGCATACCGGACGTTTTGGGAGAATAGGATATAGGGAGAAAGAATTTTTGTGACAGGAGGTGCCGGAAATGACCGTAAAACTCTGTGAGTTGCAGCGGAAGGAACTGGTAAACGTAAAGGACGGCACCAAAATTGGTTATGTAGATGACGCCATCATCGACATCGACACTGCGACGGTGAAATCCCTGGTGGTGTATGGGCGACTCAAGTTGTTCGGCCTTTTGGGACGACAGCCGGACATTATTATCCCCTGGTGTGACATCCAAATCATTGGGGAGGACACTATTTTGGTTACGGCGGATCAACTGCCCAAAGAGGCGATACATAAAAACAGATGGAAAGAGCTGTTTGGGGAATAAAGACAAGAGCCGTCCCTCACAAAGAGGGAGGCTCTATTGCCAAATAGGAAGTAAAAGACAGCCAACTTTATTGGAGGGATGGTCATGAGGGACAAGCTCATAGAGGCTTTGAAAACGCTGGGACTGGAACAAGGGGACACCGTATTAACCCACTCGTCCCTTTCTGCCCTGGGATGGGTGGATGGAGGCCCTAAAACGGTGATCGATGCCATGAAGGAAACAATTTCTGAGGAAGGAACGCTGTTGTTTCCAGCCTTTACCTTTGATATTTGCGTCAAGCCGCCTTATTTTTTCTCCTACCGCGATTCTAAGTGCTGTGTAGGGGCGATCCCTGAGTTTTTCCGCACCCTTCCAGACACGGTTCGCAGTGTCCATCCGTCCCATTCGGTTTCTGCGTGGGGAAAAGAGGCGGTTGCAATGACAAAGGGGCATATCCTCGACCGGACGCCCTGCGGGGAGCATTCGCCCTTGCGTCTACTGCCCCAGATGGGTGGAAAAATCCTGATGTTGGGCTGTGGGTGGTCGCCAAACACCTCGATGCACGGAGTGGAGGAGCTGGCGGGAGTTCCCTATTGCCTCACGCCTTATCAGGTGGAGTACAATATCAAAATGGAAAACGGGGAGATGCTCGCAGCCTGCCATCGGCAGCATCACTTTGGCCGTAGGTGGATTCAGCGATACGATCGGTTGGAACAGGTCTTGCCTGACAAATTTGTTCGGAGAGGAAAAGTGTTGGAAGCAGACGCTGTCCTGTTGGACGCCAAGGGCGTTTGGGAGACGGCATTGCAGGTAATGAAGGAGAACCCCTATTACTTTGTGGATGCCGGCGTAGAGAACGGAGAAAGATAAGCTATTACATAGGAAAATGGCCCTATCAACCATATGTTGTTGATAGGGCCATTTACACGTTTATAATACTTTGGAAAGAAAGTCTTTGGTACGCTGATTTTTAGGGTTTGCAAAAAATTCTGCCGGTGGGGCCTCTTCCAGTACCAGGCCACCATCCATAAAGAGCACCCGGGTGCCTACCTCTTTTGCAAAGCCCATTTCGTGGGTGACTACAACCATGGTCATACCGTCGTCTGCCAGTTCTTTCATCAGCTCCAACACTTCGCCGACCATTTCGGGATCCAGGGCAGAGGTGGGTTCGTCAAAGAGCATGACATCGGGGTTCATGGCGAGAGCTCGAACAATGGCAATCCGCTGTTTCTGTCCGCCGGAAATGGTAGCGGGGTAGACATCTGCCTTATCGGAAAGGCCGATGCGATCCAACAGACGCATAGCGTTCTCCCGAGCTTGTTCCTTAGTTTGAAGCTTAAGCTGCACAGGGGCCAGCATGATGTTTTCCAGCACTGTCAGATGAGGGAACAGGTTAAAATGCTGGAACACCATGCCCATCTTCTGCCGCAGGGCGTTTACATTACATTTGGGATCATTGATAAGCGTCCCTTCAAACCAGACTTCACCGGACGTGGGCTGCTCCAACAGGTTCAGACAGCGGAGAAAGGTGCTTTTTCCCGAACCAGAAGGGCCGATGATGACGACCTTTTCCCCTTTTTCAATTGTCTGGTCAATGCCGTTTAGCACTTGGATGTCCCCGTTTTGGGTGTGGAAACTTTTTTTGAGGTCTTTAACGGATATCACTTTTACGCAGCCTCCTTTCCAATCTGCCGAGCAAGGTGGTCAGGCCGATGACGATGACAAGGTAAATGGCAGCTACCGTTAACAGCGGAATGTAGGGCGACAGGGTCTGGCTGCGGATGATGTCGCCTGCTTTGGAAAGATCTTCGATGCCAATGAAACCGGCGACAGAAGTTTCCTTGATGAGGGTGATAAACTCGTTGCCCAAGGCGGGGAGGATGTTCTTAAATGCCTGGGGTAATATAATTTTAATCATCGTGGTCTTTTTGCTGAGGCCCAGAGAGCGTCCGGCCTCCATCTGTCCTCTGTCCACCGACATGATGCCGGCCCGGACGATTTCTGCCACATAGGCGCCGGAATTGATGCCAAAGGCGATAATGGCGACAAAGGGCTTGGACACCTGCGGGGAAGTGATGACGATGTAGTACATAATGAAAAGCTGTACCACCATAGGGGTCCCGCGGATTACCGTCAGATACAAGCTTGCAAACCAGTCGAGGGGTTTCATTTTTTTGTTGTCCTTCGCCGTCACTTTGATGAGCGCCAGCAAAATACCGATGACCAAACCAATAATGGCGGCAAATATGGTAATTTCCAGCGTCAGCCCCAGCCCTTTGACGATGTACATATACCGGTCGCCTTCAATGAGGTTTTGCTGAATCTGTTCCCATAAACTCATATTTCCTTCCTCCCTTTCCAAAGCAGGTTTTTATCCAGTGGGGAAAACAAAAGTATGGGGATGCAGATCTTCTGCATCCCCATCAAATGAATCATTCAATGGAAGGACTTTATTCAGCGTCGATGTATTTACTGCAGATTTCGTCCAGTTCGCCGCTGTCTTTTAATTCCTTGATGACAGAATTGACGACATCCAGCATCGCCTGATCCCCTTTGGGAACCGCCAAGCAGTACTCCTCAACAGTGAGGGCGTCGTCCAATTTAACGACCTTATCAGCGTTGTTGGCAACCAGCTTCTCAGCGGGGAAATCGTCGATAACTACAGCGTCCAGGCTGCCCCGGATCAGGTCGGAAACGGCGTCGACGCCTTTGTTTAAACGAGAGACCTCTGCGCCTTCCACATTTTCGGTGCAGTAGGTGTCGCCGGTGGTGCCCAACTGTACGCCGATCTTTTTGCCCGCCAAATCTTCAGGGCCTTTGATGTCGCTATCTTTCGTGACAATGATGGCCTGAGAGGCGTTAAAATAGGGGTCGGAAAAGTCAATATTTTTTGCCTTCTCTTCAGTGTAGCTCATGCCGGCAGCCACAAAGTTACATTTGCCGCTCTGAAGCTCCATTGGCAAGGAGTCGAAAGAGGTGTTGTTGATTCTCAGCTTAACCCCCAACTTGTCAGCGATTTTCTGAGAAATCTCGATGTCGATACCTTTAAACTCCTGGCCCTCCATATATTCAAAGGGCTCAAACTCCGCATTGGTGGACATGACGATATATCCCTGCTCTTTCACGATGTCGACCGAGGTTTTGCCTTCAGTAGTGGAAGAGTCAGAATTGCTGGAATCGGACGCACTGGAATCCGATCCACTACCGCTTGTGCCAGAATCGCTGGAAGTTCCGCCGTTGCCGCTACAGGAAGACATGGCAAAAGCTGTCATAGCGGCCAAAGCCAAACAGAGAATTTTTTTGAGTTTCATAATAAAACAACCTTTCTGTCTCAGCAGTTCCTTTAGGGAGCAGCTGTTTTTATTTTGTTGATACCATTACTTTACCACAGGAATTTTACAATTGCAAGGAAAAAAATTAATAAAATGCAGAACATACAAAAGTTTATGCAAAGTAAACAGGATAGCAGTTTTACAATAAGAAAAATTGTCCGTTATTATGCATCATATATGCATAATAACGGACAATTATACTATAATATGCAAAAATATTCAGTAATTATGTATATTCGGTAAAACTAAGCAGATTCTTTGCTGAGCTTAGAGGTCTGCCGCTGTGCCATCACCAAATTATAGTAAACTGATTTGTGGCGCAACAGCTCCTCGTGGGTGCCAATTTCGACGATACGCCCCTCGTTGAGAACGATGAGCCGGTCGGCATTTTGCAGGGTGGAGAGCCTGTGGGCAATGGCGAAGGTGGTGCGGTTCCTGGTAAGGTTTTTCAGGGCTTCCTGAATCAGCTTTTCTGTTTCGGTGTCCAGGGAGGCGGTTGCCTCATCGAGAATCAGAATCTTCGGGTCACGGAGAATGGCTCGGGCGATGGCGATTCGCTGTTTTTCGCCGCCGGAGAGCTTATAACCCCTGCTGCCGATGTATTCCTGATACCCATCCGGCATTTTGCAGATAAAGTCGTGTGCGTTGGCGATTTTCGCCGCTCTGACCACCTCTTCCATGGTGGCATCCGGTTTCGCGTAGAGGAGGTTATCCCAGACGGTCCCGTCGAAGAGGTAGGTGTCCTGCAATACGACGCCGATCTGGCTGCGCAGAGAGTGCTGGGAGATGTCCCGGATGTCGGTGCCGTCGATTAAAATTTTGCCGCTGCTCACGTCGTAAAGCCGCATAATGAGGTTAATCATGGTGGATTTTCCCACGCCGGAAGGCCCGACAATACCGATCATCTCTCCTTTTTTGACAGAAAAGCTGATGTCCTTTAAAACAGGGCTGTAGATTTTGTAGCCGAAGTGGACGTGCTCAAAAGAAACGTTGCCTTCAATGTCCTTTTCTACAGCGTCTTCCCGGTCGAGGACATCCTCTTTTTCGTCGATGATCTCAAATATCTTTCCAGCGCTGACTGCCGTTTGGGCCAGCTGCCGCGGCAGCTGCATCAGCCAGTTCAGCGGTCCGTACAGAAGCCCGATACAGGAGAGAAAGGTGACCATTTCGCCGAAGGAGAGGAGGCCCCTCAACACGTCGTTGCCACCGAAATAGAGGTAACAGTATTCGCCGAGGGTGACCACAAAATTGGAGACAGGGAACAGGACGAACCAGTAAAAGTTTGCTACATACATGCTGTGGGCGTATTTCTTCGAGTAACCCGAATAGTGGCGGATCTCCCGCTTTTCGGTGCCGAACACCTTGACGGCGGTAATACCGCTTAAAATATCGTAGAGCACCGACTCCATTTTGCTGTACGTCTTCCAGTTGAGACGAAAGGGATGGCGGATGCGCTTAAAAATAAATTTGGTGATAAAAAATCCCGCAATAATGGGCAGCACAATCCAGCAGGTGAGTTTCCAGTTCATCCAGAACATAACGGTCAAGAGCACTGCAATGGAGAACACCCGCACTACCGCCTCTTTTCCGTGGTAGGACACAAAGTCCTGCACTTTTTCGGTGTCGTTGGCGATGCGTTTGATCTGTTCACCGGTGGGGCGCTTTGTGGCATTTTTCATTGATTGATATTGGATTCGTTCAAAAAGTATACTCCTTAAGTCCCGCCCCACCTGGGCAGCAGTGTAGGAGGAGCAGCGTTCATTTATGTACTCCAACCCAAACAGGAGGAGCGGAATGAGCAGATAGCCTCCTATCATGAGGAGAAGACCGGTGAAGTCCTGACTGCCGGAAGTGACGTAATTGTCAACGACAATTCCTTTTATATAGGTAAATACCACCCACAAAAGCTGGATCACCATAGTGGCGATTAAAGCGGCGATGAGCGTCGCTTTGTACCGGAGGGAAAGCTTGACGATCCGCCACAGATACTTGCCTTTGGGGGCACAGTGAAAGCAGATGTTGGTCTGCTCCGGGATAACGAGGCCGCATTTGGGGCAGATTTTCACCGGTTCTTCGCCGTCCGGCGTAGGGAACACACCGGTTTCCCGATGATATTCCAGCATTTTGGTGAGATCGGCGAACACAGGGAGCAGGTCCTGGGTGAAGATGCAAAGCTGATCGGTGCGTTCTGGGAGAACTGCCTGCAGGGCGCCACTTCCCACCAGCTGCGCCACTTTAAACTCGTTGACTTCATGAAGGGGAATTCGTTTTGTAATAATCCCGTCCCGAAATAGGATGAATTCTTGGCCTGAGACGGCCACTGACCCGTTTACCGGTTTGCCGTGGGCGTTTAAGTTGTAGTCCAAGCTGTAATGCAGCGATTGTCCCAGGATTTGTTCCATTTTCTGATGGTCTGGGGACATTAAGTGCATAAAATTGCACCTCCTTTGTAAGACAGTCCCGAATGATTACAGATAGAGCTCGATGGCCCGGCGAGTTTTCTTTTCTAAGCCCTCTAAGCCCTCCAGGTAGTACCGGTTCCCCTGCACATCAATGATGGTGATGTAGTCCTCCTTGATTTGGCGTACATTGGTGGAAGCGTCGGCAATGCAGATGGTTTTGTCCCCCATGACGGTGTGGATGTCCATGTACACATAACCGAGTTTTTCCTCTACCTTTTTAATTTTTTCAATCTTCGGGATAAAATATTTATAGCTTAAATAGTCATTTAATATGGCTTGCTGGTCTCTGGGCATCGCGCTAATCTTTTCGATAATCCCCAGTTCTTCTTTTTCCACCCGCACGGCGATGTATTCGTCTTTGGCACGGAAGGGGAACAGCCGGACAAGCTGTACCGAAGGGTAATCTTTATCCTGATAGCGAAGGGAAATGATGCCGTTTTCATCCAGCGAAAAACAGAGTGCCGCCGGATCCAGCAATTGGATGTCGTTCATGAAATCATTCCTTTCTGAATGTTTAATGGTAGGAGGAATGTTTTACGAAGCATCTTCGTTGATAAATTTCAATGCCTCCAGTTGGATGTTGTGAAGTCTAAAGTAGGCGCCCTTGCGATGAATCAGTTCCTGATGGGTGCCAATTTCTGCTAATTTCCCATCCTCTATGACCGCCAAGAAGTCGGCATCCCGCAAGGTGGAGAGGCGGTGGGCAATGGAGATGATGGTTTTTCCCTGGCGCAGCTTTTCGATAGCCGTCTGGATGTTCCGTTCGGTTTGGGTGTCCATGGCGGCTGTCGCTTCGTCAAAAATGAGAATGGCCGGGTTTTGCAAAATGGCCCGGGCGATGGAAATTCGCTGCTTTTCGCCGCCGGACAGCTGGGTTCCGCCGTTTCCGACCATGGTGTCATACCCTTCCGGGAAACCGACAATAAAGTCGTGGGCAAAAGCGGCCTTGGCCGCTGCGATGACCTCCGCCATGGAGGCGTCCGGCCGGGCATAACGGATGTTGTCGGCAATAGTACCCATAAAGAGGTAGGTCTCCTGGGTGACGACGCCGATGTTTTTCCGAAGGTCTGCAAAGGAAATGTCTTTGACGTTGACCCCGTCAATGGTGATTTCACCCTCAGTGGGATCATATAGGCGGGCGATCAGGTTGATGATGGTGGATTTCCCGGCGCCGGTTTTTCCCACCAGTCCGATCATCTGCCCGGCCTTTACCTCAAAACTCACGTTTTTGATGACGGGGCGTCCAACCTCGTATTCAAAGGAGACGTTGTTTACCGCGATGTCTCCTTTCAATTGTGGCATGGGTACAGGGTGGTCGGATTCTTTGACCGAAGCCTCGGTGTCGAGAATCTCAAACATACGGGAGGCAGCGTCCATAGAGCGGGCAATGGGATCGGTAGACCCGATAAAATACTCCATGCTGTTGACCGCCATCGAGAAAAAAGATACCATCGAGGTAAGGCCCCCCAGAGTCAGATGCCCCCGCATAGCCAAAAGTGCTCCTAGGCCAAAGAGGACGATTTCCGCCGTCCGGTAGATAAACCGCACCAACGGGAACAGCTTGGATGCAATTTTCCAGTTGTCCACGCGGACGTCGGTGTAAAACCTGTTTTTCCGGTTAAACCGTCCCACTTCCTGCTGTTCACCGGCGAAGCATTTGACCACCTTTTGGCCGCCCAGGGAATCGGTGATACCGGATTTGAGAGAGCGCAGTGTCCGGTGGCACCTCCGCTCCGAACGTTCAAACCGCTTGAGCCCTTTCAAGAGCACCAGGGCGCTCAAAAGGACGGAAACCAGGATGACCACTGTCAAAATAGGGCTGATGGAGGCCATGATCCCCAGCAGACCGATAATGGTGATAATACTGACGAGATAGTAGGGGATGAGCTCGACGAAGAAGTACTGGAGCCAGTCGGAATCGTCGTCGATGCGTGTCATCAGAGTACCGGTGGCCTTGCTCAGAAAAAAGTTGATGGAAAGCCGCTGCATCGAGGAAAAGATTTTCACCCGCAGGTTATGTAACACCTTCATCGAAACCTTGGTGAGCAGAATGCCGTAAACCGAACTGAAAAGGGAAGCGATCAACTTCACGAAGAAAATCAAGAGGACGATTTGGATAACCTGTCCGTAAAATTGGCCTCCTACAGTTAGAACCTCGTCGTAAAACATCTGAGAGCTGATAAGGGGAGTGACGAGGGTTAAAATGCTGCTTATGACAATCAGTGTCAAAATGCTCATGTACGGTAAGGAAGCAAGCAACCGAAAACAAGAGATAGACCGCCAGCACTACACTATTCCGAACCAAAGACCAAA
>CAJFOJ010000031.1 GCA_904396495.1 uncultured Oscillospiraceae bacterium
CTGCCCGATCGGCTTCTTCCTCCGCCCGGTCCGCCTGGGCGGTGGCGTTGGCCGTCTGGGTGGCTCCGGCTGTGTTTACCGCCGCTACCTGTTTCGCCCCCTCGGCTGTGACGGCCTCCTTGGCCGCCTCTGCCGTGTCGGAAAAGCCGTCCACCAGCGCCTCCAGCGCCGACATTTCCTCACCATAGGCGCTGAGCATCTGCAAATAGACGTCAGTGGTAGGCACCACATCCCCGGTGTAGCAGCCCTCTTCGAAAAACACCTGGCAGAAGCTGGTGGGGACGATCACATTCCCGTCCCGGGTGCCCACCGCGCTGATTTTAACGTAATCCCCGGAGGAAGCCGCCTCCGGGGGCATCATGCAGCGGTCGTCCTGCAACAGCACCGGGATGGTATCGACAATTTGCCCGTTTTCGGAGGCGGGCTGGAAAATCGCGCTTTTGGTCAGCCCGTCCCACTCCCCGTCAAAGGAAAAGACGCATTCGATGCTGTTGGCGCTCCCTCCCACCAGCGTTGTCTGGACGTTGCAGGTCAAGCACCGCTTTTCCACCGAAATGCTGATCTCATTTGCCATCCATTATCAATCCTTTCTCTGGGGAAGGCCGGTTTTAAGGGCCTTCCCCGTGGTTATTGGGCCTGCTGGGGCTTTGCGGTGATCTCCTGTGCCTCTTTGGCGGCGATGTAGCCCTTTGAGACAAAGGTTTCCACATCCTTGGCGGTGATTTTTGTAAGCGTCCAGCAGTTGAGAATAAAGTTGTACATAACCCTCACCCCCTATTGCAGCATCAATGCCAGCACCGCGTCCTCGGCGGCGGAAATCCTGCTTTCCAGCCCATCTATCCGGGCAGTTGGGCTTGCAGGGCTCTCCTTGAACTCCCCGTTGGAGTAGAGCATCCCCTCGGTGACGGTGATTCCCTCCGGGATCTCCTGGTACCGCCCCACGAAATCCGGGTGGACGATGTCCTCGATGGACAGCTCCCCCGCCTTTTTATCGGCCCGGTGGATGCAGGAGCACCGGGTCTCGATGGACAAAACCTGCCCGCCGTAGTCAATGTATGCGTATTTTTTTGTCATAATCCTTTCCTCCTAATCCAAAAGCAGTTCGACGATGACCGCCGCCTTACCGCCGCTGCCGCCTTTCTTAAACGTTTCGCGGATTGCACCGCCTCCGCCTGCGCCAAAGGGCGCGAGGCCGGAGGGGGTGGGAGTATCCGGCGACTCTCCGTCCGACCGGATGACCGGGTACTGGGGGTTGCCGAACGAGTCGTGGGTGTAATAGCCGCCGGTTCCCCCGGCGGTGGCCAAAAATTCGCTTTGGCCGGCCTGATAGGCCCCGCCGTCGCCGCCGTCCTGTAAAGAGCGATTGTTGATATTGGTCCCCGGCTTTCCCGCCGTCCCCACAAAGGTCTTATCTCCACCGCTGCAGCTGCCCGGCTGCCCCGGGACGACATAGTAGCTTGAGACGGAGCCGTCCCCCTGGTGAAAAGACGCATTTTCCCCAGGGCTTGCGGACAGGTACGAGCCAAAGGACGCCACGCTGCCGGCAGTGATCGGGACGGTATCCCCTTTTTGGAGGTGGATGGTTTTTTGTCCCGCTCCTCCTGCACCTCCGCCGGCCCCGTTTAATTCGTAGAAGCCGGAATCGATGTTGGAATCTCCTCCGTCGCCCCCTTTGGCGATGCAGGTCACTTGATAGTCGCCGGTCATGGGGGCCACAAAGTTGCCGCTTTGGGTGTAGCAGGCCACCATCACATAGGATTCGGCCGAAAGGGTCAGTTTCCTTCCGGCCTGCTTAAAATTTATCGTCTTGCCCGTCTGGTCCAGTATCACCGGCACCACCGCTCCCGACACAAACGCCTTGTCCGGGAGTTCCTCCCCGTCTAAGGTGGAGACGGCGTAAATGGTGCCGTTTACGGTAAAGCTGTCGCCGGTCATGTAGTCGGCCGGGGCGGTGAACATACAGCTGTACACCCCCGTCGACGGCAGCGCCAGGGTCAATTTAAAGGTATTCCCCGATTTGGTGCAGCTCAAGGTCCGCACCCCCATCGTCAGGGCTGCGTCCACCTTGACGGTATTGGTCTCCACCTCGCTGCTCAAATCCGTATACTGGTCATTGATGGATTTTAGTTCTGCGTCGATGATGTCGGCGTTGCCGTTAAAGTCCGCTATGTTGTAAAAATCGCTGGGATCCGGCTTTTTCAGCCCGTAGTTTGTGGTTTCTGTCGCCATTAAACTTCTTCCTCCTCTCTCAGCTCCTGGTGGGTGTAGGCCCCCAGCTGCTGATGGGTGTACCCGCTCAGGGCGCTGTACCGGTTGTACATGAGCGAAACCTCGATCACAAGGTTCGCCGGCAGCATTTTGGTGAGGAGCTCCTGTACCGTGTCGAAGGCGCTCTCCGCCTCCAGCGCCAGCAGCACCGTCACCTTGTAATTCCCGTAATCGACAGTGAGCTCGTAATTATCCTCGCCGCAGAGGGCGCCCAGCTGTTCTCTCAGCACCCAAATGGTAAAGGGCACCTGACCGCTCAAAGCCGACTTGACGCGGAATTTCCGCTCCGGCAGGGTGTCGGTGCCCTTTGGGGTAATCAGGAGCATTTTTTCCCAGCGGGAGACGCCGTTTTCGGTGGCCGAGTCGATGAACTGGTCGTTCATCAGGTCTTCCGTCCCCTGCCACAGGTCGTTAAGGGCGCTGTCTTCCCCCTGGGCCACCGCCTGCATCTCGTAGACTTCCCGGAGTACAGGCGGCAGGTAACTTAAAACGTCCGCTGTCCTAGCCACTCACAGTCCCCCTTTTGGGGAGGGTAGTTCCGGTGAGGACGCAGTTTTGCGCCTTGTTGTTTAAGGTGGTCCCCGTCACATCCAGTACCCCCGGCAGGTTTAAAAGCCGCATCTCGATCTGGCTGATGCGGACAACGATGGCCCCGTCGTCGGGCCAGCGGGTGCTGAGCTCCAAAAAGTACCCGTCGATGGCCTCCTCGGCGCTGTCCTTTATTAAATCCCAGTTCCAGCCGCTCTGGTAGGTGATGGTGGCCGCCACATTGACAGTGGCCCATTCCGCCCCCGTCACCGTGACCTTGTGGCCGATGGGGGCGAGCCCCACACCCTGCCCGGTCTGTTCTGTGGGGTCGACCGCCTCCTGCACCGCCTCCACCAGCTCCTCGGACGGCGCCCCCATGTCGGAATCCTTGATGACAAGGCTCACCGTCCCGGGGCCGTAGAAGGTGGGGATCACCTTGACGCCACCCACCCCGTCCAATGCCGACACCTTCTGTTTGTAATCGGCCTGGTTGCCGCCGAAGGCGATGCTTGTGAGGCTGCCCAGGTACCGTTTACGGAAAACCTCTGTGTCCTCCTCGTCCTCGCCGGGGATGAGCAGCTCGGTGAGCTTGGCGGAGGTGAGCCCCTCGATGTAATCGATGGGGATCAGGTCCCCCAACAGCTTGTTGCCCGCTTCCCCCGGGGTTTCGCACTGCAGGCGGAACACCCCTTCGGAAATCCGCTCAAACACCGCGTAGTTTAAGTCCTCCAGCGAAAACCGGCTGCCGATGGGAACGTCGATGTTAAATTCCCCCCGCAAAACGGCGTTGGTGGCCGGTTCCGGGGAAAGGCCCCGCTCCGCCGCCCGTTTTATCAGGTACTCCCGGCTGGCGGTGTCGGCGAAGGTCTCGTTTAACACCACGTCCAGCTCCACATACATGTTGCTGAGCTCCAGCGCCGCGCCGCAGACCGCGTCGTAGAGGATGGAGCCCTCCCGCTTGTCCACGTTTTGCGGGACGGCGTCCAGCATCTGCCCGACGATCCGCTCAAAGGTCATCTGTTCATACATGGATATCCACTTCCTTTTCTAGTTCCATCTCCCCGAACACCGTGTGGGCCACAAAGGTCACATGGACTTTTCCCCCCTCGGTCTCAAAGGAGAACTGGTCCACCGAGCTGATCCTGTCGTCCTGTAACAGCGCCTCGGAAATCCGGCGCTTTACCTCCGGCAAAACATAGCTCACAGGCCGCCCGAACAGCTCCAACAGCTCCACCCCGTAGTTCCAGCTGTAGACGGGGTACTGGTAGCGCTCGGTGTTCAGCACAAGGTAGATGGCCTGCTTCATGGCGTCAGCGCCGTCCACATGGCCCTGTATCCGCCCCCGCTCCCAGTCGAGGCCATAGGTGCTGGTTGGCATGGAGGCGGTTTCGGCCGCCGGCTGAGCCACGGCGGATGTCTCTGGTATCATCTCATCACGTCCTTTCAAAGAGGGCGCAGCCGCCCCGTCTGTTTTGCAGCGGGAGGAAAGCTCCTCCCCATTGGACCGGAACCTCCCGGCCAAAAAAGGGAAATACTCTTTAGATGCCAAATCTTTCCCGGGAAATATTCACCCTCAGCCCCAGCGCAGCAGGGGCGGGGCTCTGCTCCGCCCTCAAATCACCGCAACCGTCTAAAAACAACGGGCGAACACAGTTTGCCCCTACATCCTCAGCCTGCTAAAACCTTCCCGGAAAACCGTAGGGGGCCGACGCCCACGTCGGCCCGCCCTGTTTTAAAAAACCTTACCGGAAACCCCAGGAGCGCGGAAAAATCAAATGCCGTCGTATTGGATTCATGCCCTTCTCGCTCTCCCGTCCTTTTGATTGCCGGCGGGAGAGGCAGAACTTCTCCTTACCCTTCCTGCCGCACCCGGTCGAGGATCAGAAAACGCTGGCCCCCCTGCATCCGCAGCAGCACCACCTTTTCCCCGATTTTCAGGCCGTTTTTCACCGTGGCCGTCTTTGTCCCGGTGACGGCGTGGCTGTGACTGGGGTCGCCGCCGGAGCCGGTCTGCCAGTTGATGCCAAGCTCCACCGAATAATCCATTACGTTGGAGGTCAGCGCCAGCATCTCCCCGCTCAAGGTGAGCCGCTGCTCTACATTTACCTGTAAAGGGGATACGCTTGTCACCGTCCCAAACAGCACGCCGGCGGGTTTTTCGCCCTCCACCGCGTCCACCGCCGCCTTTTTGATGAGGCTTACAAGATCAGCCATCGAACGCGCCTCCCTTCAAACTCAGATCCATCCGGTGCTCCCCGTCGGAGAAGCTGTGTTTCACTGTCTGGGCCACCATTTTCCGGTCCACCTGCTCGCTTTTCAGGTCGAGCTTGACCCAAAGGCTGCTCCCCGCCCGCACCCGCACGTCTCCAACAACCTTGCTTAAGGTCAGTGTTTTGGACTTCTTGTCGTGTTCATTTAAAAGGGTCTGGGCTTTCCGGTAGCCGTCCTCGTCGCCGCTCACGTGGCTGAAATTCTGGAGAACTCCCCATTTTTTCTGGGTTTCCCGATCCTCTTTTAAGAAAATCTGCCGCAGGTTTTTCCGCCCGTCCTCGTGGAGGAGCTTAATTTTGTTGTAGGTTTCCCGGTCGATGGAGCTCTCGTAGGAAAAGCCCTCGGCCGCCGTCTCGTCGATGAGGAGGTTTGTCTCAAGCTCCTCGATGGCCGCCAAAGAGAGCTTTCCGAAGTTGTCGTAGAGGACAAACTCCCGCCCGGTGTTCTCGTAGGTCAAATCCAGCGCCGTCTCGATGATGTCAAACAGCGTCTTGCCGTCCTCCACCCGGTAGGGGATGTTGTACCCGGTGGCGGCAATGGCCCCGGTTTTCAGTGAAAAGTCCTCGGCGATCATTTTAAGGAGCTCCCCCGCCGTCTTGTTGCTGTAGATATAGTTGTCCTTGTTTTTGAGGTACCGGAGCTGGTCGTAGGCAGTAACCGAGAGCCGCCCGTCGGCCCCGTTTCGGCTCAAAGTGAAAACAAAGCCGTAAAACAACCCCTGTCCATCCGCCGAGAAAGTCACCGTGTCCCCTTCCTCGATGGGCAGGCCGCTGTCCAAAACGGTAAATTGAAGCTTCCCCGGCGACCCTTTCCGCGACGTCTCCCAGCTGACGCCGCCCTCCACCGGAGGCTCGTAGACCGTGCCCCCGTGGTAAACTTGAAGCAGATACTCAGCCAAAGACAATCACCTGCCCCGGATAGATGAGATTGGGGTTTTGGATGCCGTTTAATTTCGCGATCTCCCAGCACTTGTCCCCCCGGCCCAACTGGGCCTTGCAGATGTTGTAGAGGCAGTCGCCCTTTTTGACCACGTAGCTTTTGGCCGGGGTTTTACTGTCCCTCGTCTCACCGGAACCGACCGCCCCGCCGGAATTCCCTGCACTCGCGGAAACCTCCTTGAGGCCGAAAGCCCGGTATTCCTTGAGCCGCACCGACACCTTTACGTCCAGGCCCTCCCCCGCGTCGTCGTCCACCGAATAATCCTCCAGGCTGACCTTTACGTTGGTGTCGTGCAAAAGCCGCCCCTCCGGCGTCACCCGCGACACCAGGAACTGGAAGGGCTGGTGCTCTTTTTTGAGCTTTTCCAGCCGGTTTAGGTAAAAAGAGGCCGGAATAAACCCGTCGGGGTAGTACCCAAAGGGGTATTTCTGCTGGGGGAGCAGAGCCTCAAAGGAAATCTCGGTCAGGCCGGGGGATTTTAGGATGCTCACCTCCTCCCCGCTTAAAAGGGTGGTGGAGCCGTTCCGGTTTTTCATCGAGAGCTTCATTTTGGACGGAGCCACCGGCAGCGGCACCCCGTCGATGTAAAAGATGTAGGCCAAATGGATTCCCTGCCTTTCGTCACAAGATATAAAAAAGACGCCCCAGCCTGAACCGGAAACGCCTGTCAAACATTCGCCTCATTTTTTAGGCGATTTTTATAAAAATACCGATTGTTGGAATTGTAGGGGTGGGACTCTGCTCCGCCTGCAAATCACCGCAGCCCTTCTGGCCAGCGGCGCCCTCCATCCCCCTGGGAAATATCCGGGCAATAAAACGCCCCATTCCGGGAAATTTATGGGAAATAATCGGGAAATGATCCGCCAAACAAAAGGAGGACGGGCGCTCAGCCCATCCTCCCCGTTTTTTCAAGACACCACCGTAAATGTCACGTTTGGAGTATCCTTGTGTACGTCGTCAAAAATGTTCAGCATCTTGAGGCACTCTTGCTGCAAATCCTTGGGCATCGTCCCATACCCCCGGATTTCCACCTTCTGTTCTTCGTCGAACAGGTAACGTAAACAATCCCACAAAGCGTCCCAGTTCTCCCCGTAGTAATCGGGCAGCCCAAACTTCTCCTTTAAAATCTGGTGCACCACCCCGAGGTATTTGCATCCGGTAAAGTCCAGTATGATCGGGTTTTCGCGAATTGGTTTAAAGGCGCAGGCCGCCTGTTCCTCATATTCTCCCATCTTGCTTCCTCCTTCTGCCACAGGTCAAACGATTTCCTGAAAGGTCTCATAATGGTCATAGGTCACAAACATCAGCCCGTCGCTTGAAAAAAGCACCCTCGACCGGTTCCGATGCCCCCATTGGTAATTGATGTCGGCCTCGAACCAAATCCGGCCCGGCGCGTCGGGTAAATGACCATCATCGTTACGGTAAATCCCACCAAAAATCATTTTTCCCGGTGCAACCTCGTCTAAGTTTCCCTTTTTACGATCCCAACCTAATTTTTCCGCATCTTGTTTCGTTATGTAGTAATCCGGCAGCATCCCCTGATACTTGAGCCACCAGTCCGCCCCATCGGTCCCGTTTTTGGTGGCCTCCCCGGCCGCCACCGCCTTGATAAATTCAATGCAGCAGGCGCAGCGAGGGTGCGGCGGCGGCCTGGGGTCCAGCGGTTCGCCCACCAGATAGATTTTTCCGTGCAAATTCCTGCAAAGCAAACAGGTGGTCGGCCCCAAATAGGCCCTCCACTGCAAATATCAATGACTTTTCAGCCTAATTCTAGCATCCTTTTGATTTCATTGCAATCCTTTACCAATGCACCGTCTCCGCCGCCGTCTGAAGCCCTTCGGCCACCTTGTCCGTCAGATAGGAAACCACCCGGTCCAAATCCAGCTCGGAGCTGACCGCATTGTGGTTGACCATCTCCACCTGGACGACAGCGCTTGAGCCCGTCCCCTGCCGGGAGGAAGCCGCCGCAAAGTCCCGGTAGGCGCTTCCGTCGCCGGAAACTGCCCCCATGGCCGCAACTGTCCCCGTTAAGGCCGCCTGCAACGGGCCATTTTGACTGGCCGCCCCTAGCATAGCAGTGCCGCCCCCTGTGGGAGCGGGTATTGCCCGCAGCGGAGCCGTCCCGCCTCCCGTGAGGCCGGACGCCCCCTGATACCGGGCGTTGACGCTATGTAAAGCAAAATTACTTGCCAGGCTGTTTTGCACCCCCAGAGAAATATTTTGCCCCAGGCTTCCCCCTTGGATAAGCCGGCGCACCCCGCCGCTCGCCCAAAAGGCCCCTGTTGTCGGGACAGTCAGCCGTGCCTGCGCCGCAGGGGCCTTTTGAGCCGCCTTGGAGATAGGCGAGGCGCTCATCGCCTTGCCCGATCCCCTGGTCCGGAGCACCGACGCTGCCCGTTCCCCGGCCGAGGCCGCCCTTTTGGAGAGGCCGCCCATCCCCGTCGGAGCCGCAGCCTCCGCCACCGCCCCGGGAATGCCGCCGCTGTAGCCCAAAGGCATCCGGAAAATCTGAAGGGCCCCCCTGTCGCCATAGCTTTTTACCTTCCGCCGTAAGCTCTCTAAAATCGTTGCCACAATCCTCCCCCTTTTCTTGCGGGGTTTTCCCCGCCGCCCGCTTTACCCGCGGGCTTTTTTCTCCTCCTCGGCGTACACCTCAATCGCCGCGATGAGAAACGCCTTTTCCAGCCGGTCCAGGTTTAAAAACTCCGACGGCCTCATGTGGAATCTGTGGAGGCAATAGTACGCTAAATTCGCGTCGCTGTCGCCCCCCTTAATCAGTTTTTTGCCTGCTCCACCGCCTCATCCATCGTCAGGTCAAAGCCGTTTAGTTCCTGCACCTTGTCCAGATACCCGGCATACTCCCCCGGGGTCAGCATGGCTTTTAACAGGCTGTCCGCCCCCATGACGCCGTAGCTGTCCTGAAGCGCCTTGTCGTTTAGATCGGGAAAGACGGTGCATTTGGCCGCCAGCCTCCCCATGTAGAGGTCGGCGTCCACCTCCGCCACAAACTGCCCCTTTTGGCCGGGAACCGGCGCCCGCCTTAAACATTCCCGCCTGATCTGTTCGTCCTCCGCGGGGGTGATGCACTTGATTTCCCACAGCAGGGGCTTTTTGTCCTCATCCAAAAAGCGCCCGGACACCACCGTTTTCATGTTTTCCACCGGGACGGCGTTTTGTCTTAAAAATCCGCTCAAACCGCTCATGTTTTCCTCCCTTTCTCAAAAAACCGGCCCTTGGGCCGCGAAATTGAAGCCAGGGGCCTGCAAAGGCCCCTTTCCCAAGGACCGGAGAATTTTCTCGCATAAAATAAAACCGCCTTTCCAGGGGCCGCCGCCCCCGGAAGGCAGTCTCCTAAGCCGGCTTACATCCCGGCCAGGTCTTTAAAGGTCTCCGGCATTTCAAAATCCTCGAAGGTAAAGTCGATGCTCTCCTGGAGGTAGTCGTCTGAGGCGCTGAATTTCGCCAGCACGCCGCCGTTCAGGTTGCAGTCCTTTAAGATGACGGTCTGCCTTCCCACCGAGGAAGCCGGGTCCTCGTTGGTCACCTGGATGTCGAAGTAGATGTCCTCGCCGGTGTTCTTAAAGTCGTAAAAGAGCTTCCGAAACACCGAGGAGTTGTAGTGGAAGGTGGCGCTGCCGCTGCCCTTCCAGCCGGTGGATTTATTGCCCTGGCCGGGTTTTCCGAGAATGGGCACCTCGGCCTTGGTCTTTTCGAAGTTTGCTTCCAAATCGATGGCCTGCATAAAGTTGTACCTGCGGCCGTCGATGGTCACATAGCATTCGGCAAGGGACGCGGCCACCGCGTCTTTTGCATTCATGGTACGCATAAAAAATCATTCCTTTCTGGGAATTTGATGGTCTGAGCGGGCATGCACCCGCCCGCCCCAGTCAACATAGGGCCAACGCTGGGCATTGCCCCCACACCCGCCGTTATCGGAACGTCCCCGGAACACCGCAGGGGCGGATGCCCACATCCGCCCGTCGGTTCCCCCGGTCAACATCGGTTCAATGTTAGGCGTTGCCCCCTACATCCGCTGTTATCGGAACGTCCCCCGGAACACCGTAGGGGCGAACTGCGTTCGCCCGCCCTTTTCCTCGCCGCCCCGGTCAACGTCGGGGCGAACAGAAACATTTGGCTCCTACTGGACCACAACGGTCATGTAGAGCTGTGCCATAGCGCTGACCGGGGTGATGCGGTCGTCCACCACCACGCTCTTTTTGGTGTTGCCCTGGCTCACCACGATGCTGTCGGGGCTGAACTCCTCGATGGCCCGCACGTCGGCGAGCTGCTGGTGGTGTCTCACAATGTCGTTCCAAAGCGAGATCCTGCCCGCCGCGTCGTTGGGCACCTGGCCCAGGTACCGCTCGTTGAAGATCACGGCGATGTCGTTGCCGATCTGGTCCAGCACCCTCACCACCTGGTTGTCGGAGAAGTCGGCGCTCTTGTCGGCGTTCACCGACACAAAGGTGTTGACATCGCCCAGAACGCGAATCGTATCCCCCACCTTGTGGAGCATGAACTTGCCGGCTTCCAGGTTCGCCGAAAGCTCCGCCTGGGTGTAATCGGTGTCCACCGCAAAGGCCCCGTCGTACACCGCGTTGAGGCAGCTTTTCTGCACCTCGCAGCCCGCCTGCAAGCCTGTGACCCAGTATACGAGGGAGGAAGCATCCCCGTCGGTGACGGCGTTCTCCACCGAGATGACCCCTTCGTAGTCGGCCGCCTTCTGGTAGAGCACCGTCTGGAACTTGACGCCCACCTCGTCCCGCATCCTCTCTGTAAACTGGACGAACAGCTCTTTAATGGCGTCCACGTTGGAAAGGCAGCCCAAAGTGTTGAAGCTCTCGCTCTCGATTTTATTGAGGAATCCTTCATAATCTTCCTCATCCACACTCTGGGCGTTGGAGCCGCCGGTGAGGGCAACCCCCGCCGTAGCGCTCAAAGTGGTGTCCTTTTTGAACACCACAAAGTCGTTGTCCAAAAGGTCAGTCGCCGCCGCGACCACCTGTTTGTCCACCTCGACGTTGTCCAAAAGGGTCATCACGTCGTATTTTTGCCCGTCGTCCCCGTTTACCCGGATGACGATTTTTAAGTCGTTGCCTCTCACACCGCTGTATTTTGCGGTGCCGTAGGAACAGGAGGCCTTCGCGCCTCCGTTTAGCCTGTAGAAATGCCCGACGCGGATGTTCATAAAGAGGTCGCAGAGCCCCTTCATCTTGTCGTCGGAAACCCCGTAGCCGAAAATGCTCCGGGCGTTTTTCATAAAGTCCTCGGCATAGACTGTAAACACTTCGCCCTCAGGGCCCCAGTCAAGCTCCAGCGCCATAGCTGCGCTCCCTCTGTCGGAGAGGGCCGCGTCCGCCCTGGATGCGCTGATGAAGTTGATGTACGCCCCCGGTAGGACCTTGTTCTGGGTGGTAAAAGTACCGCCGCCAATGGCCATAATGATTCACCATCCGTCAAAAATGACGTTCCTTTCTATAAAATAATCCGCCTTATTGGGCCATGGGCCCGCGGGGCGGCTCCGCTTTGTCAAGCGGCAATCTTCCCGCCCCGCAGGGACAGCGCCCCTCCGAAGCGGCGGCCCCGCGCCTTTCACTCCCGGTTTTTCCGGGCAGTCCCCTTAGCGCAGGGCTTCTTGGCGTTTTTTCAGGGCCCGCCCCTGTACTCCGGCTCACCCCGTTTTGAAAATCCGCCCAAATTCATCCAAAGAGATCCCCCTCGGACGTTTTTTGCCCCCGGATCCCCTTTGCCGTGCCCCGGACACATCTTCACCGCCAAAAAGTTATCAGGCGGCTCATCCTGAGCGCCCCTCAGCCAAAACCGTTTTCCCGACCCCTCCCTTGAGGCCGTCTGTTTCAGCCGCTTTCGCCCAGGATACTCCTTACACTCCTTCGTTTAGGGTCAAATCCCCCATGAGCACCGGATTTTCGTCGGGGAGCTTTTTGTAAACCCCGCCGTACTGAGCCGAAAACCGCAGCACTTCCCCCGCGTTCTGGGCCCGCATGGAAGTCCCCCTGAAAACCGAGCCGTCCTCGGTTACGAGGTTTTCCATGACGCAAAAAAGCTCCTCGTCCACCGCCGCCATTTCGGCGTTGCGCTTTAAGGGGATTTTCTCCTCGCTGGGGAAATAGGTGACGCTTAAAGGCGCCGCCCGCCGGTAGCGGTTTCCCACCATGTGCTTTTCCGAGAGGTCGCCCCCCTCGATGAAAAAGCAGGGCCGTTTGAGGTTTTGGCGCACCATCTCGGTGTAGATGGCGCACCCTTCTCCAAAAGCCTTTTGGATTGCCCTCGCCGCGCCCTCGATCAGTTGTTGTACCATATTTGTCCGTCCTTTGCTGTCTCACTTCCGCCTGCTCTCCCGGGGGTCCTCAAGGGCGGGGCAAAATCAAATACTGTCGCATTTCGTTTACATCCCGCCGTTATTTGGAAGTCTGTCCAGGCGAACGCTGTTCGCCCCTACACCCACCACTGATGGACCACCGCGGGGGAGGACGTCTCCCGCAAGTTACCCTTAGGCGTAATCCTCCCGCACCACCAAAATCTCCTGATGGCTGGGATACCGCACCGGCTCGCCGCAGGTGATGTAGCGGATGGTCTTGCCGTACTGGGTCACCTTGAGGCAGCACCCCGCCGGGATGTTAAGCTTGGGGGAGGTAAAGACCTTGGTCTCGTAGTTTAAGGAAGCTGCCTGCCCCTGCTTAACCGGCTGGTTGCCGTAGCGCGCGCCGGAGCGGGAGCGGCTCACCGCGCATGGGAACCCCTCATAGAGGAGAAATTCCTCCTCCTCTTGGATGAGGGTGCCCTCCTTGTACCGGCGCTCGTAGACGTCCATCACCCCGTCGTAGGTGGAGGCGATGATCTGCTCTTCGTACATAGAATTGTCGATCCTTTCTTTCCCCTGAGAACCTCAGGGGAGCTGCTGTCCGGCCGCCTACCACTTCAGCTTCCGAAAGGCATGAAGCCTTCCGTTGTACCGCTGCAAGCTGTCCTGCACCTCGTCGCCGTAGGTCACCGAGAAGTCGCCCCGGGTGACGGATTTGACGGGGACGCCGCCGCTTTCCAGCTCCCGGTAGCAGCCCGCCGCCATCTGGGAGGCGAGTGCTTGCGCTCCCTGCGGGATTTCCTCCAGGTGGCAGTAGCTTTTGACGTACTCCTCCACCGCCTCGCAGCAAAACAGCAACAGCGCCTCGTCGCACCCGTCTTTGAGCAGCAGCTTTGCCTTGTCCGCAATCTTCATACCATCAAACCTTTCATCAAAGGGCCCCGGCACAGCCTGTTCAAGCCGCCCCGCCGGGTCCTCCTATTAACCTTTGGAGAGGACTCTGGCAATGGGGATGGCCTTGTGATCGATGTACTCCTTGCCGGTGGTCTCGTTGGTGTTGACAAGCTCCCAGTTGGCGCCGTTTTGCAGCTCGGTGTCAGTGGGGGACAGGGAAGTCATGCTCTTTTTAGTAAAGTTGATGCCGTAAGGGGCAAAAATCTTTCTCTGTCTGGAGTAAAGGGTGGTCTGGCCGCCGTTTGTTTTGGGGTCGCGGTCCATCTCGTAGGGGACCTCGACGCCGCAGTTGGTGTACTCGATGGCGCCGTCGCCCAAGACGTAGGTGGTGTACTGGGTGTAGGCACTCGTGCTCTCGCCCACCGTCTCCACCGGCATGGAGTCGTCGATGAGCACCAGCCTGCCGTTTAAGGTGGCGAGGCTCATATCCCGCTGGATGCCGTTTGCGTCGGTGTATTTGAGGTATTCCATCAGATTCAGGTTTTCAAGGTTTGTGGCCACCTCGGAGTGCATGATGACCAAAGAGAACTTCTGCTTGTTGTCGCCGGCGGCCTTCTGGATGACCTTGTTTAAGGTGGAGGCGGTGAACATGCCGTCCCCTTCTGATGTAATGTCATAGGTGTGGTTGTCCACAAACTTTTTGTTTTCGGTGCCGGTCATCGAGAAGACGCCCTTCAGAATGGCCAAGATGGTGTCCTGGTCCACTGCGTCCCAGTATTCGGCGATCTGCCTGCCCACGTTGTCCATAAAGTCGGTGCCTCCCGCGATGTCGGCGGAAAAATCGTTCTCAGTCCAGGAGTTCTGGCGCCCGACCACTACCCGGTAATGGGAAAAGGTCTTGGTAGAGTTGGTGGGGGTGTCGGTTTTGCCGTCGTAGTTTGCGGGGGTGCCGCCGATTTGGCCAAACAGAGGGGTGGCCGCGTAGTTGCCGCCCGCCTGTTCGGAGAAGATGGACGCAATGCGCTGGCGCTCGACAATCGCCTTGGAGCGGATCAGCTCGTTGCGTCTCAGGTTGGGAATGCGGTCGACGTATCTGCCGAACACTTCCGCGTTAAAGTTGGTGGAATTAAAAAGTGCCATATTGGTTCTTCCTTTCTCAAATGGATTTGAAACCGGGTCTCCCCAGTTCCATCAAAAATGTATCGTCAGGGGGGAAAATCCCCCCTCACGGCGTGTGTGAAAGGGCGGCCTGCACAGCTCGGAGGCACAGGCGTCGCCGCCCTCCTTTGTGGGGAAACCATAGAGGCGTGGCCCGCCCTTTCCGGTCCCCGCCCTCTGTCCCATCAGGCCGCCGAATTCCGGGGCTACCAGCGGGAAAGGCATAGCCCCTCCCCACCCTTTTCCAAAAGTGCCCGCTATGTAAGGGGAACTTCCGCCCGTTGGGATTTGATTTGGTCGGGAGCCGGCCCTATCTCCGCTCCCTGAGCCTCTGCTCCTGAGAGTAGGTGAGGAACCCGGTGTCGGGCCGCTGGCCACTGCCCATGCCGCCGTCGCCGGGCTTCACCCCGTCGATGTCGGCGGCAAACCCCACACGAAACAGGGCGGGATACTGCTTTTTGGCCTCCCTGATGAACTCCTCTCCATTCAGGAGGTTCCCCTCCTCGTCGAAGACGGCCTCCCCGCCCAGCTTGTAGCAGAGGTAGTCCGGATCCAGCGCCCCCGCCTTGATGAGCTCCAGCTTGACCGAAGCCTCCTCCTTTTGGGCGAGGCTCTGGGCCCTTTCCGCCTCGAGTTCTGCCGTCAAAGCGGCGTTTTCCTCCTTCAGGGCGGCCAGTTCTTCTTCCAGCGACACGATTTTGGCCGCCGCGTCGGCCCAGTCCTGGATATCCGCCTGGGAATCCTCACTGCCGGCGCCTTCCAAAGCCTTGTCTTGTCCCAAACTTTGCTCTTGATCCTCAGCGGGCTTTTTCCCCTGCTCAGCGCCCGCCTCTTGGGAGGACGCCTCACGGGCACCCGTCCCCTTTAAAGCGGATGCTTTAGAAGTCACCCCATTTTGCCCCCCTTCCTTGGAGGCCGCCCCGCTGGATGCGGCCTGACCCTTCACAGCCCCTTTGCCGGCCTTTCCCTCCGGATTTTCCTCCCCGGAGGCCGCCTTTTGGGCCGATTTTTGTCCGTTTTCCGGCAGCGTCAGGTTTTCTTCCGCTGTTTTCATTACTTTCTGAAACCAGTCCGTAGCACTCAGTCCTTTCTATTTTGATTAAAACGGCCACCCGGCCATGAAATAACGTGTTTTCTGGGATTTGTAGACGCCCTGCAACCCGCAATCCCCGAAACGCCGTAGGAACGATGTAAAATGGAAGACTTGCGATGTAAGCGCCGCCTCTTTTCCCGGGGAAATTGTAGGGGCGGGGTAGAACCCCGCCCGCTAATGACCGCAACATCCTCGAATCGTAGAGGCAATGAAAACATCGCCCACCGTTTTCCCGAAACGCCCCCCGTTCCCCCGCCTGTCTCGGCTACCCACAGCAGGGGGCAAAGCCCCTCACCCTTTTCCAGCAACGTGTTTATAGGTACGGAACTCTCCCCCGCACTCTATCGGAACCCTCTGGTAAAAACGAAGGGCGGATACCATCCGCCCCTACATTTCCCCGCACCGGCGGAGCTCCTCCTCCACATCGGTGACCCAGGGGTGGTTTTCCAGCACAGTGCGCCTGGAGAGCATCCCCTCGGATTTGGCGCAGTCCTCGATGGCCTGCTCCTCGTTGATGATGATGTCCCGATTGAGGACAAACTCCACCTTTTGGCCGCCAAAGTCCCCCTGGCCGCTCAGCCTAAGCCACAGGTTGACAAAAGAGAGCATCTCCTCAAACCCGCTTAAAAACTCCCGCTCGATGCCGTTGCAGTCCAAATCCAAGTCGGCGTAGAGGAACTTGAGCGCCACTCCGGATGCAGTTTTAAAGTCCTCGCTCTGGGTGTCCACCCCCCTGCCCGCTTCGTACAGGTCTTTGCGGTCGAGCATGAGGTGCTTCTCCACCATATCGGTGGAAAGCCCGGTGGACTTGATGTCCAGCCCGCCGTCGTCTGTGACCTTCACCGCCTTGTACTGGGAGAGGTTTTTCCGAAATTCCCCCAACCCCTGCCCGTCGTAGTTTTTCACCACCAAAATGGAGTTCGGGGTATCCATAATGGCGTTGGAATCGTCGGATTTTAAAAGGTCGTAGTCGTCGATGAGGGGCTTCACATACCGGATGAGGGAAATCTCCTCCTCGTTGTACTTAAAGGGGATAAAGGGCACTTTTTTAAAGTTGTACCCCTTGCCATTGATCTTCATGTGGCAGCAGTCGGGCTTGAGCGGATCGGGGCTCAGCTTGCCGCCTTCCATCAGGTAGAACTTGACCCCATTTAAATCCCAGTATTCCACATGGGTAAAGACCTTTTTCCGCCTGCCCTCATACCCCTCCGAGGTGTACACCCGCACCACCGCCTCTAAGACGGTGTGTTCGGAATCCTCCCAGATGGGGATGACTTCCTCAGCCGGGATTTTCTGAAAGTGGATGCCCTCCTTATCGATGTAGGGCTGGAGCCAGCCGATCCCCTTGACCACCGCCTCTTTGCAGAGGTTTTGGATTTTCCGGCGGAGCTTCTGGTCAAAAATCCCGTTGAGGATATCGCCGTAATCCTCGCCGCCTGCGCTGATGGAAAAGGGCCGCCCAAAGAGGTATTGGCTCTTCTGATCCACCAGCTTGCGGAAAAAGGAGTGGGCGATCCGGTTGTTTGTGAGGCTCTTGTCCTCGATCAGCTCCCCGTCCTCCCCGATGACCAGCCGCCTGCGCATAAGGATGTCGTTGTCCCCCCGGTAGTACCGTTCTCCATCGAGCATCTGAAGGCGCTTGGGGTCAAATGCCCACTCCTTCACCCGGTCGGCCAGCACCTCGTCGTCGGTCGGAAGGTTCTTCGCCCCCTCTTCGATGAGGGCGTTAACCCGCTTTGTTTCCTTTCGCTTTTCGGTAAAAAACATCTCTGTCACTTCCCTTTCTGTAATCCATCGCCCCAAACGGGCTGTCCACCCAGGGCCCGCAGCCCCAGTCCGCCGCTTTCCATCCACATCCTTTCAAATTCGAGGCGCAACCGCCTTGTTTTTTTCGACATTTTACGACATATTTTTCTATTTTTCTTTGTTACACTAAAAGAAAAAAATAAAACCAAATGTCAGGAGGCGCCTATGGCTACATTAGAAATCATTCGAACTGCTGTCAACGCCTATAAAAACAAATGGAAGCAGTTACTTCCCCTTGTATTAGCCGGATGCCTGCTCATCCTACTGAATGATTTCTTCTTGAACATGGCTGATGTTGGGTTGGACACCTTATATCTGCACATCGCCGGAAATGTTTTAAAACTTCCCAATCTGGGAGCTGTTTTTTATGAGCTGACCCTCCGTGATATCTTGTTATCCTGTTTAAAACTGGCCATCAGATACATACTGTTTCCAATTTTTATCGTCTTGCCCATAATAACAGTGTTTTCCCTGCCGGAATTCAGTGCACATATTCTTTGGAACAACATAAAACGCCACGGAAAAAACCTTTTGCTTTTAAATCTTCTCTTTCTCGCCGCTACCCAGGCAACTCAGCTATTTTCGGGTATATTCAGTAGTGCATATCTTCTGGATATATTTTCCCATGAGCCATTGCTGGAACTACTTGTCATCTTTATTCAATTCGTTGCAAAGGGCTGGCTTATATTCCTCACTCTCCTGCTTTCCTACCTACGCCCCATCTCGGCGATTGTCACTCTGGATCGGTCTTTATCGGCCCGGCAATCCCTTGTTGCGAGCTTCGGTTTCCTTAAGGCCAAAGCCCTTTCTAAAATCTGGAATTTTATAAAAATCCAACTGATTTTTTCTATTCCCATCCTTTTTGTTTTTCTGATCTATACTATCTTAGGGATTTCGCCATTCCTTCACAATGCGTGGATTGAGGTTGTCCAACTTCTTGTCCTTCCCCCAGAATTGGGAGCTTGCATCCTTTTTTACAAATACCAGCTATCTTGAGACAACAGAAGTGCACCAATAGTCTGTGCGGCATTCCTTCAAAGCCTAGGACACACCCTTTCTCCCCACTGACAAAGGATTGCCAAGCATTGGAAAAGTTCCGTACTCCATCCCCGTCCCTTCGACACATCCCGACATCTTCCGTCGTGCATTTTTGCTACACTGAAAGAAAACCCACCCGCTCTCAGGAGGCGCCTATGAAACCGACATTTGAAATCATAAAGCTGGCCGCAAAGGACTGTTTAAAGTGCTGGAAACCGTTGCTGATTATTTCGGTTTCCGTCCGCTTGGCCCTTAGCATTCTTGTAAATCTGATAGAATATCTGTCCGGCTATTCCTATGGAGATACTGTTTTATATATCACAAAAGCGATGTTTTATTCTCCACTCGTTCAAAATGAAATTACGCCACACAACCTGTTATCAGCAGTCATTTCCATTGTAATTTTCCTGATTCGGTACGGCCTTATCTCCATCTGCACTACTTTGCCAATGATTCTCTTGCTTCGCCGGAAAAATGGCGGCGGAAAAGAAATGTTTTTACATGACTGGCGCGGTGTTGCAGGGCCTTTTTTTCGATTTGCCCTGCTATGGGGATGCCTTACATCGCTATTTGAAATAGTGCGCCTCTTTTACCAATTCATCATTATTGTGAAGCATTCCGCCCCGGGGTCTACTTATAGTGACCTGCTGATCAGTGTCAGCCTTTTACTCATCTGCGTCCTTCTCGTCGTTTTGCCTATCGGGCTGTTTGTCTTTGAGATGACACCAATCATCATTGTCGCAGAAAAACGGAATACCCACCGTGCCATGCAAAAAAGCTATCTCCTTCTGGCTCAAAATTTCTTTTCAAACTTCTGGCAGTTTTTTAAAATAGCAGTAATTTTCTTTGTGTCAACTCTTATCCTGAATTGGATTGTCCAGTATCTTCCCTTTCATTCAGTGTTCTCTGCCGTCGTCGCCGGAGTAGTAGAGCCACTGGAACTGGCATCTTATCTCATCCTGTATAGGGACTTTACCTCTCAGCGTATTATAAAACTGCGCCCTCGCCTCCAAAAGCTCTCCCAAAAACTCAAATAATGGTTATTCAAGAAATGGATCGAAAAATTGCTTATAGATTTCGCTATTTTCATTGATATGTAAAACCTCTTGGAGATAATGAACTATGACCGTATTATACAATTCTGTTTCCATTTTGCTGGAACTATAAATATATTTATTTTTGTTTTGATTTGATGCCAATTCTTCTTTAATACAATCAACAAATTTTTCTCGTAAATTAAAGATGGAGTGAGCAATCAGATAATTATATTCGGAGCTTTGTACAAAAGTCTTTACCACCTGCAATTTTTCAATATCTGATAAATCCACATCATCGATATAAAGGGCAAGGACATCTCCCAAGGAACCGCCTGGTTGTGAATTTTGTGCCAACCATTCTGAGGTAATTTCTGAAAGGGCTTGCATGTTTACTATCGGCGCTTGTGAGTTAGCCTGAGATAATACCTGAAAATTCGATTTTTGAGCAAGGTAGACCATTGCAATAGAAAGAATAAAATCTGCAATCTGAGGGATGGCCTCCCTCAGCGCCTGTTCATCCTGAGCTGAATCAATTTTCTCTTCAAGCTTATCTTCAAACTTTTGTCCATAGGAATATTTAGCAATTATATGATACGCTTTATCTCCAAAAGCCGAATAAACTCCTTCTGTCATCAACTCATCCAAAATCTCCCTTGCTTTTCTTTTGCCCAGGGTAAATATCTGCCCCATCTTGGTACTTTTGCTGTAAAGGGATTCTGTGTATCCCACTCCGTTCATTTCGATGCTGTGAAGCGCCTCTAAGCAGTCCAGATCTATCGGCAGCGCCTCGGTCTTAGTCCAAATTCCATGGTTATCATCCTTAAGCCACTTCTCCTCCACGCCGCACAGGGTCCAAATGTTCTGATCGACACAGAAGACATACTCCTCAAATCCGTTCTGGAAGAGCCGGTCGGGATCATCCTCCGACGCCAAATACCCTTTTTTCTTGGGGACATCGGCCTTGATTTTCTGGTAGAGCGCCTTCGCCACATCAACGGTGTACCTCCCCGTCACGCTGACGTTTAGGCTCTGCTGGAGCACCCGGATGGCGTGCTTGTAGGTACTTTCATAGCTCACTTTAAACTTGTAGCTGTACAATTTATGTTTGGTGAGCTTTTCTCTCAGCCCCTTCACCGACAGCCCCCTGAGGGTCGCCGGGACCTCCAGCACACCGCTTGCCAGCAGGTCCTCCCCGTACAGGTCATTTTTGTCTCCCTTGTAGACCTTTTCCCAGAGGATGCCCTTGGCCTCGTCCCGCTTGAGGCCCCTCAGCAGGTGTTTTTTCCCCTGGTAGTATTTGATTAGCTTGTCCACATCCCCGTTTGACAGCTTTTTAAACCCGTACAATAGGTCGCTGGGGTTGAGCATTTTGAGAAAATTCGCCGCATTTGTCGCCTTCATAAGATGGAACCTTTCCCGCCGCCTGCCGTCAGGCGGTTTTTTTGACGTCGCCGTTTACCGGAAACTGGTGCCGCCCCGGCGCATCTCCCGCTCGCAGGCGTAGCGCACCGCGTCGATGCAGTGGTTATTTTTATCCGGGAACCCGCTGAAAAACCCTCCGGCCGGGTCCCGTTCCAGCTCGTATTGGGAAAACTCCCGTGCCGCGTTGGGGCAGCGGGCAGGGTCGATGACGATCTCCTTGAGGTTTTGGAGCCAACTGATGCCGTGCTCCACGCTGCCGGGGCCCTTTTTGGCCGCCTGGACGCGGACGCCCCGCTCCCTGAGCTCATCGTTGGACCTGGGCTCGGCGCTCTCCGCCGTCACCGGCTCCCCCAGGGTATTTTCCTTTAGAATCGCCGCCGCGATCTCGTCGAACTTGGCCCGGAACCTGTAAAACTCGTAAAACAAAAACACCCGCCCCCGCTTTTTGTCGCAGTGGAGGGCGACGTAAACAAAAGGGTCGGGCCCGTATCCCCAGTCGAGGCCCCGCCGCACCCGGTCGAAGGCGCGGATCTCCCCGTCGGTGATCTCCCGCAAACTGACGTTTTGAAAGACCTCTCCCCCGGTGCCGGTCACCTCGCCCAGGTACTCGTGGCGGTAAAACTCGGGCCTTTGACGCCTTAACTGTTCCGCCTCGGCCACGAACTGCTCCCCCAGCCAATCGAGGGGCACCCACCGAAAATCCGAGTGATGGACGATGGTGTCGGTTCTCAAGCTCTGTGCCGCCACCTCGGCGTTGACCCAGTGGCCGGCGTTTTTCGGGGGATTGTAGCTGTAAAAGACGTCGAATTTTTTCCCGCCCCGCATCAGCGACTGGTTGATGACCCGCAGCTCCTCGATCCCCTTAAACTCGTCCACTTCCTCGTACCAGATGAACCGCACATACCCCTTTGCCACCTTGACCGACTTGATTTTCTGCGGATTGTCCCCGCCCCTGAACAGGATTTTCTGCCCGGTGGGCTTAAAGGTGAGGCTGAGGGGCGTCTTTTTCCGCTCCCACAGATCGCCGACCTTGAGCTTTTCCACCGCCCAGATCACCTGCTCGTAGACGCTGTCCCTGAGGGTCGCCCCCACTTTCCGCAGCACCACCGCGTTGGCGTCGGGGTCCCGCATGACCCCCAGCACGATCTCCAGGCTGACAAAGGACGACTTTCCGCTCCCCCGCCCGCCTTTGAGCCAGTAGTGGCTAAACCCGCCGTTTAATACCTGCCTGTGCAGGCTTGCAAAAGAGGGCGCGATTAAGGGGTTCAGCTTGTCAGCCGTCATCATTTAATTCCTCCCCCGCCAAGGGGCCGTAGATTTCCTTGAGCTCCTCCATCGACAGGTCGGGCACATCGTCGATGATCTGCACCACCGCGCCCTTTTCCTCCGGGACCTCCTTCTCCCGCCTGCCCCGCAGCTCGAAGTAGTATTTGATGGCCTGCAAGTCGCCGCTTAGGCACATCCCCTTCAAGGTGCGCCAAATTGCCGCCTCGCAGCCCTTGATTTCCTCGTCGATCAGCGCGTCCAAATACCGGTTAAACCCCTCGTCTTTGAGGTAACGGTACACCATATCCCTGCTGATTTTCGCCTCTTTGGCGATCTGGCGGATGGGCATCCCCATCTCCCCCTCCAACAGCAGCCGCGCCACCGTTTCCCACGCGCCGTTGATGGCCTCCCCTTGCAGCAGTTGTTCCTGCTTCCAGCCGTTTTTGGGCGGCCGCCCCTGCCTGCGGAACGCCGCGCCGCAGATGTCCGCCTCTTGTTGCAGCTCCCAGGCGTCCTCTTCCCCCTGCTTTCCACAGGCCGCCGCGCACGCGTCCTCCCCCTCCAAGGAGGGGTATTTTCTCGGCCGTCCCCTCTTTTTCGGGCCGGCCTCTGTCCCATCCGGATCTTTCCGCGGCCTGCCCCGTTTTTTGGGCGCCCCCTCTGTTTGAAGGGCCGCCGCCTTTTTTTCTTCGGAATCCTCCGTTTTTTCTGCCATTTTGCCGGGGAGCTGCCCTTCTCTCCTTTTTATTGGGGGTTCCGTCCAATTGCCGCAACATATGCGGCCTTTCTCCCCATCTCGGGGCATTGCAGCGGCGATTTGTCCCTTTTCTTCTTCAAAAGCCGCCGCTTTTCTCGGCCGCCCCCGCTTTTTCGGGGCCTTTTCCCCGTCTATCTCCACGCCGGGCGCCTCATAAAACCCCCGGCCGCCATGTTGTTTCCCATCGGCGTTCCCCGCCTGCCCAGCGTTTCCCGCCTTCTCATCGACGATACCCTCTCTATCGAATATTTCCACCTGAAAACCCTCCTCACAACACCGCAGCCGCCCCCCAAAAAAGGGCGGTGCCAAGCCCCTCCGCCGCCTTTCTCACCCCCAAACCGCACGCAGGGCAGGCTGCTGCCCGCCCCGCGCATGAGGGCCCCGCTCACACGGGAAGCGGGACGCCGGGAGAAACCCCAGCGCCCCGCCTGAAAGAAAGGAGGTTACATGGAAAATTGAGAGGCCAAACCAGTGAAAGCCGTCCGCCCGCCCTGAAGCCGTGTCTGCCGCAACGAAATGATGCCTCACGAGAGGCTGTCGGAAACGGCCGGGAAGCGAAGCAGCGCGGTGAAGCGCCCTCACAGCGCCCACCCGCCTTTCACTGCTACCAGTATACCCCCCTCCCCCGTCACAAAGGTAACGACTTTTAAAATTGGGGAATTGATTTTCCTTTACCCATCAAATGACCCTTTTTAACCCGTCGCGGCGGGCCGCCTCTCCCCTCCGCCAAAGGCCGTTCCAAAGCAGACCTCCCAAACCGGAAAGGGGCGGTAACGCCGCGTCCCCCACGGCGGCAATTTTTACAGGACGGCGGATTCCCGTGTTTTCTTGCACCAAAAAAATCGCCACCTGCAATCAAGTGACGATTTTCATTCTGCTATTCTGTTGTCAGTGAATGAGCCAACCGTAATCCTGCCTGCAATCCACCACATAATCCGCATAGACCGTATGATCTATGACTTGGAAGATCAGCATATAGCGTTTTTGAAACAGGATAAATCGGTAAGCATTTTTGGGGATATATTCCCCTGAAAGCCACGGATGTCTCTGAGGCATGATTTCCAATGAATTGGCCGCCTTTTGAAATTCTACGATCAGCTTTTCCGCCGCTTCCGGACTGACCTGCGCCAAAAAAGCCGCATGGGAAACCAGCATCCGCGTGGCCTGCTCTGATACGATGACACGATACTTACTCTGATTTTTCACAACCTGCCGCCCTCTCAATCGCGCTGCGCATCATAGCCGCAACTTCATCGACAGAATAACCTTTGCTCCCGCGCACCCTGTCCTCCTCAACCGAAAGCAGTTCCTCCCGGAGCTTCAGCATCTTCTCCCTGCGATTATAGGTTTCAATATCCATAACGACCAAATCGCCTTCGCCATTCTTGGTCAGAAAGACCGGCTCGGCGGTCTTCCGGCACATTTCGGCAATCTCGTTGTAATTCTGGCGGATTGCTGCGGATGGACGAATATTCATAACCGCACCTCCCTTTGTATTTCGTAGTAATATCCTAACTATATTATAATCATATTATGCCACTAAGTCAATAGGGCTGTAAAATTTGGAGTTGCAAACCCGCCCCACGGTTTCCCCGCACCTCCTCACCCGTAGAGGCGGGGCCCCTTGTCCCACCCCTTCCCCGTAAAAAGGCGACAAAAAATCCCCCTGCATTGCAGGGGGACCCTATCCCGTCAACCTATTTGCCCAAATGGGAACCCGTTTCTCCTCCGGGCCCCACGCCGGCCAGCGCCGGCAGCTTCCCAGCAGTTTCCGAAAGCCGCTCCACAGAGGGGAGAAAAAGCCAACCCCTCTGCTTCCTGACCCCGAAAACAAATAAAAAATGCCGCGTACAGTTCCCGCTGGTTTCCCAGCATTCCCCATACAACAGCATTAGATGTCAAATCCAAAGCGGTGATACGCCCTTCAAACCTTGCCTTTTGCAGAATCCATCCACATTTTTTCTCAAGCCTGCCGCGGGGGGTGTGATAAAATGTTATGATAAAAGCACTGGAAAAGGACCAACATGTTTCCAGTGTTAGAACATGCCCGAAAATGTGTGACCAGGGTTTACCCCCGCCCTTCCTTGGCGGCAACCTGAATCCCGGCTTGTAATGTCGAGAAAAATGTGTTATAATGTCTCCTGCGGCGTGGTTCGTCCGGTTGTATGGAGATTGCCCTCCTGCAATCCTGCGTCCCGGTGTCCTACCACCGGGCCAGGCGCCGCAATTTTTAGTTGTTTTCTCGGAACAACGCGCGCCGCTCGGAGCAAGCCCCCGGCGTCAGACCATCATTCCTTACTTGATATTATAATGGCTATTTCGCCGAATGTCAAGGAAGGGGATGGATGAAGTTTCCATTTTTTAGATTTTAGTAACAATTTACAAAAAATTTCCATAATTTTTGAAAATCGTCCGTTTGGGGCGATTTTTTTGTTTTTGGCGATTTCTCCCAAGAGGACAGGCGTAATGGGTAAGAAGATAAGCGTAATAGGCAGAGGATCGGTGCAATGGGATAGAGAATCGGCGTAATAGGCTGGAGGACCGGTGTGATAGGTCGTCCCACCCCGTCGAATGCAAAAATGAATACAGGAATGAATACAGGAATAAATACAGGAATGATGAAAAAATGCACGGTAGTAATGAATACCATAATAAATATCGTATTGAATACACGACTAAATACACTAATAAATACACTACAAAAGTGATATATAAATGATAATTTATAATATGGTATAAAATATAATGATGAATACATTACAAATATATCATAATAAATACACTACAAAAATACCATATGAATTGTAATGTAAAATATCATAATAAATACACTACAGAATATAAAATCGAATACGTGCCCTTCCGTCGAAGAACCCCTTGTAGGCCATTTTGAGCTCTCCAGGATAGCGCTCTGACGTCCTATCCCGGACATCGTATCTTCATTGGCCTCTTTCCCGGCAGACAAGGGACAAATCCCCACAAGCGCAGCTGCCCGGCGGTTTCCGCATCCCGCCCGGAACCGCTTTCACATCGTTTTATCCTCCCCACCCAGCGGATGGGGACAAAATTCTAAGCTCTGTTCCCCATCCTCCTGGCCGTCCGATAGGGGGAACGTTTCAGTCCTGCCAGTGAATCTTGAGATAATCGGCAGCCTCCTCGCCGTCGTAATCATACTGTTTTGCGTATTTCGTCACCAGCCACACCGCCGTCTCCAAGGCGTCCTGTGACTGTTGCCAATGCTCCACAAAATTGTTGTAAATTGCCGGATAAGCCGATGTCCCTCCCACAAAGAAGAACGGGTCCATATCGTCCAGCAGCACTTCCAATCCCCTCTCTCGGGTCCAGATGTACTGCTCGTCCAAGATAGAAAACATTTTGTCATATGCTTCTTTGCAATTCATACGGATGCTCCTTATCGAATTTCTGTGATTTTGATTAGAAAAATACATGGCGCACAAGATGGGTTGTTTGTGCATATTGTACCATATTTTTCACGGTTGGAACAGATTCATCTGTCGAATACACCGATGAATACAAAAATAAATACAGAAATGAATATAAAAATGATGATAAAGAGCAAGGCAGAAACAAATACTATCATAAGTATCTGATTCAATATATTATAAAATACCTTATTGAATATCAGATTGAATACACTACTAAATATCCTATTGATTACACTATAAAATACCCTATTAGATATTGGATTGAATGCATTACAAAATACCTTATTGGATATCTAGTTGAATATATTACTAAATATATTATCGTATACAGTCTCTCCCGTCAAAGAACCGCTTGTAGGCCATTTTGACGCTCTCCGGTGTGACATTCATCCGATGCGCCACCTGGACCCAGCTGAGGCCGTCCAAATGCCGGTAGCGCAAGATCTGCCGCATTCTAGAATCCTCCACCGACTGGACAAAGGAAAGCAGCCGGTTCTGCTCTCTGAGGCAGCGCTCCACCCCTTCCAGCAGTAGTTTTTCCTGGACATGGATAAGCTCCACCGTCCGCGCCACCGGGTCGGAGACGCCGCCACTCCGGGGCATCCCCGACATAGTGGGACTCTTGAGGGTGTTGCGCAGCTCTCTGATGCGCTGTCTCTGCCCCTCGATTTCCCGCTGAAGAAAGGAGAGCTGGTTCAGCTCTTCCCGGGTCACCGCCGCCTCGTGTAGGTCTGTTTTTTCCTCTTCGCCAGGCCGTTCCCCGCCCACTTCTCCTCCGTCTGATTCGCCCCCAGCTGACGGCGCGCCACCGAAGACTGCGTCGGCCCCAGCCTGGCCTCCTAGTCCTTTTATCACGGCGACTCCTTCGCTATCCGCCTGCCATCTCACTGTGTTCATCGCCATCCCTCCTGACATCCTCCCCGGCCGCCCGTCCTGGCGGCTCGTCATTTTCTACGGCTTAAAATTGTCGCTTAACGCACCTTTATTATGTTTGCAATAATTTTTTAAGTGCTATTTATACACATAATTTGCACTGCATTTTGTAATTTCCGTCCTAAGCCCACTGCCAATCTATCAGCTAACTTCTTTCTCGTCCGCCCGACCTTCAGCCGTCCCTACAGTCAGCTTCCAGTCGGTCAAACATCCAACCTCCCCGCCCATCAGGCAGCCAGACTCTCCCTGCCAATTGCGCAGTTATCCCTCCCGCCGGCCACACAACCGACCTCTCCGCCGGCCACGCAACCGACCTCTCCGCCGGCTACACAGCTGACCTTTCCAGTTGCGCAGCCGTTTTCGACGCGGCGACTTCTCCCTTCGAGGGTCCGTCCCGTTCCCCTCACCGGAGGGCCTGGCGCCCGGCACCTCAAAAATCGCTTTACGCAACTTTCTTCTCAAAAAAATTTAATCGGTTTCCTTCCGCATCCGAAAGGGGGCGAAATACCGCCGCAGCAGCGCCTTTTCCCCCTTGAGGAGAGGCACTTCCGCCGCCGCCCGGACGTTTTCCACACTCCGGTTGAGGATTCTCGCCACCATGGGCAGCGGCATCCCCTCCTCCAGCCACTTGTGGACGAGGTACACCGTCTGTCTGGAAAAGGCCCGGTCCCTGTCGGGGGTTAGGTCTTCGTCGTAGCCCTCCAAGGGCAGTTCCGCCCAATCCTCCCAGGACAGCAGCCCTTCGCTTGCCGCTCTCCCATCCGGCCCGGAGCCCTCCCACGGGGACTTCTCCCACTCCATGGCCCCTTTTTCCCGGAACGCCTCCAGGGCATCCGCCGCGCCCTCGTCCCAGGCCACACAAACGCTCCGAAAGCGCGCCTTCCCGGCGTCCACCGGTTCCCGCCGCGATGTTTCCCGCCGCGTCATCCAGCCCGCCTCCGGCAGCCTACGGCCTTTCCGTGATTTTTTCGCCGCCTGGCGGGAGGCCCCGCCCACTTTGGCGTATTTTCTCTGATTCATCGAACCCCTCCTGTTCTCAGACCGCCCCGCCGCCCTTTTTGGGGAATTTCGGGACGTGAAACCCCAGCTTTTCAAAGGCCTCCAAGTCGTAGGAAGGCGGCGCCTTCCCGCCACCCACGTCTAGCCGCCCTTCAGCCAGCCTTTGCCGCACAATAGCCGCCATATACGAGTACGGTTTCCCCAGCCGTTTGGCCTCGCCCACCGCGTAGCGGATGAGCTCCGGCGGCGCGCCGCCCCGCAAAAAGCCCTCGATCTCTTCCCGGCAGTTTTTTGGCACAGAGGCAAATTCCCCCCGCACCAGCGCCACCGCCCAATGGATGGAATCTCCATTGCCCAACTGTCCGTCCTCATCGACGCCGCCCGTCAGGCTCTTTTTCTCCATCGGCGTTTTGGAAAGGGGGGCCCCAGCTGCCCCAGACGGATTCCCCACCCGGTTTTTAGCAGCGCCTCCCCCCTTTTCCTCTCCTTTCCTTTTCTTTCTTTTCCTTTGGGGATTTTTCCCGCCGGAATTCTCCACAGAAATACACTGTTTTTCTATTAAAGACACATTTATCCCCAAAGCACCCGCTTCGATGCCTGGATTTTCGCCTCCTGGCCCAGCCGCCTGCCCGTCCATGGAGGCAGGTTCCGCCTCACTTTGGACAGACGCCACCCCTGGCTCCCCATGCGGGCCATCCGTTTTCCCCATGGATTTCCCGGGTGCCGGGAGGTCTCCTCCCACCGGCCCGGCCTCGTCCGGCAGGCTCCCCGCTTTCGGACGCAGCCCGGCTCCTGGCGGCACACCACCTGTGCCCACCGATTCGGCCTCCCCTTCGTCCGTTATCTGCGTTGCCCCAGTCAACGTGTCACCCTTCTCCCCGGGCTTTTTTGCGCCGCCTGAGCCTCTGCCGGACGGCGTCCCTTTCCCCGGACGGCTTTCCCGCACCGAAGGCTCCCCGCCGGTCCCGCGGCCGTCCTTGCATGCCGCCTGTTCCTCCCCCCGGGCCAGAATGCAGGCCGAGGTCTCCCGCGGGCCCAACAGCCACAGTTCCCCGCGGATGGAGATAGGCGTTTTTCGCCCGGCGTTTTCCTTTGCCCGCTGGTACCGGGCCTGGATGCCCCGGGAGGTGAGCACCCCAAATTCCCGGAACAGCTCCCCGTGAACCAACTGCCGTTCCACCATAAAATCCAGCAACCCCACAAGGGTCTCCCGGTCGATTTGAAGCTCCGCCGACGCCACTTCCAAAAACTCGTCGTCGCAGCGGACAAAAAACCCCTTGTCCCGGTAAATTTCGCAGAGGATGTAAAGGTAAAAGGCCACTCCTTCGCAGCCGAACCGGGCAAAAAGCACCTTGATCTTCCGATCGGAAAAAAAGTCCACGTCAAAGGGAAAATAGTCGAGCCCTATCTTCTGCGGCCGCGCCATACCGCACCGCCTCCCGTCGTCCTCCATCGTACCATCCCCCATAGGGGGAATCCCGTTAAAACCGTCCCGCCTGCATCCGCCCTTTTAAAGAAGCACACGCCCTCTGCTGTCCGAAAGGCCCATCTCAAAGCCGGGTTCCTCCCTCTATCCGCCCGGCCTTTTCCGCCGCAGCCCCCCAATAGGCCCCAAAACCCCATCCGGGGATTTCCTTCACAGGCCTTGCACCGCCTCCCCCGGGAATAGGTTACAAGGCCGTCAATCCGCCGCCCCAAGGACCTCTCCTTGGGATCGCCAAACAATCCTTTCCGGGAACCCTCTCCACAATGGTCAGGCCGCCATCCGGGCTTCTCCCCCAGACGGCACCTTCCGCCCAACTGGCCGGCGCCCTGCCATTTTCCAAAGGCTTCCCTTTGCCCGATGCCGCCGACGGCCTCCAAAAAGTTCCCGACACCTGAGCGGAGGTACCAAAAATTTTTCACATCACACCCCGTCCTTTCCCCGCAAGCGTTTGCTCCCGCTTGGATTTTTATCGTACATCCCCACACAAGGGGTCAAAACATTCGGGGAGCAGGGCCTTTTGCAAGGCCCTTCCCACACGCATCAACAACTCTCCCAAATCATATCCAACAAATATTGGAAGCTAGGTCCGCCATTTTGTTCAAAAACTCGCCCGTAGTTGCATAATGCAACACATCATGCAAAAAAATACTCCCCAAAAGCTTCGTCGCCGATCTGTAACAATCGCGCTAACGCTTCGGCTTCGGTCAAGTTGAGACCGGACTTGTTGTTCAGTTTTTTAACTGTAACAGCAAGGGATAGATGTAGTGCCGACGCGGCTTCCCTGTCGGAAATACCCAACTGAGCCATACGTCCTCTGAGTTTTGATGTGTTTACCATTACAATCCCATTTCTATTGCATTGTGCAACTTATAGTGTTTTTATCATACAGCAAAACCGAGAGCTTGTCAATAGCGTAACGCGACAAAAAACAAAACTTTGTGAAAAAGTACCAAGTGATTTGCAAGCACCTTGGATAACGCATAAAAAATGCTGCACAAAAGACAAAAAAATGCCAAAACTGACAGGAAAATTCGTTGCGCGCTGCAAAATAATGTGGTATAATATCCACAAATGGCACACAAAGTGTGCCGGCACCAACGGTGCAAAGTTTTGCAAAGCAAAACTTTTTTGTCAATGATTATCATCATAATCAAAACGGCAAAGCCGTTTTGCGCCGCTCAATGCGGCGCAAAAGCCCTTTGAGGCTTGCGGATGTGATATAATAAATCCAATTCAAAAGATTTTCGTAGAAAACCTTTTGACCGCACTTTGTGCGGTTGCTAAAATGTCAGCATTTTAGCATTGCATTTCTTTTATCATCATCCGGTCCTGCTCACGCAGGACTACGGCGGACAAGTCCGTCTTCAAGTCCCTAAAGGGATTCGCGGGTATGGTATCACACCCACAAATAGCACACTGTAAAAACAACATACCGACAACGTCTAATCTCCAGACAGAGAGGGCCCCCGGCCCGATTTTACACCATCCCATTTAAAAATAAAAAGGAAAGAAGGATACGAGAACATGGCAGATGTGAAAGCGCTTGGCGAGCGCATCAAACAGAGAAGGAAGGAATTAAAGCTCACGCTGCAGGATGTAGCGGACAACGTCGGCGTGACGAAATCCACCATCCAGCGCTATGAAACAGGAAAAATCGGCACCCCCAAGCTGCCCGTCATCCAAGCCATCGCACGGGCGCTGACGGTGAACCCCGCCTGGCTTGTGGGAAAGAGCGAAAAGATGCTTCCATCAGCGTCAAGCGCCACATCGCTCGCGCTGGAGAAGCTCCCGCTGTTGAAGCTGTCGCCCGCAGGGGTGTACGAATGCGGGGATGAAGGTTTCCCGAAATTTGAGGAATACGGAGGCGGGAACGCGGACTTCTGCATGAAGATGTCGGGGGACAGCATGATTGGCGCCCGGATTTACGACGGGGACATCGTCTTTGTCAAGCGGCAGGACGACGTGGAAGACGGCGAACTAGCCGCAGTGCTCATCGACGGGGAGGTCATGCTCAAACGGGTCTACAAGCTAGGCGACCGAGTGCAGCTGCGGTCGGAAAACCCCGCTTATTCTCCCGTCATGGTCGAAGGGGAAGATTGGGAGAAGGTGCAGATACTGGGCAAGGCGGTGGCCTTCCAAAGCGGCCTTAAATAAGGCATGACGACCGGCAAACAGCCGGTTTTGTTGTTTTCCCGCATAAAGGGTGGCCTTTCGCCACCTTGAGCGGTGAATTTTCCCGCATAGACGGTCGGCCTTCTACGGAATTTTATCCGCAACTGGCCCTATCCCCTGTGCGATTCCTATTTTGCCACTGCATTTGATGATTAATAGGGCCTTTTGCCTCACTTAAAGGGATGTGACCGCGCTCCTGACAGACGATCTCCTCTGTCCGTCCGTTTTTATAACCCCGCTCAGAAATTCTCCATGATAAATTCACAATTCCATGCTATACTCCAGCAAGGTGATTGTTTATGAAAAGCATTTTAATCGTGGAAGACGAACCGGATATTCAGGAGCTGCTCTGCGCGTACCTGCGGGACGCCGGCTACAAAACCGCCGTAGCGGGAGACGGGGTAATAGCCCTGACCCTCTTTCAGTCTGAGCCCTTTGACCTTATTTTACTGGACATCATGCTGCCAAAAATCGACGGTTTCGGGGTCTGCGAACTCATCCGCCAGCGGTCTCAGGTACCCATCCTGATGCTCACGGCCCTGGACGGGGAATCAGAGCAGCTGCGCGGCTTTGGCCTGGACATCGACGACTATGTGGTAAAGCCCTTCTCCATGCCGGTGCTGTTGGAAAAGATCCGGGTGATCCTCCGCCGGAGCGCCGGGACAGAGGAGGAAAGCTGCTTGTGCTATCGCGACCTGGTAATCCGGCCGGACGCCAGGGAAGTGGAGCTTGAGGGCCGCCGACTGGAGCTGACCGCCCGGGAATTTGAGCTGCTCTACACCTTTCTGTCGGCGCCCGGCCGGGTATTTACCCGGGAGATGCTGCTGGCCAAGCTGTGGGGCTATGATTTTTACGGTGACGAGCGGGTGGTGGACAGCCACATCAAAAACCTCCGCCACAAGCTCAATCGGGACTATATCGAAACGGTGAGGGGGGTGGGCTACCGTGCTGCGAAGGAAACTCGCTGAAAGCCTGACCGCCCGCATTTTTCTCATGACCACCCTCATCCTGCTTTGCGCGGGGGGCATTACCTTCGGCTTCATCGCCTGGGCCACCCCCATCACCTACACTGCCGTGCTGAGCGACGATTTGGCGCGGCAGGTAAACGCGCTGGTGGATGAGCTGGCGGACACCACCTTTGAGAACTGCGGGCCCGTGCTGGACGCCTTTCTCCGCGATTCCGGGGCAGACGCCATGCTGGTGGGCCCCGACGGACAGATTGCCGACACCGGCTCCCAATTCGCCATCCAGCCGGTGTTTGAGGACAGCGGGGCAGTCACATCGCCCGGATATACCGTCGGGAGGGGTTCCGCCGTCACCTACGCCACCGAGGCAGGTGACAATGGGGACGCGGTGACCGTCACCACTTCTCAGCAGGCTACCATCACCGCCGACGTGCGTTTTGCCGACCAGGATAGCCTTTACACCCTCTATGTCACCCCCCGGATAGAGGCGGAGAATTTGGCGGTGCAGGCCCTCTGCCAGATGGCGCCGTTGCTGCTTTTGGTATTGCTGACCTTTTCACTGCTGAGTGCGCTGGCCTATTCCCGGTATATCACCCGCCCCATCGTGCGTCTGAGCGGCATTGCCGGCAAGATGGCCAAGCTGGACTTCAACTGGACGTGTCCGGAACAGCGGCGGGACGAGATCGGCAAATTGGGCCGCAGTTTAAATGAGATGTCCCATCGGCTGTCCGCCGCATTAACAGAGTTAGAGGCTGCCAACCGCTCCCTGCTGGGGGAGGTGGAGCGGGAGCGGGAGCTGGACCGCCAGCGGATGGAATTTTTCTCCGCGGCCTCCCACGAGCTGAAGACGCCGATCACCATTTTAAAGGGGCAGATCACGGGGATGCTGGAGGGGGTAGATGTCTACCGGGATCGGGACAAATACCTCCTGCGCTCTCTCCAGGTCACCGGCCGGATGGAAAAGCTCATCCGGGAGATGCTGGCCATTTCCCGGATGGAATCGGGCGCTACCCCCGCCGAACAGGAGCCGGTGGATCTGTCCGCCCTGCTTGAGCGGCAGATTAACCTGGACGCCGAACTGTTTCACCAGCACGGGCAGCGCCTGGTATCCGACCTGACGCCAGGGATTATCGTGACCGGGGCCCCATCCCTGCTGGGGAAAGCTGTCGGGAACTTGCTTTCCAACGCCGCCCTCTATTCTCCGGAGGGCGCCGAAATCCGCGTGTGGTGCGGCCTGATTGCGGGGAGCCCCTCCCTGACAGTGGAAAACACTGGCGCACAGATCGGCGAGGAGGCCCTTCCCCACCTCTTTGAAGCGTTCTACCGAGAGGAAGTCTCCCGCAACCGCAGCACCGGCGGAAGCGGCCTGGGCCTCTACCTGGTTCGGATGATTTTGAAGCGGCACGGGGCGACTTGTACAATTGAAAATACCGAGGATGGAGTGCGTGCGACGGCGCGTTTTCCAGCTTAACCTTTTGGGGCGGCCTTTGCACGGGGAATATGGCGAGGTTGCAAGCAGAAAGGGAAAACCGTTATGCTGCTGAAAGGAATCAAACCGATGAATATACAAGAGCTAAACATGGAAAACATCGAAGAAATTAAACGACTCATGGTCGCTATTTTTTCGGGAGAGCCGTGGAACGACAGTTGGACCGATGGACAACTCCACGCATATATCTCTCAATTGATTGGAAATCAGAATTCCTTGTCTTTTGGCGTGTACAGAGACGGGGCGTTAATTGGACTTGCACTGGGCAAAATAAAAAGCTGGTATGAGGGAACGGAATATTGGGTGGACGAATTCGGCATTCTTCCTGAAATGCAGCAAAGCGGGATTGGCTCTGCGTTCATAAGGGAGATCGAAAAAACGTTGGCAACAAGGGGGATCTCCTATATTGTACTGTTGACCGAAAAGAATCTACCTGCATACGATTTTTATAAGAAAAACGGTTTTGAAGAAAAAGAGGAAACCGTTTTCTTTGCGAAGGCAATTGACTAAACCGGAACAACACTGTGTGTACACCAAAAACCTGCAAAATCAGCATGTCTACGAGGACATGCTGATTTTGTTATGTTTATGCCACTCATCTCCACACAAACCACATATCAGCTCCAACTTTCCTCCACATGCCCCTGGTATCCTTTTACTATCCCAAACAGAAAGGAACCAGGCAATATGGAAATCAACATCCAGAATATCAGCATGACCTACCCCAACGGGAAACAGGCCCTCAAGGACCTGAGCTTCGATCTGCACACCCCCAGCCTCATCGGCCTCCTAGGGCCAAACGGCGCGGGAAAGTCCACCCTGATGAAGCTGCTGGTAGCCGCTTTGCTGCCCACCTCCGGCTCCATACTGGTGGACGGCCTTCCCTTGGCCAAAACAGACCGATTGCTGAAAACCCGGCTGGGTTATCTGCCCCAGGACTTTGGCCTATTCGACGAACTCACCGTGGCGCAATTTTTAGACTACATGGCGGCCCTAAAGGGGCTGCGCGACCCCAAATCCGCCATTAGGAAGGCAATCCGAGTCGTCAACCTGGAAAAAAAGGCCAAATCGAAGATCCGCACCCTCTCCGGCGGCCAGCGCCAGCGGGTAGGGATCGCCCAAGCCCTGCTGGGCGATCCCCCCTTGCTGATTTTCGACGAGCCGACGGTGGGGCTGGACCCGGAGGAACGCATCCACTTCCGCAATCTGTTCTCCCAGGCAGCTCAAAATCGTCTGGTACTGCTGTCCACCCACATCATCGAGGACGTCCAGTCGGTATGTAACCAGCTTGTGGTCATCGACCGGGGCAGGGTTCTGTTCACCGGCACGCCGGCCGCCCTCATCGAGGCTGCCTCCGGCCATGTGGGGGCCTTTTGGGAGCAAGAAGCCGCCCAGGAAGATGGATTGCACATCACCGCCCGTGTCAACACCAGCGGAGGCATCCGGTGCCGCGCGGTGGCGGACGTTCTCCCGCCCTACGCCCAGCAGGAGGAACCCACCCTGGAGGATGCCTACCTCTATCTCATCTCAAGGGAGGCGGTGCAATGAAAACGATCCGGCTCTTTCCCCTGGAACTGAGGCGGCTCTTACAAAGCCGCCTGACCTGGCTTATTGCCCTGTTGGCAGTGCTGTCCCCTCTTGCAGGGCTTACCCTTTACAAACCGGCCACCGCCGGCACCATGCTCTCCAACTATCTTGCAAATCCCGCCATCGCCGGCGGCGTAGCGGGCGGCATCCTGTTCGGCCTGCTCACCGTGTTTGAGCTGAACCGGGCCGCCCGCAGCCGGGTGGACGTGCTGGTGGACGCAGCGGTCTCTCCTATGAGCATGGCCTTGGTGCGGCTGCTGGCCCTGATGGCGGCTTCGCTGCTGACGCTGGGCCTCACCATGCTGGTTTGGACCCCCGTCAGTTGGGCGCTGATCGGCTCTGTCTTTGGGGGCGTGGACTATCTTTTGGCATACCTTTTATTGATGGGGCCTGCTCTCCCGTTGGGCGTGTTGGCCGCTGCCTCCGCCTACCAGTTCACCCGCCGGGCTGACCTGTCCCTGGTGCTCTTTGCCGCCTTTGCTGCCCTGAGCCTGACCGTTTGGGCAGACGACTGGCAGCTTTGCTGGCTCAACCCCTGTGTCTGGGCGCTGTCCGACGACTTTTCCAATTTCCGGCTGTTCCGTTCGGTGGCTTATATGCGCCTTAGTTGGCTGGCGGCGCTGGCCGGGGTGTGGGGGCTGTCCTATCTCTGTATCCGCCAGTACGGAAAGGGGCTCTTTGGCTCCCTGGCGCGCAATCTGCGGCGGGCCTACCGACCGGTTATTGCACTGCTGTTGCTAGCCTGTTCGGTCGCAGCCTACGCCGCCCAACCCATGGTGGATCAGAGCAACTTGGACCAGACGGCTATGTCATTCTACGAGCTGCCCTACCTGGAAGGCGTCACCTGCTCCCAACGCACCGCCCAGGTCTACCCGGACACCAACGCCGGCACCGTCACAGGCAGGGCCACCTACCGGTTTCAAAACGTTTCTGGCCAGGCTCAGACAGTTGCATTGGGCATCAACCCCGGTTACACCATTTCCTCCGTCCAGGCAAACGGCGCGGACCTGCCCTTCTCGGTAGGGGACTACCAGGAGTACAACGAGGCCATGCTACAGGCCACCATTCCGGCGGAGGAAGAGGTGGAATTGACAGTGGAGTACAGTGGCTTCCCCCAAGAGGATCGCAACACCTCCACCATGCAGGGGCGCAAAGAGATCAGCCCGGAATACCTCTGCCTGGAAAACGCAGCTCTGTCTCCCCGGCTGATGAATGTGTTACCGGACGAGGGAATGTACCCTGCCACCATCGAAATCACCCTGCCCAGCTCGATGACCGCCATCCCCTTCGGCACAAGCGAGGCAAAAGTGGTTTCCGAGCATCAGGATGGGACGGCCACCTGGCGCTATGAGGACAACGGCACAGGCGGCATCCTCTACGCCGGCGACTACATCCGGCAGGACATTGAGGCCGGGGGCCTCACCATCCAGTTTTACTACGGGCGCAAGCACCAATCCGTCATGGAAGCCGCCAGGGCGGTAGACGCAGTGAAAGCGGTAGTGGACTACTGCACCAAACACTACGGAGCCCTATCCTTCGGCACGGGAGGCGCCCTCAAACTCATCCAGAGCCGGGTTTCCGGCGGTGGTTACGCCACCGCTGGGGCCAGCCTCCTAGACGAGGCGGACTTTACCGCCGCCAACTTGAGCGACAGCGGCAAAGGCGCCATCCCCGGCGAGGTGATGATCCACGAGCTGGTCCACCAGTGGTGGGGCCTGGGGAATATGTTTGACACATCCGACGACACCAGCCCCTGGTCGGCGGAGGGCCTGACCGTCTACACCACCTACCGCATCGTCAAAGCACTCTACGGCGAGGACTACGCCCGGGAACACTACGTGGATCAGTGGCAGCAATCGGTGGACGATTACTATCTGAATTTCTACGTCCGCCACCCGGAATACCTGGCATCGTTGCCGGAGGACAAACAGCTTCCCATCACAAACAGCCTGACCTATGTGCGGCAATACTGCGAGATGCCACTGAAGATTCTGAAAGCCGAAGCTCTGGTAGGCGGCGAAGAGGCCATGGATGCAATTTTAAGCCGCCTGTTTAACCGGGAACTGGACCCCGCCTATCCCTATTTGACCTATGGGGAATTTTTGGACGCCTGCGGGCTGACAGAGGAGGATTTAAATCTTGGATAAGATATTTTTCTACGAGTGTAAGCGGCTCATCTGGAACAAATTTTTCTTTGGGCTTTTATTGACGCTTTTGTTTTATGGCTGGCAGGTATTGAGCAGCGTGACTATCCTCGGGGTGTCCCACACCGCCCCCTTCTCCCCCTGGAGCTTCGGGGATTACCTAAGCCGGATGATCCCCCTGCTCTGGATTGGCGCCTTGTTTTTTCTGACCTTTTTCACCTCGTCAAAGGCCCGGCGAGCGGCGGTACTCACCGACGTCGCACAGCTGTCCCCGCGGCGATACGCCCTAGCCCGCTGCGCCGCCGCACTGACGGGGACCGGATTGCTGGCGCTTTTTTGCCTCATGGAAGCCGCCCTTTTTTACGGCCGCTACTTTGGCTGGTACGGATGGGGGGAGCTGCTCGCCCCGATCCTAATCACGCTGATCCCTCCCCTGGTGTTCGCTTTGGGGAGCGGCTGGCTGCTGGGGAAGATCCGGCCCTGGCTTGTCTACCTGTGGATGCTAATCCCCTTTGTGTGGATGATCCTTCCGCTGCCGGAAGCCCTGAGTCTCTGGAACGGCAGCTTTTTCACCAACTACCCCTCAGTGCTGGGGACGCTGGATCCGGCGTTCACCATGCCGCAGGCCGCCCTCTTGGCGCAGTGCGGCCTGCTGGCGGCTGGCGCTTGCCTGTTGGTCCTTTTCCCGGGAAAAAACGGGAGCTCTGGCATCCACCGAGGAAAGGTACAAAATAAAAGGGCCGAAAACAAGGCGCCCTGATTTCAGATTCTGCAAAATTCCGTCCACATTTGGTTACATATCCGTCCACTCCCCCGCATATACATTACCAAAGTAATCACAAATAAGAAGGTGCTGACTTTGAATGGCAATGCGTGGGACAGAAGCGTACAACTAGCCGAATATATCATCGAAAACAATTCGACGGTGCGGGCAACCGCCAAAATATTCGGGATTTCCAAATCGACGGTACATAAAGATTTGACCGAGCGCCTGAAGAAGGTGAACCCCCAGCTATACAAACAGGTGCGGAAGGTCCTGGACGTCAACAAACAGGAGCGCCACATCCGCGGGGGCCTTGCCACCAAGCACAAATATGAAGCCGAACGGGAGCTCCAGCACGCTTAAAACAAAAAAATGCGCCTTGTTTCAAAAGGACGGAAAAAACCGCTCCTTTTTACTCAGGGCGCATTTTTCTCTTTTCGCCGCCGATTATCCGCCGAAAATCCCCAGTCCTGCCTCCAGCCCCCTTAAAATCTCTGAGACATCCATCCCCGCTTCCCGGTGGCGGACGTCCTGCCCCCGAAGATAGGGCAGGTGGACGAACAAAGCGCCGAAATGCCCTCCTTTCCCCGATCGAAGCAGGTGATAGTAAAGGGCGTTGCACAAAAACGTCCCCGCATCGGTGGAAATCCCGGCGGGGATTCCCTGCCGGCGCACCGCCTCCGCCATCCGATCAATGGGAAGCGCCGTCTCGTAAACATCCGCCCCGCCTTCCAGCGCGACGGCATTGCGGGGCTGTACCCCTTCCCGGTCGGGAATGGGGGCGTCAATGCGGTTGTAGGCCCGCTTCTCAAAGGTGATCTCCCGGCAGCTTCCCCGCTGCGCCAGCGCCACCACCACCTGAGGGCCCGCTTTTTCAATCGCCTTGTCCGCCTCCCGCCCGCAACCGGAAAAGGTCCCCGGAATGAGGGCCGCCTCCGCCCGAACGCCGTCCCCCGAAAGCCGGCGGCACAGCTTTTCCGCCACCTGGCCCGACGGGTCCAGCCGCAGGCTCCCAATAGGCTCAAAGGCCAAAAGCAACAGTTTCATCCTATCCATCCCCTCTGCTGGAGTTCCTCCAAGAGGATGCGGCGGGCCTTCCCCGCAAATTGCTCCCCGCTAAAAAACCCCGGTTTTTCCATCATACCACCGTTTTTTTCAAAAGGCAAACCGGCAGCCCTTCGGGACGGCGCCAAACCCCGACAAAGAAACAGAACCTGGAGCGGCATCCGCGTCCAGGTTCTGTTTTTGTTTTGGGGAATCGCCGCCAAGGGTCCATCATCCCCTTTAGGGCGAAAAGCCGTTTATGGAAGGTCGTCCCCTGACGATTCCAGGCTGTCGCTTCCGCCGATTTCTGTCGATTCGTGAGAGGGTTCTTCTGTCTCAGCGCTCCCAATCTCCTCCTCTTCCCCAGCTGTTCCTGTTTCCTCCTCCATGATCGGGTCCGGCGCTTTCTCCGTCACCGACATATTTCCGTATTGGTAGTAGACGTCCGTCTTGGTTTTCACCAGCGGGAGGCCCCTGTTTGCGTCCTCGTAAGACAGGCCCTCCACCGACACATCCCCGATCATCGCCTGCCTGGTTTTCACAGCCAGCATGGCCTGCGCCCCGGCGGCGTAGGAGGGTTCCCAGATGGTCAGGTTCTTCACCTGGGCGAACTGCAAATCCCCAAAGAGCGGGTACTGCAGGCCGGTGATTTTGCGTCCGTTACCGTCCAGGATGCCGATAAACCGGCTGGGGAGATAGCTTCCCTGCGCCGCGGCGATCCCGGTAAAGTCCAAATCGGCGTCCAGCCTGAAAATTCCATATGGGTTTTCCGAGGCCAGGCGGATCAGCTCCTCCGCCGAGGTGATCGAGATCACCTGCGGGCTTTGATAGATGCCGCCGTCGCTAAAGTCCCCCGTCGCCCTTTTGACGATGCCATAGACCAACCGTTTGACGGCGATGCTCTCGCTTCTGGTGCCTTTTTGGGCGTCTCTTTCGAAAGCCGCCATAAACTGCTCGATCACCGTCTCCGGGTCGAAATAGGGGATGCGGTCCAGATTCGCCTTCACCGTTTCAAACCGGTTTAGCTTGTATTCCTTCCAGGTGATGTCCTCATCGCCTGTAATTTTGCGCAAAGCGTCCAAATCGTTATCGCTCAAAGCCGACATGTAGATCATGTAGCCGTTTTCGTAACCGCCAAGCCCGAGCATCTCCATCCCCAGCCGTTTGAAAGCATGGGTGTCCGGAGAGCCGTTGTCGTTGTGGGACTGATACCAGTTCATGAAGTAGAAGGACTCGAAGCCGTAGCTTCCATCGGTAGCGGTGCTAACCCTGACAGTAGTCCCCTTATTCTGATTCCGTATGGAAATCCGGTTCTCCCACAGGTCCTCCATGTCCTGAAGGTCCATCTGCTCGATTTCCTCGACGGTGAGGTCGCTGTACACCGTGGTAAACGAGTTGTTGCCGCCGGGGGTGTGGGTCGCCTGTACCGCCACTGCCGCCTGCTGCTCCGGGGTCAGCCGGAGGAAGGCCTGAGCCGCCAGATAGTCCAGCACATACCCGGTCTCAAACATGGCGCTGTAATAGCTTTTGATCTTGTCTGGGGAATTGATTCTCTCATAGCTAAAGTTGTTGGTCATCTCAATTCCCATGTCGTTAATTTTGGAGATGTTAAACACCATACAGCCGTCCCGCATCTCCTGCGCGATATTTCCGTCGGCATGGGCTTCTGCGCCGGTGCCTGTTCTCCGGCCGGCGCCGCCGTAAAAATATCTGCCGTCCTGGTTGTGGGCTGTTTCATGGCTGAAGGTGAAGAAGGTGTAATCGCTTGTGCTCAACGCCCCATCCAGCACCCAGAAGACGTTGGAGCCGTCTGCAAAAGCGGCGCTTCCGTTTTTGGCGCTGATGGTGTTGTTGGCCTCGTATACCCATTTCATGACGGGATCTCTGGTCTTGTCCTTGTCCTGGTCGCCCGCCGCCGCGGCCTCGCTTTCCGGGAAGTTGAGCCTTGTGTCGTACTGGATGTTGACAAAGCTGTTGAGCTGGCTTACCGCACTGCTCATCCAGGTGGAGGACACGCTGTAAAAGATGCCCATCTTCTCCGCGTAAGCATCGACGATGTCCCGCATCCGCTGGCGCTCGTTCCCGTCCTTATTGATATAGGTGGGGTAACGGTTCATACTGCCCAGCATGACCTGGGACGGCAGGGAAATCAGGTACATATCCTCCTGAGGCGCCGTGAGGATGGGCAAGACGATGCTTTTTCTCCTGTCCTCGATACCGCTTAAAATGTCCCAGATCCGGTAGCGGATCTCATCGGAGCCAAATTGGGGCTCCTGTTCTTTGAGGATGCCGTCAAAGTTGTCGGCAAACCAGTCGCTGGGGTTTTGGTACCCCGCGATGCGGTAGGACAAGCCGCCCAAGAAATCCATCATCTCTTCGCCGGTGTAGTTTTTGAGTACGTTGTTGTAGAAGGTGACCGTTTTATAGGTCTCCCGCTGGTCTGTCGCCGCCAAAAGCTTGTCTGTCAAAGCCTGGGCCGTCATATCCTGTGCCATCAGCTCCCCGTTAAAGAAAATAAGGTCACTGAGCGTCACGCCGCTGTAATCGATGCGATACCACTTGTCGTAATAGTTGTAGCCGTAGAGGAGTTTTTTCCACCTGTCTTCCTCGCCGATCCGCTCCCGGATGAGCTGTTGCACCACCTCATTTTGGCAGTAGGTGGGATACTCCTCCTGTGAGGTGAGCAGCTTTGTGACAAAGGCGTCCAGCCGGGGTTTTACCTGCTCGTTATAGTAGTCGGTGTAGAGCCTGCTTTCCTCCTCACTGGTGAGGGCGGCGATCTCCGATGGGTAATCGTAGGATGAAATGAGGTTTGCCACCTCTGTAATGAGGCTTTCATCCAGGTCTGCGATATAATGGTTAAACTGATAAAATGCGTCCATCCCCTCGATCTGGTAGGTCGCCACCAGATTCCCCATGGCCTTCTGCCAGGAGACGGGGTACTCGATCATCCCGTCGTTTTGGAACGCGACCCGGATTTTGACGATTTCGTTGAAAGCGCCGCGGCGCACGCCTGAAACCAAGGCGTTATTTTGATCCAGCGGCAGGACATACTCTACCGCCTGAACCGCGAGAGGATGAGCCGCATCGAGCCGGTTCCCATACTCCACCCACATGCGGGTATCCGAGAAAGGCATCAGCTTCGCCATGTTGGCATAAGCCTGTTCCCGGCCAGGGGTATAGCCCTCGTGGTTTTGCAGCTGAGTGTAATCCGGGATTTCAAAGTTGTTGTCCACTGCCGGCGCCGCTTTCAGGTTGGGCCGTTTGCCGTAAGTCAGCAGCTCCAGGTCCCAGATGTCCTCGGAGAGCCCCAAGGTATCCCGATAAAAGCTTCTGTCAAAAATGGCGTCGGTCTCTTTTACGCGGTCGCTGTTTTCCTCTGTGATGTTGGTCACACTGGACGAACCGGCGTACTCATAGACGTTTTTGGCGTTTTTCAGCACGTCAAAGCCCGCGATCCGGTATCCGGCGCCGGTGCTCATGCTGAGGCAGTTTTCGATCACCGGATTGCCAGTGTTGGGGCCGCCGATGAGGCCGCCGTTGCCCTTCTGTGCCGGCGCGATCACCTGCACCTTGGCAAAGCTGTGCCGGATTTCCCCGCCGCCGTGCCAGCCGGCGATGCCGCCCACCCTGGCGCCCAGGGACGGGTGGTCATAGGTACCCTGCACCTTACCGGTCACATAGCAGTTTTCGATGACCGCCCCGGCATGGGTTTTGCCGACGATGCCGCCGACTGCCACCAATCCTTTTGTCCATACATTCACCGAAGCGCTTTCCCGGATGGTCGAGTTGTTAAGGTTCCCCGCAAAGGTGCCGACCCCGTCCACGCCATTGGAGATGGTGGAATCCACGATAAAGACCCTTTCGATCACCGACTGGTTCTGGATCATATGGGCGATGATTCCGCTTCTGGAGGTGGTGATCTGGGCGTTTTCGATGACAAGGTCGTGGATATAGGCTCCGCTCAACGTCTGGAACAGAGAGGTGGGGAGGTTTAAAATCTTATAGCCGTTTCCATTGAGCTCACCGGTAAAGGTTCCGGCCACGGCCACAGCGTCTTTGGAAATGCCGGACGCATCCAGGTCTTCGGTCAGCTCAAATCTGCCGTTGGGAGCCGCCGCCATCTGGGCAAACAGCCCTTCGGCGCTGGTGACCAGCGGGTGTTCCCCTTCCCCGTCCCTGTAGGCCAGCGGGAAGGCGTATTCATTCTGTCTGGTGCCGTCCTCGCCGTAGAGGACCACGTCCTCCTGGTCGAGAACTGCGTACACCCTGCCCGATTGTTCATCTTGTCGGAATTCTTTGATTCCCCCGTAGTAATCCGGCAAGCCTTCCATCTCAATGACAGCGTAGTAGTTTTCCACATTTTCGGGAAGCCCTCCTGTGATGTCCAGCACCTGCACCTGATGGGTATTGCCGCCCTCGCTGCGGTAGAGCTTGTTGTTTGTGACGTCTTTAAACTGGATGGCGTCGCGGGAAGCGGCGACCGTATCGGAAAAAATCACCTCTCCCCGATACTCATTTGACTGATCGTCCAACCCGTTGGTGTCCCGGTCGAAGTCGGCCGTCACCTTCACAAGATAGTTCTCCTGCCCGGTCAGCGCCACCTCCGCTTCATTTTCGCCCGCCGATACCGGTTTGGTCAGCAGGACGGTTCCGCCCTCCTCCAGAATCTTCAGCTGAGCGTCCAAAAGGGCGTTGTCGGCGTCCTTTAAGAAAAATTGCACCTTCAGTTTGTCGTCCTTTGTCTTTTCCGAAGTAAAGTCCTCCACTTCCGGCACGGCTTTCAGCACTTCCACCCGGACTGAGTTGTCGTTGTCCACCGTGAGCGCCTTCCCGTTTTCCAGCACCACCTGTTGGATGGTGAGCTCCTCTACCCCCGGCGTAGAACCGGCGTCCGCCGTAAATTCATAGCGGTTTTCCCCCAAAGGAGAGAGGTCGTATACCGCGCCGTTCATCTGCACCTGCTCTACCGCAAGGCTCGTGAGCGTCTCGGCCCGGAAGCTGATTTTCATCGGGCTGCCTGGCTCAAAGTACACCGAATCTGTGCCGTCTTCCAAGGAGGTCTTCATCCCGGACAGGCGCAGCCCATAGTCCCGCATGACAAAAACCGCCTTTTCCAGCAGGAGGTCATCTGTGACCTTTACGCTTTCGTCCTGCGTCTTTTTCCAAGATGCCAGCACCCGGAAGGTGTACTCCTTTTGTTCTTCCACATCCAGGGTGAACTGCTGCTCACCCGCAGTGGTGATCGGCTCTTCCGCCACAACGGTGGCCTGGTCGTTTAAAACAAGCTGGATTTTCCCGGAGAGGAAGGATTGGTCCTCGTCCTCCAACACAAACCGGAACTTCACCTGGCCTTTTTCCAGGATGTCCTCCGCCTCGTAGCCTTCTACTACAGGGGCAGACTTCATCACTTCCACCGGGATGTCGTAGCGCACATCTGCCACAACGCCGTCCTCAAAGACGAGCTGGGAAAGCACAAGCTGCTGCTCCCCGGGCTGTTCCGGCGCAGATGCGACTACTTTCCATCTCCCGTCCTCCAGCCGCTGGGTCGGAAGCTCTAATTGATTGACCACCAGCTTGCTGATCTCCGCCTTTTGGTTGTGGGCAATCTCGTAGAAAAGCGCCACGTCGCCGCCCTTTTCCACAAATGGCTCCCCGGCGCTGCCCGCCGTCACCAACGCCCGCGGCAGGGCGTCAACCCACAGCTCGGCCAAAACCTTCTGCCGCTCTGTTTGAGAGCCGTCCTCCGACAGGTCCCAGTCGGCGACGACCTGTACGGTGTAGCCCGCCGTCAGCCCGGTGTCCGTCAGCTGCAAAGCGCCATGAAACCCGTTTTCACTGAGGTCGCCTTCTGTAAACAGCCGTTCAGCCACCAGCTGGCCCTCGGCGTTTAAAATCTTAATTTTCCGATCGGACAAAGCGCCGTCCGGGTCTAACAGCTGGAAAGAAATCTGAAATTGCCCGTTTTCCGCGTCCTCGTCGGCAGAAAGCCCCGTGACCGCAGGACGCTCTTTTAAAATGGTCACCTGAATCCCGTTGTCCTGCTCCAGTGTAAAGGCTTTCCCGTTTTCCAAAATGACCTGTTCCACTTTGATCTCTGTATCGCCGGTTTTTCCAAATCCACCTAAGGTCACCGAATACCCATCTCCGGACTGCTCCACCTGATAGGCCGCGCCGTTTACCACCGCCCGGTCGGGCTTAAATTTGGTCGCGTTTTTACTCTCAAACCACAGGACCACCGGCTGGTTCTTGCTGAATTCCCCGGTTGCAGTCCCATCTTCCGCCTCAGCTCTCAGATTGCCAAAGGAGAACTGGTAGTCGATGTTCAGCTGGACCTCCTTCATCAGAGCAAAGCTTCCCCAGTGGTCCTCGTCCGCCTCCAGCTCGTCGGAATCCCGGTTGTACCGGGCCGAGATGTGAATGGTGTAGGTTTTGTCCTCCTCCAAATCGAGAACAAACTCCTGATTCCCGGCGGAAATTTCCCACCTGTCCACCGTGGTATACTCTCCGTCGTCCTCGTTTCTGAGGACCTCTAACTGGGAAGAACTGAGCGCCAGGTCGTCGTCTTTCAAGGCGAAAGAGACCTTCATCTGCGCCGTATCCACCATTTCTTCCGCCAGGAAATCCTCCACAGAGGGAACAGTTTTCAGCACATCGATCCGCTGGAGGGAATCGACCTCCACCTCCTGGCCGCTTTTAAGCCGGACCTTTGTCATCTGAAGCTCCTGTACGCCGGGTGTATCCGCCGCCTGGAGCTGTACCGTGTACGCAGCCCTTTCCCCTGTTTGCCGGGCTTCATACTCCACGCCGTTGATGGTCACCGCCTCGATTTTCCCGCCGTGGGAGACCTCTCCATGAAAGGGAAAAGCGAATTCCTCTCCCTTTTCAAAGTAGAACTTATCCAAGGTGGGAGTGATCTTCACCTCGTAGTCCACCGTCTTCTCAATTTTCTGGATGAGCAAAGACAAATCGGTGACAGTGAGCTTTCCGTCGGCGTTCATATCCGCCTTATCCCAATCTTCTTCAGGCAGGGGCGCAAGGGCGATGAGATGCTTTTGCAAAATCTGTACGTCGGTGTAATCCACCTCTCCGTCGCCGTTTAAATCCCCTTTCCCGCCAAATCCAAACACAGCGCCCGCCGCCAACACTGCGGCAACGCCGATGATAATCACGCCGGACAGGATTTTGATTCCGCCCGCCCGTCCGTTTTTCTTGCGGGCAATCACCAGGATTCCGACGAGCAACAAAGCCCCCGCCGCACAAAGGTAAAAGATGGAAATCCCCGGAAAGACGTCTTCGGTCTCCGCTTCCACTACCTCTTCGCTATTCTCAGGCCCTGCCTGGCTCCCGTCCATCCCGGCGGAACCATCTGGTCCCGTTGTACTGCCTTGGGTATCGGTAGCGCTCCCCGGCTGAGAGCTCTCCCCGTTATCGCCGGAGCCTCCCGGCTGGGAGCTCTCCCCGTTATCGCCGGAACCTCCCGGCTGAGAGCTCTCCCCGTTACCGCCGGAACCTCCCGGCTGGGAGCTCTCCCCGTCATCGCCGGAACCTCCCGGCTGGGAGCTCTCCCCGTCATCGCCGGAACCTCCCGGCTGGGAGCTCTCCCCGTTACCGCCGGAACCTCCCGGCCGGGAGCTCTCCCCGTCATCGCCGGAGCCTCCCGGCTGGGAGCTCTCCCCGTCATCGCCGGAGCCTCCCGGCCGGGAGCTCTCCCCGTCATCGCCGGAACCACCCCAATCCGGCGTCGAAGGCCGGTCGGAAACAGCGCTCAGCTTCACTGTTACGTCATTTGGAAAAAGGTCTTCCTTCCCCTCAGAGGCCGACAGCCCGCTCACGCCGACGTATGTATCCTTCGCCGGCAGGGTTTCCTTGGCTGTGAGCTTAATGCGCAAAACATCGCCGCCCTCTATGCTGCCCGTGCGCCTGTACAGGATAAACTGCCCGTTTTCCGGGTTGTAATGGAGGTTTTCCCAGCCGTTGAGCGGTTCCAAATCCCCCTGCGACGGCGTTTCAAAAACATCTAGGTCAAATGTTAGTGTCCCTTTTACGGCGTTGGTCCCCTTATGGATTTCGCCAGTATTTTCCAGGGAAAATAAAAATTCTATCTCCTGTCCTTTTCTGACGGTAGTGTCGCTGGATACCAGTCCCGGCTCTATCATCTGAGCCGCTGAAACCGCGCCAATCCCCAATAAGAGTCCGCACGCCATCACACACACTGCCAACAAGGCTCTTATTTTCGTCATTTTTACACTCCTGCCCCTTCCTGCAAACTATCGTTTAATGACCAGACCGATTATACCGGTTTTATACATGGGACTCAATATGGGATTACTGGAAATTTAAAAAACATCTCCGCCTATCAACCGGCCAAATTTTGCCGTCTGGAGCTCAAAAACACCTGGTGGCGCCGGATGAGCCGCGTCCGGATTGTACGCCGCATTCCATTTTAATCGGGCATATTTCCCTATTTTTAAAGGAAAAATTTGACATAGGATTTTTTAATGATATACTGAACTAGTGGGAACTGGGCGTTTGTTCCCCCACCCAAAGCCGCCTCTCTTTTCACAAAAAACCTTCATTTCTGGATAACAGGCGGCCCCATTTCATCCTTTTTTCCTGTTTTTATATTTTCTTCCCTCTTTGGCAGAAGCCATCCGCTCATTGGCGCCCTCGTCCTAAGCGGGGCCAAAACGGACAAAAAACACCCAAACGGCAGCCCTTTGGGCCTTCAGTTTGGGCGATGAAAAATCCCCAGTTCGATTATCATGAAATCGACGATCAAAGGAGAGATTTGATGCAGTACACCAGCCATTACCAATCCCCTATGGGCGGCATTTTGTTGGCGGCAGACCACGCCGGCTTAACAGGGCTGTGGTTTGAGGGACAGAAGTATTTTGCCTCCCATTTGGGCCCGGACTGCGAGGAAAAAGAACTGCCTGTTTTTCAATTGGCAAAGCGTTGGCTTGATACCTACTTTTCAGGGAAAGAGCCGGATTTTATCATCCCCCTTCATTTTACAGGGACAGGCTTTCAAAACGAGGTGTGGGAAATCCTCTGCTCCATCCCATATGGCCACACCATGACCTACGGGGAGATCGCAAAGCAGCTCGCCGCCAAAAGAGGGCTCAAACACATGTCGGCACAGGCCGTGGGCGGCGCGGTCGGCCACAATAAAATCTCCATCATCGTCCCCTGCCACCGGGTTGTCGGCACAAATGGCAGCCTGACGGGATACGCGGGCGGAATTGACAAAAAAGTAAAACTGCTGACGTTGGAAAAAGCGGATACCCGTTTCCTTTTTATCCCCAAGAAGGGCACAGCGCTTTAAGGCCGGCCAAATGAGAAGCTGCGGCCCCTTGCCTTTCCAATTGGGAGGATCATGTCCTGCATTTGGCTGTGAGAAAACGGAAAGCAAAACGGATCCCGGAATAACAGCTTATGATGGGTACCGGCTTTTACCATGTCCTCATCCCCCACGGTGAGGAGCAACTGAACGTTACATAGGGCGGAAATATGTAGGAACCCGTTGTGACAGGGGACGCCGGTAATCCCGAAAAACCACCTGGGCCCATATCTGGATGATTCTAATTTTTAGCTGAAAAGGAGTAATTGACGATGAAAAAGTATCTAAACCTTTCTCTCATCTATGCCATTGCCGCCATGGCGGGCGGTGTATTTTACCGGGAATTCACAAAATACAACAACTTTACCGGCGTGACAGCCCTGGGTAAGGTCCACGCCCACCTCTTCCTTCTGGGTATGCTGGTATTTCTGATCGTAGCGTTGTTTGCGGCTCGCAATGACCTGACAAAATTCAAAACCTTCCGCGCATTTCTCTGGACCTATAACATTGGTGTTCCGTTGACCGCCGTTATGCTGTTGGTGCGCGGCGTAACCCAAGTGCTGGGCCTAACTCTGTCCAGCGGGTTTTCTGCCGCCATCTCCGGTATCGCGGGCATCGGACATATTCTCACGGGCGCGGGGATTATCCTGCTGCTGGCAGCCTTGAAAAAGGCGGCGAAGAACGAGGCATGAGCTGATGGAGCAAGCGCCCTCTTTTCGATGTAAAGAAGCGCTTTCATCGTCCGCTGGATGCTATTTTGCTGATTACATTGAAAAAGTCAGTCAATATCCAAACCTATAGCAGCAATACACCTTATTACTACGATTACGAATTGCAGCACCTTTTCCGATCGCTTTCATGCTCGGCAAAGGCGCCTTTATTTTTATAAGGCAATCTATAGGGAAAATCGGCGCCAGAGCCAGCGTGGTCCACATCACAATATCGGTCAATAAGTAGCGCTCAGCATCAAACATATCCTGATGAGAGGCCGCCTTATCATATTTGCCCGTCAATCCAGTCGATTGAACTGGCGGTACGAAAATGGCCAGCGCAATGTAGCCGGCATAGGGACTTCAACCGCCATCCAGCCGTCATGTCCGCCCAACAAAAATAAAAAGGAACGGCATAATCAATATCATACGAAAAATCATCCACTTGTTTAGTAAATAATATTTATCCTCACCGCGAATGGCTTTTATTTTCTTTCTGAAGGAAGATAGGGCTTGATTTTCAGATGAGTCCCCACTCTCTGACTTGTCATCGGACAAAACTTCAGATAAAAGTTCATTTGAGACAGAGAGAAATTAGCCAGCTTATCTGCGCGTACTTTTTTATGAAGCAACTGTAAACAATATGAAAAGAAAAAGATTATCCCTTGACTGAGTCAAAAGGATGAGTAAAATAGTTTGTAAAGATAACTGTTATATAAATAACGATAAAGAATAGAGGCCTTTTTTGCAAAGGGGGAATTTTTACGATGCAACAGACCAATACGTTATTATCCAATATCCGGCGGATTATCAAGCTGTATGACAATATGCTCAAACCGGTGTGCGACCGATACGGCCTAGTACCGATTGAAGCCACCATTATCAGCTTCCTACAAAACAATCCGGGACGGGATACCGCCGCCGATATTGTCGAGCTGCGGATGCTCGCAAAAAGCAACGTATCCCAGGCGGTAGAAAGCCTGATACAAAAATCCTTGATGCAGCGGCAGCAGGACACAGAAGACCGCAGGCGGATTCATCTCTCACTCACCGCAGAAGTCCAGCCAATCACCAAGGATATTGAAGCAGTACGGGAGGCCTTTCGCAAACAGATCTTCCGGGGTTTCACGAAAGAAGAACAGCAGCAGTTTTCCCGGTTTAACGACCGGATAGCGGAGAATACGAGAATTGCCATGGAAGGAGACGGCATAGAATGAGCAATGAAAAAGATTTTTTGGGGAAGGAGCCGGTCGGCAAACTGCTTTTGAAGCTGGCCCTTCCCACCGTAACAGCGCAGCTAATCAACATGCTATATAACATTGTGGACCGGATTTATATCGGCCATATTCCGGAAATCGGGGAAGCTGCCCTGACCGGCGTGGGGGTCTGCATGCCGCTGATTATGATTGTCACAGCATTTTCCGCCTTTACCGCTTACGGAGGCGCGCCACGAGCGTCTATCTTTATGGGGCAGGGAGACCACGAATCGGCGGAAAAAACAATGGGCAACTGTTTTGTAATCCAGTTGATTATCTCCATCCTGTTGACGGCCGCGTTGCTGATCTGGAACCGGGATTTCCTGATGGCGTTTGGCGCCAGCGAAAACACCATTGAATACGGTGTCAGCTATATGAACATCTACGCCATCGGCACCCTCTTTGTCCAGATGACCTTGGGAATGAACGCCTTTATCACCGCTCAGGGCTTTGCAAAAACCGGGATGCTGTCGGTGCTGATCGGCGCTGTAGCCAATATTATCCTCGACCCTATCTTCATCTTCGGCTTTCACATGGGCGTGGCGGGAGCTGCCTGGGCTACCATTCTTTCCCAGGCCATGTCCTGCGTCTGGGTACTGTTGTTCCTGTGCGGCAAAAAAACGCACTTAAAACTCCGGACGAAACACCTGAGATTGAACGCAAAAATCGTCCTTCCAAGTCTGGCATTGGGTCTGTCCACCTTCATCATGCAGGCCAGCGAAAGTGTCATTTCCATCTGCTTCAACTCTTCACTGCAAAGCTACGGAGGCGATATTGCCGTAGGCGCTATGACGATTCTGACCAGCGTGATGCAGTTTGCCATGTTGCCGCTGCAAGGCTTGGGACAGGGGGCGCAGCCGATTATCAGCTACAATTACGGCGCTCGAAACCCCGATCGGGTGAAAACCGCCTTCAAGCTGCTGCTGAAAGCCAGCTTGGTCTACTCTACCTTGCTGTGGGCCTGCGTGATGCTGTTTCCCCAGGCTTTTGCCGCTATGTTCACCAATTCGGAGAAACTCATTGCGTTTACCCAAACGGCCCTGCGCATTTACATGGCCTGCCTGCTGCTGTTCGGCATTCAGGTCGCCTGTCAGATGACCTTCACCTCTCTGGGCAATGCCAAGGCGTCCATTCTGGTAGCAGTGATGCGGAAATTTATTCTGTTAATCCCTCTCATCTATATTATGCCGCTGATTTTTTCATCAGATAAAACAATGGCCGTCTATATGGCGGAGCCGGTAGCTGATTTCATCGCCGTCACATTTACAGCTATCTTCTTTACCTTCCAGTTTAAGAAGGCGCTAAAAGAAATTTCCAGTATAGACAAAGCGACGGATTCCAATATAAATTAAAGGGGAGGAAAAACATGCATGAGATCGTAAACGACAAACAAGGCCCATCCAAAAGGCCATTTATCTTTTACGCGATCATAGCCATGGTCATTATCATGCTGCTTAATGCCTTGGTATTTCCTTCGATGCTGCGGCGTTCAGTAATCGAGGTGGGATATGACCAGTTCCTGGAAATGATCGACAATGATGAGGTCAAGGAAGTATCCTATGATGAATATTCCGGCCAGTTTGTTTTCATCGCCGGGAAAGATAACGCCCAGCAAATCTATAAGACCGGCATCTGGCCGGAAGACGGCCAGCGGCTATTGCAGCAGCTGATGGAACACGAGGATATAAAATTTTCGGCCACCATACCCACCCAGACGAATCCCCTGCTTTCGTTTATCCTGACTTGGGTGCTGCCGATTCTGTTCTTCTTCATCATCGGTGAAGTATCCTACCGCTGGATGCGCAAAAAGATGAAGGATCAGCTCCCCGGTGGGATGGGAAACGCCATGTCCTTTGGCAAATCCGGTGCAAAAATCTATGTAGCGGACGCCAAAACCGGTGTGAGATTCAAAGATGTGGCCGGTCAGGATGAGGCAAAAGAATCTCTCATGGAGGTAGTCGACTACCTTCATGACCCGAAAAAATACGTTTCTATTGGCGCAAAACTGCCCAAAGGTGTGTTGCTGGTGGGCCCTCCCGGCACCGGTAAAACATTGTTGGCCAAAGCAGTGGCCGGAGAAGCGGGCGTTCCTTTCTTCTCCATTTCCGGCAGTGAATTTGTGGAGATGTTTGTCGGTATGGGCGCCGCCAAGGTGCGCGACCTGTTTAAACAGGCCAATGAAAAAGCTCCCTGCATCGTGTTCATCGACGAGATTGACGCCATCGGCCAGAAGCGGAACACCGGAGGCATGGGCGGCAACGATGAACGGGAGCAGACCCTCAATCAATTGCTGGCGGAAATGGACGGCTTTGACGGGCAGAAAGGCGTCGTGCTGCTGGCGGCCACCAACCGGCCGGAGAGTCTTGACCCCGCCCTGCTGCGTCCCGGCCGGTTCGACCGCCGAGTGCCGGTGGAGCTTCCCGATCTGCAGGGACGCAAGGCGATTTTGATGGTACACGCAAAAGACGTCCAGATGGAGTCCGATATTGATTGGGACATCATCGCCCGGGCGACTGCCGGGGCTTCCGGTGCAGAGTTGGCGAACATCGTCAACGAGGCGGCGCTGCGCGCTGTCCGGGAGGGCAGGAAAGCAGTTATCCAGGCAGATTTGGAAGAAAGCGTGGAAACCGTTATTGCCGGCGCCCAGCGCAAGAATGCGGTCATTTCGGACAAAGAAAAGAAAATTGTGGCCTACCATGAAATCGGCCACGCCCTGGTAGCGGCGAAGCAGTCGGGTTCCGCCCCGGTCACCAAGATTACCATTGTCCCCCGCACCTCCGGCGCTTTGGGCTACACCATGCAGGTGGACGAGGGTGAACACATGCTGATGAGCCGAAAAGAGCTCCTCAACAAGATTGCCACCTTGACGGGCGGCCGCAGTGCGGAAGAGCTGATTTTTGGCGCGGACAACATGACGACCGGCGCCTCCAACGACATCGAGCAGGCAACCAAGCTGGCCCGGGCAATGATTACCCGTTACGGCATGACCGACGATTTTGATATGGTGGCGCTGGAAACGGTGCAGAACCAGTACCTGGGCGGGGATGCTTCTCTGGCCTGTGCGGCGGATACTGCTTCCAAAATCGACGAGCGTGTGGTGGAGATTGTCAAGGCCGCCCATGAAAAGGCCCGGCGGATTCTCCAGGAAAACGAACCGCAACTGCATCAGCTGGCTGCCCATCTCCTGGAAAAGGAAACCATCACCGGAGAGGAATTCATGGCATTGCTCCGTCAGCAACGGGACTCTAATTGAAAAGCAAAGGCAAAACAGCCTGCAATGGAACCCCGTATGTCAAACGAGGCTGGAGCAGCGGCGGGAATCGCTGAAAGGCTGTTTCGTCGGAGATGGCCGGCGAGATACCGGATGAAATGCTCCAGCGGATTTTTCAGTTTGAAGAGATGATGGTAAAATATCGCTCGGTCATCCGGTAGGTTACCAAACTTGTTAATACTGGGTGATGAATTGTCCAGGTCGTCTGAAAACAGCCCCATTGAAAACATACAGTCACAGGTCAAGCTGCCCTGCAGCATCGCCCAAAACTCAGCCGGCGCGGATTGCCGGTAACGGTAGAGGCGATTGCGGAAAAATTGAACGCTGTTGCCTTTTGAGCAATTTTTCCTAACCGTACCAAAAAGGGAACACTTCTAAGTAAGCGAGCAAAATGGTAACATCTCGCTTATTTGTCCAATGACAGAACGCCAAGCGAAGATCAGAAGATAAAATAATACCATAAACAAACGACAGGAGGAATTTTACTTGAACCCTCATAACGACTCACAGTCTCATCTTTTGGAGGAGCTGGAGGCCTCGCCGGAGAAGGGGCTTTCCAGCGGCCAGGCCGCCCAACGCCTGGCGCAGTACGGCGAAAACAAGTTAAATAAAAAGAAAAGGAAAACCAATCTCCAGCGGTTTTTGGAGCAGTTCAAGGATGTTATGATTATCATCCTGCTCATTGCCGCCGCCATTTCCTTTGTGATCGCCTGTGTGGAAGGCGACCCCATGGAGTTCTTTGAGCCGGTGCTGATTTTACTGATCGTAGTGCTCAACGCCGTCATGGGCATGGTGCAGGAAAGCAAGGCGGAAAAAGCGCTGGATGCGCTGAAAAACATGTCTGCTCCCCACGCCAGGGTACTGCGCGACGGAGAGGAAAAAGTCATTGACGCCTCCCAGCTGGTGCCCGGCGACATCATCCATCTGGAAGCCGGCGACTTTGTCCCAGCAGATGCACGGCTCTTAAAAAGCGTCAGCCTGAAAAGTGAGGAATCGGCCCTGACCGGCGAATCCGTACCCTCGGAAAAGGATGCCGACGCGGTCGTAGAGGAAAAGGCCGGGATCGGCGACCGTAGCAATATGGTTTTTTCCGGATGCAGCATTACTTATGGCACTGCTACCGCCGTCGTGACCGGCACGGGGATGCAGACTGAAATGGGCAAGATCGCCGGGCTTTTGGAGGGTGAAAATGAAACACAAACGCCACTCCAGAGGAAATTGGCACAACTCGGCAAATACCTGGGCATCCTGGCGCTGGTTGCCTGTGCTGTCATCTTTGTAGTGGGCCTGGTCAACGGCATCGACGTACTGGAAATCTTCATGACTGCCGTGTCCCTGGCCGTATCCGCCATACCAGAGGGCCTGCCTGCCATTGTCACCATCGTCCTAGCCATCGGCGTACAGCGGATGGTGAAGAAAAACGCTTTAATCCGCCGCCTGCCCGCGGTGGAAACTTTAGGCAGCGCTTCGGTGATCTGCTCAGATAAAACCGGCACTCTCACCCAGAACCGCATGACCCTCACCAAGGTGTGGCTGGACGGCTCCGATAAGCTGGAGGAAGTAAGCAACGAAAATTCCGAGGCGGCTCGGCAGCTGCTTTGTTACGGCGCCCTCTGCTGCGACGGTTCGGTGGTATTTGGGGAGGACGGCAGGGAGCAGCACATTGGCGATCCGACTGAGACTTCCATCATCGTGGCCGCCCACAAAAATGGGATAGAGCAGGAGCAGTTAAATAAAGGATATCCCCGGCTGGCGGAAATCCCCTTTGACTCAGATCGTAAATTGATGACCTCGGTCAACAAAATTGACGGCAAGAATATTGTCATCGTCAAGGGTGCCTTCGACATGATGGCCTCCCGCTGCGTCAAGGGAGACATCGAAGCCGCTAAGCGGATGAATGAGGAAATGAGCCAGAACGCCCTGCGTGTGCTGGCGGTTGGATATAAAGAAATTGAGGAAGTACCAGCCAACCCCACTTCGGAGGAGCTGGAAAATGGCCTGACTCTCATGGGGCTGGTTGGCATGATTGACCCGCCTCGTCCAGAGGCAAAAGTCGCCGTGGCCACCTGCCGCAAGGCGGGCATCAAGCCGGTGATGATTACCGGAGACCATGTGGTGACTGCCTCCGCCATTGCCAAGGAGCTTGGTATACTGCAACCGGGAGATCGCGCCATCACCGGTGCGGAGCTGGATGCTATGACCGACGAGCAGTTGGATAAAGAAGTGGAAAATATCTCAGTTTACGCCCGCGTGTCGCCGGAAAATAAAATCCGGATCGTCAAAGCGTGGCAGCGCAAGGGCCAGGTGGTTTCCATGACCGGTGACGGCGTGAATGACGCTCCGGCGCTGAAAGCCGCCGACATCGGCTGCGCCATGGGGATCACCGGCACCGACGTGGCGAAAGGTGCGGCCGATATGACGCTGACCGACGACAACTTCGCCACCATTGTAGATGCCGTCCGGGAAGGCCGGGGCATCTATGCCAACATCCGCAAGGTGGTGGGCTTCCTGCTGGGGACCAACATCGGCGAGGTTATCACGGTTTTCGCCGCCATGCTGTTATGGCATAAAACGCCGCTTTTATCGATGCAGCTGCTCTGGATCAACCTGGTGACCGACTCCCTGCCCGCAATTGCGCTGGGGATGGAGGCCGTGGAATCCGACGTCATGGACCGCAAGCCCAAGCCCAAAGACGAGGGTATCTTCGCCCACGGCCTGGGACTGCGCGTGGTGCTCCAGGGGCTGATGTTCGCCGTCCTCACTCTGATCGGTTTTATGGTGGGCGAAAACGTCACCGGTACTCTGGCGGGCGGCCAGACCATGGCTTTCATGATCCTTTCCCTGTCCCAGATTGTCCAGGCGTACAATATGCGTTCGGAACATTCCCTGTTCAAAATCGGACTATTCTCCAACCACAAGCTCAACTGGGCGGCGCTGGCGTCTATCGCGCTGGTGTGTCTGGTGCTCTTTACCCCGATAGGGATCGCCTTTGGGCTTATCACGCTTCCTTGGGAACTGTATCTGCTGGGACTGGGGCTCATTCTCGTTCCCCTGCTGGTGATGGAAATTTCCAAGGTCTTCGGACTTATTAAGCATCAACATTAAGGCATATATTCGGTTATCGATGGAAGGAAAATCGACACAAAAAACATACTGAAAACCTGTTTGCTGTTGATTTCCTTCATCATCGGACTCGTACTGATAGTTGCCCACTTTGAGACGATTAACAGTGTAATTATTGTTTTCCGCAGCTGCCCATTGGCATCGTCACCGCCTTTTTATAGCTGTTTTCTCCGATCAAAGAGAAACTTTTAAAATCCGGATTGTGGAAGGCGTTGGCCTGCCACTACAGTTTTAACCATAGCTTGGCTTCCATGGACATGAAAAACGCGCCCGTCCACAGGCGGATGCGCATAACCAGGCTATTGCAATACAGTTGGCAAAATACGGAAAATAAAGACAGAATCATGCCCAATCAAAACCATTAGTAAACTAGTGGTTTGCACAGACCCCGGAGGGGTCAGAACTTGCTGACCCCTGGAAGGGGTACTGAGGGTTTGTCATCGCATCA
>CAJFOJ010000032.1 GCA_904396495.1 uncultured Oscillospiraceae bacterium
AAAACCTCGTGAAAACGGCACTTTTTCGACCGTACAAGGCGTGATGAAACCGGATGAAGAGGGTAGAAGGGTGTTCCCCACCATGAAATCTTTGGATTAGCAAACTCCTTTCAAACCTCTTACCAAAAACGGTAAGAGGTTTGTCGCAAATAAGGAGAAATTGAATAAACTTTTATTTTTTTGTTAAATTTTAGGAGGTGCTGCTTTGGATTCAAAGAAAAATGACCAAGTTGCCGAAGAACAGCGGGAGCTCCAGGAGCTGATCGAGCTCAAAAAACAAAAGCAGGCTGCGGCAGAACACCCGGAAGCTGTTGAACAGCGGCCAAAGCAGCAGGAAGAAGAGCTCCGTCCAAAGACGTTTAAGGAAAAATGGGACAACTACTGGTACCACTATAAGCTGGTGACGTGGCTTGCGGTTTTTGTTGTCTTTGTGGTTGGATGGTTTGTCAAGGATATCTTCTTTGGTGAAAAATATGATTTGGTCATCAATATCGCCAGCAAATACACTTTCTCTGCTATCAATGAGGAAATGGGAAGCGATGCCGCCCAATATGCGGAGGATTACGATGGAAATGGTAAAAAGTCGGTTCAGGTAAATGAAATGCAGGTTAATTACGATGGTACTGGCGGGACCAATCAGACGACGATGGTAGGGGAACAGAAAATCCTTGCGGTGTTAAACGCCGGTGTTGATTTGGTGTTTATCCTAGATAAACAGACCTATGACCAACTTATCGGCAGCAATGATGGAGAGACTATTTTTACCGATTTATCTGAGCACTACCCGGATCAGCCGGAACTGGTGCAAGGGGACAAAGTGCTGATGAAACAGACCGAACTTGGGAAAAAATGGCGGATGGACGCTGTGGATTCGGAGCTTTACCTCTGTGTCCGCAAAATCGAAGGAAGTGTCAAAGACGACCAGGAAACGCGGGAAGAATACGAGGATGCCCTAAACTTTGTCGACCATATCGTCAAAGGTGAGGCAACCGAGTAAATCTACATAGAAAGAGGAGAAGATTATGCGCAGTGATTTGATGAAAAGCGGCCCAGGAAGGATGCCGCATCGATCCTTGTTAAAGGCTATGGGCTTAACCGACAGCGAGATTAAGCGCCCCTTTGTGGCAGTAGTCAGCGCCGAAAGCGAATACGTGGCCGGCCATATGCATTTGGGAATGCTGGCGGACGCTGTCAAAGCGGGGATTCGCAATGCGGGCGGCGTACCTTTTGAGTTTCATACCATCGGGGTATGCGACGGTCTCGCTATGAACCATGTGGGGATGAAATACTCCTTGGCCTCCAGGGAGTTGATCGCCGATAGCATCGAGGTCATGTTGACCGCCCATCCTTTGGATGGTATTGTATTTATTCCAAACTGCGACAAAATTGTTCCCGGCATGATGCTGGCGGCAGCCCGGTTGAACCTGCCGTCTATCTTTATCAGCGGCGGGCCCATGGAGGCCGGTGTGGTCGGCGGCAAACGGGTCGGCTTTTCCGAAGGGTTTGAAGCGGTCGGCTCCTACAGCGCCGGAAAAATTACCGAAGCGGACCTCAAGGATTTTGAGGACAATGTCTGTCCCACCTGCGGCTCCTGCTCCGGCATGTACACTGCCAACTCGATGAACTGTCTGGTGGAGGCCATGGGCATGTCCTTGCCCGGCAGTGGAACCGCCCTCGCCACCTCTTCCAAACGGCTGCGTTTTGCCAAAGAGACCGGCGAACGTATTATGTACCTCATCGAACATCAGATTTTACCCTCCCAGATCCTCACCAAGGATAACATCAAAAACGCCTTGACCGCTGAAATGGCGCTGGGATGCTCGACCAATACTGTCCTCCACATTTTAGCTATTGCCTATGAGGCCAATGTGGATGTGGATTTGACTACCATCGAGGAATTGAGCCGGAAGGCTCCCCAGCTCTGTAAGCTCAATCCTGCTGGCAGCACTTTTATTCAGGATTTGGATGCTGTGGGCGGTATTCAGGCAGTACTCAAAGAACTTTCAAGAGGCGGTTTCATCAACACTGATGTACTTACTGTCAGCGGCAAACAGTCTCAGCGCTTTGAGAACATCCCAGATGCAGACGGCAAAGTCATCCACACGGTGGAAGAACCCATCCGCAAGGACGGTGGTATTGCAGTGCTCCGCGGAAACCTAGCGCCGGAGGGGTGTGTTGTAAAGCAGGGGGCAGTCTGCGAGGAAATGATGAAGCACCAAGGCCCGGCTAGAGTGTTTAACAGCGAAGGAGAAGCATGCGACGCCATCCGCGACGGAAAAATCGTTCCGGGTGATGTGGTGGTCATCCGCTATGAGGGCCCGAAAGGTGGTCCTGGCATGCAGGAAATGTTGGCCCCCACCGCATCGCTTGTGGGAATGGGATTGGATAAAGAGGTGGCCCTTATCACAGACGGACGGTTCAGCGGTGCGACAAAAGGTGCCGCCATCGGTCACATTTCCCCCGAGGCCGCGGCGGGAGGCATGATCGGCCTGATCGAAGAGGGAGACCAGATCGCGATCGATATCCCCAATCGCAGTATTACCTTGTTGGTAGACGATACTGAGTTGCAAAAACGGAAGGAAAATTTTGTTCCCTATCAGAAAGATGTCAAGGGATACCTAAAACGGTATGCAGCGATTGTGAATTCAGCTTCCAGGGGCGCAGTATACGACAAGTAGGAAAATATATTAAAAAATTTTCGCTGAAGGCGAAATTTTTGAACAGCTACAGCATGACCCAAAGGTCATGCTGTTTTCCTTATATCCGATATTCAACCAACGCAGAATCCAATACTTCAGAGTTGTAAAAAACGATTCTAGTGTAACTTAACAGAGTGTCATAATCCGTGTATCGAATACCCCAATTAAATATAATTTTTTGGCAATTTACTTGAACTCCGAATATTTTCATTTTTAACTGTATCCTAATTGATTTTTTGTGACGAGGTAATCTCCGCAGCCCGAGACAGTTTGCTTTGGATGGTATCCGGGACTTCTTTGGAGTAGGAGTGTGATGCCGTTACCTCGCATTAGTGCTGAATGTAAAATCCCGCTTTCCTTTTCCCTGGGAAAGGACATAAAAGCCGTCCGGACAACAACTATTTGTCCGGACGGCTTTCTAGCTCTAGCGACTATTTGGAAAGTCTCATATCTGCGAAAGAGCGAGCTTTAAGTCTTCTATTAGATCATCCACATGTTCCAATCCGATGGACAGGCGGATTTGACTTTGATTGACGCCAGCTTTTTGTTGTTCTTCCGGCGTAAGCTGCTGATGGGTGGTGGAGGCGGGGTGGACAGCAAGAGATTTGGCATCGGCGACATTTGCAAGGTCGCTGAAAATTTCCAAGCGGTCAATGACGTTCCGGGCCGCTTTGCCTCCGCCTTTTACCTCAAAGGTGAAGATGGAACCGGAGCCTTTTGGAAAATATTTTTTTGATAGGGCGTGATAAGGGCTGCTCTCCAGTGAGGGGTAATTGACACAAGAGACCTTGTCATGTCCTTCCAAAAAGGCGGCCACTCTTTTGGTGTTCTCCACGTGGCGTTCCACTCGGATCGACAGGGTTTCCAACCCCTGTAGGAACAAAAACGCGTGGAAGGGGCTGAGGCAGGCGCCGGTATCCCGGAGCAGTTGCACCCGGAGTTTTGTAATATAGGCCGCAGCGCCAATATCCTGCACATAGCGGATTCCGTGGTAACTGCTGTCCGGTTGGGTCAGATCCGGAAATTTTCCACTGGCCGCCCAGTCAAACTTACCGCTGTCGATCACGATACCACCGATGGAAGTCCCGTGACCGCCGATGAATTTGGTGGCCGAGTGAACGACGATATCGGCGCCGTACTCAAACGGACGAATGAGATAAGGAGTGCCAAACGTGTTGTCCACAATCAGTGGAATACCGTGATTGTGCGCAATTTCTGCCACTTTTTCCATATCGACGATGTTGATACTGGGATTTCCCAATGACTCGATGTAAAGTGCGCGGGTTTTGTCGGTGATTGCAGTTTCAAAATTCCGAGGATCGTCAGGATTTACAAAGACGGTGTGAATCCCAAGACGGGGGAGGGTTGCGCTGAAAAGATTGTATGTGCCTCCGTAAAGGGTGGAAGCTGCGACGATTTCATCTCCTGTCCGGGCAATATTTAAAATTGCGTAGGTGATTGCAGCGGATCCGGAAGCAGTAGCGACTGCTCCCACCCCTCCTTCCAAGACGGCCATCCGTTTTTCAAAGACGTCAGTTGTGGGGTTCATAATTCGGGAATAGATATTTCCAGTCGCTTTTAGTCCAAATAAATCCTCTGCGTGCTGGGTATCGTCAAAAACATAAGAGGTGGTTTGGTAGATGGGGACAGCCCTGGATTTGGTGAATGGGTCTACCGTTTGTCCGGCGTGGAGCTGTTGCGTCTCAAAGTGAAGGTTTCTAGGCATGAGATTGCCTCCTTTTATTCCGTTATATTGTTTTGGTGGGAATATTTTTCCTTATTATAGCGTTTAATTCATATTAAGTCAATAGGAATTAATTGCGATTTTTCAAAAGATTTTGCTGCATAGGGATTCTTTTGCAGAAAAAGTGACCAAACTGATTTGGGTAGCTTTTATATGAGGATAGCCCTCAGAGATTGACAGATTTTGCCGGATCGTCGATAGAATAGAAGAGATGTAGGTAAAATACCGGCCTATTTTTAAAAGAAAACCGATATTAAGATGGCGTGTCTTTGTTCTTTCCCTTTGAAATAGGAGAATAGTTTGGCTGGAAAATGAGACGAAGACAAAAATTCCCAAATTTTTGTTAAAGGTTAAATTGGAAAAATTTAGTATTCATTCATAAATAAAAACGATTCGGGACCATTCCTTTAAATGCTGTTCATATCTGGAGAATATAATAAACAAATTATCAAATGATGAGGGAATGAGAGGAGAACGGCGGATGACAAAAATCGCGAAATATTTAAAACCGTTTGCGGGCTCTATCGCAGTTGCTGTCATACTTGTATTTGTACAGGCGATGTGTGATTTGAAACTCCCGGATTACATGTCGGATATTGTCAATGTTGGCATCCAGCAGAGCGGTATTGAAGATGCAGTCCCGGAAAAGATACGGGAAAGTGAAGTAGAGAAGCTCTTTCTGTTCCTGCCAGAGGAAGAGCAGAGCCTTATCTCGGAGCATTATACGGGCGAGATGGGCGAAACGGGTGAAGATTATTGGATTTTGCAGAAAAAAGGGCTCAGTAGTGCCCAGAGAAGAGAGATGAACGCGGCGTTTTCCAGAGCGTTTGCCACAGTCGGGACAATGGAGTCACTGGAACAAAATCCGGATGCAATGCGAAATATTTTGTCGGAGTTGGAAATTCCTGCAAAAGGGCAGGAATTTCCCGAAGGGAATACCGACCTGATCGCCTTAGCGTCCTCTTTGCCTTTTGAACAGCGGATGCAGGTCGCGGACAAGGTCATCGCCGAATACGACGCTTTGGGGGAGGGCATGCTGACCCAGGCTGCCATCCAGTTTGTCAAAGAGGAATATGAGGCGGTTGAACTGGATACTGCTGCACTCCAGCAAAATTACATTATCCGCACCGGCGGGGCGATGCTGCTGGTATCGCTATTGGCCGCGGCCTGTACCGTTGTGGTGGGTTTTTTGGGTTCACGCATCGGCTCTGGTTTAGCGCGGGACCTGCGCAAACAGGTATTCCGGAAGGTAGAAGATTTCTCCAATGCGGAATTTGATAAATTCTCCACTGCATCCCTGATAACCCGTACCACCAACGATGTAATTCAGGTGCAGATGCTAGTCATCATGGCAATTAGGATGGTAATTTACGCTCCCGTCATGGGCATTGGAGGCACCATCTACGCCTTGCAGAAAAGTGTGTCTATGTCTTGGATTGTCGCTTTGGCGGTCATTTTGCTTTTGGGCCTGATGCTGACGATTTTTGTCACAGTCATGCCGAAGTTTAAATCCATTCAGAAGCTCATCGACCGGTTAAATCAGGTCACCCGGGAAAACCTGTCCGGACTCATGGTTTCCAGGGCCTACAATACCCAAAAATTTGAGGAGCAGCGCTTTGACACGGCTAACCAGAATCTGATGAAGACCCAGCTTTTTGTCAATCGAGTTATGGCGGCTATGATGCCGGTGATGATGCTCATCATGAATGGCATCAACGTGCTAATTATCTGGGTAGGTGCTCATCAGATCGCCGACGCCTCAATGCAGGTAGGCGATATGATGGCGTACATGCAGTACGCCATGCAGGTGGTCATGGCTTTCCTCGCTTTGTCGATGATGTTTATTATGTTTCCGAGAGCTGCCGTATCCGGCGAGCGCATTACCCAGGTGCTGGAGACGGAAATCTCTATTCAGGATCCGGAACATCCTGTTAAATTGGACAGCAACCCCAGTGAGATTGGGGTTGTAACTTTTACAGACGTGACCTTCCGGTTCCCCGGGGCGGAGGAGGACACCCTCCATCACATCAGCTTTACCGCAAAGCCAGGGGAGACCACCGCCTTTATCGGTTCCACCGGTTCGGGCAAATCCACCCTTGTAAATCTGATTCCTCGTTTTTACGACGTGACGGAGGGGGCTGTCACCGTCAACGGGGTGGATGTCCGCGACGTTTCCCAACACGATTTGCGGGAGCAGATCGGATATGTGCCGCAAAAGGCCATTTTGTTTAGCGGTACCATCAATTCTAACTTAAAATACGGGGACGCCAACGCCTCCGAAGAAGACGTCAGGGCTGCCGCAGAAACAGCGCAGGCCTTAGAGTTTATAGAAAGCAAGCCCAATCAATTTGAAGAGCCTATCTCCCAGGGGGGAACTAACGTCTCCGGCGGACAAAAGCAGCGTCTTTCCATTGCGCGGGCACTGGTAAAAAAACCGTCTATCTACATTTTCGACGATAGCTTTTCCGCTCTGGACTTCAAAACCGACGCGACCCTTCGGAAAGCGCTAAAAAAACAGACCTCAAACGCCACCGTTTTGCTGGTGGCACAGCGGGTGGGCACCATCCGACACGCCGAGCAGATTATTGTACTGGATGAGGGCAGAATCGTTGGCAAGGGCACCCACGATCAATTGATGGAAAGCTGCGAAGTGTACCGGCAGATCGCTTACTCGCAGCTCAGTAAGGAGGAATTGGCATGAGTGAAATAAAACGTCCTCCCAAAATGCGCGGCCCGATGGGACACGGCCCAGGCGCTGCCGCCATGCCGGGCGAAAAAGCCCGGAATTTTAAAGGGACTATCAAAAAACTGCTGATTTACCTGGGAAAATACAAGCTGGCTATTGTTTTGGTGCTGTTTTTTGCGGTGTTAAGCGCCTCCTTTAACATCATCGGCCCGAAAATTCTCGGCCAGGCTACCACCGAAATCTTTAACGGTATTATTGCCCAGATCCGGGGCACGGGCGGCATTGATTTTGGTTATATCGGTATGATCCTCCTCATAATGATGGCGCTCTATCTGTTCAGTTCCGGATTCAGCTTTATCCAAGGGTGGGTTATGAATAACATCTCGATGAAGGTGACCTACCGGTTTCGAAAAGATATCTCAGAAAAAATCAACCGGATGCCTCTGAAGTATTTTGAGAGCACCAACCAGGGAGAAGTCCTCTCCCGCGTCACCAATGACGTGGACACGGTTTCCCATTCCCTCCAGCAGAGCCTGACCCAAATCATCACCTCCGCCACCACCATTATCGGCGTTTTGATTATGATGTTTACCATCAGTGTCCCCATGACGCTGACGGCGCTCTGTATTGTGCCGCTGTCGCTTATCTTTGTAACCTTGATCGTCAAAAAATCTCAGCACTATTTTGTAGATCAACAGGATTATCTGGGCCATGTCAACGGACAGGTCGAGGAGGTCTACGGCGGTCATGTGGTGATGAAGGCGTTTAATGGGGAAAAAGACTGCGCCGAGACCTTTGAAAAATTAAACGAAACCCTTTATCGGTCTGCCTGGAAATCCCAATTTCTGTCCGGGCTCATCATGCCGGCCACCAATTTTGTGGGCAATCTGGGCTATGTGGCGGTCTGTATCCTGGGCGGCACTCTGGCTGCCAGCGGAAATATCGCCGTAGGCGACATCCAGGCGTTTATTCAGTATGTCCGTACCTTCACCCAACCTATTTCCCAGTTGGCCAACATCACAAATATCCTTCAGCAGACGGCCGCTGCCGCGGAGCGGGTGTTTGAGTTTTTAGACGAAGCGGAAGAATCCCCCGAGGCGGAAAACCCCATCCGAGTCACAGCGGACAACGGCGCCTTTACCCTCCATTACACCGATAAAAACGGAAAGGACGTTTCCGAGCCCTTCCACGGCAACGTCAGCTTCCAGCATGTAAACTTCGGCTACAATCCAGATAAAATTATTATTCACGATTTTTCCGCCGAGGTCAAAGCGGGGCAGAAGGTGGCTATCGTCGGCCCTACCGGCGCCGGAAAGACCACCATGGTTAAGTTGCTCATGCGCTTTTACGATGTGAACAGCGGATCAATCCTCATCGACGGCCACGACATCAGACAATTTACCCGTCATGACCTGAGAAGCCTATTTGGGATGGTGTTGCAGGAGACTTGGCTCTATCACGACACCATTCGGGAGAATATCCGCTACGGCCGCCTGGACGCCACCGACGATGAGGTGTTAAAGGCCTCCAAGGCGGCACGGGTCGACCATTTTGTTAAGACTATGCCGGAAGGATATGATGTCGTGATGAACGAGGAGTCCACTAACGTCTCCCAGGGGCAAAAACAGCTTCTAACCATTGCACGTGCAATTTTAGCTGACCCCAAAATCCTCATTCTCGACGAAGCCACAAGCTCGGTGGACACCAAAACCGAATTGGATATCCAAAAGGCCATGGATCAGTTGATGCAGCGCCGCACCAGCTTCGTCATCGCCCACCGGTTGTCCACTATTCGCGACGCCGACCTCATTTTGGTCATGAACAACGGCGACATTGTGGAGCAAGGCAATCACAAAGAACTCCTCCGGAAAAACGGTTTTTACGCGAATCTGTACAACGCCCAGTTCGAGTCGGCAGAGGAGGCGTCTTGACGACTGATTTTGAGAAAAGTTGTAAGCCCGCTGTTATTGACTTTTCCCACATGCGGGGAATTTTTAACAAAAATTGTGTCCAAAGATTCATAAAAATTTAATACTTTAATCGCGTTAAATTTATAACAAATACTTGTATCTTCGGCGTTTTTGGTATAGAATAATACCAGAATAAAATTTTGGAGGTTTTATCATTATGGCAGTTAAAGTTGCAATCAATGGCTTTGGCCGTATCGGCCGTTTGGCATTCCGTCAGATGTTTGGCGCAGATGGTTATGAAATCGTTGCCATCAACGACTTGACCAGCCCCGCCATGTTGGCTCACCTTCTCAAATACGACACCGCTCAAGGCCGTTACGAAGGCCACACCGTCACCGCTGGTGAGGATTCTATTACCGTTGACGGCAAGAAAATCACTATTTATGCGATTAAAGACGCCGCTGAGTGCCCCTGGGGCGAGTTGGGCGTAGACGTTGTTTTGGAGTGCACCGGCTTCTATACCAAGAAAGAGAAAGCTATGGCTCACATCAACGCTGGCGCGAAGAAAGTTGTTATCTCCGCTCCCGCTGGCAATGACCTGAAGACCGTTGTTTACAGTGTAAACGAAAAGGCCCTGACCAAAGACGATCAGATCATTTCCGCCGCTTCCTGCACCACCAACTGCCTCGCTCCTATGGCAAAAGCGTTGAATGATTACGCTCCCATTGAGAGTGGTATTATGACCACTGTTCACGCTTACACCGGCGATCAGATGATTTTGGACGGTCCTCACCGTAAAGGTGATCTCCGTCGTGCTCGCGCTGGCGCTTCCAACATTGTTCCCAACTCCACTGGCGCCGCCAAGGCTATCGGATTGGTTATCCCGGAACTGAACGGCAAACTGATCGGTTCTGCTCAGCGTGTTCCTGTTCCCACCGGTTCTACCACCATCCTCGTCGCTGTGGTTAAGGGCAAAGACATTACTGTTGAGGGCATCAATGCCGCTATGAAGGCTGCCGCTTCCGATTCCTTCGGATACAACGAGGATCCGATTGTCTCTTCTGACGTCATCGGCATCACCTACGGTTCTCTGTTTGACGCTACCCAGACTATGGTCACCAAGATCGACGATGATACCTATCAGGTTCAGGTCGTTTCCTGGTACGACAACGAGAACTCCTACACCAGCCAGATGGTCAGAACCATCAAATACTTCGCTGAACTCGCATAATTAGCGCCTCTGTGAAGAAATACTTCTTTACAAATCAAAATGTGCTGCCACGAAAAGCGGCAGCACATTTTTTTGAGAAGACAGAATGCCAATTGTTATGGCAAATCTTTAAGGGAGAACAGTTTGAAAATTACTTTTTCAAACTTGGATTTTGTATTTTCGGTTAAAACCGAAATTTTACGATGTAAAACCATTCAAAATCGAAAGGAATGATTAAAAGTATGATGTACTCTCATGAAGTAGAGAGAATGTGCCCGATTGCCAAAGGGCCAAAGCACGGCCCTGCCCCCATCCCGGAGGAAGGCAAATGGGTAAAGGCCTACGACGTAAAGGACATTTCCGGATTGACACACGGCGTGGGTTGGTGCGCCCCTCAGCAAGGTACCTGTAAATTGACCTTAAACGTAAAGGAGGGTATCATCCAGGAGGCTTTGGTGGAGACCATCGGCTGTTCTGGCATGACCCACTCCGCTGCCATGGCGGGGGAGATCCTTCCCGGAAAAACCATTTTGGAAGCGCTTAACACTGACTTGGTCTGCGACGCCATTAATGTTGCCATGAGAGAGCTGTTTTTGCAGATCGTTTACGGTAGAAGCCAGACGGCTTTTTCTGAGGGCGGCTTGCCCATCGGTGCGGGACTCGAGGACTTGGGTAAAGGTTTGCGTTCTCAGGTGGGCACTATTTTCTCCACTGGTGCCAAAGGTGTCCGTTATCTGGAAATGGCTGAGGGCTATATCTTAAAGATCGCCGTGGACGAGGACAACGAGGTTTGCGGTTATAAATTCGTGAGAGTGGGTAAAATGCTGGAGGATATCCGCCACGGCAAGGATCCCAAAGAAGCGTATGAGAGCAATATCGGCACATATGGTCGTTATGAGGGGTACAAACATATCGACCCCAGAGAAGAATAAGTAAGGAGGTTCTGTGATTATGGCAAAATTTGAAGGTCAAGAGAGAAGAATGCCTAAAATCGAGGCTTGCCTTGCGGAATACGGCTTTAAAACTCTGGACGAAGCAAGAGATTTCTGCCTTTCGAAAGGCATCGATGTGGATAAAATTGTCAAAGGTGTACAACCCATTGCGTTTGAAAACGCCTCCTGGGCCTACACCTTAGGCGTTGCTGTAGCGCTGAAAAAGGGAATTACCAAAGCTGCTGACGCCGCCGAGGCCATCGGCATCGGCTTGCAGGCTTTCTGCATCCCCGGTTCTGTCGCCGAACAGCGTCAAGTCGGCTTAGGACACGGAAATTTAGGCGCTATGCTCCTGAGAGAGGAGACAGACTGCTTCTGCTTCTTGGCGGGCCACGAGTCCTTCGCTGCGGCGGAAGGCGCAATCGGCATTGCCAGAACTGCCAACAAGGCGAGAAAGAAACCTCTGCGTGTCATCCTCAACGGTTTGGGAAAAGACGCTGCAATGATCATCTCCAGAATCAATGGATTCACCTATGTGGAAACCGAATATGACTTTACTACTGGCGAATTGAAGATCGTCCGTGAGAAGGCTTATTCTGACGGCGATAAAGCGAAAGTCCGTTGCTATGGCGCCAACGACGTGCTGGAAGGTGTCGCCATCATGAAATACGAAAAGGCAGATGTTTCCATCACCGGTAACTCGACAAATCCCACCCGTTTCCAGCATTTGGTCGCAGGTACCTACAAAAAATGGGCTATTGAAAACGGCAAAAAGTACTTTTCCGTCGCCTCTGGCGGTGGAACGGGCCGTACCCTGCATCCTGACAATGTGGCCGCTGGCCCCGCTTCTTACGGCTTAACTGACTCTATGGGCCGTATGCATGGCGACGCGCAGTTTGCCGGTTCTTCCTCTGTTCCCGCTCACGTAGAGATGATGGGTCTCATTGGCATGGGCAATAACCCTATGGTAGGCGCTACAGTTGCTTGTGCGGTTGCTGTCGAGGAAGCCAATCAATAAGAAATCAAGGAAGAAAAATGACGAGGGCATTTCCCCTTAACTTAATCCTGTGAAAAAAACGAGGCCAATTTATATTGGCCTCGTTTTACAGTTATAGTCGTTATCATTAATTTAAGGTAGTGGAAAAAAGCTGAACCCAGTATTCATCGCCGGAACTTTTTTTGAGATAGCAGATACCCATAAACCGAAAATCCGGATCGAGTATATTTCTTCGGTGATCGGAGGAATCCATCCAGCATTGAACCACTGCTTTCGGCGTCGAATAATTCCGGGCGATGTTTTCGCCGGTCCCATCGGCAGATTGCCCAATTTCAGTAAACACGGTGTACCAGTTGGAGCCATCAGTCCTGGTATGATCGAATTTTAAGGCAATCTCTCCCGCACGGATCTTAGCGGCGAGGGAAAGGGAACTGGAATAGGCGAGTGGCGAAAGCCCGGCATCCTCCCTGATTTGATTTACTTCTTTTAAAACCTGTTGCTCGTATTCGGTTGCATCTTCAATGGAAACAGCATTAGGCATTAAAGCGCCGTTGTCCTCAAAAACGTAGATGGTGCCATCGATAGATTGCCGCCCAGTAAGCATTTTTCCGTCCGATGCCAGGTAATAATCTTTGCCATTTAACCGGAGCCACCCAGTTTTCATCGAACCGTCGGCGCTTAGGTAATACCAATGTCCGCCGTTGAAAACCCACCCGGTTTTCATAGCGCCGCCACCGTTAAAAAAGTACCATTTGTTGTTGTTCAGCAGCCATCCGGTTTTCATCGAGCCGTTTCCGGTGAGATAATACCAAGTGTTCTGGAGTTTGAGCCATCCGGTTTTCATGCTGCCGTTGCCATTTAAATAATACCACTTGTTGCCGGTGTAGAGCCATCCGGTCTTCATGGCACCGCTGCTATCAAGGTAGTACCAAGTCCCGTTTACCTGTTTCCAGCCGGTGGCCATAATGCCGTTGGCATCAAGATAATACCAAGTGTTTTGAAGCTTAAGCCAGCCGGTCACCCTGCGGTTTGAAGAATCATAATAGGACCAGGTGCCAGCGCTGTGTTTCACCCAGTCTGCAAAGACCGGCGCGCTGGTAGATAGGGCGACGGTTGCAGCTGCGGCAAGGGAAATCAGAGTTTTAGTGAGTCGTTTCATTAGTTTCATCCTTTCGCAGAAGATGGCCATTATGGATTTTCACCGTCTGCCATCCGGCTTTTCCATGATCCTGCGGTGCCGACATACGAAAAGGCATCTGATTGTTTCTTTATTTATATAGTACAAAAAGCCGTTCAATCAGACTTTTCTTATGTAAAATAGAGAAATTTGTGTTAGGGAATTGGCATTTTTTGTACTTTTCTTATTATATCATTGCTTTTTGGCATTCGTCAACAGATTGGAGAAATTTGTAACAAAATATAAACAACTAAAAACTAGAGTTTTTTGGGAATTTATTGTTGACAGAGGGAAAAGTATATGCTATAATATCCCAGAACAATAAAGCAGAACGTTCCGTTCTCACCCTTCGCTTTTGTGTTAGATGGGTCAATATGCAATCAAGGGATTATCCTGACGATAGTATTGGGCACGGACGGTTACAGTTCGTGCGTTTTTTGTTTTAGCATTAAGATGATACCATGAGGTTGTGGAGGTGCTTACCATTAGCAAAAAAGACTTGCTTATCAATGAAGAAATCCGCGAAAGAGAAGTCCGGGTCGTGGACGCGGACGGAAGTCAGTTGGGGATTATGCCCACAAAACAGGCGCTTTCCCTTGCAATCGAAAAAGGATTGGATCTCGTTGATATCGCGCCGCAGGCGACGCCGAATGTCTGCCGTATTATGGACTACGGAAAATATCGCTATGAGCAGGCTAAGCGCGAAAAAGAGGCGAGAAAGAATCAAAAGACGGTTGAAGTGAAGGAAGTGCGGATGTCGATGAACATTGACACTCATGACTTCGAAACCAAAGTCAATCAGGCGAATAAGTTCTTAAAGGGCGGGGATAAGGTTAAGGTATCCGTTCGGTTCCGTGGAAGGGAAATGGCCCATACCGATTTGGGTAGAAATTTGCTCGATCGGTTTAAGGACGCATGCGCTGAGTTTGGAGCAGTTGATAAGCCAGCCAAAATGGAAGGCAGGAGTTTGGCGATTTTTATGGCGCCTAAATCGGCAAAATAAAATCGTTCCGCCACCGAAGGAGATCACAAAAGAATAAGGAGGACTTACGATATGCCTAAAATTAAATCTCACAGCGGTTCGAAAAAGCGTTTCAGCGTCACCAAAAACGGTTTGGTAAAACGCGGCCAGATGGGGAAGCGTCACATCCTGACCAAAAAATCTACAAAGCGCAAAAGAGCTCTTCGCAAGGGCGCTTATGCAGATAAGACGGTTCAGGCAACTATCAGGACAATGATTCCTTATAAATAAGGAAGGACTTTTTCACTGCGATTATTGAAACCGAATTTGGAGGTAGAAAACTATGGCTCGTGTTAAGGGCGCGATGGCAACTCGCAAGAGAAGAAAAAAAGTACTCAAGTTAGCAAAAGGCTATTGGGGCGGTAAGAGCAAGCTCTTTAAAACTGCAAAAGAAGCTGTGATGAAATCCGGCCAATACGCATATATCGGCCGCAGACAGAAAAAACGCGATTTTAGAAAGCTCTGGATTACCAGGATTTCCGCCGCTTGCAAAATGAATGGCATCAATTATTCCCAGTTTATGAACGGCCTGAAGAAGGCAAACGTCACCTTGAACCGCAAGATGCTTTCTGAAATTGCGATCCATGACGCTGCCGCTTTTACCGCTTTGGTGGAAAAGGCGAAGGCTGCATTATAATGAGATTTTTACGCCCGGCTTTTTGGCCTGGGCGTTTGCTCATTTTGGCGTTTTCTAAAACGTTTCCTCATGATAATATTTCTGATGTGGGGGTACAAATGGAGAAAATTACAGCAAGGGACAATGAAAAAATTAAGCGGTATAAAAAACTCGCCTCCCAGAAAAAGGCGCGGGATGAACAAGGCCTTTTTGTCATCGAGGGCGTTAAGCTTTTTGAGGAGGCCGTTCGTTCCAATGTGGAGGTAGAGAGGGCGTTTCTATCAGAGCGTTTTTTGCCCCGGTGGGAGAACCTAAAAAAGCCGAATGATATGCCTCCTGTCTATCTGATTTCCGAAGAAGTGGAGCGCAAAATAGCGGTTTCTCTTTCCCCTCAGGGGATTTACGCTGTTTGCAAAAAACTTGACAAACCGTTAAACCTTGGTAAAATAGACAATAACGGCAAGTTTATTGCACTTTGGGATTTGCAGGATCCGGGCAACGTGGGAACGATATTTCGTGCGGCCGACGCCATGGGGATTTCCGGTATTGTCATAAGTGAAAATTGTTGTGATTTATACAACCTCAAGACGATTCGGTCGGCTATGGGGTCGCTGTTCCGTGTGCCCTTTGTCGTAACAGACATGAAAACTTTTTTGCGAGAGTATGGAGAGGTGCTCCACCCCTATGCAGCTGTTGTCGACAAGAATGCTCTTCCGCTTTTGAAGGTTGATTTTGCTAGTGGGGGCCTCGTCGTCATCGGGAACGAGGGAAACGGCCTTTCTCCGGATCAGGTAAGTTGTTGCCGGGACAGACTCACTATTCCCATGCCAGGAAGTGCCGAGTCATTAAACGCCGCCATGGCAGCTACGATTATCATTTGGGAGATGGCCAAAAACCGTTCAACGGAGGTCAAAGGGTAAAATGGAAAAAATCAAGAGCTTTTGCGTCAATCACAACAAATTAAAAAAGGGGATGTACCTGTCAAGAGTAGATGGGGACGCGATTACCTACGACATCCGTATGGCGGTGCCCAATAGTGGACAATATCTGGAAAACGATGGAATCCACAGTTTTGAGCACCTGTTTGCGACTTATGTTCGCAACTCAAAATACGCAGATTCGGTGATTTACGCAGGTCCCATGGGCTGTAGGACCGGATTCTACTTTATTTTACGGGATAAGGTTTCTCACAAAGAAGCGATTGCGCTGGTGCAGGATGCCTGCCGCTTTATTGCCGGCTATGAAGGGAAAATACCTGGTGTCAGCGCCATAGAATGCGGCAATTACCTAGAGCATGACCTGCAAAAGGCTAAAGCCTATGGCGAAGATATGTGCGAAGTGCTCGAACACTGGACGGTCGAACAGCTGCAATACGAGGTGTAAGGAAGTGATAACGATGGATAACCGTGTTTATTGGATTTGGCTCTCCCTTTGCTTTTCCCACGGCAGCGGAAAGCCACAGCAGTTGGTGGAATCGGAGGATGCTGCTTCCATCTATCAAAACCGTCAAACCATCTGTCAATCCGTCGATTATCTCACTTCCCGGGATGGCGACAGGCTTTGCAAAATTTCTCTTGAACGGGCAAAACTTGTTTTGGAGCGCTGCGGTGAATTGGGAATACGGGTGGTGACCTTGAATGACCCTGTTTACCCTGAAAAGCTTCGCCATATCTATGGTGCGCCGTTGGTGCTCTATGTTCAGGGAGATATTTCCTATTTAAACGATGTGCCGGCTGTTGCGGTCGTGGGTACTCGAGAGGCCTCCCAATATGGGATGAATGTTACCGGAAATTTGAGCTACCAGCTTGCTTCGACTGGTGTAACTGTTGTCAGTGGTTGTGCCGTTGGTATTGACGAATACGCCCACCGTGGTGCTTTGAAAGCGGGCGGCAGGACTGTGGGTGTTTTAGGTTGCGGACACGATGTGGATTATCCCGCCAAAAACAAAAATCTCAAACAGGAGATTTTAAAGAGAGGTGGGGCGCTCATCGGAGAGCTGCCGCCTGGAACCCCTGTAAACGGCAGGTATTTTCCCGTTCGGAACCGTATTATGGCGGGATTATCGGATGGTGTGCTGGTGACGGAAGCTCCGGCGAAAAGCGGCGCTCTCATTACGGCCCGGCTTGCAAACGATCTTGATCGGGATGTGTTTTGCGTACCGCCTTACAATATTTTTGATACGAAATACCTAGGCGTCGTTCCGCTTTTGCGGGAGGGCGCTAAAGCTGTTTTTGACGTAACTGACATTTTGGAAGAATATACCGTTCAATATGAGGGAAGGATTGATTTGGAGCGGATTACCCGCCCTGTTATCGTCCCGGCGAACAAAGAATCAGAACCAGAATTGAAGGTCGCCGGCGAAAGCGCTTACCGTGGCTCTCAAAAAGTTGCTTCTGATAGCCATCAGACCCAAAAAGAGAAATTCCCGGCTCCAGAAGAACTGACGGACAAGCAAAAGAAATTGTACGATATTCTGACCTTTGATCCTGTTCACGCGGACGACCTTGCCCGCGAAGTGGGATGGGAGATTTACGAGGTCTTATCAGTTCTGACAGAACTGGAGCTTTTGGAACTGGTAACCGCCCATTCCGGAAGACGGTATTCCTTGTCATAAACTTAAAAGCAGTAGCATAGTGTCTGCTGAACAGCAAGCGAATGTCGTTTGCCGTTCCGCAACCATTGTGTTAGAGAGAAAATCAATAGGTGTATGGAGAAAGGTTTGATTAAATGTCAAATTTGGTAATTGTGGAATCGCCTGCAAAGGCGAAAACCATTAAAAAATATTTGGGCAAAAACTATGAGGTTGTCGCCTCGATGGGGCATGTCCGCGACCTCCCCAAGAGCACGTTGGGAGTGGATGTGGATAACGACTTTACCCCTAAATATATCAATATCCGCAAACAGTCCGACACCATCAAAATGCTCAAGGACGCGGCAAAAAAAAGTGACAAAATTTACCTCGCAACCGACCCTGATCGGGAAGGGGAGGCGATTTCCTGGCATTTGGCTAATCTCTTAAAGCTGGATGTCAATGCCAAGAACCGGGTTACCTTTAACGAAATCACCAAAACTGGTGTGAAGGAGGGCATGGCACATCCTCGTCAAATCGACATGGATTTATTCGACGCCCAGCAGGCACGGCGTATCTTGGACCGGATTGTAGGTTATAAGCTCAGCCCTTTTCTATGGAAGAAGGTGCGGCCGGGCCTCAGCGCGGGACGGGTTCAGTCTGTGGCGGTGCGTATCATCGTCGACCGGGAAAACGAAATCCGCAACTTTGTGCCGGAGGAGTACTGGAGCATCGACGCAAAGCTTTTGGCAAAATCCTCTAAAAAAGCTTTCAGCGCCAAATTTTACGGCAAAGACGGCAAAAAAATAGAACTGAAAACCAAGGAGGATACTGATGAAGTCCTCTCCCATATCCAGGATGCTGTTTTCTCCGTATCCGGCATCAAAACCGGCGTTCGAAAAAAGTCCCCTGCACCGCCCTTTACCACCTCTACCATGCAGCAGGAGGCCTCCCGTAAGCTGGGGTTCCAGTCCCGGAGGACGATGAAGGCGGCTCAGGAGCTTTACGAGGGTGTGGATATTCCTAAAATGGGGGCAGTGGGCCTCATCACTTACATGAGAACCGACTCGCTTCGGATTTCTAACGACGCCCGTGAAGCTGCCAATGCCTATATCCGGGAACGGTACGGCGACAGTTACCTGCCGCCGGAGCCCAGGGTTTATAAGGCAAAAAACAACGCCCAGGACGCCCACGAGGCAATCAGACCCACCATGCCGAACTTGAGCCCGGAGCAGGTGAAACCCAGCCTCACAGGTGACCAGTATAAACTTTATAAGCTCATTTGGGAGCGGTTTATCGCAAGTCAGATGGCAAATGCTGAGTACAACACCGTTTCGGTAGACATCGACGCCAATGGCTACGATTTTAAAGCTAGCGGTTTTACTGTTAAATTTGACGGCTTTACGGTATTGTACGTGGAAGGCAAAGACGAAGAAGAGGAGAAGGAAGGCGCTTTGCCGAAGCTTGAGAAAGGCGATGTTTTGAAGGTTCAGAGCTTGGAAGGAAACCAGCATTTTACGCAGCCGCCTCCGCGTTTTACCGAGGCTTCCCTCATCAAAGTGTTGGAGGAAAATGGCATTGGACGTCCTTCCACCTATTCGCCTACCATCACGACCATTTTAGCCCGCAACTACATTGAACGGGATGGAAAGCAATTAAAGCCTACCCAACTGGGCGAAATTACCACCCAACTGATGAAGGATCATTTTTCTTCTATTGTGGACGAAAAATTTACCGCCCAAATGGAGAGCAATCTTGACTTGGTGGAAGAGGGGAAGAAACCCTGGGTTAAGACGTTGGAAGAGTTTTACGGCGATTTTGCCAAAACACTGGAGGATGCGGAGAAGAACCTAGAGGGCACTTATATGAAGGTGCCCGACGAGGAAACCGATATCGTCTGCGAGAAATGCGGCCGCAACATGGTCATCAAAAACGGCCGGTTTGGAAAGTTCTTAGCTTGTCCCGGCTTCCCAGAGTGCCGCAACACCAAGCGTATCGTGGTGGAGACCCCCGGCATTTGTCCCTTGTGTGGTGGAAAAATATTGGAGAAAAAGTCCAAAAAGGGAAAGAAATTCTACGGCTGCGAGCATAATCCGGAATGCTCTTTCCTCTCCTGGGACGCCCCCATTGAGGAAAAATGCCCCAAATGTGGTAAAAGCCTTTTAAAAAAAGTGGGAAGAGCGGCAAAAATATACTGCTCCAATCCCGAGTGTAATTATGAACGTCAAGACACCGACAAGTAGACGTCTTTCCAGAACGTTGTTTAGAATTTCAATGGAAAGGAAGTCCCAATGAAGGCAACTGTCATCGGGGCGGGGCTCGCCGGCTGCGAAGCAGCCTACGCTCTTGCCTCTTATGGAATACCCGTCGACTTATATGAACAAAAGCCGAAACATTATTCCCCTGCCCATAAATATCCCGGTTTTGCCGAACTGGTATGCTCAAACTCCCTCAAAGCTTCCCGGTTGGAGTCGGCCTCCGGTATGCTCAAGGAAGAAATGCGGATGCTTCATTCCCTGATCGTTCCCTGCGCGGAGCAAACAGCTGTTGCGGCGGGCGGTGCGCTGGCAGTAGATCGGGAGCTTTTTTCCGATCTCATCACCCGCAAAATTCGGGAAAATCCACTGATCCACGTCGTCGAAAAACAGGTTGCAAGCCTTGATTTTGGCGATCCCGTGGTGGTGGCGACAGGTCCCTTGACCAGCGATAATTTGGCGGATGTGATCCTAAGTCTAACCGGCAGCGAACATTTAAGCTTTTACGATGCGGCTGCTCCCATTGTCACGGCGGAGAGTGTGGATCAAAATATTGCCTTTGCCGCTTCACGTTATGGGAGAGGGGACGACGATTACCTAAACTGTCCCATGAACAGGGAAGAGTATGAGGCTTTTTTGGACGCCTTGGTTCATGCGGAGAGCGTTCCTCTAAAATCCTTTGAACAGGAGCATTTCAAGGTCTACGAGGGTTGTATGCCCATCGAGGTCATGGCAAAACGGGGTTCCGACACCATTCGGTTCGGGCCTCTCAAGCCGGTGGGCCTCATTGACCCGCGAACGGGGCACCGGCCCTGGGCAGTGGTGCAGCTAAGAAAAGAAAACGCCGAGGGAAGCTTATACAACATCGTCGGTTTTCAGACAAACCTCAAATGGGGGGAGCAAAAGCGGGTCTTTTCGATGATTCCCTCCTTACAAAATGCAGAATTTATCCGCTACGGCGTTATGCATCGCAACACCTTTCTCGACTCGCCTCGTTGCCTTAACCGGCATTTTCAGATGAAGAAAAATCCTTCTATCTGGTTTGCGGGGCAGCTGACCGGTGTTGAAGGGTACATGGAATCGGCGGCAAGCGGTCTCATCGTGGGACACAATTTAGCCCGGACGATGCTAAACATGCCTCTGATTGAGCTTCCGAAAGAAACCATGCTGGGAGCGCTGTCCGACCATATAAGCGACGAGACTAAAGCGGAATTTCAGCCCATGGGCAGTAATATGGGAATTCTCCCTCCTTTGTCCCAGCGGATTAAGGATAAAAAAGAGTGCTATCGATTAACGGCACAGCGGGGGATCGAAGCCCTTCAAAAAACGCTTTCGGCAATTGCCTTTCAATAGATTATCATCCTTGCGGAAAGAAGGAAATCATATGAAAATTATCGTAGATGGGTTTGGGGGAGACAACGCTCCCTTAGCAGTGCTTCAGGGCTGCGAATTAGCCGTCCAGGAGTACGGCGTCGACCTCATCGTCACCGGCGACGAACAAATCCTCAAAAAAACTGCCCGGGAAAACAATATTTCGCTGGAAAGAATCAGTTTTTATCACGCCCCCGGCGTCATCGGAATGGAAGACGAGCCCACCTCCCTTTTAAAGGAAAAATCCGACTGCTCTATGGCGGCGGCTTTCAATCTTCTCAAGGGAGGGGCGGGAGAGGCCTTTGTCAGCGGCGGAAGCACTGGGGCAATTGTTATCGGGGCAAATTTTATTGTCAAGCGGATTAAGGGCATCAAACGGGCAGGCCTCGCCACTGTTATCCCCACGATCAACGGTTGCTACATGCTCATGGACGCCGGAGCGACCTTGGACTGTAAACCAGAAACCCTCACCCATTTTGGAATCATGGGCAGTATCTATATGCACAAGATCATGGGGATTGAACAGCCCCGTGTGGGACTGGTCAACGTGGGAACCGAGGACACTAAGGGCAGCGAGCTCCAGCAAGGGGCTTTTTCCATGATGCAAACCGCCCCCATAAACTTTATCGGAAATATCGAAGCGAGGGATATCCCGGCGGGAGTGGCAGACGTGGCAGTGGCGGACGGCTTTACCGGAAACGTCATTCTAAAGCTCACCGAGGGCTTGGGTTCCATGTTCTCTAAAAAATTGAAAGAGATGTTTATGAGTGGGTTAGGGAGTAAGTTGTCAGCCCTCATGATGATGGACAAGCTGAAGGGCTTTAAGAAGTCTATGGACTACACCGAGTACGGCGGTGCGCCTTTGTTAGGAGTTATGAAGCCGGTCATCAAGGCCCATGGAAGCTCCAATCCCAAGGCGTTTAAAAACGCCATCCGGCAGGCGCGGGATTTTGCCGAACGGGATCTCGTCGGTGAAATCGAAGCTGCTGTCCAGCAGATGAAAAGCGTGAGCGAGGAATAAGGCAAGGGGAGGGCACGGCAATGGAACTGGAAGATAAAATTGGGTATCAATTTAAAAACAAGAATTTGCTTTTGCAGGCGCTGACCCACTCATCCTACGCAAACGAAGGGAAAAAACACGGCCGCAACAATGAGCGGCTGGAATTTTTGGGGGATTCAGTGTTGTCAGTCATTGTTGCAAAACACCTTTTCCTCAAATACAAGGACATTCCAGAAGGGGAGCTAACAAAACTTAGAGCCAGTCTGGTCTGCGAAAAGGCACTGGATGTCTTTGCTCAGAAATTGGGACTGGGAGAATACCTCCGTTTGGGCAAAGGGGAGGAGATGACCGGTGGGAGGCAGCGCCCGTCTATCTTGGCCGATGCCTTTGAAGCGGTGATCGCCGCCCTCTATTTGGATGGCGGATACCAGGCGGCCCAAAAGTTTGTTTTAAGTTTCATCCCTGAGGATTTAGACGTGAAAAGCGCCAATCAATTGGCCGACTATAAAACAACCCTCCAAGAAATCATCCAGCAAAATCGAGAAGAGAAGATTGAGTACGTTTTGGCCGATGAAAAGGGACCCGATCACGCCAAGGTGTTCACCGCAGAGGTTCTGTTAAACTCCAACGTCATCGGTGTCGGCGAGGGGAGCAGCAAAAAACAGGCAGAGCAAAACGCGGCCAAAGAAGCACTAAAGCTCATGGGCTACGATTTTTAGGGGACGTTTATGAGCCACAGCAACGTCGCAATCTTTATTCCCCATAAAGGCTGTCCCCACGCCTGCAGCTTCTGCGACCAGAAGAGCATTTCTGGAGAGCAGAAGCAGGTGACCCCCTTGGACGTCCGCTTGGAACTTAGGGAGGCTTTTGCACGCCCTTTAGACGAGAAAAACACAGAAATCGCCTTTTTTGGCGGCAGCTTTACCTGTATTCCGCGGGGAGAAATGGAGGCTTTTTTAAAAGAGGCAGCCCCCTATGTACAGGGGGAAAAAGCCTGCGGTATCCGTATTTCCACCCGGCCGGACGGCATTTCGGAGGAAGTGCTCGGCGTCTTGAAACGCTATGGCGTCCGTTCTATTGAACTAGGGGCTCAAAGCATGGACGACGATGTTTTGCGGTTAAACCGGCGGGGACATACGGCGGCTCAGGTTGAAAAGGCGTCTAGGCTCATCAAAGCATATGGATTTTCTTTAGGCCTTCAGATGATGGCGGGCCTGTATGGAGATCGTAAAGAAAGTCTATACCGCACAGCGGAGAGAATCATCGCCCTGCAGCCCGATACCGTGCGGATTTACCCCACTGTGGTCATCAAGGGAACATATCTTGACGAATTGCGGCGAAAAGGGCTTTACAGCCCCCTTTCCCTTGAACATGCGGTGGAACTCTGCGCTCCCCTGTTTTGGCAGTTCGAACAAAACGGCATTCGGGTTATCCGGATGGGGTTGCACGCCTCTCAAACACTGGAACAGCGGCGGACGGGGGGCGCTTATCATCCAGCTTTTCGGGAACTGTGCGAAAGCTTCCTCAAACGGCAGCAGTTGGAGGAAGAGCTCCGACGTTTTCCAATTGGAAGCGAGGTTTTGGTAAAGGTTCCGGTATCGGAGCTCTCCAAAACTATTGGACAAAAGAAATCAAATATCACTTGGGCAGAAAAGATGGGGTATCAACTGAAGGTGCATCCGGATAAATCGCTGGAAAAAGGAGAAATGAAGGCAGAACTGCTGCATTTTTTTCACACATAATAAACGGTGGGGCTTGAACTCACCGGAAAGGAAACGGTGTAAATGCGTTTAAAATCGCTGGAGATACAAGGATTTAAATCCTTCCCCGACAAGACGAAAATCAGCTTTAACCAGGGAATGACCGCGGTAGTCGGCCCCAACGGAAGCGGTAAAAGCAACATCAGCGACGCCATGCGCTGGGTCATGGGGGAGCAGTCTACCAAAACCCTCCGGGGCGGCAAGATGGAGGATGTGATTTTTGCTGGAACCGCTACCCGTAAACCCCAGGGGGCAGCTACCGTCTCTTTGAGCTTTGACAATAGTGGGCGTGAGCTCCCTGTAGATCACGACGAAGTGACCGTTACCCGCAAATACTACCGCTCCGGTGACAGCGAGTACCTCATCAATGGGGAACAGGTGCGGTTAAAAGATGTAAACGAGCTGTTCATGGACACCGGCCTGGGAAAAGACGGGTATTCGATGATTGGACAGGGGAAAATCGCTGAGATCGTCGGCGCCAAGAGCAAGGAGCGCCGGGAGATTTTTGAAGAGGCGGCCGGAATTTCTAAATACCGCTATCGCAAGGCAGAAGCGGAACGAAAGCTCGAGCAGGCGCAGGAAAACCTGCTGCGGCTATACGATATTTTGGGAGAACTGGAAGGCCGGGTGGAGCCTTTGCGTATCCAATCGGAAAAGGCCGCCCAGTTTATCGAATTGGCCGATCAAAAGAAATCGCTAGAGGTATCCCTTTGGCTCAAGACATTAGATAAATACAAAGCTGCGTTAAAGGCCCAGGAAAATAAATATTTGATCGCCAAGGGGGACGAGGAGCGCCTGGCCCTGGAGATCGAGCGGATCGAGGAAAAAATAAGCAGCGCATACGAGCAGATGAAGGACTGCCTCATCAAAAGCGAGGAGTACCAGAATATCAAAGGAAACCTCCAAAACCGCATTGGTGAGCTAAAATCGGAAATTGCCGTCAAACAAAACGATATCGTCCACAACGAGGAGCATATTGCCCGCGTCGAGGAAGAATTAAAGCGCCAGCAGGAGAGCGATGCCGAGGCTGAGGCGGAAATCGCTGCCAAGGAAGGGCAACTAAAACAAATACAATTGGATTTAGACGCTCTCTTTGCCGAGAGAGCGCAAAAACAGCAGGAGCTTCAAACCCTGGTACAGAAGGGGGACGACTATGACTCCCGCTTGCAGTCCCTCAACGCTGAGGAAAACCAAATTGTACTGGATCTGTCCCGGTACAACATGACGGTGTTAAACCTGGAGAACATGTCCGCGGATGAGCAACAGAGGCTTAACAGCGCTGAGCAGGAAACTTCTACACTAGAGGCTCAGCTTCAATCTGAACAGGAGACCATGACAGAAATAAAAGGGCTTTTAGAGGAAATCCAAAGCAAAAGGGCCGGGCTTTCCAACACCCTTTCCGGTCTCACCATGAAGCTCAAATCCCGGCAGGAGAAATACGAAGTAAGCCGCCAGGAATATGCAGCCCTCGACCTTTCGGTGAAGGAAAAGCTCCAGAAAGCAAAATTGTTGATGGATTTGGAGCAAAACCTGGAAGGTTTTGCTTTTAGCGTCAAAACGGTGATGAAAAGCGCTAAGGATGGCGCTCTACGCGGCATTCACGGTACCGTTGCCCAGCTTGTAAATGTCAAAAAAGAGTATGCTGTTGCGGTGGAGACCGCATTAGGCGGAGCTTTGCAGCAGGTGATTGTCGAGGACGAATCGGCTGCCAAAGCTGCCATCCGGCTGCTTTCTGAGCGCAAGGCGGGAAGGGCAACTTTCCTGCCCCTCACTTCGGTAAAGGGGAACCTTTTAGATGTACAGGGGCTCGGAAATTACGGCGGCTACGTGGCGTTGGCGTCAGGACTTGTCACTTACGACGAAAAATATGAAGGCATTGTCCGCTCCCTACTGGGGAGGATCGCAGTGGTGGACGATTTAGATACCGCCATCGCTATCTCCAAAAAGTACGGCTATAAATTCCGCATCGTCACTTTGGACGGCCAGCAGGTCAACGCCGGGGGAAGCTTTACCGGCGGTTCCGCGTCGAAAAACCAGGGGATTTTGAGCCGTAAAAACGAGGCAGAGCAGCTAAAACAGGAAGCCCAGCGCCTAAACGAACAGAAAATCCTGATGGAGCAAAAGCTTCGGGAAATGGGGGAGCAGATCCGCTCTTTGCAGGCGCAGATCGAGGGAACCAACTCCGAGCTGATCGTCGCAAATGAGGATCAACTCCGATTTTCAGGCGATCTACAGCGGTATGAGCAGAGCCGCACCCAGCTTTTGGGGCGTCGGGAACAACTTATCGCCCAAGTAGAGGAAAGCCGCCGCCGCATCGACGAGTCCGCTTCCGATATCGCCAAGGCTAAGACGGAAATTGAGGCGCTTTTGAAGCGGCAGACCTCCCTGAAGGAGGAACTCGCTGGGTTCCAGGGAAGTCAGGGAGATCTGACCCTCAAGAGGGACGAGCTTTCCGAGGCGCTCAATGGGTTGGCCCACCGGGAAATCGAGTGGAGAAAGGACATAGAATCCGTTTCCGCAGCGATTGAGGAGCTCCGTTCTCGAAAGCAAAAGTCCGACGAGGAAAAGGACGCTCTAAAGGCTCAGCGGGAGATTTACATTAACGCCGTGGAGGAGCTGAAGCAGTCCATCATTTCCCGCGAAAAAGACGGCGAGACCTTTTCGGCGCAGATCAAGGAATACGATCAGAAGATCAAGGCGGTTTTGGAAAAACGCCAGCAAATCGAAGGGGAAACCACCAAGTTTAGGGCGGAGGAACGAGAGATTTCAGCAAAAAAGGAAGCTGCTGCCGGGGACCTGGCCAGGTTGGAGGAACAGAAGCTTTCCGCTCAGAAGGACTACGATACCATTATCGCAAGGCTTTGGGAGGACTATGAACTGACCCGCAGCGAAGCGTCCGCCATCGCAGTGGAGATCAAAGACCAAAGCGCCGCCCAGAAGGAGTTAAATTCCATCAAGAACAAAATTAAAAATTTGGGGACAGTGAACCTTTCCGCCATCGAGGAATACAAGGAGGTCTCCCAGAGGTACGAGTTTTTAAAGGAACAGGTGGAAGACGCCTCCCGTTCCAAGGACGAGCTCACCCGGCTAATTGCCTCCCTCACCAAGGAGATGGAGACTATTTTCTCGGAGAATTTCAAGAAAATCAACGAGAATTTCAGCCGGATATTCGTCGAGCTCTTTGGCGGCGGTAAGGCGAGCCTCACTCTCAATGAGCCTGATGACATTTTAAATTCCGGTATTGAAATCAACGTTCAGCCACCGGGAAAAATTATCAAAAATTTGGCTTCTCTCTCGGGTGGCGAGCAGTCCTTTGTGGCCATTGCCATCTATTTTGCCATTTTGAAGGTTCGTCCGTCCCCATTCTGTGTTTTGGACGAAATTGAGGCTGCGTTGGATGATGTTAATGTCAATAAATACGCAAGCTACTTGCGGATGCTCAGCGATAAAACCCAGTTTATCATGATTACCCACCGGCGGGGCACTATGGAAGAAGCGGATGTCCTCTACGGCGTGACTATGCAGGAGGAGGGGGTATCCAAGCTTCTTGAGCTCAAAGTCGCGGAAATCGAGGACAATTTTGGGGGAGAAAAGGGAGCATAAGATATAATTTTACAAAATCAACACAACTTTTGAAGGCATTTTCTCTGTCTTTATGATATGGTAAAATTCTAAAATAGGACGGATGCAAAAAATATGAAGGGTATTGAAATGCACTTGCTACCCAGCCCCTTTGAGCAGATGAAAAACGGGCAAAAGCAGATTGAAATCCGGCTTTTTGATGAAAAGCGCCGGGTGCTTCGGGTGGGGGATCAAATTGTTTTTAAAAAGTTGCCTGACCAGCAGGATCAGCTGGAGGCGACGGTGACGGCTCTCAGCCGTTTTCCTACCTTCAGGGAACTGTTTGAAGCATTTGCGCCAAAACAGTTCGGCTTTGAAAATGCCGGCATGGAGGAGATGCTTCGGCAAATCCATGAAATCTACTCCTGTGAACAGGAGCGGTACTGGGGCGTTTTGGGAATACACCTGCAATTTGAATCAATAGAAAAGTGAGTGAAATCATGGGATTTTTCAGTAAAATCAAAGAGGGCCTCCAAAAAACCAAAGAGTCGATGATGAGCAAGGTAGATGCGGTTTTAAACTCCTTCACCAAAATCGATGAGGACTTTTTGGAAGAACTAGAGGAAACCCTTATCATGTCGGATGTGGGTGTTTCCACCGCGTCCGATATCTGCGATAAACTCAGGGCGAAAATCAAGGAAACTGGCGCCACCGACCCACAGGAGGTCAAAGGGCTACTAAAGGAGATCATTTCTGAAATGCTCAACGAAGAGGAGCCCTTCCATATGGAAACCCAACCGTCTATTATTTTTGTCATCGGTGTAAATGGGGCTGGAAAGACCACCACCATCGGCAAAATGGCGGCGAACTTTAAGGCTCAGGGCAAAAAGGTACTGGTGGCGGCGGCAGACACCTTTCGGGCAGCGGCTATCGACCAGTTGGAAATCTGGACTCAGAGAAGTGGCGTCGATCTTGTAAAGCATCAGGAGGGCGCTGACCCGGCGGCGGTGGTGTTCGATTCTATCGAAGCCGCCAAAGCACGCCGCGCCGACGTACTGCTCATCGACACGGCTGGACGGCTTCACAACAAGAAAAACCTGATGGACGAGCTTCACAAGATGTTTCGCATCGTCAGCCAAAAAGCAGAGAACTGTGACATGGAGGTGCTGCTGGTTTTGGACGCCACAACCGGTCAGAACGCTGTCAGTCAAGCAGAACTTTTTAAGGAAGCAGCCGATATCACCGGAATTGTGCTCACAAAGCTGGACGGCACCGCTAAAGGTGGAATCGTCATTGCCATTAAAAATCATTTGGGGTTGCCGGTACGCTTTGTGGGCGTCGGCGAAAAAATAGACGATTTACAGCCCTTTGTGCCAGAGGACTTTGTTGAGGCACTATTTGAATAACAAATGAGGAGAATATCATCAACTCAAAAAAATTCGGGTTTTGCCGCTGAAGATTTGCAGGCATCATATATCCCGATTCAAAAGGATGAAAGATATGGACATGATTATTGCCACCAACAACGCCCACAAGGTAGAGGAATTTAAACGGCTTTTAACCCCGTTGGGCCATCAGGCCTACTCCTTGAAAGACAGGGGCATTCGGGTGGAAATTGAGGAAAACGGCAGCACATTTGCGGAAAACGCCATGATTAAGGCAAAGACCATCTATGACATGGTGCATCTGCCCGTTATCGCCGACGATTCCGGCATCTGCGTCGATGCGCTGGACGGCCGCCCCGGTATCTATTCCGCCCGATACGGCGGCGAGGGCCTTGACGACCACGGCAGGAATCTGAAACTTTTAGAGGAGCTCAAAGGTATTGCCAACAGGGGAGCGCGTTTTATCTGCTCCATCGCATATATTGACGCCACGGGTGAAACACACAGTTTTGAGGGCGTCTGTGAGGGAGTCATCGGTTATGAGGAAAAGGGCGCAAACGGTTTTGGTTATGACCCGCTGTTTTTGGTGGGAGGAAAAAGCTTCGCCGAGCTAAGCGGAGCTCAAAAAGACGCTTTAAGCCACAGGGGAAAGGCCAACCGCCTGTTATGTGCGTTTCTCGCAAAGCAAAAGTAAGATAGAAGGAGAGCAGATATGCTAACTAGTAAACAGCGGGCCAAACTGAGGGGAATGGCCAATGGAATGGAAACCATTTTGCAGGTGGGAAAAGGCGGCATCAACGAAAATGTCGTCAAACAGGTGGTTGACGCGTTATATGCAAGGGAGCTTATTAAAATCCGGGTACTGGAAAACAGCATTTACACTGCCAAAGAAGCGGCTGCTCAGTTGGCGGAGGCCGCTCAGTGTGAAGTGGTGCAGGTGATGGGAAGCCGGGTTACCCTGTATAAACCCAATCCAAAAGAACCGGTTATCAACCTGAATGAGTAAGGAAAATGATGAAAAAAATTGGACTTTTTGGCGGGACCTTCAACCCGATACACAATGGGCATCTCAATCTATTGCGGCAGGTACAAGCTGAGATGCAGTTTGACGAGCTGCTGCTGATCCCATCCCACATCCCACCTCATAAGGCGGCTTCCGACCTGGCGTCTGGAAACGACCGGCTTGAGATGCTCCGACTGGCGATAGAGGACATGCCTGAAGCGGGGGTATGTGATATCGAGCTCCACAACAGCGGCAAAAGCTACACCATCGACACCTTAAAAAAATTGCGGCAGATTTTTCCCACCGCGGATTTTTACTTTATTGTCGGTACTGATATGCTTTTGACCTTTGACGAGTGGAAGCAGTGGCGGGAAATTTTAAAGCTGACCTACCTGGTGGCGTCGGGACGGGATGAGGGAGAGTATGAGCGCTTATTGGAAAAGGCGCAAAAGCTAAATAAAGACCGAATTATTGTGTTGCATACGCAGCCCTTCCCCCTCTCTTCCACCCAAATCAGGCAAAAGGTGAAGGCGGGAGAGGACGTGTCTCAGTTGTTGCCTCCCAAGGTTTTGCGCTATATTAAGCAGAAAGGACTATATCGATGATACCATGGCAGGAATACGATGCGTTGCTTCGAAAAAAACTCTCCCCAAAGCGGTATCGGCATTCTGTCGCTGTGATGGAGCGGGCAGTGGAACTGGCCAAACGCTACGGCGTTGACGTTCAAAAGGCAAAGCTCGCGGGCCTTCTCCACGATGTGATGAAAAACGAGGACAAAAACAATTTGTTGCAATTCATCCGTAACTCTGATATACTTTTATCAGTTGCTGAAAAAAACGGCCCGCCGCTCTGGCATGCCATCGGAGGGTATTTGTATGTCCGCGACGTATTAAAGATAGAAGACGCGGACGTTTTAAACGCGATCCGATACCACACCACCGGCAGAGCGGGGATGTCCAAACTGGAAAAGGTAGTTTACCTTGCAGACCTCACTTCAGCTGACCGGGATTACGAGGACGTGGAGGAGGCAAGGACACGTTCTGAGGAGGGCCTCGACGTTGGAATGCGTTATTCCATCAATTTTTTGATTTGTGATTTGGTGAAAAAGGGAAACATGCTGCATCAGGATACCGTTGACTGTTACAACGAGCTGATAGAGCGGGAGTTGAATAAAAATGGCGAAAAAACAAAAGAATAAAAAGAAAAAGAAAAGACTATCTTTATTTGATCGGATTTTGACGGTTATTTCGGTACTTTTCATTGTGGCGTCAGTGGGTTCCATTGGGTATGTGGCGGTTATGAACTGGCAACCCTTGAGCGAACTGGATCAGGAGGGAAACGTTGCCAGTATCGATGCCGATATTCAAAACGACGTGGACATTCAGAAAAAAGTGACCAATTTTCTAGTGACCGGTATTGACTATGCCGAGGGTACCGGCCGTGCTAAGCTCACAGATGTCATTATGGTTGTCAGTTTCAATCTGGAGACCAATGAAATCAATGTTCTGCAGATTCCACGAGATACTTATATCGGTTCAGAGTATCCCACCGGTAAAATCAATGCGGTTTACGGCAATAGCAGTAAAGGTGGCATCGAAAATGTGGCGAGAGTTATTTATGACCGGTTCCGGCTCCCCATCGATCACTACGTCACTATTAATATGGACGGCTTTGTCAACATTATTGACGCCATTGGCGGCGTAGAGATTAACGTGCAGGAATCTTTCACCTTGGAAGGTGTCACCATTAATCCCGGCCTACAGACTTTGGACGGGATCAAGGCGGAAAAATTCGTGCGCGAGCGGCACAGCCGCGGTGGAGATATTGGCCGCATCAATGGTCAGCGGGAATTTATGGCTGCCCTTGTGAAAAAAATGAAGAGTTTGTCTATTGGGGAACTCACTTCCCTTGCCCCAACCCTGATGACAAATGTTACCACTGATATGAACGTCAAGACAATTTTAACCTTTGCTCAACGGGCGATGGATCTGGATATGAACAGCATCGAATTCCATATGGTTCCCGGAGAGGGCGCCACCATCAACGGCTATTCTGTTTGGACGGTGCACAAAGAGGTATTGGCCCAAACCCTCAACGAGAATTTCCGCCCGTTCAGCGATCCAGTTCCCGCATCGGAACTAAATATTACGGAGGTGCGGAATACCACCGACTATTACGATAATAACGACGTCACTGTCGACGATTTGCTGGGTGGTGGGAGCTCCAGCACCCCAAATTGATTATGGGAGGATCTTGAATGGATTCAAAAGATTTAATGGAGAAAATCGTCAGCATCCTCGACAGCAAAAAAGCGCAGGATATCAAGGCGATTAAAATTGGCGACCTAACGATTTTAGCGGACTATTTTGTCATCGCAACCGGGTCCAGCTCCACCCAAGTGAAAATGCTCACCGACGAGGTGGATTATCAATTGGGACTTTTAGGAATTGAACCCCATAAAATTGAGGGCTATCGCTCTGAAAACTGGATTGTTTTAGATTACACCGACGTTGTCGTCCACATATTCCACACTGAGACCAGGGAGTTCTATGGCCTGGAGCGGCTTTGGGCTGATGGCGAACAGGTGGATATTTCCCATTTACTGATAAAATAAATTTTGCGGCGGATTTTTAGACTACGTAGAATCAACAAAAGGGGTTACTAATTGATGAAAAGCAGATACGATTTCAAGGCTATTGAAGAAAAATGGCAGAAATATTGGGATGATCATAAGACCTTTAAAGCGGAAAACGACTATACAAAGCCCAAATACTATCCGCTGGTGGAGTTTCCCTATCCGTCGGGACAAGGCCTTCATGTAGGGCATCCTCGTCCATATACCGCCCTTGACATTGTGGCGAGAAAACGCCGTTTGGAAGGCTACAATGTCCTGTACGCCATGGGGTGGGACGCTTTTGGCCTTCCTACTGAAAATTACGCCATCAAAAATAAAATTCACCCCGAGATCGTAACGAAAAGAAATATTGCCCGTTTTAAAAACCAGCTAAAATCATTGGGCCTTTCCTTTGACTGGGATCGGGAGATCAATACTACCGACCCCAATTACTATAAGTGGACCCAGTGGATCTTCATTAAATTGTTTGAGGCTGGGCTTGCCTATAAAAGTGAGATGAACGTCAACTGGTGCACCTCTTGTAAGGTCGTTTTGGCCAATGAAGAGGTGGTGGGCGGCGTCTGTGAACGCTGCGGCGGCGAAGTCGTCCATAAGGTCAAAAGCCAGTGGATGTTAAAAATCACCGAGTATGCCCAGCGGCTCTTGGACGATTTGCAGGACGTGGACTATTTTGATCGCATCAAGGCCACCCAGATCAACTGGATCGGTCGCTCCACCGGTGCTGAGGTGGATTTTGGCACTACGGCCGGCGACACCCTCAAAGTCTACACCACCCGACCCGACACTCTGTTTGGCGCCACCTATATGGTCGTGGCACCCGAGCATCCCTTTATCGAAAAATGGGCAGACCGACTGGAAAATTTGGACGAAGTTCGCGCCTATCAACAAGAGGCTGCCCGGAAATCCGACTTTGAACGCACCGAGCTCAACAAGGAAAAAACCGGTGTCATGTTAAAAGGCGTGAAGGGTATCAATCCTGTCAACGGAAAAGAAATCCCTATTTTTATTTCGGATTACGTCCTTGTGAGCTACGGTACCGGCGCTATTATGGCAGTACCGGCTCACGACACCCGCGACTATGAATTTGCCAAGGCCTTTCACTTGCCAATTATTGAGGTTGTAAAAGGCGGCGACGTACAGACAGCAGCCTTTACCGACTGCGAGACCGGCGTCATGGTAAACTCCGATTTCTTAAATGGCTTGTCGGTGGAAGATGCCAAGGAAAAAATCAAAGAATGGCTCCAGGCGAACGGCAAAGGTGTCCCCAAAGTGAATTATAAACTCCGCGACTGGGTGTTTGCACGTCAGCGCTATTGGGGCGAACCCATCCCCATTGTCCACTGCGACGATTGTGGTTATGTGCCGATTCCGATTAGCGAGCTTCCCTTAAAACTCCCCGAGGTAGAAAGCTACGAGCCCACCGACGACGGCCAGTCTCCTTTGGCGAAGATCACCGATTGGGTCAGCACTACCTGTCCCAAATGCGGCAAACCCGCCAAGAGAGAAACCGATACCATGCCCCAGTGGGCGGGATCATCCTGGTATTTCCTGCGCTACTGTGATCCGCACAACGACGATTGCCTCGCTTCCAAGGAGGCGCTTGATTATTGGATGCCGGTGGACTGGTACAACGGCGGAATGGAGCATACCACACTGCACCTTTTATACTCCCGGTTCTGGCATAAATTTCTTTACGATATCGGTGTGGTCTCCTGCAAAGAGCCTTATCAAAAGCGCACCAGCCATGGTATGATCCTGGGCGAAAACGGCGAAAAGATGAGCAAATCCAAGGGGAACGTGGTTAATCCCGATGATGTTATCGCCGAGTACGGCGCTGACACTATGCGCCTTTATGAGATGTTCATTGGCGATTTTGAAAAGACTGCTCCCTGGAGTAATAAGAGTATTAAGGGTTGTAAACGCTTTTTGGACCGCATCTGGGCGTTGCAGGAAAATGTCATCGATGGGGACAGTTACCGAAAAGAAGTGGAGACCATCTTCCATCAGACCATCAAGAAAGTCTCCGAGGACATTGAGACGTTAAAATACAACACTGCCATTGCCGCTATGATGGCGTTGTTAAACGCTATTGACAAAACTGGCGCCATCAATCGGGCAGAATACCGGGATTTGTTAATTTTGCTCAATCCCTTTGCCCCCCATATTACAGAGGAGCTTTTTGAGATCATGGGGTTTGGCAGTCCCATCACCTCTCAGAAATGGGTGACTTATGACGAAGCAAAATGCAAAGAATCCACTGTGGAAATTGCGGTACAGGTAAACGGGAAAATCAAAGCGAAGATTAACGTGGATGCGGAGATTTCTTCCGAGGATGCCATCGCTTTGGCCAAAGCTGAGGAAAAGGTGGCAGGTGAACTCACCGGTAAAAAGATCGTAAAAGAGATTTACGTCAAGGGCAAACTGGTAAACCTCGTTGCCAAATAACCTTAGACAGGAATTATTTTTCTGTGGGGGAAATCAGTATTTCCTATTGACATTGCACAAGAGTTTGCTGTATAATATAAAGGATAAATGTTGGTTTTGCAAGTGGATTTGCCTTGAAAAGGGCCCGTTTAACGGACGGGAAGAGGTTCCCTTTGCAAATCAAATCTTAGCGGCGGAACTGGCCTTTAAACCTCTGCCTCTGAGGCAAAGGGAGGGAATATGATGTCTGAAATCAGAGTAAAAGATAATGAATCTCTGGATAACGCTCTCAAGAGATTTAAAAGATCTTGCGCAAAATCTGGTGTTCTTGCGGAAGTCCGTAAAAGAGAGCATTATGAGAAGCCTTCTGTAAGACGCAAGAAAAAATCAGAAGCGGCAAGAAAACGTAAGTATAAATAATTTACGTCATAAAAAAGCGGGCGTTATGCTCGCTTTTTCGATTATATGGATGTCTGTTGGGAATAATGCTAGAAATATGTCCCACTTTTGGCAATGAGCTTTGCCAATTTGAATTTTCCATAAAGGGGAAATTTGTAAGAGGGTAAGATAAGCACAAAAAATTAAAAGGAAGGGGATTTTATGGCGATTTTTCAGCCGACGGCAGTGTTTCGTCGCGTCACCGATATTCCTCTTTCTTTTTTCGCGGAACGCGATATTAAGGCTGTTATCCTGGATGTGGACAACACTCTGACGTCCCACAACAATCCGGTTCCGGCCGAGGGAGTAGGCCAGTGGCTTTTTCAGTTGAAGTGTTGCGGCTTGGAGGTGGCAATCCTTTCCAACAACAGCGCCAGGCGAGTGGCACCGTTTGCCAAGAAACTGGGGCTCGACTATGTTTCCCGTGCCTGTAAGCCACTCACCTTTGGTGTGACCCGAGCTTTGAAAAAATACGGTTTATCGCCAAATCAAGTGGTTCTAATCGGCGATCAGATTTTTACGGATATTATGGGCGGAAATCTAAAAGGCGTTTGCACCATTTTGGTGGAGCCTTACGAACTGGAACGGGGTTGTTTTTTCCGTTTGAAGCGAAAGCTGGAAAAACCGGTATTGAGAAAATATCGCCGCCTTTCCGGGAAACCCTAAAGAAAAGATTTGGTTGGAGGAAACCATGAAAATTCGATTTGGCACAGCTGGAAAATCTGATAGCTTTGAAACACTGGGCTTCAAAAAAACCACTGATATTCCGGCTTATTTGAAAGAATTTGGACTCAGTGCCTATGAATATCAGTGCGGCCGAGGAGTGCGGATTAACGAGGTCGCCGTCAGACAGCTTGGCGCTGACGCCAGGGAAAACGATATTGCCTTGAGCCTGCATGCGCCCTATTATATCTCTCTTTCGTCGCTGGAAGAGGAAAAGCGGGTAAACAGCATCCGCTATATCGTGGACAGCGCAAAGGCAGCAAAAATCATGGGGGCCGACCGGATCGTGGTTCATTCCGGCTCCTGTGGGAAGCTGAGCCGGGAGGAGGCGCTGACTCTTGCCCAAGATACCTTAAGAAAGGCGCTTGCTACACTAGACGAGCTGGGCCTTGGGGAAATTACAGTTTGCCCCGAGACCATGGGGAAAGTAAATCAACTTGGCAATCTTGACGAGGTGCTTTCCCTTTGTGAATTGGACGAGCGGCTGATCCCCTGCATTGATTTTGGGCATCTTTACGCCCGTACCTTTGGGGCAATCCAGGGGCAAGACCAGTACCGAGAGATTATTGACGCGATGGAAAACCGCCTGGGACACGACCGGCTGAAAGTCTTCCACTCCCATTTTTCCCGGATCCAATACACTGAAAAGGGCGGGGAAAAGTGCCACCTTACCTTTGCGGATACCACTTACGGGCCACCTTTTGAGCCGTTGATGGACTTAGTGGCTGCAAAAGGGCTCACTCCCCGCTTTATCTGTGAATCTGCGGGAACCCAGGCGGAAGACGCTAAAACCATGATGGAATATTACAAAAATATCCTCAAATAATGGACAGGGGGATTCCCCTTGGGAAAGGATTTCTATGAAAAAGCATATTTTGGTCATTCATGGACCGAACCTCAATTTAGTCGGTGAACGGGAAGTGGGCGTTTACGGCAGTGAATCCTTTGATTCCATCAACAAGGAAATTCAGGCCTTTGCCGAGAATTTGGGACTGTCCTGTGAGATTTTCCAGTCCAACGTCGAAGGAGAGATCATCGACAAAATCCAGACAGAACGCCACCACTACGACGGCATTGTCGCCAATATGGGAGCATACACCCATTACAGCTATGCCATCCGGGATGCCATTGCCAGTGTGAAGAAACCCTGTATCGAGGTGCATATGTCAAACGTCCACAACCGAGAGGAGTTTCGAAAAATATCTGTGATTGCCCCGGTCTGTGCCGGACAGATCAGCGGTTTTGGAAAATACAGCTATCTACTCGCTATCGAGGGCATCCACAAGCTGATTTAGCGGTAATTTTCCGGCTCATTACCTTAATTGACAGTGTAAAATCTGGAAAAATCGGTTATTTTTCTCAAAACAACGGAAGAAAAGGACTTTTTTTGATTTTTCTATTGCAAAAACGCCTCGATTACGGTAAACTGTTATATGCAGAGATTTCTGTTTTACAGAGCGGATATAGGTGCGCCCTGCTGATGCGGGGATTGCCAACCCATAGAGATTCAAATAAAATGGAGGTTTATCAATGATATCAGCAGGTGATTTTAAAAACGGCTTGACCTTTGATATGGACGGGGAAGTCATGCAGATCGTGGAATTCCAGCATGTAAAGCCCGGTAAGGGAGCGGCTTTTGTCCGCACTAAGATCAGAAACGTAGTGACCGGTGCGGTGACAGAGAGAACCTTTAACCCCACGGAAAAATTTCCTCCCGCTTTTGTCGAGCGTAGAGAGATGGAGTACTTATATAATGACGAACATCTCTACTACTTTATGGACACCGAAACCTATGAACAGGAAGCCATCGACGCCAAAAATTTGGACGACAGCTTTAAGTTTGTCAAAGAGAACATGACTGTCAAGGTTTTGTCCTATAAGGGCAAGGTGTTCGGCGTGGAAGCGCCTAACTTTGTTACCCTGCAGGTTACAAAAACTGATCCGGGATTAAAGGGCAATACCGCGACCAACGCCACCAAGCCCGCTACTTTGGAGACCGGCGCTGAGATCAAAGTCCCCTTGTTTATCGACGAGGGCGAGATGATCAATGTGGACACTCGCACCGGCGAGTATATGTCCCGCGCATAATATTGAAAATACCGGTTGATTGATGTATCATCGGCCGTGTCACACTATAGAATATAAGGAGGTCTGTAAGATGGAATTATTGGAGAAGGTTGCTTATTTAAAAGGTATGCTCAACGGCATGGATTTGGATTCCGATAAAAAAGAGACCCGCCTCATCACCGCGATGATCGATGTCATTGACGATTTGGCCGCTTCTGTCACCGATTTGGAGGAAGAGACCAACGAAATGTGTGAGCTCATCGACGTTTTGGACGAGGACTTGGGCGAAGTTGAGGAAGCGGTTTTCGGTGATGATGACGAAGCTGACGACCTGGAAGAAGAAATGTACGAAGTGACCTGTCCCACTTGCGGTGAGGTGCTCTGCGTCGACGAGGAAATGCTCGACGAGGGTGAGATGACCTGTCCTAACTGCGGCGAAGCGTTGGAATTCGATCTGGATCTTGGCGAGTGTGACTGCGATGATTGCTGCGACAATCATGGTAGCGAAGAATAGTTTTTAGTAACGTTGTTTCGGGGCGGAGTGAGATTCTCCACCGGCGGTGACAGTCCGCGAACACGCTGTGCGTGCCGATTTGGTGAAATTCCAAGACCGACGGTATAGTCCGGATGAAAGAAACACATCTCAAATGCTTTCCTATGTTGGGGGAGCCGATTTAGATGCGTGTTGCGCCCACAGAAATGTGGGCGTTTTTCTTTTGCAAGCTGGAAAAATAATATTAACCAGCAGGGCCCCAATTGGTGTCAGAAAGGAAGAATCGACATGCAGGCAAACAGTGTGACCAATAAGACCTTTAATGTGAAAACTATGGCGAAAGTGGGGCTATTGGGGGCTATTTCTTTTGTCCTTATGTATTTGGAAATTCCCTTATGGTTTGCACCGGGATTTTACAAAATCGACTTTAGTGAAGTGGCTGTGCTCATCGGGGCCTTCGCTTTAGGACCTGTTCCCGGAGTCGCAATCGAGTTGATAAAAATTCTTCTCCATCTGATTTTGAAGGGGACAACGACTGCGGGCGTCGGCGATTTTGCCAATTTTCTTATTGGGTGTGCTTATATCGTCCCCGCTGCCTTCATCTACCGGAAACATAAGACGATGAAGGGAGCACTGGCCGGCCTCGGGGTGGGGACGGCGTGTATGACCATTTTAGGTAGTTTGTTAAACGCTTTTATTTTACTGCCGGTGTACGCAACTGCTTTTGGAATGCCGCTCCAAAAAATTGTGGAAATGGGGACGGCGATCAATCCGGCTATCGATAATTTGGGGACATTTGTCCTGTTTGCGGTGGTTCCGTTTAACCTACTAAAGTGTATTTTGGATTCCATTTTTACCGTGTTGCTTTATAAAAAAGTCTCTGGAATCTTACATAAATAGTAAATGACCAAGGCCATAACAAAACAGTGGGATTTTTGTGAAGGGGCAGTGTGAAACTGCTCCTTTGTTTTTCTAATACATCTAAATCTGCTGTTTTTTGCGGGATATTATATAATAAATTGCTGTTTTTTATGTAAAGTCTGTGTAAAATTTGCTTCCATCTTTTGCAAAGGATACCGATATATGGTATAATGAACGCAATATTCTAGGTATTCTGCGCAAATCTTTGGCTACAAGTAATTTAATTGCTTATGTATTACCAGGCTGCATTTTTGCTATGGGCCCCAGTTGCTGCAGGCCGCCAAAAACAAACTGCGTTTTCCAGGTTTGACGGTAATTTATGCCTATGTGATGGGAATATTATAAGGGAAAATAAAAATGACGGAGGAAGATAATGGATATATTTAACATTATCAGCCTAGGCGGTGGCTTGGCGCTGTTCCTATTCGGCATGAATATCTTGGGAACTGGCCTTGAAAAAATTTCTAGCGGCCGCATGGAGAAAACGCTGGAAAAGTTGACAAATAATGTTTTTTCCGGTGTACTATTGGGGGCTTTAGTGACGGCGGCGATCCAGAGTTCTTCGGCGACGACGGTCATTGTTGTAGGGATGGTCAATGCCGGGATTTTAAAGTTGCGCTCGGCTGTAGGCGTTATCATGGGCGCCAACATTGGAACGACGGTCACGGGGCAAATCCTTCGTTTGGGCGATCTGGAGAACAACGCCAGTGCTGGCGTGTTAATGCAGTTTTTAAAGCCCACTACTTTGGCACCTTTGGTTGCCATAGTGGGTATTTTGATGTTCATGATATGCAAACATCCCAAAAAGAAAACGATTGGCGAAATCTTAATTGGATTTGGTATTTTGTTCCAGGGAATGTTTTCGATGGAAGCTGCGGTACAGCCGCTACAAGACTCGGAAATGCTCAAAAACGTTTTTTTGCAAATCCAAGATATTCCACTTTTAGGAGTAATAGTAGGTGCTGTTGTCACCGCGATCATTCAGAGTTCTTCGGCATCAGTTGGCATTTTGCAGGCTCTTTCCTCTACGGGAGCCATTACCTATTCTTCCGCTTTTCCTATCATCATGGGGCAAAATATAGGAACCTGTATTACGGCGCTGTTAGCCAGTATCGGTACAAGTAAAAGCGCCAAACAGACAGCGATGGTACACCTTTACTTTAACGTGATTGGCACGGGGGTTTTCTTAACAGGTGTTTATTTGATCCAGCATTTTATCGGCTTCCCGTTCTGGTATGATAATATTGATAAGGGAGGTATCGCCAATATCCACACCATCTTTAATGTTGTGGTAACCGTTTTGTTTATTCCCTTTGCGGGAGGACTGGCTCGTTTGGCCGAATGGACGGTTCGGCAAAGCAAATCCGAAAAAGAGAAAGAACAAGAATCTCTGGAGCCTTTGGATGAGCGCTTTTTGGTCTCCCCGGCCCTGGCGATTGGTCAGTGTGAAAATGTCTTAGATAAAATGGGCAGTTACGCTTTGCAAAACTATCGCGATGTAGTTACCCTTTTTGATAAGTACGACCTAAAAACTGTGGAAAGGGTTAACGAAGTCGAAGATGCGATTGATAAAATGGAAGACCGCATCAGTAACTACCTGCTTAGGATTAATGAAGAGGAAATAACTGAGGACGAAAGTAAGAATGTTACCCTTTTGCTGCGACTCGTTTCAGAATTTGAACGGATTGGAGACTATTCTATCAACTTGATGGAGCGGGCGGAAGTCCTATACGACAAGCAATCCAAGTTCAGCGAAAAGGCCATGCGGGAGTTCCACACCATTTGCGATGCAGTGGAAGAGATCGTCGGTATGGCTCTGGAAGCTTTCAGAAAAAAGGATATCTCGCTGGCTATGCATATTGAGCCATTAGAAGAAACCATTGATACATTGGAGGATACTTTAAAGCTCAAGCACATTCAGCGCCTCAAAAACGGACAGTGTACCATCGATGCAGGTCTGGTATTTTTAGAGGTTCTTACCAACCTAGAACGCATTTCTGACCACTGTTCCAACATCGGTGTCTATCTTATTGGGCATCAGAAAGATAGTGAAACTTTAAATCGCCATGAGTACATCAAAAAGATGCACAAGGGGGATACCGGGGACTACAACCAGCTGATGCAGCAGTATATGGATAAGTATTTGTTAGAAATTACCAGTAAAAATTCGTAATAAAAAGTTATACTAAAAAATAGTATTTGATTTCGTTTTCCAAAATGGATTTAACTAGAAAAAACTTTGATAATACTGACATTTTGTAGATTAAGGAAATCAAAACAATAAGGTTTTTTGACGCTTTGGTGCCAAAATGGTGCCCAAGTTTCCTGTGGCGATATAAAACGATACGGGCAGATAAAAAGAAAAAACAGATTATGCGAGAGCGAAAGAACTTGTTGCTTTTGCTCTCTTGTCTGTCACATAAGCAGTGACAGATACACTTGTCAACAGAGGGCAAAGCCCGAGCACTTTGATTATTAACGAAAGTAGTTGGCTCTGCTATCTTGTGCATGATAGGATTGTGATTGAAAAATCCATATGTGAGTGCTACAATGTTATAATACAAATCAGTAAAGCAGGAGTTTTTGGAGGTAGATATGAATATATTGATTATAAATTGTAGTCCAGTGAAAAACGGTGCTACTTCTGAAATAGTAAACCTTGTAAATACATATACCAAAGAGAATAATGATGTAAGATGTGTATGTATTGATGATTTTGATATAAAATTCTGTAAAGGATGCAGGCAGTGTCATACAACAGCGGAGTGTTTTCAAAAAGATGATACAGAAAAACTAATTGAACACTATAAATGGGCTGATAGAATTGTGTCTGTATCTCCGTCGTATTGGGCTGACATTCCAGGACAATTCAAAGTATTTATCGATAGGTGCACTCCTTGGTGCAATACCCATGAACCTCATGCAACGATACCACAAGGCAAGCGTGGTTATGTGATTGCCTTAAGAACCGGTCCCAGTATGCCTGAGTGTGAAAAAATAATTGGAAGCATCGAACATTTCTATGGACATCTTGAAATAAAATCATGTGGCAGTCTAGGATTATGCTCTGTTGAATACAAAGAAGATGTCACAAGCAGAGTTGATGAAATAAAGTCGTTTTGCGAAAAGAATATTCTTGCATGAATTCCAAGTTAATAGAGTTTGGGATATTTCCGACAAGCGAAAGTCTCTCTTACTGTCGCAAGCAAAAGCGAGTATTTTTATGGAAAGGGTACCCTTTTCCTATGCTTGCTACGGAACTTTTAACAACGGAATGGAAAGGACACTCTAAACGAGTAGCGTTTCTCTTTGAAATGTTACGCAGTTAAAGGGCATTTTTGAGAGAAGATATGTAAATGTTCTGTTCCATTGATTTTCGTGTCCGTAAGGTCTTGTTTACAAGGCTTATTACCCCTCTAATGCGTAACGTAAGAGGTAAAACAAGGCAATTCTAAACTGCCTTTATGGGAGTAATAACACAGTTATGTGTATCATCTTATTTGCGGTGCTCAAATGGTGCCCAACTTTACAAAACCAACTTATACGGGGATATAAAGCGATAAATAAAAATATGTGAAAAAGCCTTGATTTAAGCCACTTTCAAACGTTTTTTAATAAACACTTACAAAGACTTATAAGACGATTTTCGTCTATATGATCAATAAAAAATTATTCTATGGGAGTTTCAGAATATTGAAAAAGGCCGCCAAAAGGCGGCCTTTTTCAATATTCTGAAACAGGTTATTAACCTGTCTTTTCCATCCGAATCCAAATTCATAAGATTATCCAGCCCTTAACTTATCGGGCAAATTTTTTATAAAGCCCTGCTTTTTCTAGAGCTGGACGGAGCAAAGCCGCCAAAATAACTGAGATGATGATACCTAATGTGCCGTTAGCCAGAGAGATTGGCGCTTTGAATATGATATCGGCCCAAGCCGTCTCAATTGCACTGCCTAAGATGATGTCTTTGACAAAGGAGTAACCAAGATACAAAATTGTATAACCGTACATTCCACAGACCGCCCCTAAAATGTTGAAAGGAACGCTTTTTCCCTCTTTTCCCTTTAAGCGTGGGATCCAACCTGCTAAAAACCCCATCACAAATTTGTTGATAAGGGTTGACGGCGCACTAGTGGCCCAGCCTGTCAATAGGTCGAAAATACAGGAACCGATCCCAGCAGAAAGTCCTCCTCGTACTCCACCGAACAACAATCCGGACAGCAAGCAGAATATATTACCCATATGGACCATCATTTTTCCCACCGGTGTAGGAAATTCAATCCGAAAATTAGTGGCTACATAACACACTGCCGCCATCAGCCCCACAACCACTAAGTCATAAACAGTTATTTTTCTTTTCGATTTTATAGTTTGCTCCATGTCCTTCACGCCTTTCTCTCAATGTGCTGAAGGAATCTGTCAATCACAGCAGGCGATAGCGATCTAAAGTTTGGTCTTGGGTCAGCCAAGACAAACAGGATTCCAGCATGACGCCGTATCTAGTATCGCTTCCATAGCTAAAGGTGGTGCGGATGGCAATTTCCAGAAATCGCGTTGCCCGCTCAATAGCCATGGGGAGGCTGTCGCCCCCCAACATCGCCCCAACCATGACGCTGGCAAAAATATCGCCTGTGCCTGGATAGGAAGCCGGCACGTAATTGCAGTCCACCCGCCAATATTCGCCCCGTTCCCGGTCATACCCGATATTGGCGATTTTACCGTCAGCCAACTCTACTCCAGTTACGGTGACGTACCGTGGGCCCAGTTCGCTCAAACGGGCCACGAGGCTTTTAGCCTCGGACTGCCGCAAAGGGGCGCTTGGAAAGGGAATCCCCAGTAGAATAGAAGCCTCCGTCAAATTGGGCGTAATCATGTCGGCCACTGCCACTAATTCATTCATCCGTCGGCACATATCGGAGGTATAGGTTCGGTAAGCTTTACCGTTGTCCCCCATGACCGGGTCAACCACCGCAAAAGCATCAGGATAGGCGGCAAAATATTGCAGGCAATGGTCGATTTGCTCCAGTGAACCCAAAAATCCGCTGTACACGCATTCAAAGTTGAGTTTTAATCTCTTGTAATGCTCCAGCGCGGGGGATAGATAGTCGGTGAGATCCCGAAATACCACTTCTCCCAGCCCGCCGGTATGGGTGGACAGCACCGCCGTGACGACAGGGCATACCTGAACTTTCATAGCAGATAGGGTGGGCAGAATAACTGATAGAGAACATCTGCCAAAACCGGACAAATCGTGGATTGCAATGACGCGAGGCGGCCTTTTAAGCATAATGGAATTCCTCCGTGAATTACAGAAACCTCAGCATCTGTAATCTATTTTAGAAAAGAAAACGCGGGAAAGCAAATTACTTTAATTGTTGGTATTTTAGCAGAAAATCCTGCAAAATCAACAAGAGTATTATATCGCAATTTGCCTTGGTTGGCAAATTTCACCGACGAAAACAAAAAATATTTTTATCTCTCTAAGAGCTGTAAAACAAAATAAACAAAATAAATATAATCCAAAACAGTATGCTTGTATATTTAGTAGAATCTTATCTTCCAAACATCGCCTCTATTATAAGATAACTTTCCGGGGATAATATAATAACGGAATGCAGATGGGAAATAAAAACTGTTTGCTACAACCGTTCGAATAATCTGGGAGGTGTTATTATGACAAAGACAATGAGCAATGTTGTGAAAGGAATTGCCGCTGGAATGTTGGTGGGAACTGCGGCATATGTGGCGGGCCATACTAGCAAAACCAAGGGCAAACAGATGAAAAAGAAAGCAGCCAAAGCCATGAAAACAGTGGGGAATGTTTTTGAAAATATTTCTTATATGATGTAAAGTAAAAAGGCTGAAACCGTTTCAGCCTTTTTTATTTGCTCACAGTAGCGAAAAATTTACATTGAAAAAGACAATTTTCTTGGCAATTTTTACATTTTTTTCTTTACAAAATGGTTTGTCCGTGGTATAGTATGAATATACGCAAATTAAGGGGCACTCATGTAAAGATACAATAATGTATTTTTACATTAGCGCTGCTTAAATGGTTTTTCTTTTCGAAAATTGTGTCAATGTGGTGACGTTGGAAGCTGAGAACTGACTGACGGTTCTTTCTGTTGGGGGTTAGAAACGGCGGTCGGATTCTAGTCTACAAGGGATCTGTATTGGGACGGTGATTGGAAAGAGTAGATCAATCACTTTTGAGTGCTCCTTTTGCACGCGTTACATACTATTTGTATAATGGCATGTCCTTATACGAAAATATGGGGATTTTCGATTGAATTAAGGATAATATGTCGATATTATACATTTTGTAGTATTTTAAGTATCTTTTCATGTGTATAAAATATGATACAGCAGGGCTTGGAGTATTTCTAAGCCCTGCTTTTTGTGCAGAAAAATCCACTCCACAAATATAAATGATTCTGTTGATAGGGGTAAAAGTAACATTTTGTTTTAAAGTTATGGCTGATACCTATAGATGACGCCTACGCCTAAAGTTTTGACCTTGACAGCTCTTTGCCTTCCCCTCTATAATGGATGAGAAACAGAGACCGTTATGATGAGAAAGGGAAGATTTTATGATCCGACTGTGTATTTTTGATTTAGATGGAACACTGATTGATTCGCTGCAAGACTTGGCTAACAGCTGTAATGCTGTGTTGCGGGAAGATGGATTTCCTGTCCACTCGCTGGATGCATACCGCTACTTTGTAGGCAACGGGATTCCTAAGCTCATTGAGCGGATCCTCCCGGAAGACAAGCGGACAAAAGAACGCATGGCCGATGTGCAGAAACGGTTTGATAAATATTACCAAGTTCATTGCCTGGATGCTACAGGGCCTTATCCAGGGATTCAAGAATTGCTGACAGCATGTCGGGAAGAAAAAATTTTGCTTTCGGTATTGTCCAATAAAGCGGAGCCCTTTGCAAAACTCATCTGCCGGGAGATATTTGGAGATGGAATTTTTGATGCAGTGTGCGGCCAGAAGCCGGAGGTTCCCAAAAAACCCGCTCCAGACGGTGTATTTTCCTTATTGCGAAAATTTGCGATCCGGCCAGAACAGGCTATTTTGATCGGGGATTCCAATGTGGATATCTTGACTGCCCAAAATGCAGGTATCCATTCTATAGGAGCGTGTTGGGGATTTCGCGGCCGGGACGAGTTGACAGAGGCAGGCGCTGAAGCCCTTGCTAACACTCCAAAAGACTGTCAAGCTATCATTTTCCACAAAAATTGGGAGTGAAATGGCGCTTATTCACATATTATTTACATTTTAGAGCGCAACAAAAAAAAATATTGGGTACACTACTACTATGAACGCGGCCGGTGTGGCTGTGGTGAAAGGAACAATCGAAAGATGAAAAAAATTGTAGTTCTGTTAATGGCTCTGCTATGTGCCGTTACATTTGTATCCTGCAGCAATTCGTCAGACGGTTCCGGGACGGCAGATAATTCCTTGGTCGGAGAGGTGAAAGAAAACGCCACTTCTGCAGAGATTTTTGACGCCATCAACTCGGCTTTTGCTGAGAAGTATCCCGATGTGGGGGCGGTAATCCCAAATGCGCCGCAAGACGTGGATGACGCCGTTCTCAAGGATAAGTTTGGAATTGATGTGGACGATGTAGAAGACTACAAAGGGCAGATTGCCGGAATGATGACCAATTGCGACATGCTGCTTATCGTTCGGGCCAAAGACGGAAAGATCGATTCTGTTCGTTCATCTCTCGAGAGTGCCAAGGAAGCACAAACAGAACAATTTGCATCTTATGGAGTCATGGGGAATAGTGAGCGGACAGCGGCCGCCAAGGTGGTAACCAACGGCGATTATGCTGCCCTGATCATGGTTGGGGTTCTGCCAGACGACCCGGATGCGGCTCTGGACTTCGACAGCGATGTAAAACTCGCGGAAGACACTTTTAACAAGACGATTGTCCGAACGTAGTAACAATTGTCAACAAAAGCTGTGAGCACACAGCGGTCAGATAATTTATGAGAAAGTGGGAGGTGCGTTTTTAAAACAAAATGAAAACCAAGATAAAAAAAGCGTACAGTTGGGGGTACGCTTTTTTTATTTTGTATCATTAAAAAAGCAGGTTGAAAATCGTTAAATAGCAGAAGTCCTTTACGAAGATAAAGGACTTCTGCTATTTTTATTTCATACAGTGTGACGGGGTACGGATATTTTGTCAAGAGGCAAACTTTTTGAAGGGTTATATCATCTCATTTTTAAAGGAAATTTATTAATCGCTTTTTTGAAATTGATAGTATTTTGAAAAAAGAAAGGGCTATCTGTAAAAGCGTATGTATATTTTTTGTAAAATTACAAAAAATCCCTGTATTTTTGTCAAAAGTTGTGTCATAATAACTTAGCGGTTACACCTGTTTGGAAATCCGTTCGTATTTTTGATATAGAAGTAAAACGAGCTTAATTTGTTTCTCAATCCTTGACAAAACTTTTATAAGATGGTAGGCTTTCTCAGTACTTTTGAATAAATGGGGGAATTGATTTGGTTTTCAGTAGCATTCTATTTTTATTCCGGTTTATGCCGGTGGCATTTTTGATTTATTACCTGTCCCCCAAAAAATTGAAAAACTTTTCCCTCATGGTATTGAGCATGTTTTTTTACGCCTGGGGGGAGCCGAAATATCTGCCGATTATGATTTACTCCATTTTGCTTGATTATTCCTGCGGCATGGGGATGAGGCGGTTTAAAGACAGCAAGGCGCTCAGGAGGATGTTCCTCTGCTTTTCGGTTGTAGGGAACTTAGGGGTTCTGTTCTTCTTTAAGTACACCAATTTCTTTATCGACAACCTAAATGGGCTGTTTGGTTTATCTATACCAGCCATGTCACTGACTTTGCCGTTGGGCATCAGCTTCTACACCTTCCAGACCATGAGTTACTCCATTGACGTCTATCGAGGAAAGGTGGAGGCGGAGCCCAATATCATCAACTTTGGAGCATTTGTTGTGCTGTTTCCCCAGCTAATTGCCGGCCCCATCGTCAAATACTCGGATATATCCAACGAGCTCAAGAACCGGAAAATCAACCTTTGCCAAATTGAAGACGGCATTCGGCTGTTCATTATGGGGTTGGGAAGTAAAGTACTTATTGCCAACAACATCGGCGCCCTTTGGACAGAAGTGGAGGGAATGAATGTGGCGGGAATTTCTTCCGGCCTCGCCTGGCTGGGAATTATCGCCTTTTCCTTCCAGATTTACTTTGATTTTTCGGGGTATTCCCTCATGGCCATCGGCCTTGGAAAAATGCTGGGCTTTGAGTTCCCGCAAAACTTTAATTACCCCTACATTTCCCGCAGCATTACCGAATTTTGGCGACGCTGGCATATGACGCTCAGCTCCTGGTTTCGGGAATACCTCTACATTCCTCTGGGTGGGAACCGGGTCAAGCCCTGGCGGATGTACTTTAACTTGTTTGTGGTCTGGGCCTGTACCGGCTTCTGGCACGGGGCAAGCTGGAACTTTATTTTTTGGGGCCTGTTCTTTTTTGTGGTGTTGGTCATCGAGAAGACGGTGCTACTCAAACACCTGGAAAAAAGCAGATGGATTTCCCATGTCTATGTCATTATTTTGTTGATCCTCAGTTGGACGCTCTTTGCTATCACCGATATTGGGCAGTTGGGGCTGTACTTTAAGAAAATGTTCGATTTTACAGGGGGCGTGGACTGGATCTACTACCTGAGAAATTACGGCGTCACCTTGATTTTATGCTGCGTTTTTTCCACTCCGCTTTTAAAAAAGCTGTACGAGAAAAAAATCCAACAGCACCCCATCCTCAAGACGGTGCTCTTGGGCATTGTATTGTTACTTTCGGTGGCTTATCTAGTAGATGCGTCCTATAATCCGTTTTTGTATTTCAGATTTTAAAAAGGGGGCGGCGATTAGATGAAACAGCGTGAACAAAAACATTCCTGCCTCTGGCTCATTCTCTTTTTTGGGATTTTCATCGGGGCGTTTACAGTGTGGGATTTATTGTCGCCGGTTAAAAATTTCTCAGAATTTGAAAACCGGTATTTACAGCAGCGCCCCACCCTTACTTGGGACGGATTGATGGATAATAGCTACACCCAAAGTTATGAGACCTTTATCAACGACCAGTTTGTCCTTCGAAACCAGTGGATTGATTTAAAATCCAAGGCGGAGACAGGACTTCTAAAGGTGGAAAATAACGGCATCGTCTACGGCAAGGAAGGGATGCTGTTTGAAAAGTATCAGTCCTTTGATCCGGCGCAGCTAGAGAAAAATCTGGGCTTTCTAGAAGAGTTCGCCCAGGGCAAGGAGAATTTGACCTTGGCGGTGATTCCGAGCGCTTATGAGATTTATCCGGAAAACCTGCCGTATGGGTTAAAGCAGGTGGACCAGAAAAGTGAGATCAAAACCATCTACAGCCGTATGGGCACTTATATGCAGACCATCGACCTGTACCCCACTTTGACTGAGCACAAGGATGAGTATATTTACTACCGCACCGACCATCACTGGACGACGGACGGAGCCTACCTGGCTTATGTTCAATATTGTGCCGCGAAGGGCCTGACACCGGTCAGCCTGGACAGCCTGACTAGGAAAGAGGTGGAGGGTTTTTACGGCACCTACTTTAACAAGAGCAAAAACACATCGGTCAATCCCGACGTCCTCATCTATTTTGATATCCCCATGGACAGTGTGACGGTGGACGGGGTGGAAAAGGAAGGGTATCTGGACACCGATCAACTGGAGGGACGGGACAAATACGCTGCGTTCCTTTATGGGAATGGCGGGGTAACAGTGCTCAAAAGTGAGAATAGCGGGACGCCTCGGGATGGAGAGGCCTCTCGGATACTGCTCATCAAGGACTCCTTTTCCAACTGTTTTGCCCCCTTTCTCACTTACAATTACGACGAGGTGTATGTAGTAGATTTGCGTTCCTTCCCCAAGGGGATGACAGAACTCCTGGAGAACACCGAGTTTGACGACATTCTCGTCATGTACAATTTTATGAACCTGGAGTCGGACACCAATTTATACCGGCTCAAATACTAAAAGGGAAAGTAAACCAAACACAAAAGGCAGGCGAATTTTCACCTGCCTTTTTTATGCCAAAATATTGGTCTCTTCACGGCACAGCATGATAAAGCCCTGAAGCGCTGAGGAAAGATATTTGTTTTTGTGGTAGATAATATAAAATTTTCGCCTGAGTTCTAAATCCTTTACCGGTATCCTTTTGAGTTTCCCCTCTTTGAGGGCGCTGTCCACTAAACGGAAGGGAAGTACCGATATGCCAATGTCCATTGCGACAGCGTTGAGGATGGCCTGGGTGCTGATGCATTCCCAATGGGGGGTCACCGGCAGGTTGTGGAGCATCATGGCATTGTCAAAAAGCTGCCTTGTGCCACTGCCGATTTCCCGCAAAATCAGTGGTTGATGGGTCAGTTCCTCGGGGAGGACTTCTTTTTTTCGCCACAGCGGGTTTTCCTTGCTGCAAACAACCACCAATTCGTCGTCCAAAAAAGGGGAGACAATGAGCTGGTCAGAATGGGGGATTCCTTCGATGAGGGCTAAATCCAGTTTGTTTCCCAGCACCATTTTTTCGAGGATGTCGGAATTCTCCACTGTAGCCGATAAGGTGAGGTGAGGAAAGGCCGATTCAAATTTTTTGGCATAAAAGGGGAGCAAACAAGTGCCCACCGTAATGCTCGCCCCCACCCGGATGGTGCCGGAAGCCTCGGCGTTCTTGATGCGCTGTTCCATTTCTTCAAACAAATCGGTGATGTGCCTAGCATATCCCAAAACCCGTTCTCCTGCTTCGGTTAGGTAGAGCTTGCGGGAGATCCGATCAAAGAGGCGGACGCCATAATAGTCTTCCAATTCGCTGATGGCAAGGCTCACCGAGGGTTGAGCGATATAAAGTGCCTCGGATGCCTTGGTGATGGTTTTATAGTCGCAAACGGCGACGAAAATTTTTAAATGCCGCAACGTCATGACAAATCCGTCCTTTCAGCGGTAATTTCATATAAAAAACTGCGCCCTTGCTTACCGATCCGTTTGATAATCCCCAAGCGGTGCAGAAGATTGACGGTGGTTTGGGATGCCTTGGGTGGAACAGCTGCCGCCTCGCGGAAATCCGCTGTGGTAAAAGGAATTTTAAGGCCGTCCGGCAGGAGGGAACAGTAATCCTCCGGCCGGTCGATGGAAACCTCCCCCAAAATGGAGATGGGAATTCTGTCGCAGCGGACAGAGCCCCGCTTGCCGTTGTTCCCCCACCCGTTTTGGTAACGGTATTCCTCCAGTTCCAACAGAACAATTTTTAGGTGGAGGCGGGGATGGGCCAAAAAGGTACGGATTTTATAAAGCTCGTTGCAAATATCCTGGGACTTGCCTTTGCGGGGAGATTTCCGTCGGGAGGAAACACTGCCTGTTTGGGGATCGATCCAAATAAGCCATTTAATGGCGGCCACGGGATAAACGATTGTGACGTCGCAAACCTCCAAAAAAGCGGAGAGCTTCTTGCGGAGTTTGTCAAAATTTCTTGTCTGGATTTCAATGATGCCATTTTCTCCCACAATATCGGCTACATAGCCGCCAATTTTAATTTCGTGGTTTTCTTCCCGTGGTTCATAGCAATATTTAAGTACGGCATGAAGTGTTTTTTCCCCCAGCGTTCCGATGCCACAAGACTGCTGGTTGCCGTCTTGAACCCGATTTAAGGCCTGTTTAAATGCTTCAATGTCCATTGAATTCCCCTCTGTTTGAAGTGTTGGATGTTATGCAACAAATTCTTGCCGGGGAAAAGCACCCACGTAGGTTACTTTGGATTGCTCTGCCCCGCTGATCTCATATCGCATGCTACAACTGACATCTTCGCCGGATAGGTAAAACACATTCATTCCCTTTTGCAAGGTGATTTTTTTTGCCGTCCAAACGGTATCGTACGCTTCATCGGTGGCGCTTTCTAACTCAAAGGTGGTTTTGTCGTCCTCACCCTCCAGATAATACCCAAATTTCACGCCCGGCTTCTCATGGGTGGTATAAGTGAAATCCATCGTCACTTTTGTCTCCTCCTGGACTTCGATATACAAAAATACCGCTTCGGTTTCCGAGAGATATACATCGAATTGGCCAGTGATGGGATTTCCATTGTTGGCGGTCAGCGAGCGGAAGATGCTGGTTTGGCTTCCAGCAGGATATTGTTCTCCTGAGGAGTCTTCTGAATTAATTTCTGGAATAGAATCTGAAATATCAGAAATAGAAGATGTGAGATCGCCGGCAATTCCACATGCCGTCATTACAATGCAGCCAAGAAATCCGATAAACATACAGATTGCTTTTTTCACAGCTGAAACCGCCTTTCCTGTTTTACTATATATAACGATTTGGCTGGACAAGATTTTTCAGGGATACCGTCAAAAGATGACCTTTCACCCTGGCGCAGTTTGTGCAGTCAAAGCGGTTAATACAACAGATTTTACGTATCTTCGCAGGCCGTAAGCGTACCGCATGGAACGGTATAAAACGGCGTCGGACATTTTGAATATGGTGATCATCACCCACAGCAAAGTTTTGCTTTGAAAAATTTTACACAATAGGAGTTAGCACACAAAGTAAACTTATACTACATCCGTATTGAGAGGTGGGAGAAGCCCACTGCAGTGCAGCATCTGCAGGATCAGAGGATGATAAATGTTTCAAAAAATTCTCACGAGCGAGATCATGCGCCTTTGGGCACTTTACAAGTAGCATTGATGTTTGCTTGTGAAGTTATTATACCACGTATGGTCAAAACCAGCAATTGGACAATCAAAGGATTTGTGATACAATGAAGGCAGGACTAAATTTAGAGGTGGATGTATGATTCCCTATCAGCTGGTCCGCTCCAAGCGGAAAACCATTGCTATTTGCATCACCAAAGATGCCCAGGTGGAGGTGCGGGCCCCGCTGCGGGCCCCTATTTCCTCCATTGAGGGATTTCTTATCCAGAAGGAATCTTGGATCGAAACACAGCTAAAACAACGCAAACAGGAGCTTGAAAAGCAGGCGGCCTTCTCAGTGGAGGAAGGGGACCACCTTTTGTTCCTCGGGCGGGAATACCCGGTTCATCTGTCGCCGGACTGTGAGAAACCCTCCTTTGACGGGGAGCAGTTTCTTTTGCCGCAACAGGATTTTTCCCGCAACAAGCCGCTGATTGCCGCGTTGTACAAAAGCCTGGCACAAAATTATATCGAAAAACAAGTCGAGGTTTACAGCAGGCTCATCGGAGTCGTGCCGTCGGCAGTCAAGGTGGGGAGCGCCGATACCCGGTGGGGAAGCTGCTCTGGGAAAAACAGTCTAAATTTTACCTGGAAACTGATGTTGGCGTCCAAAGAGGCAGTGGATTACGTGATTGTCCACGAGCTTTGCCACATCCTTCACCACAACCACTCTACGTGGTTTTGGCGGGAAGTGGAGAAAGTGATGCCAGACTATGGGGAACGGAAAAAGCTATTGTTCAAGCTTCAAAAACACCTTTTGGAGGAGGGTTGGTAAAAAGGGTTGCAAAACTGTTTTATTTGCGTTAAAATAATGACAAACGGGTAGGCGGATTGCATCTGCGTGCCGGTTTTCAAAGTTTTTAGATTTCTGACCCAATTGTGAGGATTTTCCGAGCAAACGGAACAGTATCGTCATTGGGCTCCCAATTTGATTAGGGAGTTTTCCGCATATGATTATACACTCCTTTTTGCTCTGGCAAAGAGGAGTTTTTGTTTGTATGCCAATCAGAAATCGCCATAGGGGGCTTGAGCCTCCGCCCTCAGGAAAGCGGAGAGACAACAAAATGGAAAGGGATGGTTGCTTGCATGGAAAAAAGGCTGGGTGTCGTCGGAATTGTGGTGGAGGACAACAGTGTATCCGATGAAATCAATGGGTTGCTGCATCAATACCGGGATATTATCGCCGGCAGGATGGGTTTACCCTATCGGGAGCGGCAGGTTGCAGTGATTTCCCTCATTGTAGACGGCACGATGGACCAGATCAGCGCCATGACCGGAAAGCTTGGGAAGCTCCCTGGGGTTTCGGTCAAATCAGCTATTTCGAAAGGATAGGGCATGAGTGAGATTACTGATGTTCTAAAAGAAATTGCCGCAGGAAAGGATTCGACGCCTGAGTTGCTCATCCCGGCGCTGGAGGCGGAAGAGGAGAATCTTTCTACCCTTTTTGAATTTGCCGACCGGCAGCGGAAAGAGTTTTGCGGGGACGTGGTACACATCCGGGCGATTTTGGAGTTCTCGAACTACTGCCGCTGCGATTGCGCCTACTGTGGGCTGTTTGCAGGGAACAAAAATCTTGCCCGCTACCGGATGACGCCGGAAGAAATCGTCGGGACAGCGTTGGAGGCGGCGCAAGCCGGATACCGGACGCTGGTGCTACAGAGCGGGGAGGATTTGTGGTACACAAAAGAGCGCTTAGGAGAAATCGTCCGGGAAATCAAGGAGAAATCGGAGCTCGCCGTGACCTTGAGCGTGGGGGAACGGCCCTTTGACCATTATGCATACTGGAAAGAATGCGGCGCCGATCGGTTTCTCATTAAGCATGAGACGGCAGACCAGGCGTTATACGACCGGTATCATCCACATAGCAGCTATATGCGGCGGCTCGCCTGCCAGAAGGAGCTGTACCGGCTGGGGTATGAGCTGGGGAGCGGTTTTATGGTGGGACTGCCCGGCCAGACGATGAAAACCCTTGCCGAAGATATCCTCCACCTAAAGGAGTTACAGGTGTCTATGGCGGGCATCGGCCCCTACATCTGTCATCCGGGAACCCGGCTTCGGGGCAACCAAGACGGCAGCGCCCAGCTGACTCTCAAGGCGGTGGCGGTGTCACGCATCCTATTAAAAGATGTAAATCTTCCCTCAACGACGGCGCTCAATATCAAGGGTGGACTGCGGGACGCGCTCAATTGCGGGGCCAACGTCATTATGCAGAAGGTGACGCCAAGCCGGTATCGGGATTTGTACGACATCTACCCCGGGAGGGAGACCAAAGAGATGGATCTCGCCCGGCAACTGAGCGATTTGAAATACAATTTGTCCCAGATGGGGAGAACAGGTCTTTGAGAAAAATAAGATGGATATGATTGACAATTTGAATGGATAAGGAGACGAATGAAATGGCAGTGTATAACCCCAAATCTCTCCGTGCGGAGGAGTTTATCAACGACGAAGAAATTTTAGAGACGCTGGAATACGCGGAGAAAAACAAACACAACGTCGCGCTCATCGACGAGATACTAGATAAGGCAAGGCCCCAGAAAACTGCAACGGGTACGGTCTGCAAAGGACTCAGCCACCGGGAAGCATCTGTCCTATTGGCCTGCGATATCCCGGAAAAAGTGGAAGAAATTTATCGCATCGCCGAGGACATCAAGCTTGCTTTTTACGGCAACCGCATCGTCATGTTTGCGCCCCTCTATCTTTCCAATTACTGTGTGAATGGCTGCCTCTACTGCCCTTACCACCTAAAAAACAAGCACATCGCCCGGAAAAAGCTCACCCAGGAGGAGGTGCGGCAGGAAGTCATCGCATTGCAGGACATGGGACACAAGCGGTTGGCCATTGAGGCAGGGGAGGACCCTGTCAACAACCCGATTGAGTACATCCTCGACTGTATCAAAACCATTTACAGCGTCAATCACAAAAACGGGGCGATCCGCCGGGTTAACGTAAACATAGCCGCTACCACGGTGGAAAACTACCGGAAGTTAAAAGAGGCGGGGATCGGCACCTATATCCTGTTCCAGGAGACCTACCACAAAGAGAGTTACTTAAAGCTTCATCCCACTGGGCCAAAACACGACTATGACTACCACACCGAGGCCATGGATCGAGCCATGGAGGGCGGTATAGACGACGTGGGACTGGGGGTACTGTTCGGACTGGAACTCTATAAATACGAATTCGCGGGACTCATTATGCACGCCGAGCATTTGGAGGCCGTCCACGGCGTTGGCCCTCACACCATCAGCGTTCCGAGGGTCAAACACGCTGACGACATCGACCCGGACGTCTTTGACAACTCGATTCCCGACGAGATGTTTGAAAAGATCATTGCTTGTATCCGCTTGGCGGTGCCCTACACCGGGATGATCATCTCCACGAGAGAGTCGGAAGAGGTGCGGGGAAGGGTGCTCAACCTGGGCATCTCTCAAATCAGCGGCGCCTCCCGCACCTCTGTCGGCGGGTACACCGAGGAAGAACGCCCCCACGATTCCGAACAGTTTGATGTCTCCGACCAGCGCACTTTGGACGAGGTAGTTCGCTGGCTGATGGAAAATGGGCACATCCCGTCCTTCTGCACCGCCTGTTACCGGGAGGGGAGAACGGGAGACCGGTTTATGAGCCTTTGCAAGAGCGGGCAGATTTTAAACTGCTGCCATCCAAACGCTTTGATGACCCTGACCGAATACCTGGTGGATTATGCGTCGGAGGAGACCAAAAAAATCGGCTTTGCGCTGATTGACGAGGAACTTAAGAAGATTCCCAAGGAAAAGGTCAGGGCCATTGCCTCCCAGCACATCGAGGACATCAAAAACTCCAACCGCCGGGATTTCCGGTTCTAAAAGGAGGGAACAACATGCAGGATACGCCCCGGGCTAACCGGTTGCACATCTCCTTTTTCGGCCGCACCAACAGCGGCAAATCCACCCTGTTAAATAATTTGGCGGGCCAGGAAATCTCCATCGTCTCCGACGTGGCGGGAACCACCACTGACCCCGTCTACAAGGCGATGGAACTGCTTCCCATCGGGCCGGTGGTGCTCGTCGATACGGCGGGGTTCTGTGATGACAGCGTTTTGGGAAAACAGCGGCTCGAAAAAACGCTGGAGGTGGTGCGAAAAACCGATTTGGCGGTCTTGGTGGTCTCGTCAGAGCAGAAAGAATTTGAAGAGGAACGGCGATATCTCGACCTTTTGCGGGAACACAAGGTGAAGACTGTCTGTGTGGTTAACCGGTTTGGGACGGAGGAGGAAACTGCTCTTCCCTTCGAAGTGCCCACGTTATCTATCGATGCCTCCAACCCCGCAGAGATGGGGGCCTTTAAAAAATTCCTCATTCAGCATGCCGACTGTGATTTTGAGATTCCCTCTTTAACGGGACACCTTGTGAAACCCGGCGATTTGGTAATCTTGGTGGCCCCGCAGGATATCCAGGCCCCCAAGGGGCGGCTCATCCTCCCCCAGGTGCAGACCATTAGAGATTTATTGGACAACGATTGCAGAACAGTGGTGTTGAAGCCAGCCGACCTGCCGCCGATGCTTCAACTGCTCAAGGAACCGCCAGCACTGGTGATTACCGATTCCCAGGTATTCAAAGAGGTGGACGGGATGCTCCCAAAGGAAATCCCCCTCACCTCCTTTTCGGTGCTCTTGTCGGAGAACAAGGGTAATATCCAGAGCTTTGTGGAGGGGGCCAAGACGATTTCGTCTTTGAAACCTGGCGACCGGGTGCTGATTATGGAATCCTGCACCCATCATGCCCTCCTCGATGACATTGCAAGGGAAAAGCTTCCCCGGCTGCTCCAAAAATACGTGGGCGGCAAGCTCGAGATTGAGCTGTTTTCCGGGCAGGGTTTTCCCCACAATATGGAGGGGTACAAGCTCATTCTTCATTGCGGAGGTTGCATGGTCAACCGCAAGAACATGCTCTCCAAAATCAGCGAAGCGGAGCAGTTCGGAGTGCCGATGACGAACTTCGGCATTGCCATCGCCTATATGAACGGGATGCTCAATCGGATTTGCTGGTAGCTGAAATCAAAACCCGACAGGTGACGATTTTTCGTCACTTGTCGGGTTTTTTTGTTAAGCCTAAAGGCACTAAATAAAAAAATCGGCGTCGTTTCATACGACGCCGATTTTACGCATATAACGCCGCCAGATGGGCGGTGGAAAAAGCGATTTGCAGGTTAAATCCGCCGGTATAGCCGTCAACGTCCAGCACTTCGCCGGCAAAGAACAGACCCCCCGTGAGCTTTGATTCCATTGTCTTGGGATTCACCTCTTTGACGTTTACGCCGCCACTGGTGACGATGGCCTCCTCAATGGGCCGAAAGCCGGTGGGATGGAGAGAAAAGGCTTTGATGGCGTGAAGGAGGGACTGCCGCTCCGCTTTGGTGACTTCGTGAATTTTTGTTTCAAAGGGTATACCGGAGCGCTTTAACACTACCGGGATTAGCTTGCGGGGAAGTAAGGCGTTCAGGCTGTTGATAATATCCCGGTTGAGATTTTGGGAAAAATCCCGGAGGAGCCGTTTGTCCAACTGTTCTTCCGTGAGACCAGGCTTTAGGTCAATTTCCATCCGGTACTGCCGTTTGTCCGCTTCCCTCATGTGCGCTGACGCGGATAGTACAAGCGGTCCGCTGACACCAAAGTGAGTAAAAAGCATCTCCCCCAACTCAGAGTAAATATTTTTTCCCTTTTGAGAAACCGTCAAGATGACGTTTTTGAGGGAAAGCCCCTGCATTTCTTTCACATCTGTTTCTTCAGTGAGAACGGGGATGAGGGAGGGGGTTAGCGGAACGATGGAATGCCCAGCTTGCTTTGCCAGCTCATAGCCGTCACCTGTAGAACCGGTGAGGGGATAGGATTTACCTCCTGTGGCAATGATGGCTGAGGAAGCTAAATATTCCGAACCGCTTTCACAGCGGACGCCGGTGACATGCCCGCCGTCCAGTAACAGCTGGAGCGCCCGTTCGGTGCGAATTTCCACTTTTAGAAGGCGAAGCTCCCGCTCCAGGGCATTGGCTACATCCAGCGCCCGGTCAGACTGGGGAAAGACCCGGTTACCCCGTTCGGTTTTTACCGGCACGCCTAAGTTTTCAAAAAAGGAAATAGTATCTTCTGAGGAAAAATTATGAAAAGCCGAGTATAGAAACCGAGGATTTCTGGGAATATTTGCAATGAGGCCGTTTATATCGCAGTTGTTTGTGATGTTACAGCGTCCTTTACCAGTTATGAGGAGCTTTCTTCCCAATCGGGGGTTCCGCTCCAACAACAGGACGGATTTCCCGTAACGTCCCGCTGCCATGCAAGCTGCTGTCATTCCAGCTGCGCCGCCGCCTATGACAATCAGATCGTAGCTCATAAAATCCTTTCTATTCTGCGGAGTCTTTCTTTTCGCTGTTCTGATAGACGTGGTATTCTGCCCAGATGTGTTCCAGATGGTTGAAGGTGGACATAACTTCCTCCTGTTTTTGCAATCCAACAGCTGCAATCAGAGCGTTGATAAGGCTCAACGGTGCTACCAATGAATCCACAAAGGAGGTCATGTCGCTGCGGGCGGTGAGCAAAACCGTGGCGTCCTTCGCCAAGGGAGAGCTGGGGCCATCTGTAATGGCTACGACGGGAGCGCCGGTTTTGGCGGCGAACTCAAAGGCTTGGACTGTCAGGTTAGAATACCGGGGAAAGCTGATACCGATCAATACGTCGCTGCTTCCTAGCCGGATAATCTGTTCATACAGCTCGCTGGAACTGGAGGTGTGAACCATCCGGACATTGTTGAACATCAAGTTAAAATAGTACTCCATAAAACGGGCCAGAGCGGAAGCGCTTCGGTCACCGATGATGTAAATGTTGCGAGCATTTGAGATAGCGGTTGCAGCCCGTTCAAAATCCTGATGGGAGGTTTCCTCCAGCGTCCGCTTAATTTTTTCCATGTCAGACTGCAATACCTTATTTAAAATGTCGTCGTTGCCGATCCGTTCCTTGGTGACAGCGATCCGTTGGACTGATGTCAACTGGGTTTTGATGGTCTGCTGAAGAGCTTTGGACATTTCAGGATATCCGTTAAAACCCAGTTCGTAGGCAAAGCGGACCACGGTGGACTCACTGACGCCAACTGTCTGCCCCAGCTTTGCAGCCGTCATAAACGCCGCTTTGTCAGCGTGTTCTTGGATATAGTTGGCGATCCGTTTTTGCCCTTTGGAGAAGGTGCGCCATTTTGCTGTAATTTGTTCAATAATATCCATAAAAATACAGCCTTTCTTCTGGCGGAGATTCCCGCCTTTTCATTCCTATTGAGCCGTCGGTACAACTTTGATTGCGCATCAATGAAAATTGGTTTCTACTTCTTTGCGCTGTATGAGTTGATTCATCAATATTATAAAAATCGTTTTTTAGAATAAATCGCCTGCGTTGTGGCTCGCCGCTCTTTGTGTTATTAGATGTTAAATTAAACATCTGATCCTGCGTTTATTATATCATGTTCCAGTATTTTTGCAAGAAGGAAAAAGAAATATTGCAAAAAACTTTGTTTTCGGGCTTCTGCTTTTGCTAATGCCGTGATATCTTAAAAAAGAAAAATAAAATTGGCAATGAAAGTTCATAAATCGTTTAAAATTCGCCCTTGACAATTCTGGAAATCCGTGTTAAATTATATTTAGCACTCAAAGATTAAGAGTGCTAAAACAAAAAGAGGTGATACCGTGAAGGAACTGAACGAGCGCAAACTCCAGATTCTCAAGACAGTTGTGGAGCGGTATATCAAAACCGGTGAACCAGTGGGTTCCAAGGTGATTGCTGAAGAATTCAAGCACGCGGTCTCCTCCGCTACCATAAGAAACGACATGGCTGTCTTGGAACGTTTGGGTTACTTAGAGCAGCCTCATACGTCGGCAGGGCGGACGCCGTCTTATCGTGGCTATCGGTTTTACATCTCCCATTTGATGCAGAAGGTCCCTCTATTAGAAGAAGAGAAGGCGGCCACTGAGCAAAAGCTGGTCAAAGGGGATTTAAACCCCAAGACTGTTATCAGCAATGCGATGGAGCTGTTGGCCGATATGACCGGTTGTGCCGTGATCAGCAAATCGGAGCAGATGAGTTTTTCGGTGATTACTCACGTGGAAGTCATTCCAGCGGGGCGCCGGCTGTACGCTTTGCTGATGCTCACCTCAAACGGCGCAGTGGAAAACAGGGTTTGTAGGCTGGAGTTCGACCTGAGCCACGAGCAGATTGATTATTTTGTCAATTTTATCCAAGCCAACATTACGGGGCTCCGGGTGGAGGACTTGACTAACGAAAAGGTGTTGGAGTTGGGCGTAGCGCTGGGAAGTTACATGGTGGGGTTGGCGCCGCTTTTGTACGGTGTTTACGACATTACCAATCAGCTTCGCAAAAAGAGCGTGGAAATTAAAAATGAGTCGAGCTTGCTCGCCCGAAGCGATTTTCAAAACCGCGACGTGGCGGCGCTTCTGAGCCGTAAAGACGATTTGGAAGCGGTGCTTGACAAGGCATTTGACGGCATTAACGTCATATTTGGAGACGAAGAGGGCGATTTTGCCATTACAAATTCCAGTTTGATTTTGTCCTCTTATAACCAGGGGGACCGCCCAGCTGGCTCCTTTGGAGTGCTGGGGCCGCTCAGACTTGACTACAGCAGAATTATTCCTTATGTGGAATATCTGTCGGATACGGTGTCCAGACTGATGACGGAGGCCTTTGAAGCCGATCGTGACAAACCGAGCCGGGGAGTGAGAAGAGATATTGTAATCGGCCCGGAAGATCACGATTCACATAGATAAGTAAGCGGCATAAGTGCCGCGGCAGAAAGGAAGGATGGCTCAAGTGGCAAAGCAGGATCACAAGGCAAAGGACAAGAAGGAAACTATAGAGAAAGAGCCGGAAACAAAAGTGGAGGAATCCGTTGAGGAGAAAGCCGTAAAGGAGCAGGAGAAAGCATCCGATGAAACTGAAACCCTTGTGGAAAAGAACAAGGAGCTAGAGGACAAATTGCTTCGGCAGATGGCGGAATTCGATAACTTCCGCAAAAGGACCCTTAAGGAAAAAGAGGAAATTGGCGCCGTGGCTAAAACTAAATGTATTTCGGAGCTCTTGCCTGTCTTAGATAACTTTGAGCGGGCCCTTCAAACTGAATGCGCGGACGCTGATTTTAAAAAGGGAGTGGAGATGATTTTCACCTCCCTCAAAGACACCCTGACCAAAATGGGCGTGGAGGAAATTGACGCCAAAGGCCAGATATTCGACCCGGAACTTCACTATGCGGTTAGTCGTATAGAGGATGAAAACCTAGGGGAAAACGTTGTGGCAAACGTTTTGCAAAAAGGCTATAAGATCGGCGAAAAAGTTATTCGCCACGCCATGGTGGCGGTCGCCAATCCGTAGTATTTTTGAGATAAATCGCAGATACCGTTATGAAATAGATTGAGGAGGAATTTATTATGGGAAAAATCATTGGAATTGACTTGGGTACGACAAACTCCTGTGTAGCAGTTATGGAAGGCGGCGAGCCCGTCGTTATCGCAAACCACGAAGGTGCGAGAACCACTCCCTCGGTTGTGGCGTTCTCCAAGGACGGCGAAAGAATGGTGGGCCAGGTTGCAAAGCGTCAGGCAATCACCAATCCCGACCGGACCATTAGCTCTATCAAACGTCATATGGGTTCGGATTACAAGGTGACCATCGACGGCAAATCTTACAGCCCCCAGGAAATCTCCGCGATGATTTTGCAGAAGCTGAAAACCGATGCAGAGGGGTACTTGGGCGAAAAAGTCACCGAAGCGGTCATCACCGTTCCCGCCTACTTTACCGACGCACAGCGCCAGGCGACCAAAGATGCCGGCAAAATCGCCGGATTGGATGTAAAGCGTATTATCAATGAGCCTACCGCAGCGGCTTTGGCCTACGGTATGGACAAAGAGGGCGACCAGAAGGTCATGGTCTACGACCTGGGCGGCGGCACCTTCGATGTTTCCATCATCGAGATGGGAGAAGGCGTGCAGGAAGTTCTGGCAACCGCCGGTAACAACCACTTGGGCGGCGACGACTTTGACCAGCGCATCATCAACTGGATGGCCGACGAGTTCAAAAAAGATCAGGGCGTCGATTTGAGAAACGACAAAATGGCGATGCAACGGTTGAAAGAGGCCGCAGAGAAAGCGAAAATTGAGCTTTCCGGCGTCACTACCTCTCAGATCAACCTTCCCTTTATCACCGCCGACGCCACCGGACCGAAGCATCTGGATATGACGCTCACCCGCGCCAAATTCAACGAATTGACCGCGGACTTGGTAGAGGCTACCATGGGACCGGTGAAACAGGCTCTGTCAGATGCGGGACTCTCCGCTTCCGACTTAAATAAAATTTTGCTGGTCGGCGGTTCCACCAGAATTATCGCCGTGCAGGAAGCCGTCGCGAAAGCCACCGGCAAAGAACCCTCTAAGAACCTGAATCCTGACGAGTGCGTTGCAATTGGCGCTGCTATCCAGGGCGGTGTTTTGGGCGGCGAGGTCAAGGGCCTGCTGCTCTTGGACGTCACTCCCTTGTCTCTGGGACTTGAGACCTTGGGAGGTGTCTTTACTAAGATCATCGAGAGAAATACCACCATTCCCACCAAGAAATCTCAGATTTTCTCCACCGCTGCTGACGGTCAGACCTCGGTTGAGATTCACGTCCTTCAGGGAGAGCGGGAATTTGCAAAAGACAACAAGACCTTGGGCATGTTCCACTTAGACGGCATCCCTGCGGCTCCCCGCGGTGTCCCGCAGATCGAGGTTACTTTTGATATCGACGCCAACGGTATTGTCCATGTGTCCGCTAAAGACCTTGGCACCGGCAAGGAGCAGCAGATCACCATTACTTCCTCCACCAACATGAGCAAGGAGGACATCGACAAGGCTGTCAAAGAGGCTGAGGCTTTTGCGGCAGAGGATAAAAAGGCTCGTGAAAATGTGGATATCCGCAACAACGCCGACCAGATGGTATTCCAATCTGAAAAGACCTTGGGCGAAATCGGCGATAAGATCGACGCTTCCGAAAAAGCAGACTTGCAAGCTAAGATCGACGCTTTGAAAGAGGCTCTCAAAGGAACCGACATCGAAGCTATCAAGACAAAGCAGGATGAGCTCCAGAAAGTTTTCTACTCAGTTTCCGAGAAGCTCTATCAGGCGCAGGCTCAGGCGGCACAGGGAGCGCAGGCTGGCCCCGGCCCCGACATGGGCGGAGCGAATAGTGACAGCACAAATTCTGATCCTAACGTGGTCGACGCCGATTTCAAAGAGGTTGACGACAACAAATAATTGCAATACAATAGATGGGTGTCATGGGGCGGGCTCAACACAGTCTGCCCTATGGTGCTGTCTAACAAGTAGGGCGGCGTCCACCTTGCCCTACATCATGGGAGGTAATGCCATTGGCTGACAAAAGAGATTATTATGAAGTGCTCGGCGTGCAAAAAGGCTGCTCGGAAGACGAACTGAAAAAAGCATACCGCCAAATGGCGAAAAAATATCATCCCGACCTGCACCCCGATGACAAAGAAGCGGAAGCGAAATTCAAAGAGGTCAACGAGGCCTATGAGGTCCTGTCCGATCCCCAGAAACGCTCCCGGTACGACCAGTTTGGCCATGCGGGTGTGGATCCCTCCTTTGGCGGCGGCGCGGGAGGAGCTTACGGCTCCGGCGGCTTTGGATTTGATATGGGTGACATAGGGGATATTTTTGAAGGCTTTTTCGGCGGCGGCTTCGGCGGGTCGTCCCGCCGCCAGAATCCCAACGCTCCACGCAGGGGCACCGATATTCGGATTCAGGTGGCTATCTCCTTTTTTGAAGCGTGCAAGGGCGTTAGTAAGACGGTCAGCGTCAGCCGCTCTGAGTCCTGCCCCGACTGCCATGGAACCGGAGCGGAAAACGGCACTGCTATGAAAACTTGTCCCGACTGTAACGGCACCGGACAGGTGCGGTACCAGCAGCGGACGCCCTTTGGCGTCATCAGCAGCCAAAGGACTTGCGACAAATGCCAAGGGAGGGGCAAAATTATTGAGCGCTCCTGCCCTAAATGCAGTGGACGCGGCTCTGTCAGCAATACCAAAAAAGTGGAAATCCAGGTACCGGCCGGCATCGACGACGGTCAGACTCTATCTATTCGCGGTCAGGGTAACGCCGGGACAAATGGTGGCCCCAATGGCGATTTGCTGGTATTGATCGCAGTGCGCCCCGATACTCTCTTTAAACGGAAGGGTTATGACATTTACTGTGAGATGCCAGTCAGCTATTATCAGGCGGTTGCCGGCGATGAACTGGTGGTGCCTACTATTGATGGCAATGTGAAATACACCCTGCCGGAAGGAACCCAACCGGGGACTACTTTCCGTCTCCGCGGAAAAGGCGTTCAGCGATTAAACGGAAGGGGAAGGGGAGACCAGTTTGTTACCATCACTATCGATGTGCCCAAAAACCTATCTAAAACGCAGATGGATAAACTGAAAGCATTTGAGGATTCCCTGAGCGAAAAACAGACCCAGAAGAAGAAGTCCTTTGCCGAAAAATTAAAGGATATGTTTGACAACAAATAACGGTTGCGGCGGCCTGTTTGGGCCGCCTGTTTTTATAATAAATATTTTTCGCCAAGTATTTAAGATATACACATTAAACAGAAAAATCGCAAAAACTTTTACGCTATCTGAGAAAGTTTTGCGGTTTTTTCTTTTTTTTATCTTGTTTAGAATAGTAAAATATGCTATAATAACTTCGTTCAAATACTCCTTTTTATATAAATTGTATAATTTGGAAATTTGATGTCAATTTGCAGTAAAAGATTCATTATTCTCCCTGCAAAAATCTAAATCAGATAAATAAGGAGCGGTAAGTTATGAAAGAGTACAGTGCCAACAATATTAAAAACGTTGCTGTCGTCGGACACGGCGGAAGCGGCAAAACCAGTCTTGTCGAAGCTATGCTGTTTAAAGCAGGCTGCACCGACCGGCTGGGAAAAGTTGCCGACGGAAATACCGTGTCCGACTATGATACAGAGGAGATTAAACGCAAGGCTTCTTTAAACCTTTCCATTGATCCCGTCGAATATAAAAATACCAAAATCAACCTGTTAGATGCTCCCGGGCTTTTTGATTTTGCGCTGGGTATGAGCGAGGGAATTCGGGCGGCAGGTAGCGTCCTCATAGCGGTTTCCGGAAAGTCGGGTGTCACCGTAGGGGCCAAAAAGGCCTACAAAATGGCGGAAAAGATGCAAAAATCCCGCATGATTTTTGTCACCAAGATGGATCAGGAACACGCAGACTTCTATAAAGTGCTGGAAAGTTTGAAAGCCAGCTTCGGTCCTTCCATCTGTCCTTTGGTCGTCCCCTATGTGAAGGATTCCAAGGTTCAGTGCTACATCGATCTGGTGGAGATGAAGGCTTATACATATGAAAACGGCAATCGGAAAGAAGTTCCTATGCCGGATTCTGAACACCGTATCGACGGACTGGTCACCGCCATTAGCGAAGCGGTGGCTGAGACGGATGACGCACTTTTTGACAAATACTTCTCCGGTGAAAAGTACACCCACGAAGAGATGATTCAAGGAATTCACAAAGGCGTGATAGACGGCAAGATAACCCCTGTTTTCTGTGGTTCCTCCTTTACGATGGAGGGGATTGACCTCTTGATGGACGACATGGTGGAAATGCTTCCTTCCGCCGCTGAAAAAGGCGGGGAAGAGGGAATTTCCGGCGACGATATTGTCGAGGTACCCTGTGACGAGAACGGTGATCCGGTGGCCTTTGTCTTCAAAACCATAGCCGACCCCTTTGTCGGCAAGCTCTCCTATGTAAAAGTGATTTCCGGCAAGCTCTCCCCTGATACTGAGCTTGTAAATATGACTTCGGGACAGCCGGAAAAAATCGGCAAGCTCCTTTTTATCCGCGGCAAAAAGCAGGAGGAAATCAAGCAGGTCAAGGCCGGTGATATCTGCGCCATCAGCAAATTAAACGCCAATACCGGTGACACCTTGTGCTCTCCTAAGAAGCCGGTTGTCCTTACAAAGCCTGAATTCCCACTTCCCTGCTATTCCATGGCCATCAAGCCGGTGGGAAAAGGGGATGAGAGCAAGATTTCACAAGGAATCACCCGCCTGTTGGAGGAAGATCCCACACTGTCCTTTGTCGTCAACAACGAAACCCATGAGCAGGTGCTGGGCGGTTTAGGCGAACAGCATCTGGATGTGACAGTTGCTAAGCTGAAGTCTAAATTTGGCGTCGATGTCACCTTAGAACCGCCTACAGTGGCTTATCGGGAAACCATCCGCAAAAAGGTCAAAGTACAAGGAAAACATAAAAAGCAAAGTGGCGGCCATGGCCAGTACGGCGACGTTTGGATCGAATTTGAACCATGCGACAGCGACGATATGATCTTTGAAGAAAAGGTGTTTGGAGGAGCTGTTCCCCGTAACTTCTTCCCGGCGGTGGAAAAAGGCCTCCGCGATTGCGTCAAGCATGGCACTTTGGCAGGGTATCCCGTTGTGGGATTAAAAGCGACTTTGGTTGACGGCTCCTACCACCCGGTTGACTCTTCAGAGATGTCGTTTAAAATGGCGGCAACACTGGCTTACAAATCGGGCCTGCCTCAGGCTTCCCCCATTATTTTGGAACCGATTGGAAAGCTGAGTGTCTTTGTCCCCGATACCACCACCGGTGATATGATGGGAGAGCTGAACAAACGGCGTGGACGGGTGCTGGGTATGAATGCCGCTGAAGACGGCATGACCGAAATTGAAGCGGAAGTCCCCATGAGTGAGATGCAGGATTTTGCCACCCTTGTCCGTCAGATGACCCAGGGAAGCGGTAGCTTTACCTTTGTATTTGAGCGGTACGACCCGTTGCCCTCCAACCTGGAAGCAACTGTTATCGCGAATTCCAAAGCGCAAGAAGAATGATTTACATTTGAAATAGAAAAAAGCGGTATGGTCCATTTAAATTTGGCATACCTATAAAATGAGAATACTTTCCCATATTCCGGGGAATGCTAGATTGTTTTATAGGAGGAAGTTGCATGTTTGTACTTTCAATGAGAATGCCAAAGAAAAAATGGGCCATACTTTCTTTGGTTGTACTTGTGATTTGTGTCGCCGCAGTTTTGTTGTTTTCCGGCGAACGGGCTGTGCCTACGGGTGGAAAAGCGAGTATTTCCGGCGGCACCAACGAAGAGCGGATTGCCTACCTGGAGAGCTTTGGCTGGCAGGTTGAGCCGGAGCCCTGTGAAATCGTGGAAGTACAAATCCCACCGGTATTTAACGACGTCTATGAGCAATACAATGACATTCAGAAAAAGCAGGGCTTTGATTTGAAAAAGTATGCGGGTGAAAGGGTCAAACGTTTTTGTTATATCGTAACGAATTATCCAAACTATCCGGATGATATTCGTGCAAATCTGCTGATTTCAGAGGGGAAAATCGTCGGAGGAGATATTTGCTCCCTGACTGAATCAGGATTTATGCATGAAATTAATCAAAAATAGATAAAATCGATTAAATTTTTCAATTATCACTTATTTGCTTTTGTTTTTAGTCGAAATCTATTGATTAGATAAAAAATTAAAAAGTATTGGGCAATCTATACAAATTGATTTTTTAATCTTTGGACAATAAAGAACTATCTATCGGGAAAGAAATTTGTTATAGTATTAATAAGAAATCCAACACTATACGTCAAAAAATAGGAGGTCCGTTTTATGGCAAGCGTAACACTAAAAGGTATTTATAAAAAGTATCCTGGTGGCGTAACCGCCGTTTCTGATTTCAACCTGGACATCGAAGATAAAGAGTTTATCATTCTGGTTGGTCCTTCCGGTTGTGGTAAATCTACCACACTGAGAATGATCGCCGGCTTGGAAGAAATCTCAGAAGGCGAATTGTACATCGGCGACAGACTGGTAAACGATATCGCTCCCAAAGACCGCGATATCGCAATGGTTTTCCAAAACTATGCACTGTATCCCCATATGACGGTATTTGATAACATGGCTTTCGGTTTGAAGCTCCGCAAGACCCCGAAAGATGAAATCAAACGCCGTGTTGATGAGGCTGCCCGGATCTTGGACATTACTCATTTGCTCGACCGTAAACCAAAGGCTTTGTCCGGTGGTCAGCGGCAGCGTGTCGCATTGGGCCGCGCTATTGTCCGTGAACCTCAGGTATTCCTTCTGGATGAGCCCCTGTCCAACTTGGATGCGAAACTCCGTGCCCAGATGAGAACAGAGCTTTCCAAACTCCATATCCGTCTCGGTACAACCTTTATTTATGTAACCCATGACCAGACCGAAGCTATGACAATGGGTACCAGAATCGTTGTTATGAAGGACGGTTTTATTCAGCAGGTTGATACTCCACAGAATCTGTACTCCAAACCGGTTAATGTGTTTGTTGCAGGTTTCATCGGCTCTCCTCAGATGAACTTCGTCGACGTTACCCTACAGGAAAGAAACGGCAAATTGGTTGTTGTTTTTGACGATGTAGAGGGTGCGGAGAATAACGGCTATGAAATCGAATTGCCAGAAGGAAAGAGAACACCTGAGCTGGAGGCCTATATTGGCAAAGGCATGATTTTGGGCGTTCGTCCGGAAGATCTCAAAGATGAGGAGATGTTCCTCTCCGCCGCTTCTACAGGCATTATCGACTGCACAGTTGATGTAACCGAGTTGATGGGTGCTGAGACTTATCTGTATGTTACATGTGCTGGCAGAAATTTGATTGCCCGTGTATCTCCAAGGTCTACTGCTAAGGCTGGAGATGTCATTAAAATGGCGATTGATGTTAACAAAATTCACCTGTTTGATAAAGAAACCGAGAGAGTTGTTCTTGATTAATCACAATATAAAAGCCCCCGCAGGTTCATACCTGCGGGGGCTTTATCTGTAATGGTTATACTTTGATATCAATTATTTTTGCCTTTTTTTCACTTCGATAGGCGGTTATGGCAGCAAACATTCCAATTGCTGTCAGAATTGCCCAAATGAGTACGGTAGTGTTCCAATCGGTTTCCGAGACAATGGAGGAAAAAATAGGGCTGGCGAGAGCAGCAAAGAGATAGCTGACGGCATCCAAACATCCTGTGATGGCTGATACCCTTCCGGTTTCCCGAAATCTTAAGCAGTATACACTGAATACCATATTGCATCCGCTTGCCATAGCGGCGTTGGCCAGAAACAGGGCGACAATTGTCAGAATAAAAAATCTGTTTCCCGTCAGTGTCATGAGCAAAAACATGGCCGTGGAAATGGCAAATAGTATAATGGAGACCGTGTATTCATTTTCCTTACATTTTTTGAGCAGCTTGAGACCCAAGAAAGTGCCGATCAGGTTGAAGATGGGTAAGGCGCTGGTTATCGCGGATGAAGTAGCCGGTATCACTTGAAATTGTTCGGTGATATAGGTGGGTATCCAGAACGCGACAGCATTTCGGACAATTCCATTGATGATAGTAAAAAGCAAAACCGGGAAAATTTCGTGCTTGCGGAGCAGGGTGAACAAAGAAAACAAACCCTTTTCCTCCGCTGTGGTCAGGGAAACGGTTCGCAGAAATTTTTTTCGTTCCCAGATATGTAAGATCACAAACCATAAAACCCCGGTTAGGACCAGTACAATTCCTGTACTATAAAACGCCCATCTCCATTGGTGCTGCGCAGATGTAGCGGAGGCGATTAAGTAGGCAACCATGGTGCCAACAATAGAAGCGGCACTTAGGGCGGTCATAAGAATACGACCCGTTTGAGCGGTTGTATTCTCTGCGATGACTTTAGAGAGTGGCCCCCACAACATAGAGAGCAGGAAACCACATGCCGCCCAACAAATTCCCCCGACAACAGAAGATGCGGTACAGGAGGAAAAGACGATGACAATCCCTGACAAAAAAAGGCCGGCGGAGACCATCCATTTTGCTTTGATCCGATCCCCCATTAAGCCGTTGATGATTTGGCCGACACCATAGGTGAAAAAAAACATCGATCCCCACAAGCCGAGCGTCGAACTGGAAAAATTAGTCGCCTGCGCCATTTCCGGCATAATGGCGCTGAGAATACTTCTTCCAACGTAGCAGGCGTTGTAGGAAAGAAAACAGATGGCGCCTAACGATAGGACACCAGAGGTAGACATGCGCGGTTCATCCATGACAAATCCTTCTTTACTGTAAAAATCGTGCAGATTGAAAAGGAGATGTCAATAGAGAAATCTGGATTAGTAACGCTGATAATGACGATCCATACTCTCGTTGAAAATCGAACGCTTTTCCACCATAACATCTTTCTGCTTTGCAGAAATATAGGCACACAGGGTATCCATGAGCAACAAATGCGTCATTCTGGAGGCAACAGGCAGGCTATACACCTGAGTCGTTTCCTTGGATACAGCAATTAAGCTAACATCGCACATTTTGGCCAATGCGCCACTGGAATAACTGGTGATGCACATGGTCTTGGCACCCTGTTTTTTGGCGATTTTCATGGAATCCACGATTTCATCGGTGCGGCCGGTGTGAGAAAAAGCCACCGCAAGGCAGTTTTCATCCAGCATAGAAGCGGACACGGGGAGCATAAAACCATCCGTCACCGCTGAACACTGCAACCCTAAATGCATAAAACGATAGCATGCATCGGATGCCAGTATAGCGGAAGTTGAAACTCCGTAGAAGACGATCTGCTTCTTAGCGCCCAACATCAGGTCGACTGCCTTTTGCAGTTCATTAGTGTGAATGGCGTTAAAAGTTGCGCGGAAAGACGCGATGGCATTATCCATCATTTTTTTCATTGCGTCTTTGGGCGAATCTCCGTCTTCCACATCGTCAAATAGGTAGTGCTCATGGCTTCCCAGCGACTGGGCGATACCGATTTTTAATCTTGTGAATCCTTCAAATCCCAATTTGTTGGAAAAGTTTACAATGCTGCCCTCTGAAACCCCGGTTTCCCGAGACAGGGTGCGCATCGTAAGGTTAACGACTTTTTCTGGATAGCGCAGAATATAGCCGCCAATCTTCTTCTCCACTTCAGACATGGAGAGGAATTCCTTTTCAATTTTGCTGAGGACATTAGCAGTTTTAATCATGGATATACCTCCGATGAAAATTACTCATCTGTAGTCCTCTACAATGAGTATATCACAATTCTAATTTTTGTCAATTATTTCCCATAAAAGTTATTCAAAACTATACCTTTTGAATGAGTTTGTTGATATAGCACAATTGATAAGAATAAATGAAATGTACCATTTATTCTTATTAATTGTGCTTATTTTATCGCCAAAAAATGCAAAATACGGATAATAGTCAAATAGTATACATTATTAAAATAAAAAATACATATTTAAATAAAACCCCGTAACTAATTATAGTATACGGCAAATTATACCATTTTGCAAAGATTTTTGATGATTTTTTCTGAAAATTGTGTTAAAATATCTTGTATAATTGAATTTTGCTGTTTTTTAAGTTGTTTTGGAGGCGCTTATGAACCTTTTCGCTTACTTAGGTGATGCTATAGAAGAAGAAAAAAACGATATTTTGTACTGCAATGATGCTGTCCGCGTTGAGCGGATCGTTTCCAACGGGCAGATTTCCCCCGCGGGCTTTTGGTACGATCAAGGGGAGGATGAGTGGGTCGCTGTGTTACAAGGGGAAGGACACATCCAATACGAAAACGGCGAGGTGACAGTCCTTCGGACAGGAGATTGGATATTGCTGCCAGCGGGAATGAGGCACCGTGTATCCTACACCAGCCAGGTTCCTCCTTGTATCTGGCTTTGTGTATTCAGTGGTAAGGAGCAGGTAAATGAAAGTGCTCGTTGATGCGGATGCCTGCCCGGTGAAATCGATCATCGTACGCGAGGCCAAAAAGAGGGGAATTCCTGTGACGATGGTGATTGACACCAGCCACGAATTGTATGATGGGTACAGCCGGGTTATAACAGTGGATAAAGGGGCAGATAGCGCAGATGTAAAGCTCATTAATTTAACAAAACCGGGTGACCTTGTGGTGACCCAGGATTTTGGCGTCGCCGCCATGGCTTTGGGGAAGGGCGCGTTCGCCCTCAACCAAAATGGAATTGAATTTACAGAACAGAACATGGATAAGTTCCTGTTTGAGCGCCACGTAAAGCGAGAAGTACGCCGGCGGGGACGGCATACCAAAGGTTTCCCAAAGCGTACGATCGAGGATGACCGGGCCTTTGAAAAGGAGTTTATCGCACTGCTGGAAAGGAAAATGTGATGAAAATAACCAATGAAACCATTAATAGGATTAACCAACTTGCCAAAAAGGCGAAAGGAGAAGGCCTTACCGAGACGGAGAAAGCGGAACAGCAGAAACTTCGTCAGGCTTATGCCGCCGCCTGCAGGGCGAATCTGCGTGCTACCTTGGATCAAACGGTAATCGTCGGCTCCGATGGTGTACGGCGGCCGCTCAAAAAATGAAATGTTGCTGGCCGGAGAAAAGAATGATTTCTCCGGCTAATTTTTGTGCAAGGCGCAAAAAATTCAAAAACTTGTCGATTTGGGTTGTAAAGTAGAGGTAATTTCTTTATAATAATAAGAGTATGGAATTGAGCGAATAAGGGGAAATATAAGATGAATTTAATTGGGTTTGACAACGAGAAATACCTGAAGATGCAATCAGAACACATTATGGAACGGATTTCAAAGTTTGACAACAAACTTTATTTAGAGTTTGGTGGCAAGCTGTTCGACGATTATCACGCCTCCAGAGTGCTTCCCGGGTTCGCTCCTGACAGCAAAATTAAGATGTTGACCCAGTTAAAGGACGACGCGGAAATCGTCATTGTGATCAACGCGTCGGATATCGAAAAAAACAAGGTCCGCGGTGACTTAGGGATTACCTATGACGCCGATGTGCTGCGGCTCATTGACGCTTTTCGTGAAATCGGCCTCTATGTGGGGAGCGTGGTGGTAAGCCAGTATTCCGGGCAATCGGCTGCCGAGCATTTTCAGAAAAACCTGGAGGATTTGGGCATAAAGGTGTACCGCCACTACTCCATCGCTGGTTATCCCGCCAACATCCCCTTGATTGTCAGCGACGAGGGGTATGGAAAAAATGAATACATCGAAACCACTCGCCCTCTGGTCGTCGTCACCGCACCAGGCCCAGGCAGCGGCAAGATGGCCACCTGCCTGTCCCAGCTCTACCACGAATACCGCAGAGGTATCAAGGCGGGTTATGCTAAATTTGAAACCTTCCCCATTTGGAACCTGCCGCTGAAGCATCCCGTCAACCTGGCCTATGAGGCGGCTACTGCCGATTTAAACGACGTTAACATGATTGACCCGTTCCATTTGGAAGCATACGGGGAAACCACTGTCAACTACAATCGGGATGTGGAGATATTCCCGGTGCTCAACGCCATATTTGAAAAGATAACTGGCGGAAAAAGCCCGTATAAGTCTCCTACCGACATGGGGGTCAACATGGCCGGCAACTGCATCACTGACGACGGAGCGGTTCGTGAGGCCTCTAAACAGGAGATTGTCCGTCGATATTACCAGGCTATGTGTGACCGCAGGCAGGGAAGAGGAGACGAAGAAACCGTCGTCAAGGTAGAACTTGTCATGAAGCAGGCGGGAATCGACCTTGATATCCGGAAAGTGGCAGCTTCCGCTAATGCGGTGGCGGAGGAAACCGGGCATCCCGGAGCGGCCATTGAACTGCCGGATGGGAGCATTGTCACGGGGAAAACCTCATCCCTTTTGGGCGCTTCCTCTGCGGCCTTGCTCAACGCTCTCAAGCAGTTGGGTGGAATCCGGGATAATGTTCATCTGATTTCCCCCATTATCATCGAGCCAATCCAGGACTTAAAGGTCAACCACTTGGGCAACAACAACCCCCGCCTTCACATGGATGAAACGCTGATCGCGCTGGCGATGGCGGCGGCTACGAATCCCACGGCGGAGCTCGCCATGAAGCAATTGGAAAAGCTCAAGGGCTGTGAGGCACATTCGTCGGTCATCCTCTCCCAGGTGGACGATTCCGTTTTCAAAAAGCTGGGGATGAACCTCACCTGTGAGCCTCAATATCAGACCAAAAAATTGTATCACAAATAATAAAATGCCCGTCTCCCGAAAGGAGACGGGCATTTTGCTATCCAATAGGAACCAATATAGGCTGGCGTTTTTTATAATAGGTAATATGTGTGAACCCCAGGTCTGCAAGCATCTGAGTACAGGTTTTGATCCCGTTTGCCAAATCCTTCGTATTGTGGGAATCAGAGCCCAGCGAAACCCTGGTTCCGCCCAACTCCCGGTATTTTTGTAGAATTCTTTGGTTGGGGAGAGGTTCCCCGATTTTTTGGCGCAGCCCGCTGGTGTTCACTTCCAGGGAAACGCCCCTTTCAATGACACTACGCAAAACCTCTTGAAGCTGCGCATCATAGTCCTCTACATGGACGGTGCGACCCTGATCTCCTACAATATACCGCAGGGGATAAGTGATGTGCGCCAACACGTCCAGCTCGGTTTTTTGTACTGTCTTTATAAGATTATCAAAATAACCCTGTAGGGAAATAGAGATATCTTCATCGGTCATCTGCCCAAAGTCCATGAAATAGTAGTCCTCTCCGTCAGGACTGTTATGGTAAGAGCCGACAATGACGTCATAAGGGCGCAACTGGATCATCGCCTTGGCATCTTCCGGAAAATCCAGCGCTTCGCCCAGCTCCAATCCAGTCAATAAATCACATTTCGTTGTATGGGTGCTGCGAAATTGCTCCATTTCATCCACCGACCTGCTGACCACATTGATGCAGTCCGACAAATTTTTTCCGTCTAAATCGCTGTGATCAGTGATGGCAAACGCCATCAGGCCCAGTTCTTCGGCCCGAAGGCACATGGCTTCTACCGTATCCACCGCGTCAAAGCTGTGAACAGAATGGTTGTGGCAATCAATTAGCGGGAACATTCAATCCATCTCCCATAAAACAGTATTATTTTTCCTAAAATAGTGCTATAATGGACATATAAAGGAAAAATTAGGGAATCAAAGGCCGCAATCAGTATAGCATAATTTTTTGTGAAGTGTCAATGCGGAAAAGGGCGGATCGATGATGAAACAGCAGGGGACAGTCCTGATTGAAACAGAACGTTTGCTGCTTAGGCGGTTTGAGCTGTGCGACAGCGGGGCGATGTTTCGCAATTGGGCGGGACATCCGGCGGTCACAAAGTTTTTGACTTGGGATGCGCATCAATCAGAAGAAGAAAGCAGCCGACTGCTGGGCAGATGGTGTAAGCAGTACAGAAAAAAGAATTTTTATGAATGGGCAATTGAACTAAAAGAACTGGGGGAACCGATTGGCTCCATTGGCGCGGTGCAGGTTTCCGGAAGACAGACTTTTGAGGTGGGGTACTGCATCGGCGAGCGTTGGTGGGGGCAGGGCTTGACCTCGGAGGCGCTCCGGGCGGTGATTCGTTTTTTCTTTGAAGAGGTGCGATGCCGCAGAATTGTAGCGAAATATGCTGAAGAAAACCTCGCCTCAATGCGGGTGATGCAAAAGGCTGGGATGTGCCCCAAAAGCGGCGAGGAAGTTTTTTTAAGCACCGATAAGGGCTTTTTTGCCTGCCCCATATATGAAATCAAAAACGAATTGCTCTAAAGAAAGGATGGAAGGTTATGGATACCTACAAAGCGGAAATCCTAAAAAAACGGATTGAACGGACGATGGAAAACCTGGAAAAAAACAATATGGAACCGTTTTTTGTGCCGGGTAAGGAGGGTGTAGTCCCCAAATTGCGGGAACTGATTGCCGAAGGCTCCACCGTCACCTGTGGAGGATCAATGTCCCTTTACCAATGCGGCGTGATCGATTTTTTGCGGGACGGGCCTTACTGTTTCCTGGACCGGGATAAAGAGGGCCTCAACAGGGAGGACCGGGAGGCGATTTTCCGGCAGGCGTTTTCCGCTGATTTCTATTTGTGTAGCAGCAACGCCATCACCGAAAATGGTGAACTCTACAATGTGGACGGCAACTCCAACAGGACGGCAGCCATTCTGTACGGACCCAAATCGGTGATTATGGTTGTGGGCATTAACAAAATTGTCCGTAATCTGGAAGAGGCGGTTCTACGGGTTAAGACGGTGTCAGCGCCTGCCAACGCGTTGCGACTAAACTCCGGTACCTTCTGCAGCGACAAAGGGTACTGCGTTTCTCTAAAAGGTAAAGACACGGGTATTGAGCTCTGTGGCGGCTGCCAAACCGACTCCCGGATTTGCTGCAACTACGTCGTCAGCGCACGGCAGCGGCAGAGAAATCGGATTAAGGTTTTGTTGGTGGGCCAGGATGTAGGATATTAAGTGAAAGTGAATGGGACGAAGGAAAAACATCGTCCCGTTTTCCCTTTGGACAAATTTTTTGTGTGCGGGTAGTGTTGACTTTCTCACTGTGACGTGCTAAAATCGAAATACAGGACGGGATGTTTATTTCCGTATCAATATTTGGGACATTGAAATGAGTGGGGTGCTGACATGAATGAAAAGCTCAAAGAATTCAACGTGGAATTTTTATTTCAGGCGATCCTCAAGCTGGAGAACATAGACGAATGCTATAAGTTTTTTGAAGACCTTTGCACAGTACAGGAATTGAAAGCGCTGGCCCAGCGGCTTCAGGTGGCTAAAATGCTCAGCGAGAACAAGGTCTACAGCGACATCGTCAGCGAAACTGGCGCTAGTACCGCTACTATCAGCCGGGTGAATCGGTCACTCCATTATGGTTGCGACGGCTATTCGGTGGTTTTTGACCGGCTAAAACAAGATGAGTGATTACGGGGATTTCGCCTTCGTTTACGACCTGCTCACCTCAGAGATCGACTATGAAAAGCGCGCAGAATACTTCGATGAGGTGATTCTGCGCCACGGTGGATTCCATGGGATTTTATTGGATTTGGGTTGTGGTACCGGTAAGCTCAGCGAGGCTCTGAGCGGCCTCGGTTACGATGTGGTCGGGGTGGACAACTCGGAGGAAATGCTGTCGATAGCGTTGGAAAAAAAACTTAAAAGTGGCAGGGATATTATGTATCTTTGTCAGAATATGACGGAGTTGGACCTTTACGGCACCATTGACGCGGTCGTTTCTGCTCTGGACAGCTTAAATCACCTGACCGACTATGGGGACTTTTGTACCGCTTTGCAGAAGGTCTCGCTATTTTTACATCCGGACGGCGTTTTCGTCTTTGACGTCAACACCTGTTACAAGCACCGGGAAATCCTTGCGGACAACACCTTTGTCTACGATTATGGCGACGTGTATTGTGCTTGGCAGAACAGCCTTAGGGAAAATGATATCGTCCAAATGGATTTGGATATTTTTGTGTCGGAGGATGGGGAAAGTTATCTGCGGATGGAAGATCATTTTGCCGAGCGGGCCTATAGTGAAAAAGAGATCGAGGACGCTCTCCGGATGGCTGGGCTCCAGATTCAGGCGGTTTACGGGGAGGATTCTTTTAAACCGCCCCAAGCGGATGAACAGCGCCTGATTTATGTGGTGAAGCATGCTAAAACAATATAAATAGTTCTATAAGTTGAAAGCAAGTATCCAAAATGATGTAAAAGAGGGACCTTCCGTTTAAAGGAAGGTCCTTTTTGTTGCCCGCTTGCAAATTTTCACAAATTATGGAATAATAAAAATAACATAGATATGTCCACAAATATCCCCCTCCTGCGGGCGATATTAGGCTTTGGAGCTTCGGCAATTTTAGAGCATATAAAGAAGCGGAATCTGCCGGAAGTCAATTTATTTTGAGGCATTGTTCATATTTTCAAGGAAAATGAAAGGGATTTTAAAATGGCGAGATTGACAAGAGCACTCTCCGCAGATGGGTCGGTTATGGCCATGGCCATTGACTCCACCGATATTGTGGGGAGAATTGAACAGATACACGAGACCTCCGCTGTGGTGACGGCGGCTACCGGACGTCTGGCTACAGCGGCCTCGATGATGGGATGCCTCCTCAAAGGGGAAGGCGACACTCTAACCCTTCGGTTAAATGGCGGCGGGCCGGTGGGATCAATAATTGCCGTTGCCGACAGCAAAGGGAACGTCAAAGCCTATCCTGCAAATCCGGTGGTAGAGCTTCCTCTCAATCAAAAGGGCAAGCTGGATGTGGCGGGCGCCGTAGGAACCGACGGATATCTGAGCGTCATCCGCGATTTGGGGCTCAAGGAACCCTACGTCGGGCAGACGCCTATCGTTTCCGGCGAGATTGCCGAGGACATCACCCATTATTACGTCGTCAGCGAACAGGTTCCCACGGTTTGCGCTTTGGGGGTATTGGTCAATCCTGATTTGACGGTGAGGGCCGCCGGGGGATTTTTGGTACAGTTGCTGCCTTTTGCCGAGGAAAAAGCCATCGAGGCCATCGAGCAAAACATCAATGGAATCCGACCGGTTTCCGCCATGATCGACGAGGGAATGACGCCGCCGGAGATCTGCAAACTGCTCCTTTCGGGGTTAGGGCCTGAGATTTTGGAAGAACGGATGCCAGCTTACCGCTGTGACTGCAGCAAGCAACGGGTGGAACGAGCCCTGCTCAGCATGGGAAGAGAACAGTTGGAAGAACTGATAAATGAGGATCACGGCACCGAGGTATGCTGCCACTTTTGCGAGAAAAAATACTGCTATACCGAAGATGAGCTTAGGCAGTTACTGCACAGTGCAACAAAATAATCCTGTATTTGCCAGAAAGGAAGCCACATTATGAGAGTATTCGTAATCGGGGACGTCATCAGCCAACAGGGGTGTGACTTTTTGCGGGAAAAGCTGCCCGCCTTTAAACGGGAGCAGCAGATTGACGCTGTTGTCGCCAATGGGGAAAACTCCGCGGTGGGAAACGGCATCCTGCCTCATTCTGCCAACTTTTTATTTGACAGCGGGGTTGACGTCATTACCACTGGAAACCACGTCTTTAAACGGCGGGAAATTCAGGAATACTTAGAGGAACATCCCAACCTTATCCGTCCGGCCAACTATCCGGAGGGGTGTTATGGAAATGGATATTACCTCTTGGACGGAGGCAACTGGCGGCTCTGCGTGATTAACGTCCAGGGCCAGGTGTTTATGGATGCACTGGATTGTCCTTTCCGCACCTGCGACCGTATCCTGTCGGAGGTGAAAGCGGATTTTTACCTTGTCGACTTTCACGCGGAGGCAACCGGGGAGAAGATGGCATTGGCGTATTATCTGGACGGAAGGGTATCGGCAGTGGTGGGAACTCACACTCACGTCCAAACTGCTGACGAACAGATTTTGCCCAATGGAACCGGCTATATTTCCGACTTGGGGATGACAGGGCCGATTCATTCAATTTTGGGGATTAACCCCGAGAACATTATTAGAAAGATGACAACCCACCTTCCCACCCGCTTCACTGTGCCGGATACAGACTGTAAATTAGAGGGAGTTGTGTTAGAATTTAGCAAACAATCTGGCAAATGCAACAAAATTCGACGGGAAAGACTTCTGTAATTTACAAATATTTCAAAAACTCTTGAAAAAACTGTTAAATTATAATATAATTTCCATAGCGAAATATCAGAATTCTAACAGGGATTCATTTCAGGAGGACAAAAACATGGATATTCTAAAAGTTTCTGCAAAATCCATCCCAAATTCAGTTGCCGGCGCCATTGCGGGTGTGATTCGGGAAAAAGGTGCGGTAGAAATTCAGGCGGTCGGCGCGGGAGCGGCAAATCAGGCTATTAAATCGGTGGCGATTGCGCGGGGGTACCTCGCCCCTACAGGCGTCGATTTGGTGTGTGTACCGGCTTTTGCTAATGTGGAAATTGACGGTGCAGAGCGGACAGCAATCAAATTGATTGTAGAACCGCGATAGATTTGATAAATTATGAAAAGGACGGGTGGCCCGTCCTTTTTTAGTTGGAAATTATTGTGCTTGCGGTATAATATAACAAGATAACTTAACCCCTTTATTTGTGTTTTCAAATACAAAAAAGAAATATTTTTGGCCTTTGGGTAAAATTTTGTGTTATGGCCAATTTGTCCTTGACCTACCCCATAAAAAGGCATATAATAATTGCGGTAAAAAGTTATGAAAATGGAGGATTTTCAACATGGCGAAAAAATTTATCGTAGAAACGTCTGCAAGACATTTGCATGTGACAAAGGAGGATTTGGCCACCCTTTTTGGGGCTGACGCCAAGCTGACCAATAAAAAAGACCTTTCCCAGCCGGGGCAATTTGCCTGTGTGGAAAAGGTGACCATCGTGGGCCCCAAAGGACAATTTAACGCGTCTATCCTCGGGCCGGAGAGAAGCGCCACTCAAGTGGAAGTCAGTGCTTCCGACGCCCGTACTTTAGGCCTTACTCCTCCTATCCGCGAATCCGGCGACATCGCGGGGTCCGCCGGATGCAAGTTGGTCGGCCCTTGTGGAGAAGTGGAACTGAAGGAGGGCGTAATCATCGCCAAACGCCACATCCACTTTACCCCTGCCGACGCTGCGGAACACGGTGTACAGGATAAGGATATCGTTTGGGTCAAGGTGGATACGCCGGAGAGAAAACTGATTTTTGGTGATGTGGTCGTCCGGGTGAGCGATAAATTCTCCGCTGCCATGCATCTGGACACTGATGAGGCAAATGCAGCTGGATGTGCCGGTGAAGTGTACGGCGAAATTGTCAAACTGTAAGAAAATACTAGAAAGGCCGGAGCGCTCTCCGGCCTTTCTATCTAGTAATCAAAAAAATTACAACGCTTTTTCCATGATGTAATCGTCCATCACATAGCCTCCCCCAATGTCGGTGACTACCTGGTCGGCAACGGAAAATCCCAGTTTTTCGTACACGGCGATGGAGCTATCGTTGTGTTTATTGACAGTCAGATAGATGGCGGCTTTTCCGCTAGACGCTTTCTGTACTTGGTCAAATAGCGCCGAGGCGATACCCCGTTTTCGAAAGACATTTCGCACATAGATTTTGGATAGAAACATTTTGGCTTTCTCCGGCTTGAACGCACAGTAGCCGGCCGGTTCCCCGTCCCAGTACGCTAATAGGTACACAGTGCTGTGGGAAATCTGATCGGTGATGGCAGGGACGCTCTGAAAATGTTCCAGCATGTAGTCCACCTGTTCCGGCCCAAGGAGGTGGTCATAGTGCTCGTGCCAAATTTCGCGCCCCAGCTGCGCGGTGAGGGCGATGTCGTCTTTCGAAGAAACATTTTTAATGGTGATATGCATAAATAATAAGACACCCCTTTACATTGATCGTTGAAATTATTTTATCACAAGGAACCGATAAAGTGCAAGAACCCTTTGTTTTGAAGACACCAACTTTACGCCTGTGTAAAAAAGAGGATGACAGTGGGACAAACACAAAAAGGGCAAAATGAACAAGAAAAGGGCTGTATTATTTTCTTTACCTGATGGGAATGGGAAATTTTTCTGGGATACTAAAAAATTTTCTTTGGAAGGTTGACAAGCAACGGCCACTGTGTTACAATAGTTACACCTCTAAAAGGGTTTATTTTTTTGTGCAAAAATTTAGAAACTCTCGTTTCTAAAAGGGCTTTGCGCCCACCCAATTAACAAAAGTTCGATGAAACTTTTGGGAAAGTTCTCCTTTTTGAGGGAGGCAAACACAGTCCGACTATACAGGAGGTGCCGAAGATGAGAGTGAAAATTACCTTAGCTTGCACGGAGTGCAAACAACGTAATTACAACACCATGAAAAACAAGAAAAACGATCCGGACAGGCTGGAAATGAACAAGTATTGTCGTTTCTGCAGAAAACACACGCTTCACCGGGAAACCAAGTAAGCGGGGAGAGGAGATTGAAAATGGCAGATAAAGTTGCTGAAAAAGCTCCCGAAAAAGCCAAGAAGGAAAAAAAACAAAAGAAAAACGGCTTTTTAAAGAAAGTCTCCCATTTCTTCAAAGATTTCCGCAGTGAAGTCAAAAAGATCGTTTGGCCTACCAAAAAGCAGGTTATCAACAACACCATTGTGGTTTTTGTGGCCATGGGCGTTGTCGGTGTTGCGATCTGGATTATTGACTTTATACTTGGCTTACTGAGACAATTGTCCTTGGGACTCCCATTATTTTCCTAATTCAAGTTTTAGCTTAATTTGTCGGAGGTCTGATTATGTCAGAAACACCAAGATGGTATGTGATTCACACGTATTCTGGGTATGAAAACAAAGTTGCACAAAATATAGAGAAGGTTGTGGAAAACCAGGGTTTCCAGGATCTCATTTTTGAGGTAAAAGTACCCACGGAGACAGTTGTAGAATACAAGGACGACAAAAAGCGCGAAGTGGAACGGAAAATTTTCCCAGGATATGTCTTGGTCAAAATGATTTTGACGGACGATTCTTGGTATGTTGTCAGGAATATCAGAGGCGTGACCGGTTTTGTCGGCCCCAGCACCAAACCTATTCCGCTGACAGAAAAGGAAATTGAGGATTTGGGAGTGGAAGTCAAAACGGTGGAAGTGGATTACCAGGTGGGAAGCCCGGTAAAAATTGTCCACGGTCCGCTGGAAGGCTTTGTTGGAAAAGTCGAGGAACTGGATGTGGACAAGGATATGGTCAAGGTGACCGTTTCCATGTTCGGAAGAGACACGCTGGTGGAACTGCAACTCGGCCAGGTTGAGTTGTCAAAGGATTGAGGAAGAAAACAGTCTGACGCCTGATTTAGGCGGCTTTCAGATTAGAATACAAAGTTCTATTCTGAATGTGGGAGGAAGAAGCGGATGCTTTTTCCGCCTTACCACGTTATTTTGGAGGTGCTTATCAATGGCTCAAAAAGTAGTAGGTTATATTAAGCTACAGATTCCCGCAGGTAAAGCAACACCTGCCCCCCCGGTTGGCCCGGCTCTCGGCCAGCACGGCGTTAACATTATGGGCTTCACCAAGGAATTCAACGAGCGTACCAAAAACGATATCGGCATGATTATCCCTGTCGTCATCACTGTTTACGCTGACCGTTCCTTTACCTTTATTACCAAAACTCCCCCCGCGGCCGTTCTCATTAAGAAGGCTTGCGGATTGGAGACCGCGTCCGGTGAACCGAATAAGAAGAAAGTTGCGAAGATCACCAAAGAGCAGGTACAGAAGATCGCTGAGCAAAAAATGCCCGACCTTAATGCTGCAAATGTTGAATCTGCAATGCGCATGATTGCAGGTACCGCACGTTCTATGGGTATTGAGGTTGTGGATTAACCGCCCGCTGTGTGGGAGGAAGATTCCGCTATCAACCACTTAACAGGGAGGATATTAGTATGAAACACGGAAAAAAATATACGGATAGCCTCAAAGCTTTCGATCGCAATGCTGCTTTGGATGCTACCGAAGCTTTGGATATGGCTGTAAAATGTGCAAAAGCAAAATTCGATGAAACCATCGAAGCTCATATCCGTCTGGGCGTCGACTCCCGTCACGCTGACCAGCAGGTCCGCGGCGCTGTCGTTTTGCCCAACGGTACCGGTAAATCGGTTAAAATTCTGGTAATTTGCAAAGGCGACAATGTCAAAGCCGCTGAGGAAGCTGGCGCTGACTATGTCGGCGAAGAGTATGTGCAGAAAATCCAGTCCGAGGGCTGGATGGACTTCGATGTGGTCATCGCAACTCCTGACATGATGGGTGTTGTCGGCCGTTTGGGTAAAGTGTTGGGCCCCCGTGGCTTGATGCCTTCTCCCAAGGCTGGTACCGTTACCCCCGATGTTGCTAAGGCAGTTACCGAGGCAAAGGCAGGTAAAATTGAGTATCGCCTGGACAAAACTAACATCATCCATTGCCCCATTGGAAAGGCTTCCTTTGGCGCGGAGAAGCTTTCTGAGAACTTTGAGACCCTGATGGGGGCTATCGTAAAAGCGAAACCCGCCTCCGCAAAGGGCCAGTATATCAGATCCTGTGTGGTTGCTTCCACCATGGGGCCTGGCATCAAGGTGTCTACTGCGAAATACGGCGTATAAAATTGTGATTGACAAGTTTTGTAACTTGTGCTACAATAAATAAGATGTAATCCTAAGACAGTAGGTGTAGCGGTTTTCCGCTGCGTAAAGGGTTCTCCACCTGCCGAGGAAGACGTGAAATGTAAGCTTTATTTGTAGGCTTGTTTTGCCCTTTCCTCGTTTGCGGGAAAGGGCTTTTTGATTACTACCTTAATATACGGAGGTGAAAAACTTTGCCAAGTGAGAAAGTTTTACTCGAAAAACAACAAGCAGTAGCCGATTTGAAAGCAAAATTTGAGGGTGCAGTAGCCGGTGTTCTGGTTGACTATAAGGGTATCAACGTAGCCGACGACACAAAGCTTCGTAAAGAGCTTCGTGAGGCTGGAGTTGACTATTCTGTTTACAAGAACTCCATCATCCGTTTTGCAGTTGCGGATTCCAGATTTGCCGATTTTACAAAGCATTTGGATGGCACCACTGCAGTGGCTCTGACCGAGGGAGATATGACTGCTCCCGCCAGAATCATTGCGAAATACGCAAAGGACAACAAAGAAGGCTTTAATATCAAAGCTGGTTTCGTGGAGGAAGATTTGTTGGATGTAGCAGGTGTGGAACACCTCGCGAGCATTCCCTCCAAAGAGGTTCTTATTTCCCAGGTTCTGTGCGGCCTGAATGGCACCATCCGCAACCTGGCTGTCGTCTTGGATCAGATCCGGGAGCAGAAAGAGGCTTCTTAATTACCGGGATGATTCTAATTTTAACAAAATGATATTAATGGAGGTATATAAAAATGGCTTCTGAGAAAGTTTTAGCGATGATCGAAGAGGTAAAGGCGCTCACCGTTTTGGAGCTTGCTGACCTCGTAAAAGCATTGGAAGAGGAATTTGGCGTTTCTGCGGCTGCTGCTACCGTTGCTGTAGCTGCTCCTGCTGCTGGCGGCGCTGCTGCTGAGGAGAAATCTGAGTTTGATGTTATGCTGGTTGAAGTTGGCGCTTCCAAGACCGGTGTAATCAAAGCCGTAAAAGAGATCACTGGCCTTGGCCTGAAAGAATCCAAAGAAATCGTTGACAACGCTCCTAAAGCTGTCAAAGAGGGCGTCTCCAAAGCTGATGCGGAAGAGATGAAGAAAAAATTGGAAGATGCCGGCGCAAAAGTCGAACTCAAGTAATTCTAGTTTTTTGGAAAAGCCGCCTAAAATGGGCGGCTTTTTTGTGTTTATATAATTATTTATGATATTTGGATGCAACAGAAAAGGGACAAACCGTTACTATTAAATGGAGCTTTCTAATATCAGGCAACCGCGATTTGCGATAGATATGTCCCTCTAGGGGGTTTTGACGAGAGGCCTTTTATGAAAGCTTTACTATATATAGCGCTTTGCGCAGATATAAAGGAGTTTACTTATGAAAAAATTAGTCAGCTTACTATTGGCAGCAGCGCTTATGCTTGCCATGACATCCTGTGGAAGCAACGACGGTTCTGAAAGCAGCAGCCAGTCCTCTCTTCCCGTAATGGAAAGTTCCGAGCTTGGCAGTGACAGTAGCTTAGATGTTTCTGAGATATCTTCTGAGCCGGAGAGTTCTTCTTCCGAGGAAGGATCCTCCTCCCAGAGTGAAGGCGAAAAGCAAAGCAGTTCTTCCTCTTCTTCAACGGCTAGTAAGCCAGCGCAGAATAAACCATCTTCCAGTAAACCAAATAGTTCTAGCAAGCCGGCGAGCTCCAGCAAGCCGGAGGAGAGTCAGTCATCTTCCAGTACGCCTCAGAAGCCTCCTATTCCTAAGCCTCCGGAGTCCAGCAACAGCTCGTCCTCTTCATCTAAGCCCAGCACTTCGGTCAGCGCCTCTGATGTATACGACGCCATGGACAGCGCGATTGTGGCGCGCCACAAAGGAGTTGACGCCGCTATTATGAACCTGCCTATGTCAGTGGACGACAATACTCTCACTGACATGCTTGGCATCTCTATGAGTGATGTGGTGAGTTATAAGGGCGTGTATGCTGGCTCGATGACCAATTGTGATATGATGATTGTCGTCGAGGCCAAAGATGACAAGGTGGACACAGTGAAAAAAGCGCTTCAGGATAAACAGGCCGCTCAAAAAAAGCAATTTGAGAATTACGGTGTAATGGGTAATATCGAACGACTAGATGCATCCAAGGTAATCAGCAGCGGTAACTTTGCGGCGCTGCTCATCGTTGGCGTTATGGGAGAAGGTGAGGACACTTACGACTGTGCTGGGGATGTTAGCGCGGCGAGTGCTGCTTTTACCAATGCGTTAAAATAAACGGAATGTGGTCTTGACCGGATTCGACTAGTTTTACAGAGAGGATCTATGCCCCCTGTTTATGAGAGAAAGGTTGGCAATATATCATTCATATCGTCATTGTAAACAATTTACAAACATATCCTTTATCTAATAAATATATTAATAAAAATGATTATTAAATAAAAAATTAATATAAATTCCAATAATTATATACTTTTGTGAAGAAACCCTATTGTCAGCCTCTTAATGTTTGAACTATAGACACAAAATGGGCAAAAATATTTTATCATACTCCCTTTTGGAGTGCTATAATATGGTTATGCAAAGCAAAACTCAAATGGTTTGGGTGCTTTGCGACGAATACTTAACAGTATAAAAGGGGTTTATGAAAATGAAAAAAATTTTAGTTGTTGCTTTAGCTGCGGTTATGTCTTTGAGCCTGGTTTCTTGCGCCAATGGCGGAGATAGCTCTACCAGCGGCGAGTCCGGAAGTTCTGTTGTCAACGACGAGTCTAATTCTGGACTTTCTGAGTCTACTCCTGATTCTTCTAATGTTTCTGAATCTACTCCAGACTCTTCTGAAGGTTCTGAGTCTACTCCTGCGGATGGCACTTCTTCGGAGGATCCTTCTCTTGAGCCTGCTTCTGACAGTGAAGTCGCCAACGACGGAGCTTCTACAGCAGAATAATTTGAATCGTGTCTTAATGAAAAAGCCGTCATCCGATTGGATGACGGCTTTTTTGCTATTTTTCTGCTTGAATCTCTTTCAGGTAAGCGCGGGGAGAGAGCCCCTTGACTTTTTTAAATGCGCGGGAAAAATACAAAGGATCGCTAAAACCGGTAGAAACCGCTACTTCACTGATGGAGAGATCGCTGTTTTTTAATATGCTGCAGGCTTCATTAATGCGGTATCGAATGAGAAATTGAGCCGGGGGGATGCCGAGCTCTGAGGAAAAAATGCGGTAGAGGTGGCTGGGACTAATCCGTACAGCGTTTGCTACATCTTCAATGGAGATGTCACTGCTGAAATTGCGGCTGATAAACTTGATAGCTTGCTTTACATACTGGTTTGTTGGCGTCCTCCTATTCTTAACTGGTTCGGATTTTTCGATCAATACACCAAGAAATTGATAAAGTGCCCCTAACATTTTGACCTCGTTGGCGGAGCTGCTACCTCTAAAGTCATAGATTTGTACCAGCAAGGACCGGAGTCCTTCATCTTTGAGATAGAGCACTCTCTTTTCTAAAGTGAAGGGGGTGAGGTTAATGAGTCGATGGGCTTCTGTTCCATTAAATCCAACCCAATAATATTCCCATGGTTCCTGTCTGTCCGCAGCGTAGGAAACCACTTCAGAGGGCCGGATCAGAAACAGACAGCCGGACTCAATGGAATAGCTACCCTCCGGCGTCTGCAAAGTGCCCCTTCCTTCGGTGACGTAATGGAATAAATAGTGGTCGCGCATACCAGGCCCCCATGAATACCCTGGTTCACACCGCTGATACCCCACGTTATATACGCTGAGTGACAGATTTTCTTGATGGGAAGATTTATAAGAATATTTGAATACGCGATTGCTCAAGGAAAGCCCCTCCTTGTAGTATCAGGCTCATGACTGGGCCAGTAATTTTCAATTTTTATTTTATCGGATTTACTTCAAAAATGCAAGATAAATCCATATTTTTGATACGATAAAAATGGAATTTCCACAACCAGTGTTGTATCCTTAATGTAGAGTATTGAAATGAGGAGAGGATTTGATGAAATCTTCCGCTTTGAAGCAAACAATATTGGACGGCGGATTAGATGAATGTTTTGTTCGACTGTATGGAAACGAACGGGTTTTCGATCAGAGGCAGCGCTATTGCGATGCCTTAGACCGGTTTTCCGAAATTTTTGGAGAGGGCCGGGATGTCAGGCTTTATTCTGCACCGGGGCGGACTGAAATCGCAGGAAACCACACCGATCACAACAACGGAAAAGTATTGGCGGCCAGCGTCAATCTGGATGTGATTGGGGTGGTCTCTGCTAATAGAGACAATACCGTGCGGCTTCAGTCCAAAGGTTATCCTATGGACACCATTTCGCTGGACGATTTAGCAGTGAAAGAGGAGGAGAAAAACCACTCTGCTTCTCTGATTCGGGGGATGGCGAAAAAATTTGTTCTGGAAGGGCATCGGGTTGGTGGATTCGACGCATATACCACATCTGATGTTTTAAAGGGTTCCGGGCTCAGTTCCTCCGCTGCGTTTGAAGTTCTGGTGGGTACTACGATAAACCACTTGTTTAACGGCGGTTCGGTTGATGCGGTGGAAATCGCAAAATATGCACAGTATGCGGAGAATGTCTATTTCGGCAAACCCAGCGGGCTGATGGATCAGATGGCCTCGTCGGTGGGGGGGATGATTGCCATCGATTTTGGCGATTTAAAATGCCCGGAGATTCGGCAAGTGTCCTTCGATTTTGAGGATCTGGGCTGCGCACTATGTATTGTGGATACGGGCGGCAACCATGCAGATTTGACACACGAGTACGCTGCCATCCCCCAGGAGATGAGGAGTGTGGCGGCGCTTTTTGGGCAGGAAACCCTCCATGGGCTTTCGATGGACACTTTGATTGCCAAAGCGGGTATAGTCCGGGAAAAGTGCGGCGACCGCGCGCTGTTGCGGGCGATGCATTTTTTTGCGGAGAACGACAGGGTAGAGAAGATCGTCTCCACATTGGAGGCAAAGGATTATCCCCACTTTTTAGCGCTGATTACCGAGTCGGGGAATTCCTCGTTCCGGTATTTGCAGAATGTATACGCCAATGTATCCCCGGGGGAGCAGGGATTGTCAGTAGCGCTGTTTTTGGCGGAACGTTTTTTGAACGGTAAAGGTGCCTGCCGGGTACACGGGGGTGGCTTTGGCGGTACAACTCAGAATTTTGTACCAATTGACCGGGTGAAGGATTTTTGTTCGCTGATGGAAAGCGTGTTCGGCAAAGGCTGCTGCCATGTTCTCACGATTCGCCCGGTAGGTGGCGTACAAATCGCTGAGTAAGGGAAGAAGGAGGTAAAACCGATGGCTGAACTCAGATATAATCCGCTGACAAGGGATTGGACGATGGTGGCTTCCCACCGTCAAAACCGTCCTCAGATGCCAAAGGACTGGTGCCCTTTCTGTCCAGGCTCCGGAAAGGTGCCGGACGAGGGATTTTCGGTGTTGCGGTATCCAAATGATTTTCCCGCCCTTTCTGAGAATCCTCCCGAACCGGACGATGTGGCGACAGATTTGTTTCAGGTCCGTCCGGCATACGGCCGCTGTGAGGTCATTTTGTATTCCGATCAACACAGGGCGCTTTTAAAGGATTTGAGCGATGAGCATGCCCATCAGCTGGCTCACCTGTGGCAGGAGTGCTTTCTAGATTTTCGGAAAGATGAGCAGATCAAATACGTTTTCCTCTTTGAAAATAGGGGAGACGTGGTGGGGGTTACCATGCCCCATCCCCACGGCCAAGCGTACGGATACCCCTTTGTGCCCAAACGGCTTAAGGAGGAGGTTGCTTCCGCCAAAGAGTACCAGAATACCCATCAAGAATGCTTGTTCTGCGCTCTTATGGCAGAAGAAGTCAAAGACGGGCGGAGAATTATTTTCCAAAATGAGCATTTTATCGTTTATCTTCCCTTTTTTGAGCCGGTAGCTTATGGTGTGCAGGTGACGGTCAAACGCCATGTGGCCGACTTGTCTCAAATGACTGAAGAGGAGATTTGCTCTTTGGGGGAGGTTGTCCGGGATTGCGCGGGCATGTACGACAGCATATTTGATCAGCCGTTTCCTTACATGATGTGCATGCACAACGCGCCGGTGAACGATGGGGACCACCCGGAGTTTCACTTTCACATTGAATACTACCCACCCATGCGAGCCGCCGACAAGCAGCAGTTTTTTGCCTCGTCGGAGACCGGAGCCTGGGCCTGGTGTAACCCGACCCGTCCAGAGGAAAAAGCTGAGGAATTGCGGCAGGCGTATCGTCGGTATCGGGAGTCCAAATAAGGTTAATTTTTACAGTAAAAAGCTTTTTGTTTTGCTGAATGTTAATTAGATAGTATGTTAACAAACACACAAAATCTGTATTGTAAGGTAGAAATGAGAGTACGAATCGAAAGGTTCGTACTCTTTTTCTGCGTATCCGGTAAATCTATAATTGGGACATTGGTGTTCTCCAAAAATCTTCTGTAAAATGAAATCATACGAAAACACAGGGGGATTATCGACTTTTAAATCTGCAATTACCACCTGAAAAAGAGATAGAAATTGATACATGAGGACAGCGATATCAGCGGTATTTGAAATGGAATCATCATATTTTATGTATTACAATCTTCTGACTACTGGAAAGCTAAATCAGCATTTGGGGAAGTAGCTCATTAGGCGGAGCGTATGTTTCAGTGCCTTGTAAAATTACTTGCTGAAAAGGGAAAATGTTACGGAAAAACTGGAAACTACCACCCTGATGGAGTGGGCACAGAAGACGAGTAACATCTGAAACCAAGCTATGGACATTATAAATACGGAGATGCTCTTCGTATAAAAGAGCAGAAATATCGACTTTATCTTTTGGGCAGTGGGCAAAGCTTTATGCTTCAAAATCTTGTTTGGTTTCAGAATCAGCTTTGTCAGGAAGGACGATATACCGATGTAGTGGACAACCTGATTATTATATTTTCAAAGTTTAAGCTGAAAAAAATCAGGACAAAATAGAGCGAACCGGAGAGCAAAGCTGCTTTCTCCGGTTTTTCTGCATCTACCTAAGGAACAGACTGTTTGTAACCCCTACAGCAACAAACAGTAATTTCCGTTATAGAGGCCCTAAAACCTGTGACAATATTTCTTTTGAAAAAACACTTCAAAATTTGCAAACGGATTATCTTGATTTGTACTTAGTCCATATGCCATTTGGAGATTATCACGGTAGCTGGCAGGCAATAGAAGAACTTTACGAACAGCGTAAAATCAAAGCAATCGGTGTTTGTAATTTTTTGCCCGACAGATTAGAGGATCTGATCTTAAGCCATACGATCGTACCTATGGTCAATCAGATAGAGCTACACCCCTTTTGTCAGCAGAAAAAGTTGCGGCAATTTATGCAGGAACATCATATACAGCCTATGGCGTGGGCGCCGTTTGCAGAGGGGCGGGACAATATCTTTCAAAATGTCGTCCTTTCTGACATGGGAATGAAATATAACAAAACGCCTGCACAGGTGATTCTGCGGTGGATGCTGCAAAGCAACATCGTTGCTATTCCGAAATCCGTTCATACGGAACGAATCAAAGAAAATTTCGATATATACGATTTTCAACTTTCTTTAGCTGACCTACAAGCAGTTGAAAATATGGACTTAGGACAGAGCCTGATATTAGATATACAAAGTCTTGGTGAAGTGCGGCGTTTGCACGAGATCCACTTCGAGCAGTAAAACGCAAAAAGGAGATGTTTTAAAAATGAAAAAATTAGCATCGTTTTTTATGATATTTGTCCTGCTGTTCTCTTTAGTATCGTGCAGCAGCAACGCAAATAACGAGGAATCTTCTTCGTCGGCACCGCAGAGCAGCGAGCCGAGCTCTCCTGAAACCGAGGAATCGGACAATTCGAGTGCTTCTTTCGAATCATCTGCCCTGGAATCTGAGCCCACCCAAACTAGCTCGAAATCATTGGTTGTTTATTTTTCGTGGTCGGGCAATACCGAAAATGTTGCCAAAGCCATCGTGGAACAGACAGATGCCAATATTTTTGAGATTGTTCCTGCGACACCATACAGTGACGATTATGATACAGTTTTAGATTTGGCGCAGGAGGAGCAAAGAGAAAACGCCCGTCCGGCGCTGGCAGATAGTATTGAAAACATTGCAGACTATGATGTAATCTATGTAGGTTATCCGAATTGGTGGGGCGATATGCCGATGATTCTTTATACATTCTTTGACACTTATGATCTGTCTGGCAAAACGATTGCTCCATTCTGTACCAGCGGCGGCAGCGGCCTTTCCAATACTGTTAATGAAATAAAAGAGCTCGAGCCGGACGCAACGGTAACAGATGGACTGCATATCGGCAGTTCCTCTGCTTCTAGCCCTGATAATGCAGTAAGCGAATGGCTTTCTGAAATCGGGCTTGCGGAATAGGAGACGGTTATATGAGAAAAATCCTATCCTGGCTTTTAGCGCTGCTATTCATTTGTTCATTAGCGGCTTGCAGCCAGAATGAAAATAAAGATGATGATGTAGCCGTACCAACCGAGGACAACAGTCTGGAGGTAACGGATATGAACATACCCGACAACTTTGTTTTAATTAAAGGTGGCACTTTCCAAATGGGAAGCCCGGAATCAGAGGCGTGGCGCAGCGTTGATGAGACACAGCACAGCGTAACTGTCAGTGATTTTTATATGAGCAAATATGAGCTGACCCAAAAAGAGTATGAGGAAATCATAGGAAACAATCCAAGTAATTTTTCGGGAGAGAATTTGCCTGTGGAAAATATTTCTTGGCTGGACGCAGTAGCTTATTGCAACGCAAGAAGCGAAAAAGAGAAATTGGTGCCCGCTTACACAATCGACGGGCAAAGTGTTTCTTGGGACAGAAGCGCCAACGGCTATCGTCTGCCTACCGAGGCAGAATGGGAATATGCTTGTCGGGCAGGAACAACCACACCGTTTTATATGGAAAACTCACCGAGTGCAGAGGAAGCCAATTATTATGGTCACTATCCCTATGAGATTGAGGATAACTATTTTTCGCAAGGAAATTTGCAGGTGCAGCCCGGTGAATACAGACAGACAACAATTGCAGTCGGCAGCTTTTCGGAAAATCCTTACGGGCTTTACGATATGCATGGCAATGTAGGCGAATGGGTGTGGGATTATTACGGCGAATATCCGACAGAAGAACAAACCGATCCTACCGGTCCAACTTCTGGCACACTTCGGGTTTACCGGGGCGGCGGGTGGAATGATTTTGCCAAAAATATGCGTTCTGCCTACCGCGCTACATTGGAACAAAATAAGGGCAGCTTTAACATTGGAATTCGTTTAGTAAGAAATGCCTCGCCTGGAACAGGCAGCGTGTCAGGTGCTGACTTACAGACTATAGGAGGCAACGGTGACGGGAAAATCCTAATTGCTTATTTTTCTTGGGGCGGAAACACCAAGGGCATTGCAGAGGAAATTCAGCGTCAGACAGGCGCAGACTTATTTGAAATCACAATGGTAAATCCTTATTCCAGCGACTATAATACCGTTTTAGACGAAGCACAGAGAGATCAAAAAGCGCAGGCACGCCCGGAGCTTGCAAGCCATGTGGAAAATATGGAGCAGTATGATATTGTGATGATTGGCTATCCAAATTGGTGGGCTTCTATCCCGATGCCGGTTGCTTCTTTCCTTGAAGAATACGATTTTGCTGGTAAAACGATGATTCCGTTTTGCTCACACGGCGGTGGCCGTTTTGGACAAAGCCTGACAGCTATTACCAAACTTGTGCCCAATGCCGCAATGGGAGAAGCCCTATCTGTTCATTATTCAGGCGGTTCGGCACTTTCGGCGGATGTTACCGAATGGCTCCAAAACAATAATATCAATTAGAAAGGCGAAAAAAATGAAATATTTGTCTTATGAAAAATTTGAAAAAGAAAATGTGTTTGGAAAAGGTAGTTTGAATGAAGCCTTTGCACAGTACTTTATCGGAAATTCGTTTTTGAATCCTCTGACTAATCCGAAAGAAACAGCGGTTTTCCTTGCAAATGTAACCTTTGAACCCGGATGCCGCAACAACTGGCATATTCATCATGCCAAAAGCGGTGGAGGACAGCTTTTGATCTGTATTGCAGGCGAGGGATGGTATCAGGAGGAAAACAAACCGCCTGTCCCCCTCACCGCAGGGACGGTAATCACGATTCCTCCCGAAGTTAAGCACTGGCACGGCGCAAAAAGGGACAGTTGGTTTTCTCACATCGCTGTGGAAGTGCCAGGTGAAAAGACTTCTAACGAATGGTGCGAGCCTGTAACCGATGAAGAATACAACAAGCTAGAGGAGAAATAAAAGAAACAAATTATGCAGTACACAAAATTAGGAGATTCTGCTCTGACTGTCTCCCGTATTTGTATGGGATGTATGGGATTCGGCGATGTAGAAAACGGACAGCATATCCCTTGCTTGGCTGATGACAAAAGTGAATTCTCCGGTTGTGGGTACAACAAAACTCCACTACATTGAAGGTGCGGCAAAAGCAGCAGAATTTACATTAAGCAACGATAAATCGCTTATTTGGAGGAACCATATGTTCCGCATAATCTCGTCGGCGTTATGGCGCAAAACACCCCGAAAGCAGCTAAAGAAAAACACGTCTAGTCAACAGAAAATCCAAAAATCTGAAAGGAGAGCCGAAAATGGATTTACATAGGACTGATCCCGAATTTATCGAACGTTTTGAGCATTTTGCTTTTGAAGAAGTACCAAGCGAAGAAAACCAGCAGTTAGAGGAAAAGACACGCTATATGGCGATTTTAGCAACTCTCATCGGCTGCGGCAGCGTGGACGCCTACAAAGAAATGCTCCCCAAAGCACTTGAAAACGATATTACACCAGTAATGGTAAAGGAAATAGTGTACCAGGCAGCCGATTATCTAGGATATGGCAGAATGTTGCCATTTTTGAACTGCACAAATGAAATACTTGCAGAAAAGGATATCAAGCTACCCCTTGACGGTCAGGCAACCACCACACTTGATGACAGGCTTGAAAAAGGTATAGAGGCACAGGTCGAAATTTTTGGAGCACATATGAGAGAAGCGTGGAAAACAGGGCACATTAACCGCTGGCTTGCGGCAAACTGTTTTGGGGATTATTATACCCGGAAAGGACTTACCATTTCGGAGCGTGAATTGGTCACCTTCTGTTTTCTTATGGCGCAGGGCGGTTGTGAGCCGCAGCTTGTCGCCCATTCCAAAGGAAATATGAATGTGGGAAATGACAAGGACGTTTTAATTCGTGTTGTTTTGCAGTGCCTGCCTTATATCGGTTATCCCCGCAGTTTGAATGCGATTACCTGTATCAATAAGGCGGTGGAGGAATGAAGCCGAAAATAATTGCAAAACTGACGATTGATATTCTGATGACTGTTCTGCTTTTGCTTTTAATGGGCTATCAGTTTTGGGGAGAAGCGGCACATGAATGGATTGGTGCAGGAATGTTTGTCCTTTTCATTGCTCATCACTTACTCAATCTGAACTGGCATAGAAACATCTTCAAAGGGAAATACACAATATTTCGTGTTTTAACGCTTTGTGTTGATGTATTTATATTGATTTCAATGCTAGTGCAAATGTATAGCGGTATCGTAATATCCCGTTATGTTTTCGGATTCTTGCCGATAGAGGTCGGTATGTCTTTTGCACGCAGACTGCATATTCTCGGCGCTTATTGGGGTTTTCTTTTGATGAGTCTGCATTTGGGGCTACACTGGAATATGATAATCGGTATGTTGAGAAATAATTTTTCCACAAAACGAATTTCAAAGGTCAGTAGAGTAATTTCACCTGTAATTGGAATATTGATTGCAGGTTATGGCGTGTATGCTTTTATGAAAAGAAATTTTTTGACCTATCTTTTTTTGAAATCAGAATTTGTGTTTTTAGATTACAGTGAGCCGAAAATCTTATTTTATATGGACTATCTCGCCATTATGGGGCTTTGTGTCTTTGTCTCTCATTATGGCTCGAAGTTATGTAAACAAACACGAAGAAAAAAGAAGGAACAAAAATGAAGAAAAGTTTTGTCGTTATTTTGGGCTTAACTTTATGTCTGTGCTTATCTGCCTGTTCCGGGCAGATAACACCGCAAACATCAGCACAGCCAAATACAAATCAAGAACAATCCGATGTAATAACTGATGATGCCAGCAGCTCAGATCGTACGCAAACCGGTATAGTGGGGAATGAAACTGCTGCTTCTTCGGAAACGGAGGAAGAAACCATGGAACGAAAATTAAAGTTGATAATAGACGGACAAGAAATCAGTATCACACTTTACAATACCCCCACAGCGAACGCACTTTATGATATGCTGCCGCTTGATCTTACCTTTGAGGATTTTAACGGTGTGGAGAAAATCAGTTATCTTACCGATGAACTTCCTACCGAGGATGAACCAGACGGCTGCGATCCCGATGTAGGTGATTTTTGTCTGTATGCACCGTGGGGAAATCTCTCAATCTTCTATCAGGATTTTCGATATTCTAATTCGTTAATCAAATTGGGACACATTGATTCGGGTATGGATATTATTAGCAGCAGGAATGAGGACTTTTCTGCTATACTTGAAAAGGTTGAGTAAAATTCCCTTTTAATTTTCTGGGGCAGGTGATACTATCGGATGAGTGGTTGTTTTAGAGTTCAAAGAGCAGGATTTAACTACTTTTGACGATATACAGATTTTTCTTTAGCAGCACCCTGATTTTAAAAAATTAGATGTATAGTATCAGTCGAAATTACCGCTCCAGAGCTTGAAAATCAATTCTAGCAGCTGAAAATTTATCCACAACAGTCACGAAAATTTGGGCGATCCAAGGATACGACCTGCTTTGTTTGTTGGCGACAAATAGCGGTTCCGTCCTTACATACGAACAAATTGATGATAAGGTGTGGGGCAATCCGCCATCAGAAAATGAAAGGGACAATGTTGGCTACCACATGCGCAATCTCCGCAGGGAGTTGTGGGGGTTCGACCATTCCCTGCCTATTTTAATTGAAGGTGTCCGTGAAATTAGTCATCGTTAAAAAAACAATCCATAAATACATCTTTCTCATAGACGAAACCGCCTTTGGAGATTTTTCTTGTTTCCTTTAGGCAAAATAAGAAAAGGAAGGCTGTGATTTCACAGCCTTCCTTTTGGTTTTATTTTACTGTACCCAAACTCCATTTTCATCGACTTTGTACCCATCGATTACGGTATTCCGATCCAATTTGGCATCTTGGCCAAAGTGATAGGTCTTTCCATCAATTTTATTCCATCCTAATACACAATATCCATTGCTGGACTGCATATAGTAGGTATCGCCATTAATGGTGTTCCAACCGGTGGCCATGGACCCGTCATCTTTCAAATAGCACCAAGTCTCTCCATTATAAGTTTTGATCCAGTAGTTTCGTTTCATGTAACCGCTGCCGTCGAAATAGTACCAAACGTTTCCAACCTGGAACCAACCGGTGGCCATTCCGCCCCAGTCTTTTAGATAAAACCAGGTGGATTTATCCGAGGTGAGGAGCCATTGCCCGGCAGCCATACTTCCATTTGATTTCAAGTAGTACCAAGTTCCGCCCACTTTGCACCAACCGGTGGCCATTCCGCCCCAGTCGTAGAGGTAATACCAAGTATTTCCCAATTTAAGCCAACCAGTTTGCATAGCACCGTCGGAGGGATTGAGGTAATACCATGTCCCTTTGATTTTCTGCCAGCCAGTGGCATAACTGCCGTCTGTTTTCTGGAAGTAGTAGACTCCGTTTTGTAGCACCCATTTGCCGTCTAAACCTTCGGTGGGGGTTTCTGGCTCGGTGGTGCCGTTCTCAGAGTAGCGGCCTTGGCTGTCAAAGGTATAGCTGGTTCCGTCAATCACCTGAGTCCCAGTGGCAAAAGTGCCCTTGTCGTCCAGAAAATAGTAGTAATAATCGCCTTCCTGCTGCCATCCTTTCACCATCTGCGGTACAGCATTTACTGTGTTGCCATCGGCTTTCAAATCTGACAAAATCGCTTTTTGTGTGCTGTTGTTCATATCGACGCTGTTGTATGTAAGCCCGATAGTGCAATTGGACAACGCCGGCATACCAGTCAAATCGCTGAGATCGTTTTCATCAAGATAAAGGGTTTTGAGCCTGGTGAGATTTTCCAAACCCGTGATATCGGTGATTCTGTTTTGGCTTAAATCCAGATAGGTTAAGGTTCTCAGCCTCTCCATCCCGGCGAGCGTGCTCAAAGCGTTGTCTCGCATGCTCAATGTTGTCATACTAGTAGGAAGATTTCCGACCCTGACGATTTCGTTACTGTCTAAGACCAAGCTATCTAAGCTGTATAAAGTGGACAAGTCTGACGTAAAGGTCAGGTAATTATAACTGAGGTCCAAAATCTCTAAGCCATCCAATACTGAAAGAGGTTCCACATCCTCCAGATTGTTGTGGCTCAAATTGAGTTCCTTCAGCTTATCCAGATTGGCAAGACCTTCTACGGAAACAATTTTGTTTTCAGAGAGGTTTAAATAATTGAGCCTAGACAAACCGTCCAGTGCATCGGTATTACGCAAGGAGTTGTCCGATGCATCAAGGGAAACGAGTTTTTCCAGTCTGGAAATTCCTTTGAGAGAGGTAAGCCCCTGTTCGCTCACGTCCAGCCGTGTTACTCCATTAAGCTCGTCTACATTTAATTCCCCGTCCTCGTTTAAATCAGCCATTTTCACAAGGATATTGTAGAGTTTAGAGTCAAACTCAGAAGGAGAAACGATTTCAAACGCATCGTCTGTGGCGGCAGTGACCGATTCTCCAAAAAGAGACGAACTCGCCGTTCCCACTCCTACAGCCAGCGCTGTAGCCATAAGGGCAACTGCCGCTTTTTTCCCCCATTTACCTGACAGGCACAAATTCTTTTTCCGTTTCATTGCAACCTCCATCTACTGTATTACCAGGATTTTCCCAACCGACCGCTCCCCCAGAAAGAACGCCCGGCCGACATTTCTATGTATCTACTGAATAGTATAGCATACTTCTCCAAAGAGGTAAAGAAAAACCTGATGTTTGTTCATGAAAAGCCTTTGATTTAATAGTGTGTTCAAAAAGGCGGATTGATGCATTCCCATGAAATATTTCCATTCCAAAAGCATCCCAAAACTTGCTGGCTCTATCCTTGTCTCATGGAAAGAAATTACTTGACTTCTCCCTCTGTTTTCTTTACAATGATAGATAGTAAAAATTCGGAGGTAATCAGGAATGCTCAAAAACAGCGAAAAGACGATGAATCAAATTGTCACCCTCTGTAAAGGTAGGGGGTTTGTATACCCTGGAAGCGAGATTTACGGCGGACTTTCCAATACCTGGGATTACGGCCCCCTCGGCGTAGAATTTAAAAACAATGTCAAACGCGCTTGGTGGAAAAAATTCATCCAGCAGTCCCCTTACAACGTCGGCATTGACGCTGCCTTGCTTATGAATCCTCAGGTTTGGGTCGCATCCGGTCACGTCGGCGGATTTTCCGACCCTTTGATGGATTGCAAAGAGTGTAAAACCCGCCATCGTGCCGATCAGCTCATCGAAGAACAAACTGGTGTCGTCCCCAATGGCTGGAGCGACGAGCAGATGATGAAATTTATTGAGGAAAATGATGTCAAATGCCCCAACTGCGGCAAGAAAAACTTTACTGATATCAGGAAATTTAACCTGATGTTTAAGACTTATCAAGGCGTCACCGAGGATGCGAAAAACGAAATCTACCTGCGCCCCGAGACCGCCCAGGGTATTTTTGTCAACTTTCCCAGCGTCCAGCGCACCACCCGTAAAAAAATCCCCTTTGGTATCGGGCAGATTGGTAAATCCTTCCGCAATGAAATTACCCCCGGCAATTTCACCTTCCGCACCCGGGAATTTGAACAGATGGAATTGGAATTCTTCTGCAAGCCCGGCACCGATTTGGAATGGTTTTCCTACTGGAAGGACTTCTGCAAAAACTGGCTGCTCTCTTTGGGAATCAAAGAGGAAAATATCAAGCTTCGCGACCACGAAAAAGAAGAACTTTCCCATTACTCTAATGCCACTACTGACATCGAGTTTTTGTTCCCCTTCGGCTGGGGTGAGCTGTGGGGCATCGCCGACCGCACTGACTTCGATTTAACGCAACATCAGAACCACTCCACCAAATCCATGGAGTATTTCGATCAGGAGGCGAACGAGCGCTACATTCCCTATGTCATCGAGCCCTCTTTGGGTGCTGACCGTGTGGCCCTCGCTTTTCTTTGCGAGGCATATGACATTGAACAACTCAGCGATGGCACCGAGAGGACCGTCCTGCACCTCCACCCCGCTTTAGCTCCCTTTAAAGTGGCCGTCCTTCCCTTATCGAAAAAATTGTCTGAAGAGGCCCAAAAAGTCTACGAACTTCTTTCTGACCGGTTTATGGTGGACTTTGACGACGCCGGTGCCATTGGTAAGCGTTACCGCCGCCAAGACGAAATTGGCACTCCCTATTGCGTGACCTTTGACTTTGAGTCGCTGGAGGACGGCGCCGTCACCGTCCGCGACCGCGACACCATGGAGCAGATTCGCATCCCCATCACTGAACTAGCGGGTTATATCGAAGAAAAGATTCATTTTTAGCAGAGGTCAAATTAGCTGACACAATAAAAGTAACGAGACAGAAATCCCTGTGGAAGTGGCAACCGCACGCCATATTCTACAGGGATTTTATTCATATTCATAAAATTTAGCTTATTTTCTAGGCAAAAAAGCCTCCCATTTTTATGGAAGGCTTTTTGTGCTGATATCCTTCATTCAATCATCTTTGCATATTCTTTGGGGGACATGTCATATTCCCGTTTGAATTCGGTGGAAAGATAGGTGGGAGAACAATAACCCATCATATCGGATATCTGGGCGATGGTATACCGACCCTCCCGAATCATTTCCTTGACTTTTTCTAAACGAACTAGCCGAATATACTCCGAAATACTCCGCCCCACTTTTTGTTTAAACAAACTGGACAGGTAAGAAGAACTCAAATTGAGTTGCTGTGCCAGCCACGGAAGGGTAATAGGGGAAGTGATGTTGTTGTGGATTACCTTCATACAGGTATCAATGTATTTATTATCCACCGACAGTTTCAGGATAGTAGGGGTTTTGGTGGAGGTCGTGTCTGTCAGGATGTTTCGAACGACCGAAATAATAAGCTTTGTCATCTCACAGGCAATCATATCATCGCTGTAAAGGTGGTTTTCCCTTTCTTCGCCGATTATGCTGCGAATAATATCCAGGCAGCTGTCGTCGGCGGTAAATACCCGGTTGGAGATGCTTTCGGGGTGGACGATATCGCCGTCAAAGGTGACGGTCAGAAAACTTAAGGGAGCTTTTCCATCAGAGCGTTGCTCATGAAACTGATGGGGGGCAAAAAACATCATCTGCCCTTGTTTAAGCTCATAGCTCACATTGTCCACAGCGCAGATCATAGTGCCTTTGTTCACATAGGTAAACTCCCAAAAGACGTGTTTTTCTCCCCGAAAAGAAAACTGTTTGTTTTTTTCCTGGTAGAGGATAGTATACATCGTTTTGACGTTCACATTGGGAATAAAGCCCGTTCCAGTCAGCTTGCTTGTAGTAGGAGTGATGATTTTGGGGCTTTGACTGTAAATATAATATTTGAGTCTGCTTTCATCGTAGGGCAAAATAGCAAATTGGACGTTAGGACGGATGAGAATCGCCTGATCCAAGAGAAATTTCTGAATAATGCTGTCCTCGGTACGGATGTAAAGCAACCCTACCCCGCTGATCGGCGCAACGGCGATTTCGGTGTTGAAGTGCCACAGATAGGAGGTCGCGCGGATATCCTCTTCATAGAGGGTCTGCTGCCATTGCTCATAGGGTTCTAAATTCTGAAGCGGCACACCGAATTGCTTAAAGGTCGCCCGGTTGATTTCTTTTAGCAGCATTTTAATTCCTCCTCGCCTTAAAAGTTCTCTTATTTTCATACTACCGCATTATTCCCGCTCATGTCAAGGGAAAAGCTGTGAATTTTACAGAAGAAACCCTTGAACAATCGACATGCCGGCAAGCTCATCCAAAGCTGCCGGCATGTTCTATTCTTCTACGATGTAATCGACGATTCCTACTGTCTTTCCACCTTTTTGATAAACTCTTGGCACCCTCCGGCTCACCAGGCAGGCAAGCTCGTAATGGATGGTACCGGCGATCTGGGCTAGATCTCCAAAAGTGACTTGGCAGTCACCATCCGATCCAACGACGGTGGCAATATCACCTGCTTGGACGTCGGGAATGTGAGTGACATCCAGCATCAGCTGATCCATACAGACAGAGCCTACGACCCTTGCGTACTGTCCGTGGACGATCATTTTTCCCTTATTTGCAAATGCCCGAAGATAGCCGTCGGCGTAGCCGATGGGGACAGTGGCGAGGCGCATCTCTTTATCGGCTGTGAATCGGCGGGAATAGCTGATAGCGTCGCCCGCATGTACTGTTTTGACCATGGAGATAGCGGAGCGGATGGACATGACCGGTTTCAGGGAAATGGCGCAACCAGGCAGAGTGTCCAAAGGAAGCCCGTACAAAATGACGCCTACCCGCGCCATATCGTACCGGCAGTCCCGGTAGTTTAAGACACCGGCGGAATTTTGAAGATGCTTGACATCGAAATGGATTCCCTTTTTTTCTAATGCCATAACAGCTTTGTCAAAACGTTCCTTTTGGCCCTTGGTATAGGCAATACCCTCTTCTCCTATATCATCGGAAGAAGAAAAATGAGAAAAAATTCCGGTAAAATTGAGGTTTGGCAATTGGCATGCCTCCACCATTTCCTCTATGGCAGATAGGTCGTCTCCTGCGCGAAACCCAATCCGCCCCATCCCAGTGTCCAACTTCATATGGCATTGGATGCAAATATTTTCCTTTTTGGCAGCACTGTTAAGCTGTTGAGCGTACTCCAACGAGTACACTGTCTGGGTGATATGATGCTCTGAAAGCTTTTTGACGGCTGAAACAGGGGTGACTCCAAGTATTAAAATGTTGCTTTCAACGCCGTTTTTCCGGAGAGAAAGTGCTTCCTCCAAATTGGAGACCCCAAAGTTTTTAATTCCAAGATTCTCCATTTCCTTTGCGATATAACGGTCTCCGTGGCCGTAGGCATCCGCTTTGACCACTCCCATCATCTGGGTAGTTTTGGGAAGGCACTTACGAATTTCGTTTACATTATAGGCCAAATGATCGAGGTCAATTTCGGCCCAAGTTCTCTTAAAAAAGTCCATTGTTCAGGCAACCCTTCAAACAAATGTTCAAAAATTCATATTTCCGTCATAATTATATGGTACAATAAAATAACAAACAACTTAGGGGGATGCTGTATGCGGGAGCAAACGGTTTCATTTACCGGACACCGGCCGGAAAAAATTGTCTCGCCCTTTGTGGAAAATTCCGAAGAAGTTAACGCCATCAAACTGGAACTGCATAATGCGATCCTACGCGCCGTGGACGATGGTTATACCACCTTTTTAAGTGGCATGGCGATGGGAGTCGACATATGGGCGGGAGAAATCGTTTTAGGGCTCAAACGGCAGTTTAAAAACTTACGGTTCGTTGCAGTGGTACCCTTTCCACAACAGGCCAATACTTGGCCTCAAGAGTGGCGTATCCGCTACCGCAACCTTTTGGAAAAGAGCGACGACGTCGTTATGATCTCCCAAACGTACAACACCGACAGCTTTTTTGAACGGAATCGCTATCTCATTGACCATTCTTCCCGTCTGATTGCGGTATACAATCAGGAAAAGAAAGGCGGCACCGCTTACACAGTCCGATATGCCCGGCAACAGGAAGTTGCAATAGACCTCATTGCAATCTAAAGCGTTCAACAAAAATCAGGACGGTACGGCCGCCCTGATTTTTTCATCCCAGCCGGATGCTTTTACAATTTCTACTATACTATATTTAGACTTGGTTTTCAAGAAAATAATCCACATAAAAAATATTTTTCTTTTTTGCGGTTGAGAGATGGTGGAAAGATATCTGTTTTTGTAGAAAACCTACTTTTTTTGTATCCATTCCCAATTTTAACGACTTTTTGGAAACAAGATATTACAAACTGTAATTTTTGAGGAAAAATAACAAGTTTTCCACATTTTCCACTGAATTTTCCCCAAACTAAAAAAAATAATAAAGTTTTCCACATATTTCACATTTTCATTGCATAAACATGTTAGATACAGCATTTACGCTACTTTTTTCTTCACATTTTCAATGTGAAGAAAAAATATGGTTTCAAAACGGGGGCTTGACACAATATCTTGTGGTATGAATCAGAAAGAACTTCAGGTAAGCGTAGATATATCGTTATTTGTAAAAGTTCACAGAATGGGAGAGTGCCCTCCTGTATAAATATTGCTAAAACATGAATTTTATAGGAGAAAAAGATATTTATCTTGCATTTTTTGCTATAAAGTTGTATCCTTATTATAATTTGTAGTGGTTGGCGGGGTTCGCGGCAACCTGGAATGAAAACACAACCAAAGCAATAGTAAAAGTCGATGAAAAAGATCGCTATTATGGATGACGGCGATAAGACTTGTATCGAAAGGATTGAATGCAATGCCAAGACGCGAGGATATCCACAAAATATTGATTATCGGTTCGGGCCCGATCGTCATCGGACAAGCCTGTGAATTTGACTATTCTGGCACCCAGGCTTGCAAAGCGCTGAGAAAGCTGGGATATCAAATTGTTCTTGTGAACTCCAATCCCGCTACCATTATGACCGATCCCGATATGGCGGATGTCACTTATATTGAACCGCTCAATGTGAAAAGGCTGACCGAGATTATTGCAAAAGAGCGCCCTGACGCGGTGCTGCCCAACTTGGGTGGACAGACCGGATTAAACCTCTGTTTGGAGTTGCACAAAGCGGGAGTTTTGGCAGAATACGGCGTAGAAGTGATCGGTGTACATATCGATTCCATTGAACGAGGGGAAGACCGCATCGCCTTTAAGGAGACGATGAATTCCCTAGGCATTGAAATGGCTCGCAGCGCTCCTGCCTACTCGGTAGAAGAGGCAAAAAAAATCGCAGAGGAACTCCATTACCCTGTGGTCGTCCGCCCGGCCTTTACAATGGGCGGCGCAGGAGGAGGTTTGGTTTACGATGAGGCCCAGTTGGAAGTCATTGTAAGCCGTGGTATCCAGGCCAGCATGATTGGTCAGGTGCTCATTGAGGAGTCCGTCCTCGGCTGGGAGGAACTGGAGCTGGAGGTTGTTCGGGACAGCAAGGGGCAGATGATTACCGTTTGCTTTATTGAAAATATCGACCCTATGGGCGTACATACCGGCGACAGCTTCTGTGCTGCACCCATGCTCACAATATCGAAAGAAGTACAGGACCGGTTGCAGGAGCAGGCTTGGCGGATTGTTGATGCGGTGAAGGTTATCGGCGGCACCAACGTTCAGTTTGCTCACGATCCCAAAACCGACCGGATTGTCGTCATCGAAATCAACCCTCGCACTTCCCGTTCTTCTGCACTGGCCTCCAAGGCCACTGGTTTCCCCATCGCGCTGGTGTCGGCTATGCTGGCAGCGGGGCTCACCTTGGACGAAATCCCCTGCGGCAAGTATGGAAATTTGGCAAACTACAAGCCGGGTGGGGACTATGTTGTCATCAAATTCGCCCGTTGGGCCTTTGAGAAGTTCAAAGGGGCTGAGGATAAGCTGGGCACCCAGATGCGTGCTGTCGGCGAAGTGATGAGTATTGGAAAGACCTTTAAGGAAGCGTATCTCAAGGCCATCCGTTCTTTGGAAATCGGCCGGTATGGTTTAGGACAGGTACCGAAATTCCAGCAAATGAGTCGGGAGGAACTGCTTAAAGCCTTAGAGGTGCCCACCAGCGAGCGGCAGTTTATCATCTATGAGGCTTTCAAAAAAGGCGCTTCTGTGGAAGAAGTACGGGCCCTCACCAAAATCAAGGCGGAGTTTTTACAGGATATCAAGGAACTCATCGCAGAAGAGGAGGATATCTGCGGGCACACAGTTGACGATTTGCCGGAAGAACTGCTGCGGCATGCCAAGGAGGACGGATTCTCCGACCGGTATCTCGGCGCGCTGCTCCACTGCGAGGAAACCGCTGTGGCGGATAAACGGCTGAAAGCGGGAATTGTGGAGCGCTGGGACAAAGTCCATGTCAGCGGGACTCCCAATGAGGGCTATTATTATTCCACCTATCATCCCATCGAGGAGCCAAAACATCTATCCGATAATCCAAAGAAGGTCATGATTCTAGGAGGTGGACCCAACCGGATTGGACAGGGGATCGAGTTTGACTACTGCTGCGTTCACTGCGCGTTGGCGCTGCGGAAGCTGGGGTACGAGACCATTATGGTCAACTGCAATCCCGAGACGGTTTCCACCGACTACGATACCTCGGATAAACTTTATTTTGAGCCGCTGACTTTTGAGGACGTCATGAGCATCTACCGGGCGGAGAATCCGGTGGGGATCATCGCCCAGTTCGGCGGACAGACACCTCTGAACCTGGCCCGTTCGCTGCAGAACGCGGGTGCGAAAATCCTCGGGACTTCTCCCGCGGCCATTGATTTAGCGGAGGATCGGGATCAGTTTAGAGAGATGATGGAAAAACTTCAGATCCCCATGCCCAAATCCGGTATGGCGGTGGACACCAAAGAAGCGCTTTCCATCGCAAAAGAAATTGGATATCCGTTGATGGTGCGTCCTTCCTATGTACTGGGCGGGCGGGGAATGGAAGTGGTCCACTCTGACGATGAATTGAGCTTTTACATGGAGGGCGCTATCGGCGTCACTCCGGATCGCCCCATCCTCATCGACCGGTTTTTGATGCACGCTACCGAGGTGGAGGCTGACGCTGTCTGTGACGGAAAAGACTGCTTTGTTCCCAGCATTATGCAGCACATCGAGCTGGCGGGCATTCACTCCGGCGATTCCGCTTGCGTACTGCCGCCGGTCTCCCTGTCGAAAGAGGTTCAGGCAACCATCGAGGAGTATACCAAAAAAATTGCCCTTTCTCTGGATGTCTGCGGGCTGATGAACATGCAGTACGCCATCGCCGACGGAAAAGTCTACGTCTTAGAGGCCAATCCCCGGGCCAGCCGGACGGTCCCTCTGGTGTCCAAGGTTTGTGGAATCAATATGGTCAAGGCGGCGACTGAGGTTATCATCGCGGCGCTGGAAGGCAAACAATCTCCAGTGGCGCAGATGAAGCGCAGGCCCTTCCACCACTTTGGAGTCAAAGAGGCGGTGCTGCCTTTCAACATGTTTCAAGAAGTGGATCCCATTTTGGGGCCGGAGATGCGCTCCACCGGTGAGGTATTGGGCCTATCGGAAGACTTTGGTGAGGCTTTCTACAAGTCTCAGGAGGCCACTGGACTGGAATTGCCGCTGGAGGGGACGGTGCTCATCAGCGTCAACGACGGCGACAAGCCGGAGGCATTGGAGGTAGCGAAGGACTTCGCTCAGTTGGGCTTTTCCATTTTGGCGACCGGCGGCACCTATGAGATGCTTCGGAAAAACGGCGTAGAGGCCCGGAAAGTCAACAAAATTTTCGAAGGCGTACCCCATATCGGGGATTATATCCGGGACAAAAAGATTCAGCTCATCATCAACACTCCTATCGGGAAACAGTCTGCGGCGGACGACAGTTATATTCGCAAGGCCGCCATTAAGCACAAGCTGTGTTACATGACCACTATTGCGGCGGCCCAGGCTGCGGTCAAGGGCATCCGCGCCATTAAGAGCGGCGCTTCTCATAAGGTCAAGTCCTTGCAGGAGTTTCAGAGAGATTAATGGAAATCATCATTCGGGACAGGTTTAGGCCTGTCCCATTTTCTTTTTACGTTGGCCCTCATGCACCAACGGGCAGGCGATTTCATAAGATACAGTATCCTTCCTTAATGTTTTGTAAACTGTATTGGGGGTTGCCTATGAATATAGAAAAAATCTATCTCATCGCTGGAGGCGACATGCGGTTTGTGCACCTGTCGGCCCTGCTTGCGAAAAAGGGCAAGGTTTACATGATCGGTTTTGACAGCGGGGATGATCTCCCACCTGACGTGACGCTGCTCAAAAACATCAGTGAATTAAAGCGGCAGCCTGATTATGTCATCTTTCCGATGCCGGTGACGACCGACGGTATCGTGCTTAACGCGCCGATGCTTAAAAAAGACACCATCCAGCTGTCCTATATCCTAGACCTGTGCCATCGGGATACCCTGATCCTCGGCGGGAAGATTACGCCCAAAGTCAGGGAGGAACTGGAAAAGAGGAAAATCCGCTTCGCCGATTACTTAGAGCGGGAGGAGTTCGCCGTTATGAACGCCGTCCCCACTGCCGAAGGAACGCTTCAGATCGTGTTGGAGGAGCTCCCTACGGTGATTATGGGGAAAAAGGTGCTCATTACCGGCTTTGGCCGGATCGCCAAAATACTGTTAAAGGATTTCCTCGCCCTGGATGCCAAAGTGACGGTGGCGGCGCGGAAGTACAAAGACTTAGTGTGGGCGGAAATCTACGGCGCTGATACGGTAGCGATCAGGGATTTCGGCGGAACCCTTTCAGAGTACGACGTGATACTGAATACCGTTCCGGCTATGATTTTCGGGGAAGAGCAGCTTCGGGAAATCAAGCCGGATTGTCTGATTATCGATTTGGCGTCTCGTCCGGGCGGGGTTGATTTCGCTGCGGCCGCCGCAATGGAACGGAAAGTTATCTGGGCGCTGTCGCTGCCCGGCAAAACGGCACCTCTTACTGCTGCTTCCATATTGGAAACGACCTTGCAAAACTGCATCAAGGAATGCGAAAAGGAGGTAGTAGTGTGAGTAAGATTAAACTGGGTTTTGCCATGTGCGGATCCTTTTGCACCTTTCAGCCGGTGCTGCGGATGATGAAAAAGTGCAAGGACTTAGGATACGATCTAGTGCCCATTATGTCACAGAATGCTTCTTCTATTGACACCCGCTTTGGCAAAGCGGCGGATTTTGTCTGGCAGGTGGAGGATATTTGCGAGAAAAAGATCATCAACACCATCAAGGATGCCGAGCCAATCGGCCCTACCCATATGACCGATATTATGCTAGTGGCCCCCTGCACCGGGAACACGCTGGCGAAGCTTGCAAATTCCATTGTGGACACCAGTGTCACCATGGCGGTAAAGAGCCATCTCAGAAATAACAAACCGGTGGTCATAGCCGTTTCAACCAACGACGCTTTGAGCGGTAGCGCCAAAAACATCGGCGCCCTTTTAAACCTGAGAAATTATTACTTTGTCCCCATGCGGCAGGATAATCCGGAGGGGAAACCCACCTCTATAGTCGCTGATTTCAGCCTGATTCCGGACACACTGGAAGAAGCGCTGCAAAACACCCAGATCCAGCCGGTTATGCTGGAACGCAAGCCCAAATGAAAATTAATGCCCGTCCCGGAAATATTCGGGGCGGGCAACTCACTTGTAGAACAGTAAAAAATCAGGTATAATAATTCCCATCGGCGAGCCGGTTATTACCGTTTTAATGGGGTAAATACATCAAGAAGCTACGCTGCTTTGATTGTTGGAGAGGAAGAAAAATGGACGAGCTATTAAAACATTGCACCCTTTGCCCCCGCAACTGCGGAGTTGACCGCATCATGGGACAACGGGGCGTTTGCGGAGCGGGGAACGTCGTAAAGGCGGCGCGGGCGGCCCTTCATTTCTGGGAGGAGCCCTGTATCTCGGGGGAGCGGGGATCGGGGACGGTATTTTTTTCCTATTGTGGATTGCAATGCGTGTATTGCCAAAACAGGGCTATCAGCAGGGGGCAGTCGGGGAAGGAAATCTCCACTGTCCGGCTGGCGGAAATTTTTTTAGAGCTTCAGCAAAAAGGCGCTCATAATATCAACTTAGTGACCCCTACCCACTATATTCCGCAGATTGTTGAGGCGGTAAAAAAGGCTAGGGAGGCGGGGCTCTTTGTACCCGTTGTCTATAACACCAGCGGGTATGAAAAACCGGAGAGCGTTGCGCTGCTGCGGGGAATAGTGGATATCTATTTGACCGATTTTAAGTATATGGACAAGGGATTGTCCCTAAAATATTCTGGCACTTCCGATTATGCAGAGTGGGCAAAATTGGCCCTTCATGAAATGGTTTCCCAAACTGGGGGCGCTGTTTTTGATGGGGAGGGCATGATGAAAAAAGGGGTTATTGTCCGGCATCTGCTGCTTCCCGGCTGTTTATCCGATGCGAAGAAAATCGTCTCTTACTTGTTTGAGACATATCAAAACGGGATTATCTACAGTTTGATGAACCAGTACACCCCTATGAGAGGGCTTGAAAGCGTTCCGGAGCTTTGCCGGAAAGTGACCGAGGAGGAATATGAAACTCTTGTTGATTACGCAGTAGAGCTGGGCGTGGAAAACGGGTTTATCCAAGAAGGCGGCACAGCCGAGGAAAGCTTTATCCCACCTTTTGACAACGAGGGAATCTAACTTTCACCATTGTGCTTTAAAGAAAAAAGGCCGCCGTTTATTCACACGGCGGCGATTAGCCACGTAGAATATCGACAGGCCCAAAGGAATAGGTTATGTAATTCTCTCTCTATGTGCGGAAGCTCTCATACTCTGACTGCAAACGGAACGCTTGTCTGCCAAGACTGGTGATATCCTGGCCCAGTTTCAGCACTTTTTCCGATGTAGTGGGAGTGCCTTCCGCCAAGGATGCCTTGATGGCCTGCCGTTTGTGGCGGATGCTGTTCCATTTTTGTTCGATCAAATAAGGATAGATTAGTTTTTTGATTTGTTTCATGATTTTCGTTCACTCCTTTGCATTTTACACAGGTTCCTCCTGAGCAATTTCATTTTACTGGAAGTCTTTTGAGAATAAAACCGAAGTTTGTCGAGAAAATTATGAATTTCACGTGAAATGTTTAAGAACAAAAGATTTTATCACAACTGTTCAAAAATTCAATGATTTAGCGTGTTTTTGCATAAAAGCGTCAAAGTTTACTTAGCCCTTTTTTTATGGTAAGATGATTAATACGAAGAGGGAAGGCCGGGCGTTTTTCCTCTTTAATCAATTGGAAGGATGAAAAATCGGCATGCTCAAACGGTTTATCGGCTATTACCGACCCCACTTGAAACTTTTTTTCGCGGATATGTTCTGCGCTTTTTTGGTGGCAGTGGCGGATCTTTTTTACCCCATTATCGCCAAAAATATGATAAACGACTATGTTCCCAACCGCAATTTGAGGCTTTTGCTGATTTGGGGAGGGGCGTTGCTGGCAATTTACTGTATAAAGGCGGGACTCAATTACTTTATCCAGTATTACGGCCACATTGTCGGCGTGCGGATACAGGCGGACATGCGACGGGATGTCTTTAAACGCCTCCAAAAGCTGCCCTTTTCGTTTTTTGATGAAAACAAGACCGGTACCATCATGTCCCGTATTGTCAACGACCTGATGGATATTTCCGAGCTTGCGCACCACGGCCCCGAAGACCTGTTTTTATCTATCGTACTGCTGATCGGTTCCTTTTTAATTTTGGGGTCCATCAATTTGCCGCTGACGATGATTATCTTCGCGTTGCTCCCCATTATCGTATTTTTTGCCGTGAAGATGCGGCGCAGGATGTCTCATGCGTTTTTGCGGACCCGGGAGGAAATCGCTGAGGTCAACGCCAGCCTTGAAAATTCCATTGCCGGAATCCGGGTCTCCCGGGCATATACCTGCGGCGACTATGAGGAAAAAAAGTTTGAAGTGCACAACCAGGACTACCAAAAGGCCCGGGGCGCCGCTTACAAAGTCATGGGGTGGTTTTACGCGGGAATGGACCTGTTTATGGACTGCCTGTACCTGGTGGTGCTGGTGGCGGGAGGCCTCTTTTTCTTCTATGGTCAAATCGACGTGGGAGAGTTCACCGCCTACCTGCTCTACATCAACATGTTTTTAAATCCGATAAAGAGGTTGGTCTCCTTCTTCGAACAGTTCCAAAATGGGATGAGCGGATTTCAGCGGTTTGAGGAGTTGATGGCTCAACAAGAGGAACCGGAGGCTCCTGACGCAATCCGGGTGGATCAGTTAAAGGGTGTTATTGATTTTGAAGACGTGAGTTTCCAGTACGAAGCCAGAAACGGCGACGATGAAAGCCATATGGTTATCAGCCATTTATCGATGCACATCGATCAGGGCAAGACGGTGGCTTTGGTCGGTCCCTCCGGCGGGGGGAAAACCACCCTTTGCCATCTGCTCCCTCGGTTTTACGAGGTAACGGACGGGGTGATCCGTATCGATGGATACGACATCACCTCCCTTTCCCGGATGTCTTTGCGGAAAAATATCGGAATGGTGGCTCAGGACGTTTTTCTGTTTACTGGGACGATCCGGGAGAACATCGCATACGGGAATTTGGACGCCTCCGATGAGGAAATCGTCGAAGCGGCCAAAAAGGCCAATATCCACGACTTTATCATGACAATGGAAAATGGATATGACACATATATCGGTGAACGGGGCGTCAAGCTGTCCGGCGGGCAAAAACAGCGAATTTCCATTGCGAGAGTTTTTCTCAAAAACCCCTCCATCCTCATTTTGGACGAGGCAACTTCCGCTTTGGACAACGCCACTGAAATGCTGATCCAAGGTGCATTGGAAGAACTTTCGGTGGGGAGGACTTCCATCGTCGTGGCGCACCGTTTGTCCACCATCAAAAACGCCGATGAGATTATTGTTTTGACCGATGAGGGAATTAAAGAACGGGGTACTCATGAGGAGCTGCTCCAAAAAAATGGCGTGTATGCTAAACTTTATCAGTATCAGTTTCGAAATTGAGGAAAGGAAGATTTATGAATCCCGACAATCCGTTTCCCTATAGTTTAGCCAATAAACGGTACCACACCTGGGATTATCACCTGAAGGAAAAATTTGGGGGCAAGGTGTTTAAAGTGTCGTTGGACGGAGGCTTTTCCTGCCCTAATATTGACGGGACAAGGGGGAAAGGCGGCTGTACCTACTGTGCTTATTCCTTCCGGCGTCAGGATGCTGGGGATTTGCGCGCTCAATTTAGGCAAGGGGTGGAGGCACTTCATCATAAGTGGCCCGACGCGGAAAAGTACATCCCCTACTTCCAGGCCAACACCAACACCTACGCGCCGGTTTCAGAACTGCGGGAAAAGTACGAGGCAGTTTTAACGGAACCGGGGGTAGTGGGGCTGAGTATTGCTACCAGGGCAGATGCATTGCCAGACGACGTGCTGGATTATTTGGAAGAGCTCAACTTAAAAACCTATCTCATCGTCGAGCTGGGGCTCCAAAGCGCCCATGATGATACGGCGAGGCGTATCAACCGGGGACATGACTATCAGGCCTTTCTGGAAGGGGTGGAGAAACTCTCAGAAAGGGGAATTCCCATCTGTGTCCACATCATTAACGGCCTGCCGGGTGAAACGCGGCAGATGATGGTGGAGACGGTAAGGCGTTTGTCCCAGCTTCCTCTACACTGCATCAAAATCCATCTGCTCCATGTGATACGGGAAACCAAAATGGCGGAGGAGTTTCTACAGGGGAAATTTGAGGAGATGTCCTTGGAGGATTATGTAAATACGGTTTGCGACCAGCTTGAATTGTTGCCTCCTGAGGTGGTGATACAGCGGGTGACGGGCGATGGACAAAAGGACAGCCTTATCGCACCACTTTGGAGCCTTAAAAAATTCGTCGTTATGAACGAGATCGACAAGGAACTCTGCCGTCGGGATAGCTGGCAGGGAAAACATTACAGCATGCAAACAGGAACGCGGCGGTAGCTGCGTTCTTACTTTTACCCAAGAAGAGATGTAATTTTTGTATAGTATGTCGGATGGAAATAAATAGGCAATATATTATAATAGAATTAATCTAAAATATTTCTTCTAATCTGACAAGCCTTTGTTTTAGACTATTCATATGGAGAGCGGGAAGAATAATATCAATTGCTCAGTATTAAAGAAAAGCAATAAGGAGGATTTTATGAAATATCTGATTATTGGTGTCAGCGCCGCGGGAATGAGCGCCGTAAAGACGATTTTGGAGGAGGATCCCCAAGGGGAGATCACCGTGGTTTCCAAGGATCAAAGCCCTTATTCCCGTATCATGATGTACCGCCTGCTGGCGGGAGAGATGGGAAAACAGGACATTTTGTTTGAGAAGGAGGATTTTCTCGAGAAAAAGGGCATTCACTGGTATCGGGGAAGGGAAGCAGTAGATGGAGACGCCCAGGCGAAAACGATCTGCCTGGATGACGGAACAGAACTCACATACGATAAGCTGTTATTGGCAACGGGGGCCTATGCGGTTATTCCTCCGATACCAGGACTCAGAGAGGCGAAAAACGCCCATCCTTTCCGAGATTTGCCCGACGAGGAGGCGTTAAACCGATATTGCGGGCAAAATGTAAAGGCGGTGATTATCGGCGGGGGCTTGGTGGGGCTGGATGCAGCCTACGCTTTTTGCAAACGGGGAATTCCGGTGGCTGTCGTTGAGATGATGGATCACATCATGGGCTTGCAACTGGATTTTGACACGGCGAAAGAGTATCAGAAGCTTTTCGAAAATGCCGGAGCTAAATTCTATTTGGGCCGTAAGGTGGAAAAAGTGGTGTTGGACTCCGATTTTGCCGATTCGGTGGAGCTGGACAATGGCGCGTCCATCCCCTGTGACGTCATTGTCGTGGCGGCGGGGGTACGACCCAACGTTGCTTTGGCGGAAAAGCTGGGCTTAGAAGTAAATAGAGGGGTAGTCGTCAACGATAGAATGGAGACCGTTATTCCCAATGTGTACGCCGCCGGTGATGTGACTGGCCTTTCCGGTGTGTGGCAGAACGCGATGGCCCAGGGCAGAGTGGCAGGCATCAATATGGCCAGTGGAGAAGCAGTATATAAAGACCGGTTTGCTCAGCGTAATATGTTTAACTATTTCGGTGAAATGGCGGTGAGCTTAGGGGATGTGAGCGCCCCTGACGCGGAAATCCTCATCCAACACGAGGGCAGGAGCACCATCAAGGTATTCCATCGGGATGGCATCGTTTTGGGGGCAATTTTACAGCGGGATATCATGAAAGCATCCCTTTGGCAAAAAATCATCCAAGAGAAAGTATCTATTGAGCCCTATAAAGCGGATTTATTCCACATCGACTTGTAAAGAGAATCCCCGGCTGTGAGGAAGTTCCTTCACAGTCGGGGATTTATTTGCATTTAAACGTCGTTGCGGACGATGTCTTCCAGCGAATCTCCTCTGATAATAACGCGGGATTTTCCGTTTTTCACCATGACGACGGGTGGAGTTTGGTTCCGGTTATAGTGGGAGGCCATGGAGTAATTGTAGGCCCCGGTGGAGAGCACCACCAAGATATCTCCTGTTTCTGGCTGGGGGAGCGGGACGTTTTCGCCCAGCAGGTCTCCGCTTTCACAGCATTTTCCCGCTACGGTAAAGGTTCCTGTGATGGGGGCATTGGCCCGATTGGCGAGCAACATGTCATATTTGGATTGGTAGAGGGCATAACGGGGATTGTCACACATACCGCCGTCCACCGCTACATAGGTGCGGATCCCGGGAATTTTTTTGACGGAACCTACGGTATAAAGGGTGGTGCCAGCCTCGCCTACGATGGAACGGCCCGGTTCTATCAGAATAAAGGGCTGGGGAAGTTCCAATTCTGTGGCCTTTCTTTTCACCATCACTGAAACTTCTTTCATGTACTCGTGATAGGGGACAGGGGTATCTTCGTCGGTATAGCGGATACCGAAGCCTCCGCCTAGGTTCAGGTCAGTGAGGACGGCGCCAGTCGCCTTTTTTATATTGGAGAGGAAATCCATCATAATTTCTGCCGTGTGGACGAAAGGCTCCACATCGAGAATCTGGGAACCGATGTGGCAATGGAGACCCAAAAGTTCCACATTTTCAGCCTGAAGAGAAGCCTTGACCGCTTCCATAGCTTCTCCGGTTTCCAGAGCAAGGCCGAACTTCGAGTCGATTTGCCCAGTGCGGATGAAGGAATGAGTGTGGGCGTCGACGCCAGGCTTGACCCGCAGCAGAATCCGGGCAGTTTTGCCCATTTCCCGCGCTATATTGCTCAAAAGGGATAGTTCCGTCAGGTTATCCACGATGATGCGCCCCACGTTATTCTGGAGAGCCATTCTCAGTTCTTCAGGGGTTTTGTTGTTGCCGTGGAAGCAGACCTTATCCATGGGGAAATCAACGCAGAGGGCAGTGTAGAGCTCTCCTCCCGAGACCACATCAATGCCAATCTGTTCGTCTTTGGCGATGCGGTAGATTTCCTTGCAGGAAAAGGCTTTAGAGGCGTAGCAGACGAGCCCTTTACCTCCGTAAAACTCTTGCATAGAGTTTCGGTAGGATTGCATGGCGCTGCGGATGACGTCCTCTTCCATCACGTAGAGGGGTGTTTGGTACTCTTTTGTGAGAGAGACCGCGTCCACGCCTCCGAGCATCAGATGGCCATCATTGGAAATCTGAATCTTTCTGTCCATTGTTCTGTTCCCTTTCTCCATTAACCGTTTGTCCGTGAGTGCTTTTTCCATGAGATAATTTAGAAAAATTTGCCCCCGACACGGTTTTTTCTGTTCTGTTATGACATGGTAGCCTCTTTTTTCAAAAAAAGGCTTGGCGGTAATAGAGGCTTCTGTTTTTAAGTTGGTAATCCCCTGGCGCAAAGCAAGCTGTTCAATGCAGCAGCAAATTGCCGAGGCGACCCCCCGCCCCTGATAATCCTTGTGTACAAATAGATGGTCGAATACGCCCTTTTCGTCCAAATCGCCAAAACCGACAATAACGCCATCCAGTTCTGCAACCACAAAGGCAGGACGTCGAAACACGCAGTTCCAATGTTCCCAGAGGTATTGTTTCGGCGCCCAAGCATCTAACTGTTCCGGGAGATAATGGGCGGCATTTACGGTGTGGACCGTCTCGTAAAATAGATCTGCCAGGACGCAGGCGTCGGATTCCCGAAAATGCCTAAGCTTCAGCATTCAAAGTGTCCCCTTCGCTGCCGTCGTCATAGGACGCGATTTCCTCGATGATTTCCTTGAGGACGTCCACCCCTTCACCGGTTTCCGCAGAAAAGGGGATGACGGTGATGTCGCCGCCACAGGGTATCTCATTTGAGATGGAGGCAAGCCGTTTTTGCCGGTCGGTTTTATTCAGCTTGTCCATTTTGGTAAGGGCGATGACAAAGGGCTTTTCTGTCTCGATGAGATAGTCAATCATCTCTACGTCCAGTCGGGTAGCCGGGTGGCGGCTGTCGATGAGTAGCACCACCAGCTCCAGGTCGCGGCTTTCATCGTTTAAATAGCCTTCTATCAGCTCCGCCCAGCGGAGTTTTTCGGTTTTCGCCACCTTGGCGTAACCGTAGCCGGGGAGATCGACGATGTGCACCGTATCATCCAAATCGTAAAAGTTGATGGTGGCCGTTTTTCCAGGCACTGCGCTGACACGGGCGAGACCTTTGCGGTTAAACAGCTTGTTGATGAGAGAGGATTTTCCCACATTGGAGCGCCCCGCAAAGGCGATCTCGATTCTGGACGAAGGGGGAATTTGCTGCAACAGCCCATAGGACGCTAAAAACGACACCTTGTGGTAATTCATAAGAAATAAAATTCCTTTCTGGACCTTTTTAACCGATGTCAAATAGCAAAATTGCCGGTATTTTTGCGGAAAAGCCAGAACTTCCGTGTGTGCAAGCTTGCTTTCCAAGGCCTCTTTCTTTGAATCATTGGATGGAGATAGAATCGGTTTTAATTTTGGTGTTTTCAATGGGCGCCGAAGCGGGCGGGGAGGATTTTTTGCGCTTTACCTTTGGCGGATGGGTCAGGGCACCTTTCAAAACGTCGCTGACGTGGGAGACCGGGATAAAGGTGATGTGGTCTTTCACTACAGCATCCACCTCTTCTAAGTCCTTTTTGTTCTCCTCCGGGATAAAGACGGTCTTGACGCCGTACCGGTAAGCAGCCATGGATTTCTCCTTCAGCCCGCCGATGGGCAGGACGCGGCCGCGGAGGGTAACTTCTCCGGTCATCGCTACGTCTTTGCGGACGGGAATACCGCTTAACGCTGAGGTGATGGAGGTGACCATCGTAACCCCTGCAGAGGGACCGTCTTTGGGGACGGCCCCTTCCGGCGCATGAATGTGGATATCTTTTTTCTTATAGAAATCCGGGTTGATGCCGTAATCCTCTGCAATGCTGCGAACATAGCTGACGGCGATCTGAGCAGATTCTTTCATCACGTCGCCCAACTGCCCAGTGATCTGGATTTTTCCGGTGCCGGGGAGAACGGCGGTTTCGATTTCCATGGTCTCCCCGCCCACTGACGTCCAGGCTAAACCGGTGACAACGCCCACCTCGTCGGCTTTTTTCACGCTGTCGTTTAAGTACCGGACGATGCCCATAACTTCCCCGATATTCCTTGAGGTAACGGTATAGGAGGTAATTTCGCCATCCACCAGTTTTTTGGCAGTCTTGCGGCAGATGTGGGCAATTTCCCGTTCCAGAGTGCGGACACCTGCCTCTCGGGTGTAGCCGTCAATGAGGGCATAAAGGCCATCTTTGGAAAACTTGAGCTCCTTAGGGCTGATACCATGGCGTTTGAGCTGTTTTGGAATCAAGTGCTTTTTGGCGATATTCCATTTTTCCTCCCGGGTATAGCTGCCCATTTCGATGATTTCCATCCGGTCGAGCAGGGGACGGGGAATGGCGGAGACATCGTTTGCAGTGGTGATGAAGAGCACTTCGCTCAAATCGAAGGGAACCTCGATATAATGATCCCGGAAGGCAAAGTTTTGCTCGCTGTCCAACACTTCCAGCATGGCAGCTGAGGGATCCCCTTTGTAGTCGGCTCCCATTTTGTCAATCTCATCCAACAGGATGACGGGATTGCGGGTGCCGGCCTGCTTCATGGCGTTGATGATGCGGCCTGGCATCGAACCTAGGTAGGTCTTACGATGGCCGCGGATATCAGCCTCGTCCCGTACGCCACCTAAGGAGATGCGGACGTATTTGCGGTTTAACGCAGCTGCTACCGACTTGGCAATAGAGGTTTTGCCCACGCCGGGAGGCCCTGCTAAGCAGAGAATCTGTCCCTTGATGTCGGGAGCCAATTTCCGGACGGCAATGAGCTCTAAAATACGCTCCTTGACCTTCTGCATACCGTAGTGATCCCGGTTTAAAATCCGTTCGGCTCTGGCGACATCGGCTTGCTCTTTGGATATTTCATCCCAGGGCAGTTCAATGCAGGTTTCAATGTAGGTGCGGATAATTTGGCCCTCCTGGGACTGGGAAGGGGTACGATACAGCCGTTCGCATTCCTTTAAAAGCTTTTCCTTGGTCTCGTCGGGCATATGTTGGAAACTCTGGATTTTTTCCGCGTATTCGGTGGACTCTTCCTGGGGATTATCCCCCTCTCCAAGTTCTTCTGAGATAACCCGCATCTGTTCTCTAAGAAAGTAATCCCGCTGATTCCGGTCCATCTGCTCCTTCACCTGGTCGTAAATGTCCCGTTCCCAAGTGAGGACCGAGGCCTCGTGCTGAAGAATCTCCACCAGCATTTGCAGACGGTGGATCAGACTTCTTTCCTCTAAAAGGGCTTGTTTATCCTCCACCGGGAGATAGAGGTTCTGGACAATTTTGTCAAAAAGTCCTTTTGCAGTTTTTTGGGAAAGGACGTTTGAGATGATCTCTTTTGGCATTTTGGGCACTAGGTCGCAGTACATCTCAAAGGAGTCAGTGACGGCGCGGATCATGGCTTCCTCCACATCAGAGGGTACGTTGGTTCTTTGCGGATCGGGGAGGGATTTGACAACGCACTCCATATAGGGGGAAAAGGAGGTAATTTCGGTAATAGCCGCCTTGTAGACACCCTCTACCATAATGCGCAATCCGTTGTTGCCGCTGTTTAACAATTGGACAATTTTGGCCACGACGCCGACCTTATAGAGGTCTTCTTTTTGAGGCTCCTCAACAGTGTAGTCCTTTTGGGCGACCAAAAAGAGAAATTGGTCTTTTTTCATTGCCTCTTTAATGGCTAAAATGGATTTTTCCCGCCCTACATCGAAATGCAAGATCATGGACGGAAACATAACGATTCCCCGCATGGCGATAGCGGGCAACGTGGTAATAGTTAATGTATTTGTAGCGCTCATATAAGCTCCTTCTTTTCTCAGAGAAATCAATATATTTATATTTTATTATACAAAAAGGAGTGATACCATGCAATAGCTAAATTGTAAACAGATACAAGAAATATCAGGATGTTTTGGTACTATTCACTGAACTTTTTGGAAACTAACGGAGGAGAAAAAACATATTCTGCAAAAAGATTGGATCATGTGACAGATAGGATAGTTTGACAACCGCAATTTTTTGTTTAACGCATTATTTTAGCTCCATGAGGCGGAAAAAAATGATTTTATCGAAAAGAGGCAAATCACGGCCATAGAGCATATGATGATGTATCCAAACGATATCCAGTTTCAGACGAAGTGAAAGGGTGGCGCAAGCCCGAGGAACAGCCTTTTTGTCTTTGGTACCATGCTGCGCAGGGGAAACTTCGTCTGTTTAGATAGAAATACCGTCTGCGGGAGATCTCTGCAGACGGTATTTTTTGTGGATGAACACTTTGTCAGATAAAAAATTATTGGTTTGCACAAGGGAAAATAATTGCATATTACAGTTTTATTCCCCTTTTAAAGATTGAAATTTCTTGAATAAAATATCAAAAATTGATTGTTAAGCTATAGACAAAGTGGAAATATTGCGATATAATATTACCATCATTATCATGGGGGAGTTTGGGGTTGCTTGATTTTGTAAAAGAAGGGTCAATCTGGCGCAGACTCCAAGCGGAGACCCGCCCCATTATATTGTACGGCATGGGGGATGGAGCCTTAAAAGTCATGTCTGCCTGCCGGAAATACGGCATAACAATCAGTGGGATTTTTGCCAGCGACGAATATGTTCGCGGGCACTCTTTTGAGGGGTATCCAGTCAAAAAGCTCGCTGAGATTGAAGCGGAATTTGAGGATTTTTTGGTTCTTCTCTGCTTTGCTGTATTTACTCCCCAGTTGCTTCAAAAAATAGATACCCTTCATAAGCGGCATGAGGTTTTAGCACCTGATGTGCCGGTTTTTGGGGAAGGGCTCTTTAATGAGGAATATTTCAAGGAGCATGAAAGTGAATTGGAGGCAAGTTATTCTCTGCTGGAGGACGAAACTTCAAGGCGGGTGTTTCAAAACGTTTTGAATTTTAAGCTCAGCGGGAAAATTGAGTTTCTCCGGAAAATTGAAACACCCAAAGCTGAAGTGTATACGCGGATCCTTCGCCTGGGGACGGAGGAGCATTATCTCGATTTGGGTGGGTACGACGGCGATACCGTGCTGGAATTTCTACAGCAAACCGGTGGAAAATACGGTTCGGTGACGGTATTGGAGCCGGATGGCAAAAATTTTAAGAAGCTTACAAAAAGGGCGCAATGTTGCGGCTGGAAGGATATGCAACTTCTTAATGTGGGCATCTGGGGCCAAGACACCTCACGTTGTTTTGACAGCAGGGGAGGAAGGAATTCCTTTTTGAGCGACTCGGGCAGGATTGTGGTTCCGGTTCGTTCGGTGGACAGTTTGATGAAAGACAAGCTTTGCACCTTCATCAAGATGGATGTGGAGGGGGCAGAACGGGAAGCGCTGTTGGGCGCACGATGGACTCTTCAGACTCAAAAGCCGAAACTCGCTTTTTCCGGCTATCACCGCAATGAGGATCTTTTTGCCCTTCCGTTGCTGTTAAAGGAGATTGAGCCGTCTTACCGGATTTATTTCAGGCATCACCCCTATCTGCCCGCATGGGAGTCTAATTTTTACGCGACGGCGGACTGACGATAGGTCACAAAATCTTTTTTCTTCTCCAACGCCGGAGATTCAAATAATACTATTGTAAAGGAGTTTAAGCATATGGGCAATTGGTTTAACGATTGGTTAGACAAATTACAGAACGTGGACTGGGGCCAGGCGGTTGCCACCTTTTTCACGGGCATGGTTGTAGTGTTTGCCGCGCTGATTGTACTGATTATTATTCTTTGGGCCTTTGGCAAAATTATGGAGAATATCGGCAAATCCAGAGAAAACAAAAAAGAAGAGCCGCAATCGCCACCTGCTTCCCCAAAATTGGTAGAAGTGGTTTCCGACGACGGGTTATCCGATGAAGTAGTCGCCGCCATCGCGGGTGCAGTGAGCGCTATCCTCGGAGAAGAGGGCAATCACAGCGGGTTTGTCATCAAGAGCATCAAACGCACTAGACAGGCGTCCTCGGCGTGGGGAACCGCCGGTATACTGGAAAATACCCGGCCGTTTTAGCCGACAAATCCATAGAGAAAGGAAATGAAACCATGTTTGAAACTTTTGTGGAAAGTATTCAGGGCCTGATTTCATCGTCGGGATTCCTGGCGGTTCACTGGCAGGAACTATTGATGATTGCCATTGCCTGTGTCCTCGCGTATTTGGCCATTGCGAGGGGATATGAGCCCCTTTTGCTTCTCCCCATCGCCTTTGGCATGCTGCTCACCAACATCCCCAATACCGAAATGTTCCATATGGAGTACTATGTCGGCAGTACGATTGATTTTGGAGAGGTCGTACAACACGGCGGATTACTTGATATCTTGTACTTAGGCGTTAAACTGGGAGTTTATCCACCCTTAATTTTCCTCGGTATCGGCACCATGACAGATTTTGGACCGTTGATCGCCAATCCCAAGAGCTTTTTGCTGGGCGCGGCGGCACAGCTCGGCATTTTCCTCACTTTCTTTGGCGCGCTGGCTACTGGTGTTTTTACTCCGGAGCAGGCAGGTGGAATCAGCATTATCGGTGGTGCAGACGGCCCGACTGCAATTCTAGTTGCTAAGACACTTTCGCCAGAATTGCTGGGGTCTATTGCGGTTGCGGCATACTCCTATATGGCATTGGTTCCCGTCATTCAGCCGCCGATCATGAAACTGTTGACCACCAAGAAAGAACGCTCGGTCGTTATGGCGCAGCTTCGCCCGGTGTCCCGCGTGGAAAAGCTGATGTTCCCGTTTATTGTCACCCTTTTGGTATCCTTCCTGGTTCCCGATGCGGCTCCCCTGGTCGGTATGCTGATGCTCGGTAACCTGATGCGGGAAAGCGGCGTGGTAGACCGTCTTGTCAAGACCGCTCAGAATGAATTGATGAATATTATCACTATCTTTTTGGGCGTCACGGTGGGCGCTACCGCTACGGCGGAGTACTTCCTCACTCCCCAAACCATCCTCATTATCATACTCGGCCTGTTGGCCTTCTGCTTCGGTACTGCCGGCGGCGTGTTGTTCGGCAAACTGATGTACATCTTTTCAAAGGGCAAAGTAAACCCCCTCATCGGTTCTGCCGGCGTTTCCGCTGTACCGATGGCTGCCCGCGTCTCCCAAAAGGTGGGTGCGGAGACCGACCCCACCAACTTTTTGCTGATGCACGCCATGGGGCCAAACGTGGCGGGCGTCATCGGCTCCGCAGTCGCGGCGGGTGTGTTGCTCTCCATTTTTGCATAAGAAATTTTCTGCGCTGGAAGCAATTCCAGTGGGGGAATCGTGTCCGGGCGTCAATGACGTCCGGACTTTTTGTTGAACGGAGAGGGATAGGCGCTATAGCTCTCTAACAGATGGAGTTTTTTGCCGATTTTGTCGACGTATTCTCAGGAATTTCATGGAAAATCTATTGACACTGGTCGTTTGTATCGTTTATCATTGAGTAGGTAAAATAATAAAAGATATCGCAAGAATTGGATAAGTTTACGGTATGTGAACAGGTTTATCAAGCGTTAGAGAAAGGATGGGTTTTTAAGTGGACAACGCAAAATATTTGGAATGGATTACAAAGGACTTGGAAGATAAAGATTTGATGGAGGAATTGCAGAACATTAAGGGAAATGATGAGGAAATCAACGACCGATTTTACCGGGAGCTGGAATTCGGGACCGGAGGCTTGCGAGGCGTTATCGGGGCGGGAACTAACCGGATGAACATCTATACCGTCCGCAAGGCGACCCAGGGGCTTGCCAACTACGTCAAGGACAATTGGGAAAACGGGGCGGTGGCAATCAGTTATGACAGCCGCATCAAATCCGATATTTTTGCCAAAGAAGCGGCGCGGGTGTTAGCTGCTAACGGTATTACTGTCCACATCTACCGGGAATTGATGCCTACTCCTTGTCTGTCCTTCGCGGTGCGGGAACTTCATTGCCAAATGGGTATTATGGTAACCGCCTCCCACAATCCCGCAAAATATAACGGATACAAGGCCTATGGTTCCGACGGCTGCCAGATCACCAACGAGACGGCAGATGCGGTGCTCGCCAACATGAAAGCGGTCAATGAGTTTAACGACGTCAAGGTCATGGATTTTAAGGAGGCCGTGGATAAGGGATTCATCCGCTATATCGGAGATGAAGTAGTTGAAGCCTTTTACTGCCAGGTGTTGAGCCAGTCTCTCCACGGCGACCTGGTAAAGAAAAGCAGCTTTAAAGTGGTATATACCCCGCTGAACGGGACTGGGAATAAGCCGGTCCGCGAGATATTAAAGCGCATTGGGTTACAGGATGTTACCGTTGTCCCGGAGCAGGAAAAACCTGACGGGCATTTCACCACCTGTCCCTACCCTAACCCTGAAATCAAGGAGGCGCTTGCCTTAGGGCTCAAACTCTGCGAAGAGACCGGCTCCGATTTACTGCTGGCTACCGACCCTGACTGCGACCGGGTGGGAATCGCTGTAAGGTATCAAGGGGAATATAAGCTGCTTACCGGCAATGAGGTGGGCTGTTTGCTCCTTAATTACATCGCCTCCCAGAGAAAGGCTCTGGGTACGCTGCCCCAGAACCCTCTGACGGTGAAGACCATCGTCACCACAAGCTTAATCGACGAGATAGCGGCTGAATATGGGGTTGAGGTACACGATGTGCTGACCGGTTTTAAATTCATTGGGGAATTTATCGGTCGCCTGGAACAAAAAGGGGAGGAGAACCGGTATATCTTTGGCTTTGAGGAGAGTTACGGCTATCTTTCCGGCACCTATGTCCGCGACAAAGACGCGGTGGTCGCTTCGATGCTCATCTGTGAGATGGCAGCCTTTTACGCAAATGAGGGTAAAAATCTCGTAGAGGTGTTATACGAGCTTTATGCTAAATACGGCTATCACCTCTGTACCCAAAAAAGTTTTGCCTTCGAAGGGGAGGCGGGAATGGAGAATATGGCGGCTATTATGCAGTCACTCCGAGAGGATCCCGCGGAGGAGATCGGCGGCGTCAAGGTGGTTCGCTTTAACGATTACCAGAAACGCTTGGCAAAGGATTGCCTCAGCGGCAGGCAGGAACCGATTGCATTGCCCAGCTCTAACGTGCTGATGTATCAGCTGGAGGACGGTTGCAAAGCGGTGATCCGCCCGTCAGGAACTGAACCTAAAATTAAAATCTACTACTTTGTCATCAAAGACAGCGAAGCTGCCGCCTGTAAGCGAGAGGCGTCTTTGAACAAAGATTTTACAAAGTTGTTAAAAATGTAACGATATTGTAGTGAAAGCGCCAAAATCAGATAAATCCTCTTGACAGTTGCAGAAAAAATACTACAATTGTATATGGAGAAATTTGATAGGAACGATATTTGGAAGGAGTATCACCAAATGAAAACAATCGGAGTATTAACAAGTGGGGGAGACGCCCCTGGCATGAACGCTGCCATCAGAAGCGTGGCCCGAACCGGACTGCAATACGGGATGAAGGTTTTGGGTGTCATGCGGGGTTACAATGGCCTCATCAACGGCGATATGGTCGAGCTCAACATGAGAAGTGTTTCCGATATCATCAACCGGGGCGGCACCATGCTGTACACCGCTCGTTGCAAGGAATTTAAAGAGATGGCCGGTGTCCAAAAAGCTAAGGAAACCTGTCTGAAAGCCGGCATTGAGGGCTTGGTCGTCATCGGCGGAGACGGTTCGTTCCGCGGCGCAGGCGATCTTTCCTCCATCGGCATCCCCTGCGTCGGTATTCCCGGCACCATCGACAATGATATTGCCTGCACCGATTACACCATCGGTTATGATACCGCCATGAACACCGCTATGGACATGGTTGACCGCATCCGGGATACCGCCCAGTCCCACGACCGCTGCAGCGTCGTGGAGGTCATGGGCAGGAATGCCGGGTATATCGCCCTCAACACCGGTATCGCAGTTGGCGCGTCCTACATTCTGGTTCCCGAAATTAAGCCGGACATGAACGCCGTCATTGAGAAAATTGAAAAATCCCGTGCGTTGGGCAAAAAGCACTTTATTATCGTCGTGGCTGAGGGAATTGGCCACGCCAAAGAGATCGCCCAGGAAATCGAGGAAAAAACCGGCATTGAGTCCCGTGAGACGGTGCTTGGCCACGTGCAAAGGGGTGGAAACCCCACTGTCACCGACCGGGTCGTCGCGAGCCAGATGGGGTATCACGCAGTAGAACTGCTCAACAAAGGCATCGGTAACCGAGTTGTTGCTCAGAGAGACGGCAAAATCGTCGATTTTGATATCCAGGAAGCTTTGAAGATGAAAAAAGAGCTCCCCATGGACTTGTACAAAATCGCCCACGACATTTCCTTCTGAGCCTTGCTTTTGATGGCCAAAATCCGCAGAGGGTTCCCTCTGCGGATTTTTTGCCTGTTTGGACAAGGAATGGTGAAAATTGGGCATGGAAATTGGGAGAAACTCCTTTTCTCTGCGGAAACCTTGTATTTTTCAGTAAAATTTAGTATACTGAAAAGTAGTTTTGCCCTGATGGGGCGTGATCTTGAAGGAGCTGGAGGATTTTTTATGCGTGCAGTTATTTCAGTAGTCGGCAAGGATACGGTGGGAATTTTGGCCAAAGTCAGCGAAAAATGCGCCGAGGCCAACGCCAATATCGTCGATGTGACCCAGACCATTTTGCAGGACATGTTTGTCATGGTGATGATGGTGGACATCTCCAAAATTTCCTGCGAGTTTGGCGCTTTGTCGGATATGCTTGTATCTCTTGGAAACGAGATGGGACTTGACATCCATGTGATGCACGAGGATATTTTTAACTCGATGCACAGAATTTAACCGACTTGACGAAAGGGCTGAAAAAATTTGATTAACGTTCATGATATAATGGAAACCATCAAGATGATTGAAGAGGAAAACCTGGATATCCGCACCATCACAATGGGGGTTTCCTTACTGGACTGCGCCGACGGGGACATTGACCGGTCGTGTGATAAGATTTACGAGAAAGTCTGCCGGAAAGCGGAGCATTTGGTCAGCACCGGCGAGGACATCGAAAAAAAGTACGGCATTCCCATCATCAACAAGCGGATTTCTGTCACCCCCATCGCCATGCTGCTGGCAGCCAGTGGGGGAAACCCATTAAAATACGCCCTGACATTAGAGAAAATCGCGAACCAGGTGGGTGTCAATTTCATCGGCGGGTACTCGGCGCTGGTGCAGAAGGGCTTTGCCGCCGGGGACGAGGAACTGATTCGCTCCATCCCGGAGGCGCTTACCGTCACCGATCACCTCTGTTCGTCGGTGAATGTGGGCTCCACCAAAACCGGCATCAATATGGACGCAGTGCGTCTCATGGGCCAGATTGTCAAGCGGGCATCCGAGTTGACTGCCGACCGGGACTGCATCGGCAGCGCTAAGCTGGTGGTATTCTGCAACGCTCCCGAGGACAATCCTTTCATGGCGGGGGCTTTCCACGGCCCCGGTGAGCCCGACTGCGTCATCAATGTGGGTGTTTCCGGCCCAGGTGTAGTGAGAGCGGCTCTTTCTAAGCTCCCTAAAGATGCAAATTTGACCGAGGTGGCCGACCTCATCAAGAAAATCGCTTTTAAAATCACCCGGATGGGCCAGCTGGTCGGCTCTGAGGCGTCGGAGCGGCTGGGTGTACCCTTTGGCATTGTGGATTTGTCGCTGGCCCCCACTCCGGCGGTGGGCGACTCGGTGGCCCACATCTTAGAGGAAATGGGACTTCAGATGTGCGGCGCACATGGCACCACAGCGGCTTTGGCGCTTTTAAACGACGCGGTCAAAAAGGGCGGCGTCATGGCGTCCTCCCACGTGGGCGGCCTGTCCGGCGCGTTCATCCCGGTTTCTGAGGACGCTGGCATGATCGACGCGGCCCGCTGCGGCACCTTATCCATCGAGAAGCTGGAAGCCATGACGGCGGTTTGCTCGGTGGGGCTTGACATGATCGTCCTGCCCGGCGACGTGACCCCGGAAATCATCTCGGCCATCATCGCCGACGAGGCGGCCATCGGCATGGTCAACTCTAAGACCACCGCTGTCCGGGTTATCCCCGCTATCGGCAAGAAAATTGGGGAGGAATTGGAGTTCGGCGGGCTTTTGGGAAGCGGTCCGGTAATGAAAATCAATTACGTGAGCCCCGAGACCTTTATTCGCCGCGGCGGACGGATTCCCGCCCCATTGCAAAGTCTCAAAAACTAGATGGTTTCCGGCGGGGAAAATCTTTTCGCCGGTTCGTTAAAAAGAAAGACGTTTCTTTTAAGAAACGTCTTTCTTTTTGCGTATGTTCTGGTAGAGGTAGAGCTCCAGCAGGGCGGAGAGAATTTGTCCGCCTGTGATGAGGGTGTATTCCTGCTCGGAGCTGCGGCAGATTTTAACGGCCTGAAGGGCTGCAGCCTTAAACCCTTTGCCCAACTGGAGGCGCAAATGGTAGAGACTGCCGTCTACGGTGAGGGGAACGGTATAGCTGGCATCGTAGGGTTGGACGAAGGCCGTTTGAGAGAGATGGCGCTGGAGAAGGATGTAATCTTCTTCTTTCAGAGTGCGGATTATCATAAAAACCTCCTGTTCGATAAAGTCAGGGCCTACAACGGCTGAAAAATTTTGTCAAACGGGATTTGGTAGTAGTCGCAGAGCCGGAACAGCTCCTCAAGGGAAAAACGCGGGGTTATTATGCCTTTTTCCAGATTTCTCAGCGCATAGACGGATACGTCGGTCCACAGGGAGAGTTCCAGGAGGGAAATTCCCTTTTGCCGGCGCAGGTTTTTTAAATTTTTGCATATGGTGGGGAGTTCGGGGTTATCGTTTTTAAAAGTTTTCATAAAATTACCTCCTATATTATACTATAGTCTTTTTAGAGACTATAGTCAAGTAAAAAATTACATTTTATAATAATTTTAAGAGGTGAAAATATGATTACATTTGAGCCATTTTGGAAAACAATAAAAGAGAAAAATATTAGTACATATCATTTAATTGAGCATTGCAAAGTTAGAAGTAGTACATTAGATAAATTAAGGCATGATAAGCCTTTGAACACAACAACGATCAATGATCTCTGCCGTATTTTAGATTGTAGGATTGAAGATATTGCAGAGTACATTCCCAGCGAAGACGACCAGAAATTATAAAAGCCCTGTGGACAATTTCGTCCACAGGGCTTTCTACATAATTTAAGGCTATTTCTTCTCCATCAGCCGAACCATGACGGCCTTTTGGGCGTGAAGGCGGTTTTCTGCCTCGTCAAAAATCTCGTTGGCGTGGGCTTCAAACACCTTGGCGGTGATTTCTTCCTCCCGATGGGCGGGCAGGCAGTGGAGCACCATGGCCCCTTCCTTGGCAGCTTCCATAACCGCATCGTTGATCTGATAGCCTGCAAAAACTTTCTTCCGTGCGGCGGCTTCCTCTTCCTGTCCCATGGAGGCCCAGACGTCGGTGGTGACGACATCTGCGTTTGCGGCCATTTCGAGGATATTCTCACTCATGGAGAATTTATCGCCATAGGCTTTGGCGAAGTCGAGCACCTGCGGGTCGGGCTGGTAGGCGTCGGGGCAGGCGATGGACACCTCCATACCGGCCAACAGGCCGCCGACGATGAGGGAATTCGCCATGTTGTTGCCGTCGCCGATGTAGCACATTTTTAGGCCCTCCAGAGAGCCTTTGTGTTCCCTGATGGTCATCAGGTCGGCGAGCACCTGGCAGGGGTGGCAGTAATCGGTGAGACCGTTGATGATGGGGATGGAGCCGTACTCCGCTAAATCCTCCACTTCCTTCTGGGCAAAGGTGCGAATCATGATACCGTCTAAATACCGGGATAAAACGCGGGCGGTGTCCTGTACCGGCTCACCGCGGCCGATCTGCAAATCGCGGGAAGAGAGGAAAAGCGCCTGGCCGCCCAGCTGGTACATGCCGGTTTCAAACGAAACCCGGGTACGGGTGGAGGATTTTTGGAAGATCATGCCTAAAGTCTGGCCTTCCAGGCGCTTGTGGGCGATACCGTGTTTTTGCTCGTATTTTAGTTGATCGGCGAGGTTTAGGATGTCGAGGATTTCCTCTTTGGAGCAGTCGCTCAATTTCAGTAAATGTTTCATGGCGCTCATTCCTTTCTTTCCATTAAGATAACACTTCCCACAGGACGTCAAGGCCCCGGGTCAGTTCTTCATCGGTGATGGTGAGGGGCGGCAGCAGCCGGACCTTTGTTTTCGCGGTGAGGACCAAAAGCCCTTTTTCGAGGCAGGCTTTGGCTATATCGGCGCTCTGTTTGGTTTTCAGTTCGATGCCGACCATCAATCCCAGGCCGCTCAACGACTTCACTTCAGGACAGCAGTAGAGACAGGCGCGGATTTTTTCGCCTTTTAATTCCACTTCCTTGAGGAAAGCCTCGTTTGCCACCTTTTTCAGCACCGCGTTTGCCCCGGCGCAGACCACCGGGTTGCCGCCAAAGGTGGTGCCGTGGGTGCTGGCTCCCAGGACGTCTTTCAGCTTGTCGTTGACCAGCACCGCCCCGATGGGGAGGCCGCCGCCCAGACCTTTGGCCAGGGTTGTAATATCCGCCTGCACGCCGAAATGCTCGCCGCAGAGGAACTTGCCGGTCCGGCCGACGCCGGTCTGGACTTCGTCGGCGATGACGAGGATATCGTGTTCCCGGCAGTAGCTGACCACCTTTTGGACATACTCTTTGTCCAGGGCGTTGACGCCGCCTTCACCCTGGATGTACTCCATCATGACAGCGCAGGTGGATTTGTTAACGGCCTTCAAAAAGTCGTCAAAATCGTTGGCGACCGCGTAGGAAAAACCCTCAGTAAAGGGATAGAAGTAGTTGTGGAATACTTCCTGGCCGGTGGCGGCCAAGGTGGTCACCGTCCGTCCGTGGAAGGAGTTTAACAAAGTGACGATGCCGTTTCTCCCCGGGCCGTATTTGTCAAAACTGTATTTTCTGGCGACTTTAATGGCCCCTTCGTTGGCCTCCGCACCGGAGTTCCCGAAAAATACACGGCTGTAACCGGTTTTTTCGCAGAGGGTTTTTGCAAGTTCCACGTCGGGGAGGGTGTAATAGAGGTTTGAAATATGAGCGAGATTCCCCGCCTGTTCGGTCACTGCCTTCACCCAGCTTTCGTCGGCAAACCCAAGGGAATTGACTCCGATACCGCTGGTGAAATCCACGTACTCTTTGCCGTTTATGTCGGTGCAAACAGCGCCTTTTCCCCTGACGATGCAGGCGTCAAAACGGCCGTATGTGTTCATAATGTACTGTTGATCTTGCTCTTTGACATGCTGAAAGTCCATTTTAGGTCAGATCCTTTCAATTAGGCGCTTCACGGCGCGAAAATGAGATTCTGTATGAGGTGGATTTATTTAAACAGAGTGCCGATACCTTCGTTGGATAGAATCTCGATGAGGATGGAGTGGGGGATTCGACCGTCGATGATACAGGTTTTCGGCAGAAAACTGTATGGGGGTCCGGTCAGTTTCCTTATTTAAAGAGTGTACCAATACCTTCATTGGATAAAATCTCAATGAGGATGGAATGGGGGATGCGCCCATCAATAATGCAAGTTTTCTGCACGCCCCGCCGCACTGCCTCGACACAGCATTCGATTTTAGGAATCATGCCGCCGGAGATGATGCCCTGCTTGATGAGAAAGGGCACCTCGCTGACGTTGACTTCGGGGATGAGGCTTGATTCGTCGTCCTTATCCCGCAAAAGTCCCCGGATATCGGTCATGAGGATGAGGTTTTCCGCCCCCAGGGCGGACGCGATACGGGAGGCGGCGGTGTCGGCGTTGATGTTGTAGACCTGGCCTTCGCTGTCGGTGGCGACGGTGGCCACAACGGGGATGTAACCGTTATTGAGAGCGTCCATAATGGGCTTTACGTCTACATCGGTGATTTCGCCCACGTAACCCAGATCGTCGTCGCCTTTCATCTTCCTCACTTTGAGCATCTTGCCGTCCGAGCCGCAGAGGCCAAGCGCCGTGCCGTTGTGCTGCTCCAAAAGGGCGACCAGCTCTTTGTTCACTTTACCGGCCAGCACCATCCGGACGATCTCGGCGGTTTCCTTGTCTGTGTACCGCAGGCCGTTTACAAATTTGCTCTCGATGCCCACCCGAGTGAGCATCTGGTTGATTTCCGGGCCGCCGCCGTGGATGAGCACCGCCTTGATGCCGACCAGGCTCAAAAGCACGATGTCACTCATGACGGCGTTTTTAAGCTCTTCGCTCGTCATGGCGTTGCCGCCGTACTTAATGACGACGATTTTGTCGTGGTATTTCTGGATGTAGGGGAGCGCGTCGTTTAAAACCTGCGCTTTTACACTGTTAGAAATGTTGAGCATAGGAGTATCTGCCTTTCTCCAAAAAATTTCTAAAATCAGGTGCGGTAGTCACCGTTGATTTTCACATAGTCATATGTGAGGTCGCAGCCCCAGGCCACGGCGGTCTCTTCGCCGCTATCCAGATTTATCATCACCTTGATTTCGTCGGCCGAAAGGACTTCTTTGGCGATTTCCTCCGAGAAGTCGATGCCTGCGCCCTTTTCGCAGACCGCCAGAATACCGTTCTTAGAGGCAAAGGAAACGTCTACTTTTTGGACGTCCACCTCGCAGTCGGCATAGCCAATGGCACAGAGGACTCTTCCCCAGTTGGCGTCTGCCCCGAACATGGCGGATTTAAAAAGGGAGGATGTAATGACCGATTTGGCCACTGTTTTCGCCTGATGTTTGTCTTCAGCCCCGCTGACGATGCACTCTAAGAGCTTTGTTGCGCCCTCGCCGTCTTTGGCGAGCATCCTAGACAGGTTCATCAGCACTACATAGAGGCCGTTTACAAACATCTCAAAATTTTCGTCCTGGGCGACGATGGTGGGGTTTTTTGCCGCGCCGGACGCCATCAGGGAGACCATGTCGTTTGTGGAGGTGTCTCCGTCGATACTCACCATGTTAAATGTTTCGTCCACCACCTGTTTTAGGGCGATCTGCAAAAGCTCCGGCGCAATCGAAACGTCTGATGTGAGAAAACAGAGCATGGTGGCCATGTTGGGATGGATCATGCCGGAACCCTTAGCGCAGCCGCCGATGCGGCATTTCACCCCTCCCAATATAAACTCCACTGCCACTTCTTTCTGGACGGTGTCGGTGGTCATAATGGATTGGGCAAAGTCCCCATTTCCGTCTATAGTGAGGTTCTTTACCAGCTGGGGCATAGCCTCTTCGATGGGCTCGATGGGCAAGGGCTGGCCAATGACGCCGGTAGAGGCGACAATGATGTCGTCGGAGTCCATACTCAGTTCGTGGGCGGCAATGGTGCACATAAGCTCCGCTTTTTCGATGCCGTCGGCGTTACAGGTGTTGGCGATACCGCTGTTGACGATGACCGCTTGGGCTTTATTGTTTTTTAGGTGGTCTTTAGTGACGCTGATGGGCGCACCCTTGACCTTGTTTTGGGTGTAAACCGCTGCCGCCACAGTTGGTTTATCGGCGACGATGAGCCCCAAATCTTTTTTGGTTTTGTTGGCTCGAATGCCGCAGTGAAGCCCTGCCGCCTGAAAGCCTTTGGAAGCGGTGACGCCGCCGTCTACAAAGGCGAATCCTTCAAATTTTACGAGCATATATTCAATTCATTCCTTTCTGGAAATTTGAGCGCCGCCACATCGACGGAAAAATACGCAATAAAAATCCCAAATTCTATTTAAAGCAACACAATTGATGTTTAGAATAACGGTTTTAAAAAATGGGCGCAATGAGCTTAAGACCGGCATTTTCTGGAAGGCCCAGCACCAGGTTCATGTTCTGGATGGCCTGGCCGGCGGCGCCTTTGACCATATTGTCAATGGCGGAAACCAAAATTGCCCGGCTGGTACGCTGGTCATAGTGGACGGAAATCTGGCAGTTGTTGGTACAACGGACGTTTTTCAAATTGACGATCTCCCCTAAAGGCAAAACCGTCACGAATTCTTCGTGCTCATAGAAGTCCGCGTACATTTTGTGGAGGGCTTCGGCACTAGAAGGGTCTTTCATATCCACGTAAATGGTGGAAACAATGCCCCGATTCACCGGAAGAAGGTGGGGAACAAAGGTCAGAGTCACTTTTTCTCCCGCCAGAGCGGACAGGTTCTGTTCGATTTCCGGCGTGTGCCGGTGGGAAGCAATTTTATAAGGGGAAAACGCCTCATTACACTCAGGGTAATGAGATGTGAGGGAAAGTCCTCTACCCGCACCCGTCACGCCGGATTTGGCGTCAATGATAATGTGTTTTAAATCGGCAAGCCCCGATTTCATCAGGGGAGCTAACCCCAAGCTGGCACAGGTGACGTAACAGCCAGGGTTTGCGATGATCTTTGCTCCTTTGGCTTTTTGCCGATCCAGTTCTGGGATGCAGTAGACGGCCAAATCGTGGAGCCCTTTCTCCTTGTAGGTGAGGCCGTACCACTCTTTGTAATCGGCCTCGTCATATAGGCGAAAGTCTGCCCCCAAGTCGATAAAATACCTGCCTTTATCTACACATTTCTTTGCGATGGGTTCACATAGACCGTGAGGCAGGGAGGCGAATACCACGTCGCTCTTTTCGATAACGGCGTCCTCGTTTTCCAACATCAAATCGGATACCCCGGTGAAGTTGGGATAGATTTCCGATAAGGGCTTCCCCTCGTATGAAACCGAACTGACGGCTGTTAAAGTAACGTTTGGATGAGACAGCAAAAGCCGCGCCAGCTCCGCGCCTGCGTAGCCGGTGGCGCCGATGATGCCTACTTTTATGGTACTCATATATAAATAACATCCTTTCGGAATCAGATTTCAATTCCTTACAGCGCTGCTTGGACAGCGGCAATTTGCTCTTTGACTCGCTCCTTGGCCGGACCGCCGATACAATTTCGCATAAACGCACAGGTTTTCAGGTTGATGGCGTCATAGACATCGTCGGTAAAATCCTCGCTAACCTTTCGGTATTCGTGCAGTGGCAGGGTTTCCAAGGTGCAGTTTAAATCGATACAGGTGGCCACTAACGTACCGGTGATTTTATAGGCGTCCCGGAAAGGAACCCCTTTTTTGGTCAGGTAATCGGCACAATCGGTGGCGTTGATAAACCCCTTAGCTGCGGCGGCCCTCATGTTTTCTGGGAGTACCTTGGCGGTCGCCAGCATGGGGTCGAAGGTGACAAGACAAAGCTTAACCGTGTCAATAGCGTCGAAAATCGCCTCTTTGTCCTCCTGCATATCCTTGTTGTAAGCGAGAGGCAGGGATTTCATCATCGACAGGAGTGTCACAAGGTCTCCGTAGACGCGACCGGTCTTGCCTCTAACCAGTTCCGCCACGTCGGGGTTTTTCTTCTGGGGCATAATGCTGGAACCGGTGGCAAAAGCGTCGTCCAGCTCCATAAACTTAAACTCCCAAGAGCACCAGAGGATGATTTCCTCCGATAAACGGGACATGTGCATCATAATGGTGGAAATGGCGGAGCAAAGTTCGATGCAGAAATCCCTGTCGGAAACCCCGTCTAAGGAGTTGAGCATGGGACCGTCGAATCCTAAAAGGGAGGCGGTCATCTCCCGGTCGATGGGGTAGGTGGTTCCGGCCAGAGCGCCACTCCCAAGCGGACAAAAGTTCATCCGTTTGGCGGTATCGGAAAGCCTTCCCAAATCCCGCAGGAACATGTTGGCATAGGCCATCAGGTGATGGGCAAAGGTGATGGGCTGGGCCCGCTGCAAATGGGTGTAGCCGGGCATAATAGTCTCGAGGTTTTCTTCCGCTATCTTGCAGATGGTTTTGATGAGCTGTGTGAGAAGTTTTTTGATGTCATCGATCTCATCCCGCAGATAGAGCCGGATGTCAAGTGCCACTTGATCGTTGCGGGAGCGGGCGGTGTGGAGCCGCTTGCCTGCGTCTCCGATGCGGGCGGTGAGTTCCGCTTCCACAAACATGTGGATGTCTTCCGCTTCCATGTCAAACTGCAATGCACCGGATTGAAGGTCTGCAAGAATTCCCTCCAGCCCGTTGATAATTTTATCAACGTCCTCTTTTGGGATAATACCCTGTTTGCCCAACATGGTGGCGTGAGCGATGGAACCGAAAATATCCTGTTTGTACATCCTGCCGTCAAAGGAGATGGAAGAATTAAAATCGTTTACCTTGCTGTCCGCTTCCTTTTTAAACCGTCCCGCCCACATTTTTGCCATAGCCAAAACCTTCCTTTTCTATGTAAAATGGAAAGGGCAGGCGCTCTCGGCACTGCCCCGTGTGATTGATGGTTGCGGGACCGCAGAGTGCCCGCCTCTGTTTTGTACTATTTGTTTTCGTTTCTCTTCTCGTCCAACATGGCCTTGACTTTGATGGGCAGGCCAAAGAGGTTGATAAAGCCCTGTGCGTCATGCTGGTTGTAAACGTCGTCTTCCCCAAAGGTGGCGATTTCCTCGCTGTAGAGGGAATAGGGAGAGCAGACGCCGGCGTTGATGATATTGCCCTTATAGAGCTTTAGCTTGACGTCTCCGGTAACGGTTTCCTGGGTTTTGTCGACGAAGGCGGAGAGAGCTTCCCGTAAGGGGGTGTACCACTGGCCATCGTAGACAATGTCGGCAAATTTTAAAGCGATTTGCTGTTTGTAGTGCTGGGTTGCCTTGTCGAGGCAGATGGTCTCCAAAACGTCGTGAGCGTGATAGAGAATGGTTCCGCCGGGGGTCTCATATACGCCTCTCGACTTCATGCCCACTAACCGGTTTTCCACCAGATCGGCCAACCCGATACCATTTTCACCACCAATTTTATTGAGGGCTTTGATGAGGGCGACACCGTCCATCTTTTTGCCATCCAAAGCGACGGGGATACCCTGTTCAAAGGAGATAGTGATATAAGTGGGTTTGTCTGGCGCCATTTCAGGGGAAACTCCCATCTCGAGGAAACCGGGTTTGTTGTACTGAGGCTCGTTCATGGGATCCTCCAGGTCAAGGCCCTCATGGGACAGATGCCACAGGTTCATGTCCTTGGAGTAGTTGGTCTCCCGAGTCAGCTTAATGGGAATGTTGTGAGCCTCGGCGTAGTCGATTTCCTCGTCACGGGATTTGATGTTCCAAATCCGCCAAGGGGCAATAATGGGCATATTGGGGGCGAAAGCCTTGATGGCCAATTCAAACCGAACCTGGTCATTTCCCTTGCCGGTGCAGCCGTGACAGATGGCATCGGCGCCTTCCTTTTTGGCGATTTCGACAATTCTCTTTGCAATGGGAGGCCGTGCGAAAGAGGTGCCCAGCAGGTATTTGTTTTCATAAACGGCGCCCGCTTTAATGGTAGGGAAAACGTAATCGTAGACAAATTCTTTTTGGATGTCCTCGATGTAGAGCTTGGAAGCGCCAGTTTTGAGTGCCCGTTCCTCCAAGCCGTCTAATTCCGCGTCCTGCCCTACGTTGCCGGCGACACAGATAACCTCGCAGCCGTAGTTTTCCTTGAGCCATGGGATAATAATGGAGGTGTCGAGCCCTCCAGAATATGCCAAAACGACTTTATTATACTTTGCCATTTTCATTCTTCCTTTCACAGATCAACGCTTCGATACGCCGGTAATTTCTTTAGTATGTTTGTATTATACGGGGCCTGTTTTAAAATTGCAAGGGTTTTCCCGTCCAAAATTTCAAAAATAGGGAATATTTGTATAAGTATACAAATAATTTTTGATAATTGTTGGGCAGTTATGCAATATTTTTGCATAATATGCATTTTTATTGAATATTATACAACCATATAAATAATAAAATAAATTAACTAAAATATTGGGGTCTTTACACTAACCCATAAAGGAAAAGTAGTTGAAATAACAGAGATATCCACTGATTAAAGGAAGGCAACATGCCAGTGCGTCCAGATAAATTTTACCCCTATAGGAGAGGTATTTGTCTCCGTCACGGAAAATACAATTTCTGCCTTCCCCCATCACAAAGGAAAAATACTGGCCGGGCTGTATCCGATTAAGGGAAAAAGGAGAAGACCAAAAACGAAAAGTTTCCTATAATAAATGCATAGCCGCCCGGTTGTCGTGCCAGGCAGCTATGCGCCATTATACATGTCCAGAGCCTCAACAAGGTGGAACCTTTAGGATTAGAGTTTGGAGGGTGGGACTTTTTTTTGCATTTTAACAAATCTGGAAAAGTATTTTGGATCGTCAAATCCTACTTTTTCCGATACCTCACGGATGGAGTAATAGCCAGAATGTATGAGCTCCTCGGCGTATTTTAACCGCAATTGATTAATGTATTTCAGCGGAGTGGTGCCACATCTCTGTTTGAACGCCCGCCTAAAGTATGTGTCGCTGGTCCCAAATATTTCTGAGAGTTTGGAAATGGAAATGTCGCTTTCAGAATAATGCTTGTGGATGTATTCCAGCACTTTGCCCATTTTGTTTTGGCGGGGATGTCCGGATTGCTCTTTTTTGATCCCCTCCAGTATGGCGTAAAAGATAGAGGTAGCGGCATAGCGGTAACCGGGTGTTTTCCGGTTCCACACGTCGAATAAGGAGCGGAACAAGTAGTGATATAACTGGGTGTCGTCCGGGGACAGGGAAAAGAAATCGTAGTGATCCCAGCCCCCTTCTATTTCGAAATGGACGACATACAGGTGTTCGGACTGATGGTCCAGGGTGTATTCAAAATCTTTGGGGACGTAGGCGATGGAATCACCCGACACATGGGAAATGACGCCGTCGTGGACAAAAGACGCGTCTCCCTTTAGCCGGAAGGAGAGGGCGTGAAAAGGCCGTGGATTGGCGTGCCTGACGGCTCCGTCCCAGGAAAGCTCTAAAACAGAAAGGATGCGAAAGAGGTTTCTGTCGTCGTCAAAAAAATCCATCATATCCCCCTTTTCAAGGTGTTGGCAAAACTGGTATCAAAAGGATTTTTGCTTCTACTCACGCTGTCAAACTACCACATTTGATATCATTTGTCAAGTTATGAAATATCCACCTTTTGATATGAAAATGGAGTGTACTTTACCTTTCATCAATTTTATAATACTCATAGATTGAGGAGGGATACATATGCCGATTCAGCACACCGCTGTCAGCTATTACGGGCTCAATTATGTAGAGCATGCAAAAAAAGATTTTGAGGAAATGAAACAGCACGGCTGCGACACCGTTATTCTCGCCATCACCGAATTCGACATGGATTTTTGGTTTCCCAACATCAACAACATCGTTAAGGCAGCCCATGAGATAGGACTGCGGGTCATCGCTGACCCGTGGGGGATCGGAAAGTACTTTGGCGGCGAACAGGTAAGTCTGTTTTTGCAAAACAACATCCATCACCGGCAGATTTCCGCTTATACCGGAGAGGTATTAAATGCCGCCTGCTTTAACACCAACTCCTTCCGGGACTACTTTAAAAATATCTGCCTCAAATTGGCCAAAAATACCGAGGTGGACGGTTTCTTCTGGGATGAGCCCCACTACGCATACCCCAAGTCTTATGCTTCCATCACCGGCGGTGCCGGCGATGACTGGGCTTGTAGATGTCCCGAGTGCAAGCAGAAATTTAAGGAGTATTACGGCTATAAGATGCCGAAATTCATGAATGACGACGTTAAACAGTTCCGATGGCGGGAGGCGTTGTTTACCCTGTCCGACACCTCCAAGGCGATCAAAGAGGTCAATCCGAATCTTGAGATCACCTGCTGTGTTCACGCCACCATGAACACCTATTATGTGACTGAGTTACGGGGATACGACAATTGGGATATGGTTGCCGCTTGCCCGTATTTTGATGTCTTTTCCACCACTATCATCAGTTGGGATTTGCCGGAGCAGTTCTTTGTCGACATTACCGAGCGGACGGTGGCGATGGCGAAAAAGTACGGCAAGCAGTCGGAGCGCTGGATTATGGGATACAACAAGCGCCCCAAGGATTTTGGTCAAATCGACCGCATCGTCGATCTGTACGAGAGTATGGGCGTCGACCGGTTGGCAACCTGGACCTATCGCGGCGGTTACGGAACCAGCGTCGCCGCCAAAGACCCATTGGAGCTTTGGGACCGCATCGGCCAAAATTACAATCGGGTGCTGAAAAAATGACGGCCCATCTGCTGACACCATGATAGCTGTACGGAACAATTGCGGCGCAAAACGGGGGACATACCGGCAGCGCCTTATCAGAGAGGAGAATGAACATTGAACGATTTTGGCTATTTCGAGAGTTTGATGGACAATTTTAGAAAAGTCAACGAAACCCAGTCTGAAAACATTGAGAAGGCGGGCAAGCTCATGGCGGACGCCATTGCCGATGACCGGCTCATCAGCGTGTACGGCGGCGGAGGCCACACTACCCTTTGTATGGGGGAGATGTTTTTTAGAGCAGGCGGACTTGCCAACATCAATCCCATCATGGAGACAGGGCTTTCGGTTTTCAACCAGGCGCTAAAATACCTGGAATTTGAGCGAGCTGTCAACTACGGCGACGCCATCGTCAGGTACTACGACCTGAAAAAGGACGACGTGTTGATTATCTTCCACAACATCGGAATCAACCCCGCCACCATCGACGCCGCGATCCAGGCGAAGAAAAACGACGTCAAAATCATTGCCGTTTCCAGTTCTCAGTGGCAGACGGAAATGCCGGCGGATCATTTTATCCGCCACCCCAGCAAAACCAATTTGTTTGATTACGCAGATGTCTGCATCGACGACTATAATCCGGTGGGGGACGCCGTGGTAAACGTTCCGGGGTTGGATACATCCATCGCCCCCATGTCCAATATCATCGATTTTTACATCGCTCACCTTTTGGAAATCGAGACGGTCAAGCAGTGCATCGATCGGGGAATTACACCCCCTGTTTGGATGAGCGCCAATGCACCTGGTGGAGACGAAAAAAATGCAGCGTATATCGAAAAGTATAAACCGCGTATCAAGATGCTGTGAGGTTTGCCATGAATATGTTGACAGAAAAATTAGAGTTTTTGTTGGATAAATACGACGTAAAATCCAATATCCGAATCCTCGACTGCCAAAGTGCGGAACTGGACGGAAAAACAATCCACCTGCTTCCCTGGAGAAGTGAAAGAAGATTTTTGGAACTCAAGAATTTGGTAGACAGTGGCGCACTTAACGGCTTGAGCATCATGCGGATTACCCACATCGCCCACAAAGGGACAGATTTATTTGATCTCCTATTTCGTGAGGTGGACATCTGCGAGACCATTATGGGCAGCCGGCTTGCCGAAATATTTGCTGTGTCAAACGGGGATACTGCTTTAAATGTTATAGCGAAAAACAAAGAGGGCTGTGTCTGTACCTTTGAGCTTGCCGCCACGCTGAGCGACGAGGTGGAACCGGTCGATAAACATGAAATCATCGCCTGCTCAGGCATTGCCTGTGATCGAGTAGTGGACACTCAAGTGCCTCAGAGCTCTATTTATGTTCTGGGCGAAAAAGCGGTGGAGCAGTACACTGACGTGGACATGGAGCTGTTTGGCCTGGACATTACCCAATGCGCCGCTGTCCGCAGCTGTTTTGAGCTGGCAAAGACGGGGGAGGACAACGAAAAAGCTGTTTCCCACTTGAACCAGGTGGTTAAGGCGGCCCAAAAGTCCATATCTGAAATCGAAAATGTGATTTTGCCGGAGGCGGCAATTTAAAGGCGAGCTTTCAAATACGACGTTTTGTGGCTTTGCCGCAAAACTGACCACGACATCCGGAAAGGAACGTTGATTTTAATGAAACCGTTGAAAATTGCCATGATGTCGATGACCCATGGCCACACCAGAAAATATTATCAGACGCTGAAGGAGAATCCAAAACTTGATTGGGTTGCCGTATCAGTTGCCAACGAAGAAGTAAAAAAGGTATTTTTAAACAGCGTGAGCGGTATTCCCTGCTATGACAGCGACGAGGAAATGCTCAACGCTCACCCGGAGATTGAAGCGGTGGTCCTTGCCAGCGAAAACTCCGAGCACCTTAGGCAGATGAAGCTTTGTGCCCAGCGGGGCATCCACATCCTCTCGATGAAAATTCCCACCTTTGACATGGACGAATACGACGAGATGATAAAAATCTGCGAAGACGCGGGTGTTGTCTGCCAGGTTGAGCTGGAACTCCACTACAACCCCGTTGTCAACCGTTTGAAAGAGCTCAATTCCCAGCAGGTGAACGGGGCACTCAAATCCTTTGAGGCGACCAATATCACTTTGTCGCCAGTCTGGGCGTTTCCATGGCAGGGCGAGCCCGAGAAGAGTTATGGCAAACGCGTACCCTTAAAAGAAGGCGACCATCGGTTCCGCGGAGGAGCATTGTGCGATCATCCCCATATATTCGATCTGATCCGGGAAATGACAAACAGTGAGTTCGACTTTGTTTTTGCTCAGGTCGCGCCCAATATCAGACGCGATATTCAAGAAGAGGATATGGTAGCGGTAACCGGACGGATGAAAAACGGGGTGGTCTTCCTTTTGGATCCATCCTGGTCGAGAACCGAGGCAAAGCTTAAGGTTCCCGGCCCAGGATGGGAGGTATTCCCCAAACGGATGGAGGTCAACGTCATCCTCAACAGTGAGAACGGGACGGTTCTCTCCGACTGTTTCGGCCCCAACATCTACCACAACGCCACCCCTCAAGATCGGTATTGTGTCCAGTACACCTATTTTGACGAGTGGATCGGTCTAGTGGACGAATTTGTCGACTGTGTGAGAAATCACAAAACGCCAAAGATTAATCTTCGTTGGCATCAAAACACCATTAAAGCCATGAACGCCTGCTACGAGAGCATTCAGACGGGAAAAGCCATTAAACTGTAATTTGCTCAACTTCTCCATTCTTCCATAAAAGGAAAAGAGCGTTTTCAGAAAATGAAAACGCTCTTTTCCTTTCTGACGGGGAAATAGAAGCCCTCTCTGCCGTGGGAAAAAGGAGGGGCTCTGTCCCAACCCGGCTTTACGCGCCGAGGTTGCGTTTCATAATATCGGCGATGAAATCGGCCTTTTCCTGCATAAGGGGCAGATCCTGCCCTTCGATCATGATGCGGATCATAGGCTCGGTTCCGGAGGGGCGCACCAACACCCGGCCGGTATCCTCAAAGCAGCGCTCCACCTGGTGGATGGCATCCATGATTTCCACGTCGTCGATGTATTCGTATTTGCGCTCGTTGTCAATGGTGACGTTGACGGTGACTTGCGGCATCACCGTCATGACAGAGGCCAGTTCCGACAGCTTTTTACCGGTGTGTTTCATGACGGAAAGAAGCTGCAAAACGGTGATGAGACCGTCTCCGGTGGTGTTGTGCTCCAAAAAGATGATGTGGCCCGACTGCTCGCCGCCCAAAACATAACCGTCTTTGAGCATTTTTTCCAACACATAGCGGTCTCCGACCTTGGTCTTTTTGACGGCGATGCCATTTGCCTCTCCCATCTTGAACAATCCCAAATTACTCATGACAGTGGCCACAATAGTGTCTTTTGCCAGTTTTCCCTTGCCTTTCAGGTAGTTGCCACAGATGGCTAAAACCTGGTCCCCGTCGATAAGGTTTCCCAGTTCGTCCACCGCCATGAGGCGGTCGGCGTCTCCGTCAAATGCAAACCCGATGTCGGCGCCTGTTTCTTTAACCAAACGGGTCACCTCTTCAATGTGGGTGGAGCCGCAGCCGGCATTGATGTTGAGGCCGTTTGGCTGGTCGTTTATGACAGTGCAATCGACGCCCAGCTTCTTAAGGGTGGGAGGCGCAGTGAAAGAAGCAGCGCCGTTACCACAGTCCACCGCAGCTTTGATGCCGTCTAAACGGGTATCTACAGTGGTCAGAATATAGCTGATGTAATCGTCCAAAGCGGTGCCGATATGGTCAACGGTGCCCACATTGGCTCCATCGGGGAGATCTAGAGTGTGGAGTGCGCCGCGGACAATCGCTTCGATTTTATCTTCCAGTTCGTCGTCCAATTTGTATCCCTGGGCGTTAAAGAATTTGATTCCATTGTATTCCATAGGGTTGTGGGAGGCGGAAATCATGGCGCTTGCATCGGCTTTGTACTCCCTTGTCAGATAGGCTAGGGCCGGAGTGGGCAAAACTCCCAAGGGGATGGCCACAGCGCCGATGGAGGTAAATCCTGCGATCAGCGCCGCCTCAATCATATCTCCGGATATACGGGTGTCCCGCCCTATGAGAATGCGGGGTTTTTGCTTTCCCTGGGTTGTCAGCACAGTAGCTGCCGCCCGTCCAATATCAAAGCACATCTGCGCTGTCAGCTCGGTTCCCGCGACGCCGCGGACGCCATCTGTTCCAAAAAGTCTTGCCATAAAATCTCCATTCTGCCGCCGCGCCCGGCTTTTTTTGAGAAGCTGTCCTGCCCGCGCGGAAAAGTGGGCAGAAGGAAATTTTTCCTTGTTGTACCAAAGTTGGCGCCATTAGACCAAAAACCTTTGGTTCAACCTATTTCATTTTTTCCAATATTTGTAGTCTAGCACATTTAAAATGAAAAATCAAATAATATTTAATGAAAAAAGTGATAAAATTAAAGTTTTATATTGCATCCAATCATTATTTAAAAATGTATGATACTCTGGAATAAAAAATGCGAGGAGAAATATGGATAAAAAAGTTCCCTTCCCGGTATAGCCGGAAAGGGAATCCAACATCAGATGTTATGCCATGATGATATAAAATAGAATGGCAAAATAATGGAGAACGGCGCCTGCTAGGACAAAGAGATGCCAGATCGAATGCATAAATTTGACTGATTTCAACTTATAGAAAACGATTCCTCCAGTGTAACAGAGCCCACCGGCGAGCATGAGCCAAAGCCCCGCTGAAGCCATGGAATTTATCATGGGGACGATAGCCAAAACGATGGCCCATCCGGCAATGATGTAAAGGATCATTGATATTTTTTTAAACCGGTCAACGCTGATGGAATTGAGAACAATACCCAGAATACAGGCACCCCATACAATACCGAACAACACCCAACCGAAAGGCCCGTGGAGCAGGACGAGGGTGATGGGGGTATAGCTGCCGGCGATGAGCAGGTAAATGGTAGTGTGGTCAAAAATGCGGAAAAGGTATTTTGCGCGGTTAGGAGCCAAAGCGTGATAGATAGTTGACATGGTGAATAATAAGATGAGGCTAAATCCGTAAATAGAGGCGCTGACAATACGCCAGGGATCTCCCGAAAGGGCGGCGAAAACGACCATCACCACCGTTCCGGCGGTCGCCAGAAGGGTACCAAGGCCATGAGTGACGGCGTTGGCGATCTCCTCCCCTAAGGTGTAACCATAACTGTTTTTGGCTGGTGTGCTGGACATACCTGTTCTCCTTCCAATGATTGTTACCGATATGAAATGCTGGGACGATTTTTAGAGCGTTTTTATTATAGCTCTGGGAATGGGAAAAAGAAAGCGTCTTTTGTAACTTTTTGCCGTCAATTTTTAAAATTTGTATACGGCTGTCCTGTTCTATGGTAAAATAGAGAATATCACCCGACTAGTAAAATGACTTTTCATTCCTTTGCTCTTTTTCGGCCAAAAAAGGCGAATTTTTTATGATTTTCAAGAGAAAAAGCTTGACTTTACAGGGAAACACTGGTATAATCAACCTGTTATCGGCATGGTAAGTCGGTGACGATAGAATTTCCTTGCTCCGGGCGAAGATCCGGGGCCGTGAAGTCCAGAAGGAGGTGCTTTTAGATGGCAAAATTAAACGAAAAGTACGAGGCAGTCGTCGTTTTCAGCATGAAGCAGAGCGAAGAGGAGATCAAAGCTTTGATCGAAAGATTCAGTGCGCTCATCGAGAAAAACGGCACGCTGGAAGGCGTTGAAGAATGGGGCAAGAGAACCTTGGCCTATGAAATCAACGACGAAACCGAAGGCTATTATGTACTCTACAACTTTAATTCCGTTCCGTCCTTCCCCATGGAAATGGAGAGAAGACTCAACATCACAGACGGTATTCTCCGCTCTTTGATCGTGACAAGAGTGTAATGGAGGCGGCAGTATGTTAAACCGTATTATCTTAATGGGAAGACTTGTTGCCGATCCCGAACTCCGGCAAACGCCTAACGGCGTTTCCGTCGCGTCGTTTCGAATCGCGGTGGACAGAAATTACCAGTCTAAGGAAACCGGCGAACGCCAGGCTGATTTTATCAGCTGCGTCGCGTGGCGTCAGACTGGGGAATTCATCAGCAGATATTTCCAAAAGGGCCGCATGATCGCTTTGGAGGGCAGTTTGCAGACCCGGAATTACGAAGATAAAACCGGTGCCAAGAGAACTGCTTACGAGGTCATTGTCGATCAGGCTTATTTTGCGGACAGCAAACCCGCGGGGGGACAACCTTCCGCTAATGCTACGCCGTTCCCGACTCAGCCGCCCCAGTTCGAAGAACCTCAGAGGGGTAACAGCCTCTCGGTGGGAGATTTCGGTAGCTTTGAGGAAATTGATACCGACGACGGCGACTTGCCGTTTTAATTCCGCACACGATTCAAACTAAATTGAACTGAAAGGAGATACCAGACTTATGGATAGAAATAGCCGTGGAAGAAAGCCTCGCAGGAAGGTCTGTGCTTTCTGCGTTGATAAAGTAGAAAATATCGATTACAAAACAATCGGCAAATATAGCCGCAAGGTGTTGTCTGAAAGAGCGAAAATCGTTCCCAGACGTGTAACCGGCACCTGTGCTAAGCATCAGCGCCAGCTGACTGTCGCTGTTAAGCGCGCCCGTCATCTCGCTTTGCTGCCTTATGTAAACGACTAAGCGTCACCATGGTGATGTGTTTTGTAAGCCAGTCAGGCATAAAAAGCTAGGATGAAATGCTTTGAAAGATGCAAGCCCCTTTTCCGTTTTGGAAAAGGGGCTTATTCTATGGCATAAAATGAATGGCTTTTCTTACCGTGTCATTTTGCGAAAATGGGGGAGAGACTATCTCGTATTCTTGGTAGTGGTAAAATCATAAATGTTCTGAAGGTTTTGGAAGAGATATAATCCTATATAAAAACTCCCCCGAAGTTTTCGGAGGAGTTTATCTATTTCATGAAAGGTTTCGGTTAGATGTCTTTTGAGGCAAAAGAAACAACTTGATAACCTTTCAGTGCGAGCCTTCCGTCATCCTGCCGCTCGAAAGTGAAAGAATGAAGCGGATTTTGGGCCTTTAACGATTCAACGTTTTCCGCTGTACAGGCAATGCCGTCTACTGTGATGGGGCAACCTGCTCCCTGGGCTTCTCCCATGAGTGCGGAAACGCGAATGAAATTTTCGCTTTCACTCCAGGACAAGATGACCGGGCAGGGACTGGTGTCGGATAGGTTTTCCATAGTTTTTGCAAATACTTCTTCTTCGGCGTAATAGGTGAAAGGGGAAAGGTTTATGAACTGTTGAGACGAGGGGAGAAAATCGTCACCGAAAAGCTCCACTACCTTTGCTACGGCATCATCCCGATAAAAGAACTCGCAAGGCTCACTTTGCTGCAAAAACAGATGGAATAACTGATGATTGGGATAAGCGGGGCAGATATATTCGCCTGTTTCCACGCTGTATTCAACAGGGAGCAATACCGGCCCCGTATGGTAAAGAGCGGTTTTGAGCGCCTCGGAATAATCCAAAGGGATACTGTCGCTGAATTCAGGGATTAATACGCCATCGGGGCTGCAGTATTGGGTGATCTGATAGGCGAGGAGACGAGCAGTGTCGTCATCAGTATAAATGGGCTGTTCCGGCATGAGGGAAACACACTCTGAAACGGATGCCTGAGGAATGGTAGGGAGGTGTTCGTTGGTTGCCGGCGCAGTTGTTTGGGCCACTGTTACGTTGAGTGAACCAACGGGAAGGCCCGCTCCGATGGTAGGAGAATAGGAATCGCAACCCGTGCAAAGTATCACTGCGGTGAAAATAAATGCGGTTAAACGTCCTTTTGAATGTAAGCTTGTCATGGAGCAAGCCTCCTTTCCTTTGGTTTTCTTGTTAATATAGTGTAAAGAAAAATGGTATTTGTTTCACCCCAATCAAAATTTTTGGAAAATTTGGAATTTTTATACATGGAATCGTTTTTACTTAAAAAATGATCTGTCTATCTTTTTATATTCTTGATCTGAGATAAAAGATTGATTAAATTGAGCATCGGTGTTTTATCCGCGACCGGTCCTCTCGTAAAAAATGCAAAGAGGCCAACGCAAAACGGCTATCAACAAGAACATGGTATACAGAAAAATTCTGTGAGCCCTTTAGTGACTAAGTTCCTTAACTACTAAAATTTTACGCTATATTTCTATAAAACAATAGCCCGCAGGTTTGCATAACCTACGGGCTGTTTACTTATAGCTTTTAATAGTTTTCGGCGCGAACTTGGAAGTAGGCCTGGGGATGAGCACAAACGGGACAAATCTCAGGGGCCTTTTTGCCGATGACAATGTGACCGCAGTTAGAGCATTGCCAGATGGTATCTCCATCCTTGGAGAAGACCAATCCGTTTTCCACATTGGAGAGAAGCTTTAAATACCGCTCCTCATGCTCTTTTTCTATTTTTGCTACTTCCTCAAAGAGAAATGCGATGTGGTCGAATCCTTCTTCCCTAGCCTCTTTAGCAAAAGTGGCGTACATATCAGTCCACTCGTAATTTTCGCCGGCAGCCGCGTCTTTTAAGTTGGTTGCAGTGTCGGGAATCCCGTCGTGCAGCAACTTAAACCAGATTTTTGCATGTTCTTTTTCGTTGTTGGCGGTCTCCTCAAAGAGGGCGGCAATCTGGACATATCCGTCTTTTTTCGCTTTGGAAGCATAATAGGTGTATTTGTTTCTCGCCTGGGATTCGCCTGCAAATGCAGCCTGAAGATTGGCTTCTGTTTTAGACCCTTTCAAGTTCATGTCAATATCCTCCTCAATTGTCAATATTTGTTTCATCCGACGTCGGATGACATGGTCAGTGTTTGATAGAGCCAATAATATTCACGTCCACCCGTTTTAAATCCACCCCTTTGATGGGATGCTCTTGAAAATACTGGTTGATGAGATCCAAAAGCTCCTTGCCGTCATAATCCTGCACCTCGCGGGTATCGCAGTCGCAGACATGGATATGATCATAGGTATTGACATCATAAATTACCGGTTCTCCCGCGGTGTTAATCTTCATGATGACATTTTTCTTTTCAAAGGTGTTTAGGATATTATAGGCGGTTGCGACTGTCAGGTTGATGTTGCGCTCTTTGAGGGCTGCCAGAACATCGTCCACCGTGACGTGGGTATTCAATTCTTTTAAAACCCGCAAAACGTCTAGCCGCTGCTGGGTTACCTGAATCCCATTCTGTTTGAGAATTGCTTTTAGATTTTCCATAAAACCACCTAATTTAGAATTACTATAATCTTATTATAAGAGAAGGACATTCATTTGTCAAGCGGGGATGATAAATTTTAATTGATACAAAGAAGCAGCGTATTTGAACAATTAAGAAAAAACTGCCATTTTTTTGATGTAATAAAAAATAGCAGGGTTGAAAGAATAGTAGGTGTATCTTTGTAATCTTAAAACTACTTTTAGGCGGCCATGCCGTTAGAAAGGCGTGATTTATCATGAAAGTATCAAAGCAAGAATACAGTGAGATGACAAAACAGGCGTCTCACAATACCAAAAGCTATTTTACCATTCCCATGGCATTTTTGATAGGAGGTCTCATCTGTGTTTTAGGTCAAGCACTGATCTTCCTATATCAGTATTGGGGGATGAGTAGTGAAAAGGCAGCTTCTTTTGCTTCTATTACCCTGGTTCTTCTCAGCGCGCTCGCCACCGGTTTTGGTATTTACGACAAACTTGCAAAACACGCGGGGGCGGGTACGCTGGTACCTATCACAGGGTTTGCCAACGCAGTTGTATCGCCTGCGCTGGAGTTTAAAAGCGAGGGACTCATTTTGGGGCTTGGTGCGAAATTATTTACCATAGCAGGGCCGGTGATTGTCTACGGCGTTGCGGCTTCGGTGCTCTACGGCCTAATTTATTTCTTCTTTTTGTAGTCACAAAATGAAAAGGCCTTAAAAATTTTTTCCGGAAAGGAATGAAAATATGTCGAAAAAATTAGGTAGAAGCACGATCCAGATGGAGAATGCCCCGGTAATCCGGGCATCGGCTGCGGTCGTGGGTAAAAAAGAAGGAGAAGGCCCGTTAAAAGAAGAATTTGACCTTATCAACAATGATACCTCCTTTAACCAGGAAACCTGGGAAAAAGCCGAGAGCGAAATGGTCAGGGAAGCGGTGCAGACCGCTTTACAGAAAGCGTCAATTACCTCTAACGACGTAGAGTTTATCTTTGGCGGCGACCTATTAAACCAGTGTATCGGTTCTACTTATGGGCTACGGGATTTTAGGATTCCTTTTGTTGGCATGTACGGCGCTTGTTCCACTATGGCGGAAAGCCTCGCCATGGCATCAATCTTTGTGGATAACCACCTGGCAAACAACGCTGTGGCGGTCACTTCCTCCCATTTCTGTTCGGCGGAACGGCAATTTCGGTTCCCATTAGAATACGGTGGACAACGTCCTCCCACGGCTCAGTGGACGGCAACGGCATCTGGGGCTGCCATTGTCGGGACCGAAGAAGTGAGCGGTATAAATGTCTATGTCCGTTCAGTCTGCATGGGAACAATCGAAGACCTTGGCATTACCGATGCCAACAATATGGGCGCCGCTATGGCTCCAGCGGCTGCATCCACCATCAAGACTTTTTTGGAGGACTCGAAAACAAAACCCTCCGACTACGATTTGATTTTGTCTGGAGACTTAGGTCAGGTGGGGCGGGATTTGCTGCTGGAGCTTTTGCTCAAGGAAAATATCAGCATTTCACAGCAGCACAATGACTGCGGCTTGCTGCTGTACGATCTGGAGAGCCAGGACGTCCACGCTGGTGGGTCAGGCTGTGGCTGCTCTGCCTCGGTGCTCTGTTCCCATATCCTACGGCGGATGCGGGCAGGAGAACTGAATGAGGTCCTGTTTATGGCTACCGGCGCTTTGATGTCCCCCACCTCTGTCCAACAGGGAGAGAGCATTCCAGGAATTGCTCACCTTGTCCACCTCTCCACCAGAAAAGGAGGAATTTAGCGATGTTTATGGATTTTTTGAAGGCTTTTCTTGTGGGTGGCGCTATCTGTGCCGTCGGCCAAGTTCTCATTGACTATACAAAGCTCACACCGGCGCGAATTCTCGTTTCCTTTGTGGTGGCGGGCGTGGTACTGGGGGCGCTGGGATGGTACCAGCCCCTGGTGGATTTTGCAGGGGCGGGGGCTTCTGTGCCGTTGACCGGTTTTGGCAACCTGCTTGCCAAAGGTGTACGGGAGGCGGTGGGAAAGGATGGTCTTTTGGGTGTTCTAACTGGTGGTTTGACGGCAACGGCGGGCGGTATTACGGCTGCTATGATCTTCGGATTGATCGTCGCGCTTATCTTCCGCCCAAAAGATAAGGGAGATTGACAGAGTGAAAGTCCCACCGACAGGTGGGGCTTTTTTGTGAGGACAATTTCAGTTATGGCAAGGAGAAAACAAACAGAGTACTTTTGAGTTTTGGTTGTGATAATTTTCTTCATTGTTGGGAAAATAAATGAAAAGAGCGTCGATTACACTACGATTTTTCCCAAAAAATTATGAGCAGAAAGCGGGGAAAAAGATGGTTAAATATATTGTAAAACGACTATTATACGTCGTTTTTGTCTTTTTTATCGTCTCCATTATCATGTTTGGGGTCTATAAGATGATCCCCGGTGACCCGGCGCGGATGATGCTCGATTCGTCCATCTCATCGGTGGACCCGGAGCGGTATGAAGCCATGTATCAGGCAGCCCGAGAGCGGTTGGGGCTCGACAAGCCGTTGCCGGTTCAGTATATCAGTTGGATTACCAACATGCTGAGAGGCGACTTCGGGTATTCCTCTCAATACAGGGTACCGGTATCCCAACTCATCAAGGAGCCAATGCTCAACACCATCAAGCTCAATGTGGTGAGCCTGATATTGGTATTTGCCATTACTATCCCACTTGGAATCGCCACCGCCGTTAAAAAATATTCGGCCTTTGACAACGCGGTGCAGGTGGGGACAGTGGTGGGATATAGCCTTCCGAGCTTTGTCATCTCCCTCTTGATGATTTTTCTCTTTGCGGTACAGCTCCCCATTTTCCCCATCAGCGGCGTCAACAGCCCCGGATTTTCTGGAACCGGATGGGAGCGATTTTTGGATACCGCCTACCACATGTGCCTGCCGGTGCTGGTCATGACGTTGAGTTCCCTGGGGGGAATAACAAGGTATGTCCGCAGCGCTATGATCGACGTGCTCCAGATGGATTATATCCGCACTGCCCGGGCAAAAGGCCTGCCTCAAAAGGTAGTCATCTATTCTCATGCCTTTCGAAATGCCCTCATCCCCGTCGTCACCATCCTAACCAGCTGGTTTGTGGGGATATTTGGCGGTTCGGTGGTTATTGAATCCATTTTTCAGTGGAACGGTATGGGCAAAGTGATGATTGACGGGCTCAGGCAGTTGGATTTCATGGTGGTACTGGCTATGCAGATGTTTTATGTGGTAATCACCTTGCTCGGAAACCTGATTATGGATTTGGGGTATTCCCTGGTTGACCCGAGGGTAAAATTGAGTTGATGATAAAAAATCTTGAAAGGAAGGTCGGATGTGCGATGAAAAAGAGGATTCAGCGCTGTATGCCGGCCGTGGTGGCAAGATGAAGGAAGAAAATCAAAAATCCCGGGCGAGCGGTTTGGGCAACACCTTTCGTCAGCTTTTTATGGGTGCTAACAACGTCCACACCTCGGTTATGGACGAAGAGCAGATGCAAAGTCCCTTCCGCACTATCATCCGAAATTTTTTGGGCAACAAAATCGCCATGGCGGGGCTTATCGTCTTTCTGTTTATCCTGCTTTCCTGCTTTATTCTGGCAGCGGTTTTTAACCTGGATACCTCCTTTCAGGATGTGACCCAGCAGAATATCAGTCCGGGATTTAATATGCTGAACGTTCCCAACAGCCTGCAAAAAAACGTTAAGCAAATTGATGTGGGTGCGACTTACAGCATTGGGCTCGACAACGACGGCAAGGTGTACCTCTGGGGGAAGATGGATTCAAAACTCAAACAAATCCCCGACAATATGGGGAAAATCACACAGGTCTCCGCCGGACAAAATCACGTGCTGGCCCTGTCGGAAGACAATGAAGTCTACACCTGGGGGAACAACCGGTTTACCTTGGATAAAATCCCCTATGAGGTAAAAAGTCTCGGCAAGATCAAGCAGGTGGAGGCGGGCTATCAGGTTTCCATTGTTTTGTCGGAGGACGGGAGGATGGTTTCCTGGGGCAATGAAAACCTTTTGGATATTTCCCTTACGGAGTATCAGGGAACTATCGATCAGTTGGTTTCCAACGGAGTGACAGTGTTAGGCCTTACAAAAAGCGGTGAAGTGGTGTCCATGTCCACCAAACCCAGCCCCTTTTCCCGGATTCCAGAGGAAATCCAGGGGCATGTCGTCGATCTTGCGTCCGCCGACACGGCTGCCATCGCCCTCACCGACGATGGGAAAGTCCACGTCTGGGGAAACACCCAATACGGCCTCAACGTCTTACCCGAAGAGCTACAAGGGCAAAAAATCACGGATATTGCTGCCGGGCGATACCATTTTGTCGCTGTCACCAAAGAGGGAAAGGTTTACTCCTGGGGGCGGAACAACTATCATCAAACTGATGTACCCACCTCTCTTGAAAAAGGCAAAACGGTTGCAGTGTATGCCGGTACCTACCAAAACTATGCGGTAGACGAAAACGGAAGGGCCACCACCTGGGGGCTAAAGGGGTATTTGATGGGCACCGACGGGCTGGGGCGCGATGTTTTTTCCCGCCTGGTTACCGGCGGAAGGATGACGTTGACCATCGGCGCCATCGCCGTCATTATTTCCACCTTAATCGGCATCATTGTAGGCGGTTTTTCCGGCTATTACGGCGGAAAAATCGACAATCTACTCATGCGTTTTGCGGAGATTGTCGGCTCTATTCCTTTTTTGCCTCTGGCAATGATTCTTTCCGCCCTACTGGGGAACAGGGTCTCAGAACTGGGGCGGATTTCGATGATTATGGTTATCTTGGGTGTACTCAGTTGGCCTGGGCTTGCGAGGCTCGTCCGCGGACAGATTTTGGCAGAGCGGGAAAAGGAATTCGTCACCGCAGCTAAGGCCATGGGCATCCGGGAAATCACCATTATCTTCCGCCACATCATCCCCAATGTACTCACTGTTGTTATCGTCAACGCGACGCTCAATTTTGCCTCTGCATTGCTCACTGAATCGGCCCTGTCGTTTTTGGGGTTCGGCGTGGTGGAGCCAAACCCCACTTGGGGCAACATGCTAACCGGGTCCCAATCCTCCACCGTCATTTCAGATTATTGGTGGAGGTGGGTATTCCCGTCCCTTGCGCTGAGCTTTGCCACCATCAGCATCAACTTAATCGGAGACGGATTGCGGGACGCCATCGACCCCAAATCAGCGGAACGTTAACCCTGTTGGAAAGGAGAAAGTTACATGGCATTGTTAAAGCTCATCGACCTGCATACCTTTTTTGACACCAAAAAAGGCACCGTCAAGGCGGTCAACGGAGTCTCCTATTCGGTGGACGCAGGCAAGACGCTGGGGGTCGTGGGGGAGAGTGGAAGCGGCAAAAGTGTTTCTGCCATGAGTATCCTCCGATTACTGGACGGCAACGGCAGGATCGACAGCGGGGAAATCCTTTTCGATGGGAAAAATCTCGTGGATATCCCCATGGAGGAGATGTTAAAAATCAGAGGCAACGAAATATCGGTTATCTTTCAGGAGCCGATGACAAGCCTCAACCCTGTTTTCACTATTGAGCGGCAAATCAGCGAGGCATTTTTAATTCATCAGGACATCAGCAAAAAGGAGGCGGCCAAACAATCGGTGGAAATGCTCCGGGCGGTGAAAATTCCCAACCCGGAGAATGTGGCCAAACAATATCCACATCAGCTTTCCGGCGGAATGAGGCAGCGGGTGATGATCGCTATGGCGCTGGCCTGTAAACCAAAGCTTTTAATCGCCGACGAACCTACCACCGCCCTCGACGTAACCATTCAGGCACAGATTCTAAAGCTGATGAACGAGCTCAAAAAAGAACAGGGAACCAGCATCCTCTTTATCACTCATGACTTGGGGGTGATAAACGAAATGGCCGACGATGTGGCGGTCATGTACTGCGGACAGGTGGTAGAAATGGCGCCGGTCAAAATGATTTTTGGCGGGAGTATCTATTCCCACCCCTATACCGAAGGGTTATTATCCTCAATTCCCAGGCTGGATACACCGCCGGGAGTCCGACTGGAGGCAATCCCAGGCTCGGTTCCTCATCCACTTAATTTGCCGGAGGGGTGTAAGTTCGCTCCACGCTGCAAATACGCTACTGCCCAGTGTGTGAGCCGGGAACCGGATTTAGTTCAAATAGAGCCGAATCATTGGGTTCGCTGTTACTATGCTGAGAAGGAAAAACGTTGGACAAAACATAATGACCGCCCCGATTAAAGGGCGGAAAACATAGATGATGACAGGCGGCAATCCGCCGGGAGGACTGTTATGGAGCAAAAAAAGGTGTTGCTGAGAATCTCAAACCTCAAACAGTATTTTCCGCTAAAAAAACATTCACTGAAAGATAAGGAACCCCTTTATGTCAAAGCAAACGACGGCATTTCGCTGGAGATTTACGAAGGGGAGACCTTTGGACTGGTAGGAGAATCGGGTTGCGGCAAATCCACCTTTGGGAGAACGCTTTTGCAGCTCTACCGCCAGACCGATGGGAAAACCATGTATTATGGCCGCTCTCTCGACGACTTGGCGCCTCATTATGTCCAAGACATCCTCAAAAACCTTCCACAGCGAAAAGCAGAAATGGAAAAGCTTCGAGAGCGGTTTAACAAACTGGACGCCGAGTACCAAGCCCTTTCTGAGGAAGAGAAAATCCATCGCCACGATGAGCGGCAGCGAACCAAAAAGGAGGCGGACGATGCCTTCCTCGACTTGGCGCAACTTGTGGGAGGACTGCTGATCGCGGATGATTTAGAAGCCGTGTCCGCCCTTTTTATGGAAGGTTACCGCATTGCCGCCCAGATCCGACATAAGCGGGGAGAGCAGTCTCAACTCCAATTAGACGCGGATATCTTAGCTGACACTGTAAAACGGCGAAGTGATGTGGGGAAAGATATTTCTTCGGCGAAGAATCGACTCCGGGTGCTGGAATCACGAATCGAACAGAAAAAAAACGAAATCCGAGAGCTTCAAAAAGCGCTGGAAAGTGAGAAATACGCTATCGAAAAGTTCAGGGATCAATATCGAGACGACCCTCGATACAAGGAGTACGACCATTTCCGGGACGACGGCATCGATTTGGCAAAATTAACTTACCGGGAAATGCGGCTCTTGCGGAAAGATTTGCAGCTTATTTTCCAGGATCCTTATTCCTCCCTCAATCCCCGCATGACAGTGGGGCAAATCATAGGGGAGGGGCTTTTGGCACATCGCTATTACAAAAAAGATGACAATAGAATGCAAAACGCGGTCATGAAGGTCATGGAGGAGTGCGGCCTCGCACCGTATATGATTCACCGGTATCCTCATCAGTTCTCCGGCGGGCAGCGGCAGCGCATCGGTATTGCCCGGTCGTTGGCACTAAAACCCAAATTTGTGGTCTGCGATGAAGCGGTATCAGCGTTAGATGTTTCTATACAGTCCCAAGTGATTAACCTTTTGCTTGATTTAAAGGAAAAGGAACATCTCACCTATCTGTTTATCTCCCACGATTTAAGCGTCGTCAAATACATCAGCGACCGGATCGGCGTTATGTATTTGGGGGTTATCGTGGAACTAGCCCCTTCTGCCGATATCTTTTTAAATCCCCGGCATCCCTATACCGAGGCACTCTTGTCGGCTATTCCCACTACCGATCAAGGAGAGAAAAAGGAGGCCATTTTGTTAAATGGGGATATCCCCAGCCCGGTAAAACCACCAAAAGGCTGTAAATTCCACACTCGCTGCCCCTATGCGACAAAAATTTGTAAGGAAGCGACACCTGCCCTCTTAGAAGCTGCTCCAGGCCATTTCGTCGCCTGCCATCATCAGAGCGATCCGGATGTGCTGTCCATGTCCCACAAGGTGTCTGTTCAAAATCAGCCTAAAGCGTCGAGAAAGGACGAAACCTAAATGATTAAAAACCGCATTTTCCGAATATTAGACGTTTCCAAAAGCGAAGAGGATTTCCGCCGGCGCACTGCGGGGGAAAGTCTGGAAAAGGGTGACCTGCCCGCCATGATCATCGCGGCATTTGTCACATTTTTACCAACTTTGCTTCTTTTGTTGGGTTGCTTTGCGTTCATCATCTGGTTGTTTTTCCTAAGATAATATACAGGAGCTCATAAAACAAAGCCGAAGCGAGTACCCGCTTCGGCTTTTATCTGCAATTGATTTTGCTGTTCACTTAAATCTGCGAATTTCAAACTGTTTTATCACGAACCTTTTCTCAAGATTTACATTTCTCTCGTTTTCCTTAAGATTCTTCCCAATTCCACTGAAAAGTCAGATAACCGACACGATCGTCTGATTCCTTTCGATAATTGTTTATCCCTGTTGCCTGCATTACAACAAAACGATTGGGAACTCCTCGGAACAAAATGTAACACTCTCTGTTTTCATAAGGTAAGGGGACCAATTTTAATCTTCGCATTTGCTCAGTAGGATAAACCAAAGCCATTCTTTTCTGCATTTGTATCACCCGGCATTTCTTCTTATCACAAAGAATCCGTTTTTTATATTATGGTACAGACACTTGGAATGGAATTTTGGTTCCCTTATACTCAGTACATTGGATTCACCATTTTCTTTTATATTATAAACTCTGTTTGTTTCCCAGAGTCAATGATGCTATATCAATACATCAAATAGAAAATAATCAATGGTTACCGTTCATCAAAAGTCCGGCAAAACTGCCGTTAAGCTTGAATATGGATTCCTACAAGTTTACTACTTTGTAACACTGCTGTCTAGCGAGAATCAAACGAATTTCACGCATCCTTTCAAATATCACACACAATACCTAAAAAAGAGGTCTTTTCGCATGATTTGTTTTTCCCGCCTTCAGCGCTTACATTGTATCTTTGTAATCGAATCAACTTATTCGAAGGGGACTATTTTTGATTTACGTGTTCTCACCATTGACTCTGACGAAACAATTCTCTTCAATTTTCATCGGAATCACCCTCTTTACAAATTAGTTGTTTGATTATTTTCTATGGTTACAGTATAGCAGATGAATTAGTTGATGTCAATAGTTTTTTTATAAAAAATGGAATATTTTTATATTTAACATATAAAAAATTACCTTACAATTTTGTTTCAAAAAAGATTTTGCTATTTACAAATAACACTTGACTTTGACATTTCTTGACGGTACAATAATAGCAATAGCCAATGGCAGAAATCATAAAGGAATTTGTAGGACGGCGGTTCAATTTTAACACGTTGTCAACATGTGCCGGATTCATACTGGGCCGGCTCTCAATTACAAATGAAAGGAAGCCTTTTACCGGCGTTCAGAATATTGGCCGGCAACTAGGGCGTGGTGATTAGAATGGCAGATCGTTTTGATGAGGCAAACCTTTATACCTTGGTCGATGAAGAAGGAGTGGAGCAGACCTTTGAGATGTTGGATACCATGGAAGTGGATGATAAACGGTATTTTGCGTTGATGCCGGTTTATGACGATCCTCAGGAGCAATTAGATTCCGACGGTGAACTGGTTATTCTCACTTCTGAAATGGTAAATGGCGAAGAAATGATGGCGTCTATCGACGATGATGACGAGTATGAGCGCATTGGAAACATGTTTATCGACCGCCTCAACGCTATTTTTGACGAAGAATACGAGGATGAGATGGAAGATCCTGATGTGGAAGAATAAACCATCTACTTTTTAAAGGAAAAACCTTGATTTTTAGGAAGCTCTTTGGTATACTAATTGCAGACAAAGCTTTCTGCCTTGTTCGAGAATGTTACAGCATTTTATAAATCCAACACTTATATGAAGGGAATTCTGCTCCTGCCGTGGACTGCAGACCTCCCGGCCGGATATTTGTAGTCCGGTTGGACGAAGGGAGCGCGAAGCGTCGGGGGGAATACCCACCTGCTGAAAAGCGGGTTTATGTTGCTGTGCGACGGCAAGGTGGAGTGTTTTTAAAAGATCCTGCTTCAAAACAGGTGAAATCCCCCGCTTTATGAAGCGGGGGATGTTTTTTTGTGGACGAGCTATTTTGATGGAAAAACCGATTTAGAAAGGGGTAGAAGGATGGAGGATTGGCTGGCGCGACAGAAGCTTCTGATCGGGGAGAGGGCTTGCCAAAAGTTGCAGCAGAGCAAAGTGGCGGTCATTGGATTGGGCGGTGTGGGCGGCGCCTGTGTGGAAGCGCTCTGCCGCTGTGGGGTGGGAACCTTAGTTTTGGTCGACCATGATACCGTAGAGATGACAAACCTAAACCGGCAGCTGATCGCCACTCAGAGCACGATGGGGCAATCGAAAACCGAAGCCTGTAAAAAGCGTGTACTGGACATCAATCCGGATTGCAACGTCATTCCCCTCAATCTGTTTTACGGTGCGGATAATTGGGAGCAGGTATTTTGCTACAAACCAGATTATGTTATCGACTGTATTGATACAGTGACGGCGAAACTTCATTTAGCGGTAACTTGCAGGGAGCAGCATATTCCTCTGCTTACTTGTCTTGGCACTGGGAATCGTCTGGACCCTTCCTGCTTTCGCATCGGGGATATCGGGGAAACGGCCAAATCAGGCGGTGGATGCGGATTGGCGCGTGTGATGCGCCGGGAGTTAAAAAAACGTGGAATCATTGAGCAGCAGGTCTTATATTCGACAGAGGCGGCGGTAAAGACTGTGGTTGCTGGCGATGAAACTGGTCGTTACGCTCCGGGGAGTATCTCGTTTTGTCCACCAGTAGCGGGATATATGTTGGCGGGAAAAGCAGTGAGGGATTTGATTGAATCTGAAACCAACATTTGTGTAGACTGATTTTTTCGACAAAATATACAGAGTGTCCATGATATTATATAGAAGCTTTCCATTCATTCTATTTTGGAGTGAAGTTGATTTTTGAAGATTAGTTTATATCTTGCTTCCAATTCTGTGACAGGTATCGGACAAGGCGGGAGAGAATGCTTCATCAATAAAAAGCGTATGATTAAATAGGATAAGGAAGAAGCGGTGCAATTTTTCGCGCCGCTTCTTCCTGTTGGATATAATATTTTTTTCGGCACAAAATAAAGGTATCTGTCAAAGTAACCATATCTATCATTTCCAATCAGGGGGAAAGCGGATGAAAAAGGGAAAAGGATATTTTTATTTTCTAGGTGCAGTAGCTGGCGTTCTCAACGGTTTGTTCGGCTCAGGTGGGGGAACAGTGGTTGTCCCTATGTTGCAAGGCGCGGATATTCAATCGAAAAAATGCCATGCTACGTCTATTGCCATAATTTTGCCCCTCAGCTTTTTCAGCGCCCTATTTTTGATGAATGGACTGGATTTCAGCTGGGGTACCGCTTTCTCCTACCTCCCGCTGGGAATCGTAGGGGCAGTAATCGGGGCTTTTTTGCTCAAAAAGATTCCCAACGGGCTGCTTCGGAGAATTTTTGGCGGAATCATTATTTTTTCCGCAGTGCGGCTCTGGATGAAATAACGGCAAAGAAAGGGGAGAAATGATTGGACTGGTTGGTCATTGCTGTAGTATCACTGCTGTCGGGAATTACAGCGTCCATGGGATTGGGCGGAGGATTTGTGCTGCTTATCTATCTGACCGCATTTGCGGGGATGCCACAGATGGAAGCTCAATGGGTAAACCTCATCTTTTTTTTGCCCATCGGCGCGTTGTCCCTTTGGCTGCATAAAAAAAATAACCTGATTGTGAAAGAAGCGATCTGGCCGGCTGTGTTCACCGGTATAGCAGGAGTGGCCGCCGGGGTGGCAGCGGCAAAATTTTTGGGAAACGAGCGCCTCACAAAGATTTTCGCGGTGTTTTTGTTGTTTATTGGATTGAAGGAACTGTTTTTTCAGGAAAAGAAAGAAAAAACTTTTTTTCAAACAGAAGTTCTGCAGCCTATTCCCCATCTGCTTTGTTCGGAACATCAGAAAAAGACAGATTAGCAGGGCCCTTGACGGGCGCTTTTGGAGACAATATAATGTTAATAGAATTGTGAAAAAGAAAAACGCTTGGAAGCCAAGCTTCCAAGCATCTTTGCTAACAGTCTGTTTGGAAAGGAGCCACACTCTCATATCCCAGCAGGTTGCTGACTGGGAAAAACAGAGGGGACGCAATCAATTCATTAAAGTCTTCTGTCAAAACATTGTACCGGCTGACGGCGGAATCTAAGGCTTGTTGGCTGTTAATCATTTTAAGTTGGATTTCCTGATACCGGGTATCCTGAATGTTGAAGGTGTCTAAGGCATCTAATATCGCTTCGGTATCGACAGACGAATCCTCGTTTGCCGGACTGCCGGCGGTTTTGTAGGAAATGGTTTCAGCGCTTTGCTGTGTGTATTCTAAATAATAATCCAGCAGAACGTTATCTGCTTCCTGACAGGCAATCTGTGCGTTTTGGATTCGGTCGGCAGCTAACTCCATCTGTTTTTCCAGGCTGTTGATTTGAAAATAATGATCTGCTGACAAAATCCCGTAAACCGTCACCAAACAGACAATAAGGACAAATAGTATTGCGCGTTTTTTCAAGGTATTACCTCCATCCTGCGCAACAAGGGATTCTTCTACGCATCTGGAAATTATATTACAAAATAAATAAAAAATCAAGAAAATTGGTATTACATATTAGTTACATTTTTTGTTACCTTTTTACATTGTGGTCTGATAGGAGATTTTCATGGACAATACATTTTATTCCTCCGGAATGACATTGTCACATTCCTTCCGGACGGGGCAGCTTCAAAGGTTGAAAACCGCGTTATTAAGCTATGAAGAAGAGTTTTATAGGGCGTTAAACGCCGACCTGGGAAAATCGCGGTTTGAGAGTTGGGAAACGGAAATTGGACCGGTGTTACAGGAGATTTCCTATGCGCAACGGCATTTAAAGAGTTGGATGAAACCAAAACGGGTGGCCACATCGATGCTCCACTACCCGTCCAGTGGGAGGATTTTTCCCGAGCCTTATGGGACGGTGCTCATTCTCTCCCCTTGGAATTACCCGGTTCAGCTGACGTTAGCGCCGTTGGTGTCTGCAATAGCAGCGGGCAATTGCGCCGTGCTTTCTCTGCCCACAGCCAGCGCGAACACCTCCAAGGTGTTGGAAAGACTGGTCGCGGACGCTTTTTCAGAGGAGTACGTTCGCACATTTTCGGGGGATATTGAGACAAATACAAGGTTATTAAAGGAACCTTTCGATTATATCTTTTTCACCGGAAGCCCGCGGGTTGGAAAAATTGTCATGGAAGCGGCGGCCAAAAACCTGACGCCGGTCACGTTGGAATTAGGCGGCAAAAGCCCGTGTATCGTCGATCAGACGGCGGACATCCCGCTGGCGGCGCGGCGCATCGTCTGGGGAAAATGCCTCAACAGCGGGCAGACCTGCGTGGCGCCTGACTACATTTTGGCGGAGCAATCCATCAAAGAAAGGCTGTACACAGCGCTCAAAGAGGAGTATGGGAAGTTATATGGGGAATGTCCTATACAAAATCCCGATTATCCAAAGATCATAAATGAGCAACACTTTGAGAGGCTTGTTTCGCTGCTGGAAGGACAGAAGATTCTAAGTGGGGGAGAATATGACCGGGGATTGCGTAAAATGGAGTTGACCATTTTGGATGCGCAGGATGTGGGCGCGCCGGTTATGGAAGAAGAAATATTCGGCCCGATCCTGCCGGTAATTCCCTATAAAACCCTGGATGAGGTGAAGCAATTCGTCAACAGCCGCCCAAAGCCTTTGGGCCTATATCTTTTTACCCGTTCAAAGAAAACGGAACGGATGATTATGAGGGAAATCCCTTTTGGGGGCGGCTGTATAAACGACACCATTATCCATCTGGTGAATCACAACCTGCCGTTCGGCGGGGTGGGAAACAGCGGCATGGGCCGCTATCACGGCAAGTACGGGTTCGATACCTTCACCCATTACAAAGGAGTGCTGAAAAGGGGCAATTGGCTGGATGTGCCGGTGCGCTACCCACCCTATGGGGAAAAGGTGGAGTTATTGAAAAAAATGATGAAATGAAAAAGCGTCCTGCCTTTGAAGGCAGGACGTTTTCTTTGCTTTTGGGGGCATTTTACTGAAATATCAGGTCCTCCCTGTCCATACAGCACTGGATGCCGATTAAAAGCCCCGTTTCAAACCCCTCGGTGTAGCGGAGTAAAACTTCTTCTCCGTTCAACAGCCCCCAGGAGTTTTGAAGCTCGAGAAAGAGCATTTTTTCCTTGCCGGTGAGCAGCTCGGTGAGCTCTCGCTCGTTTTCGCTAATGGTGTCGAGGGCTTCCTGCATGGCGCTGTTCTGGATGTTGAAGTTTTCGTTGGGATTCAGGTTGCCGTAATAGAGCTCGTGGATGATGTTTTTCATCAAATTTTTCCTCCTTTGTCCTGTTACAGGACAATAATTTTGTAATTGCATTATATAATAATTGTTGTCTTATGTCAAGACAAAAGGAGGAAGAATTTATGGCAAGGATAATTGAAGGAAAAAATAGTAATATTGTGGGTCGAAATGTGAGAAAATTGAGAATTGCCAATGGCTTAAGTCAACAGGATTTGGCTGATAGACTAGAAGAGGAAGCTGTTTATATCTGCCGAGGTTCTATTTCTAGGTTGGAGGATCAGAAAAGAACGGTAACGGATATAGAATTAAAGGGACTTGCGAAAATATTGCAGGTGGATATTAACGTGCTTTTTGAAGATTGATGTAGGGGACGACGCCCATGTCGTCCCTTAGTGTTTGGTGGGTTGGGGAGAATGTCAACACTTTCTCCCCAAAATGTGTTATTTTTATACAAAGGAGGATAGGTATGGATTATAGAGATAAATTTAGACTTTTAAGAAAAGGGAACGGTTTAGAGCAATATGACGTGGCTACAATTTGTGGTGTTTCCAATAAAACAGTCAGCCATTGGGAGACGCTCCGATATAACATGCCTATTTCTTGTATTGTAGATCTTTGTCGGTACTATAAGGTATCTTCTGATTATATTTTAGGCTTAAAAGAAAACCCTCAATTGGATAAAAAGCTGTTTGAATTCGAAGACGGCTCCGGCGATTGACAGCCGGGGCCTTGTTTTTCAGAAAATACGAAAAAGCCGGGGCAAACGCTCCGGCTTTTTCGCTCTCCTAATCTCCTATATCCCTCGGGGGCAACGAAATCATTCGTGGTTTAATCCTGAGTAGGGTCGTTGACAACGCCCATAAACATCACAACACCGTTGCGGTCGGTGATGGTGAAGATAAAGGGGCGGTCTAAGATGATTTCCGCCTGATCTACCGGCAAGCTGGAACCAGCCATGCCGATGTCGGTAAAGGCGGAGGCTTCGACGCCGTTTTCGTCAATGGCGACGTGGGTCTGCTGCTTGACTTCAGAAATAAAGAGGCCCTGGTCGGCAGAAATCCCGCTGAAATCGGCGGAGTCCTGGAAAGCCTTCTTGACGCCCAAATCCTTGAGGGTTTTACTCAGGTCGATATCGGTGTTGAAATTAAACTTTGGAACTTTAAAGGTAACCATGCCGCTTTTCTGTTCGCCGCCGTTTAACAGTTCAGATACTTTGTCGGCAGAAAGTAGCAGGTCGTCGGTGTCGACGCCTTCGTCCGGCAAAATAAAGGTCATGGCGCCGCCGTTTTTCAACCCCAAGGAGGTGGCGGTGTAATTTTTACCTTCCACAAAGCCCTGAGAGCTGAAAACCTGGTTCATAAAATCGCACTGGACGGTAGAGCCATCGGCTTTATAGAAGGTGTCCTCTTGGGTATTGGCTTCGTCAAATTTATTCACCCACTGGTCTTTAAAGTAGACAGTGTTAATAATCGACATGCAGAGGTCTTTGTCCACTTCCATTTTTGGGGCCAGTGTGCCGTTTGTGTTTTCCGCAATCCACTCTCCCATGAGCTCACCGGTTTTAGAGTCGGCAAAATCCACATTGAAGAGGGAGGCGTAAAATGAATCGGTAGCGGTATCCAGATAGTTCTGGTTAAAGGTCATATCGTCGCTGAGCCAAAGGGAGTTGGCGATCTTCAGCTTGCCCATATCGTTGTCCAGATACATCCGGCGGAACAAGTTGGCGTTTTGGGAAGTCAGATAGGAAACGCCCTTTCTGTTTTCAATGCCCAGCACTTCTAAAAGTTCCCGCTGCGTGCTGCCGTTAGAGCCCGCTGTCGCCATGGATAGAGCCATATAGGCGCTGATAGGGGAGTAGGTGTAGTTTTCGGTCTGCCGCCTCAGCACTTTGGAGGAGGAACTCGCGGCAAATTCGTTGATCGAGTCGATAAAGCTTTGATCCACCGGGTTGTTTTCCTGAACGTCGGCTTTTGCTTCATAGTCGTCATAGGCGATGGCAGCGGGATATTCCGGCGTCCCTACCTGTTCGGGGACAGGCACTTTATCTCCAGCGGAGAAAACCTGGCCAGCGGCTAGAGTAGCACATGCAAGGCACGCGATAATTGCAATCAATATTTTTTTTGTCATGGCAGTCGATCCTTTCTGAAGTTGTTTTAATAAAATTCGCAATAGAAAGAGAAACTTTCTCACTACTAAAAACCCACAAGCCTTAAAAAAGTGACAAGGGTTTATAAAATTTTCCAATTTTTATCAATACTCAGATTTCATTTTACTATTTTTTCCTTTTCTTATTCATAAAGTGTAAAAAACATTGCCATATGTTTCATGTACTAAAACATTTTGATGGATTTTAATTTTTTGACAAAAAATAGCGGCCGTTTTTAGCATTGGTACCTGAATCTGCCACAACGTAACAACTTTCACAAAAATAATCATCTTTAGGAGATAAAGTATTTTGCTTCTTTGGTATATTATTCGTAAAAGGGAAAGAGGAGAGTTTATCATGAAAAAGGATTGGTAATTTTTATTTTTTACGGTTTACCAAATTCTATGTCGAATATCGGCAATCGAGAAGGAAATAATATCAATGTAATCTTTTAGAAATGGAGGCGGTAACATGAAAGACCATCAATTTTTCGCCCTGCTTTTAGCGGTCATCGGCCTGATGTCCGGGCTCTGCATCAAAGACGCCCAGACCACTGCCGTTGCCGCCGGAGCGGAATTAGGGGAATTTCAGACAGGATTTCTCTACCTCACCGATGTCCCGCTGAACTGACCTTGACAATCTTCTTGCGATGGTGTACAATATTTGTCGAATCAGGGGTGCTGGCAGAAAGCCGGCTGAGAGGAACAAGCGGTTCTAACCCTTTTAACCTGTTTGGGTAATACCAGCGTAGGAAGATTTGTAAAAATGCCTGTATTACGGGCCATGTAATCAAATCTGCGGCCGCGAGGGAACCCCTTGCGGCTTTTTTGATGGTTAAAGGAAAACCCTGAAATCTATTTTGAAAGAGGTTTCATCATGCAGAATCAAAATGTCAAGGTCATTCGTCTCGTGGAGACGGGGTTGCTTCTGGCACTGGGAATCATCCTGGACACCTTCTTTAAGCTTGACGGCATCTGGGCATACGGCGGTTCCGTCACTTTGTTTGCTATGCTTCCCCTCGTCATTATCGCTTATAAATACGGCGTGCTTTGGGGATGCTTATCCGGTGTGGCCCACGGGCTTATCACCATGCTGATCTCCGGGTTCCGGGCTGGGGGCCTGTCTGTCATGGTGCAGGAAAACGAAGGCTGGAAAAAATTTATCTTCGTGGTGCTGTTAGACTACATATTGGCGTTTGCCGTCGTCGGAATCGCGGGGTTGGCTCCTAAATTTATGAAGAGCACAGCAGGGGCCTTGAGCGTTGGCGCGGTGATCGGGCTTGCGGCGCGGTACGTCGTCCACATTATTTCGGGGTACGTTCTCTTTGGCACCTACGCCGAGTGGTTTTTTGGCCAGAGCAGTTGGGGGCAGGCCATCCTCGAAAAACTACACGGTAACCTTTTGATGTTTGTTTACTCGGTGATCTATAACGGGCTATACATGGTTCCCGAGATTGTCATCACTGCTATTGGCGGCCTGATTGTCGGCAATTTCCTGAAACGCCAAATCAATCACAACGCCACAAACCCTGCCAGGGTAAAAGAATAATTATATAATATATAATATATAATATGGAAGAAGGCCGCTGTCCTCATAACCTTTGAGGGACGGCGGCTTTACCCATTTTTGGACAGATTTTCCATCTACTGTATGAGCACAACTAATTTTGTCCAAAATATGGTTAAAAACTAAATTTTCCAATGGATTCCCAAGATTTAGTTGACAAAAGGCCTTGACTGTACTATAATGATAAACTGTATCAAAATGGATATTTGCGCCTTTAAAAGGTCAAAAATGTTTAAATGATACAGTTTTACAGTGTTAATTTGTGCAAAAAATCAATTGACTTTGGCAGAAAAGTTGTATTTATTGCACAAAGGAATGGACGGGGCGTTTTTTAAATTTGGAATTTTTATTTTTTATGCAAAAATGAAAATTCCTGATTTGGAACCGCCTAAATAGATGAATGGAGTGATTAAGCCTATGGTGAATGTCAAGCCTGTGCAGCTCGGAAAAAACACCCGCATGAGTTTTGCCCGAATCAACGAAGTGCTCGAGATGCCGAACTTGATCGAGGTTCAGATCAATTCGTACAAGTGGTTCTTAGAACAGGGGCTCAAAGAGGTGTTTGCCGACATGTCGGCTATCACCGACTACACCGGTAACCTGGTGCTCGACTTTGTCGACTACCGCCTGGACAAGGAACCCAAGTATTCCGTCACCGAGTGCAAAGAACGGGACGTGACTTATGCAGCCCCGTTGCGGGTTCGGGTGCGTCTGCTCAACAAGGAGACCGGCGAGGTTAAAGAGCAGGAAATCTTTATGGGCGATTTCCCGCTGATGACCGAAAGCGGCACCTTTATCATCAATGGCGCCGAGCGTGTCATCGTTTCTCAGCTGGTTCGTTCCCCCGGCGTTTACTATTCCGATGCCTTTGATAAAACAGGTAAGAAACTGTTTAAGTCCACTGTCATTCCAAACCGTGGCGCATGGCTTGAATACGAAACCGACTCCAGCGATATTTTTTATGTCCGCATCGATAAAAACCGCAAAATCCCAATCACCGTTTTTATCCGTGCGTTGCTGCGTATCCGCGACGATGTGACAATCGATCAGATTCAGGACGATTATAAAGTGGCCCTCACCGACAACGAGGGAACCGATGCCGACGTGTTGGAAATCTTCGGCGACCACGATACTATTGTAACCACCTTGCAGGGGAAAGATACCACCAAAAACGGCGACGAGGCGCTGCTGGAAGTCTACCGGAAGCTCCGGCCCGGCGAGCCGCCCACCCAGGAATCCGCCGTCAAACATCTGGTGCCCCTGCTCTTTGACGAGCACCGCTATGATCTTTCCAGGGTCGGACGCTATAAATACAACAAAAAGTTGGGGCTCGCTACCCGCATTATGGGACATACGCTGGCTCAGCCGGTGGTTAACGAGCTCACCGGTGAGATCATCGCCGAGGAAAACGAGCTTTTGACCCGTGACAAGGCCTGGGAAATCGAAAAAGCCGGCGTCGACACCGTCTACATCCGCACCGAGGAGAAGGACATCAAGGTCATCTCCAACGGCATGGTGGAAATCACCGATTTCATCGACCTGGACAAGGAAGAAGTGGGTATCAATGAGAAGGTCCGCTTTAAAATCCTCAAGGAGATCTTGGAGGAGACCGAGGACCGGGATGAGCGGATTCAATTGGTCAAGAAAAACGCGCACCGCTTGGTTCCCAAGCACATCATCAAGGACGACATCATTGCCACTATTAACTATATGAACTGCCTGGCCTACGGCTTGGGCACAGTGGACGACATCGACCATCTGGGCAACCGCCGCATCCGCCCGGTGGGCGAGCTGTTGCAGAACCAGTTCCGCATCGGCTTCTCCCGTATGGAGCGGGTCATCCGCGAGAGGATGACGTTACAGGCCCAGGACATGGAGGTTGTCACCCCTCAGGCCCTTATCAACATCCGTCCGGTTGTGGCGGCTATTAAAGAGTTTTTCGGGTCTTCGCCTTTGTCTCAATTCATGGATCAGAATAACCCCTTGGCAGAGCTGACACATAAACGTCGTCTGTCCGCATTGGGTCCCGGCGGTTTGTCCCGTGACCGGGCGAGCTTCGAGGTTCGTGACGTACACTATTCCCATTACGGCAGAATGTGCCCCATCGAGACTCCGGAAGGCCCCAACATTGGATTGATTTCTTATCTTGCTACTTTTGCGCGAATCAACGAATACGGCTTTATCGAAGCGCCTTACCGCAAGGTGGACAAGGAGACCGGCATCGTCACCGACCAGGTGGAATATATGACTGCCGACGTGGAGGACGAGGTCATCGTGGTACAGGCCAACGAGCCTTTGACCGAAGACGGAAGACTCGCCCGTCAGCGGGTTAATGTCCGCTATCGGGACGAGATTTTGGAAGTGGACCGCAGCCGCGTCGACTATATGGACGTTTCGCCCAAAATGGTGGTTTCGGTCGCTACTGCGATGATTCCCTTCTTGGAAAACGACGACGCAAACCGCGCTTTGATGGGCGCCAACATGCAACGGCAAGCAGTTCCGCTCTTGAAAACGGAGGCTCCCATTGTGGGAACCGGCATGGAGTACAAAGCGGCTGTCGATTCCGGCGTCTGCGTATTAGCTAAGGAAGACGGCGTTGTGGAGAGAGTGTCCGCCGATGAGATCATTGTCAGGGACGACGAAGGCGCGCTCCACAAGTACCCCATCATCAAGTTTATGCGCTCCAACCAAGGCACTTGTGTCAACCAGCGCCCCATCGTTGACAAGGGCGAGCGGGTTACAAAGGGCCAGGTCATCGCCGACGGCCCCGCCACCTGTGACGGCGAGATTTCTTTAGGGAAAAATGCCCTTATCGGCTTTATGACCTGGGAGGGCTATAACTACGAGGACGCTGTCCTTATCAACGAAAAGATCGTCCGGGATGATGTATACACTTCCATTCACATCGAGGAATACGAGACTGAGGCTCGCGACACCAAATTGGGACCGGAGGAGATCACCCGGGATATTCCCAACGTGGGCGAGGACGCTCTCAAGGATTTGGACGAGCGGGGTATCATCCGTATCGGCGCGGAAGTCCGCTCCGGCGACATCTTGGTGGGTAAGGTCACACCCAAAGGAGAAACCGAGCTCACTGCGGAAGAGCGTCTGCTGCGCGCCATCTTTGGCGAAAAGGCCAGGGAGGTTCGCGACACATCCCTGCGGGTTCCCCACGGCGAATATGGCATCATTGTTGACGTGAAGGTGTTTACCCGCGAAAACTGCGACGAATTAAACGCCGGTGTCAACATGGTCGTCCGCTGCTACGTGGCGCAGAAGCGCAAAATCAGCGTCGGCGACAAGATGGCGGGCCGCCACGGAAATAAGGGTGTTGTATCGAGAATTTTGCCCCAGGAAGACATGCCCTTCCTCCCCGATGGAACGCCTTTGGACATCGTGTTAAACCCCTTGGGCGTACCTTCCCGTATGAACATCGGGCAGGTGTTGGAAGTCCATTTGGGTTACGCTGCCAAAGCCTTGGGATGGAAAATTATGACACCCGTTTTCGATGGCGCACACGAGGAAGATATTCGCGCCTGCTTTAGAGAGGCAGGACTTCCCGAGGACGGCAAGACCATCCTCTACGACGGACGCACCGGAGAGCAATTTGACAACCGGGTCACCGTCGGCATCATGTATTATCTGAAGCTTCACCACTTGGTTGACGATAAAATTCACGCTCGCTCCACCGGCCCGTACTCTCTCGTCACTCAACAGCCTCTGGGCGGTAAAGCCCAGTTCGGCGGCCAGAGATTCGGTGAGATGGAAGTCTGGGCCTTGGAGGCGTACGGCGCTGCTTACACCCTTCAGGAAATCCTTACCGTCAAGTCCGACGACGTGGTGGGCCGTGTCAAGACTTATGAAGCCATCGTCAAGGGACACAACGTGCCCCAGTCCGGAATCCCTGAATCCTTCAAGGTCCTTATCAAGGAACTCCAGTCTTTGGGGCTCGACGTCAAGGTACTCGACAAGGATCAGAACGAAATCGACCTCAAGCAGACCTTTGAAGACGACGAAGACATTACCTTCCACAGCGCTGAAGTGGATGACCGCCATTTTGACGACGAGTTTAACTATGTGGAAGACGGTGACATGGAAGGCTATACCACCGCTGATGCAGAGGACGTGTTAAGCGACTCTGACGACGAGGATGAAGTAGAGGAAGAGGAGTATGTCTTCGATTTAGACGATGACATGGACGAAGATTTTTAATGGAAGAAGGGGTCGTAATTGGAATTTAACGTTTTTGAGTCGATAAAAATTGGTTTGGCTTCTCCCGAACAGATCCTCGAGTGGTCCCACGGCGAAGTCAAAAAACCGGAAACCATCAACTACCGCACCCTTAAACCGGAACGCGACGGCCTTTTCTGTGAGCGCATTTTCGGGCCGACTAAGGACTGGGAATGCCATTGTGGAAAATACAAGCGTCTGCGCTACAAAGGCAAAATCTGTGACAAGTGCGGCGTTGAAGTCACCCGTTCCAAAGTCAGAAGGGAGCGGATGGGCCATATCCAGCTGGCGGCGCCTGTGTCTCACATTTGGTACTTTAAGGGAATCCCCTCCCGGATGGGGCTCATTTTGGACATCTCCCCCAGAAGATTGGAAGAGGTCCTCTATTTTGCCAAATACATCGTCATCGATCCCGGCAGCACCATTCTCGAAAAGGGCCAACTCCTTTCCGAAAAGGAATACTCTGACATGCGGGAGAAATACGAGGACGACTTTAGAGCCGGAATGGGAGCAGAAGCGGTCAAAGAGCTTTTGCAGGATTTGGATTTGGAAGAGTTGTCTGCCGATCTCAAACAGCAACTCAACGACGCCACTGGCCAGAAGAAAATCAGAATCTTGAAACGGCTGGAATGTGTGGAAGCGTTCCGCCTTTCCGGCAACAAACCCGAGTGGATGATCCTGGACGTCATCCCGGTGATTCCGCCGGATATCCGCCCTATGGTGCAGCTCGACGGCGGGCGCTTTGCCTCCTCTGACCTAAACGATCTATACCGCCGGGTCATCAACCGCAACAACCGCCTCCAGCGTCTGTTGGAGCTGAAGGCGCCCGACATCATTGTCCGCAATGAGAAGCGGATGCTTCAGGAAGCAGTTGACGCGTTGATCGACAACGGCCGCCGCGGCCGCCCTGTCACCGGGCCCAACAACCGTCCTCTCAAATCCCTTTCCGACATGCTCAAGGGTAAGCAGGGCCGGTTTAGGCAGAACCTTCTGGGAAAACGCGTCGATTACTCCGGACGTTCGGTTATCGTCGTCGGCCCAGAGCTGAAGATGTATCAGTGTGGCCTGCCCAAAGAAATGGCCTTGGAGCTGTTTAAGCCCTTTGTCATGAAGCGTCTGGTGGAAACCGGCGCTGCCAACAACATCAAAAGCGCCAGAAAAATGGTGGATAGAGCTCGCCCAGAGGTCTGGGATGCTTTGGAAATCGTCATCAAGGATCATCCGGTGCTCTTAAACCGCGCACCTACCCTTCACAGGCTGGGCATCCAGGCATTTGAGCCAGTGCTGGTCGAGGGCCGTGCCTTGAAACTCCATCCGCTGGTTTGTACCGCCTATAACGCTGACTTCGACGGCGACCAGATGGCGGTCCATGTACCTCTGTCGGCGGAGGCCCAGGCAGAAGCACGGTTTTTGATGCTGGCGGCCAATAACCTGTTAAAACCTTCCGATGGGCGGCCTGTGACGGTTCCCACCCAGGATATGGTCCTTGGCTCTTACTACCTCACCTTGGTCAAGGATGGCGATATGGGCGAGGGTAAGGTGTTCCGCGATGTGAATGAGGCACTGATGGCCTATCAGGATGGCGTTGTCACCCTTCATGCGAAAATCAAGGTCCGCATGACCAAGGGCAGCATCACTGGGCTCATCGATACCACAGTCGGACGGCTGATTTTTAACGATCCCATCCCGCAGAATTTGGGCTTTGTGGATAGAAGCAAGCCGGAAAACCAGCTGAAATTGGAGATCGATTTCCTAGTGGGCAAAAAGCAGCTGGGTAAGATTATCGACCGCTGCATCCGCATCCACGGAACCGCCAAAACTTCTGAGGTGCTGGACCGCATCAAAGCCCAAGGATTTAAATATTCCACCAAGGGTGCTATCACCGTAGCGGTTTGCGACGCGGTGATTCCTCCGCAGAAGAAGGAACTGCTGGAACAGGCGGATGAAGCTGTCCTCAAGATCACCCGCCAGTATGAGCGCGGTCTGATCACCGAAGAGGAAAAGAAAAACCATGTCATTAAGATCTGGAACGAAACCACCAACAAGGTTTCCGACGCGTTGACTGAAAACCTGGACGAATTCAACCCCATCTACATGATGGCTGACTCCGGCGCCCGCGGTAGTATCAACCAGATCAGACAGCTGGCCGGTATGCGCGGATTGATTGCAAATACCGCCGGTACTACCATTGAAATTCCCATTAAGTCCAACTACCGTGAAGGACTGAATATTCTGGAATACTTTATCTCGTCCCGCGGCGCCCGTAAAGGCTTGGCTGACACCGCACTCCGGACGGCAGACTCCGGTTACCTGACTAGGCGTCTGGTTGACGTTTCTCAGGACGTCATCATCCGGCAGCAGGACTGCGGCTGCCACGAGGGTATCTGGGTTCACGATATCCGAGAGGGTAACGAGATGATCGAGCCGTTGACCGAGCGCCTCCAGGGCCGTTATCTGGTTCACGATTTCGTCGATCCCAACACTGGGGAAGTCTTAGTCTCCAAAGACAAGATCATGGATGAACACGATGCTCAGAAGATCGTCGACACTGGTGTTACCAGCGTGGAAATCCGTTCCATCCTGTCCTGCCGTTCGCCCCAGGGAATCTGTGCGAAATGCTATGGCTCCAACCTTGCCAACGGTAAGCCTATTGCGGTCGGTGAGGCAGTGGGCGTCATCGCAGCCCAGTCCATCGGCGAGCCTGGTACTCAGCTCACCATGCGTACCTTCCACACCGGCGGTATCGCAAATGCCGAGGATATTACGCAGGGTCTTCCCAGAATTGTTGAACTGTTTGAAGGAAGAAAACCCAAAAACAGCGCCATCATCACTGAAATTGGCGGCACCGTCCGCTTTGACGAGGAAAAACGCCAGAGGGTTATTGAAATCACAAACACTGAGGAATCCAAACGGTATACTATCCCTTATGGATTTAAGATCAAGGTGCAGGAAGGGCAGGAAGTCCAATCCGGTGATTCTCTGACCGAGGGAAGCATCAACCCACACGACATCTTGGCTGTCAAAGGCGAGCAGGAGGTGCAGAATTACCTGATCGCGGAAGTACAGAAGACCTACCGCCTCCAGGGCGTTGACATCAATGACAAGCACATCGAAGTCATCGTTCGCCAGATGATGAAAAAGGTCCGGATTATCAGTCCCGGCAGTACTGAGTTGCTCTCCGGTTCCGTTATGGAGCGGGGTGACGTTTACCGGGAAAACCGCCGGATTCAGGAGAGACTGGATGCTGGAGAAGCGGGGTTGTCCCTCATCACCTTCGAGCCGGTTCTTCTGGGTATTACCAAGGCATCTCTGGCCACCGAGAGCTTTTTGTCAGCTGCTTCCTTCCAGGAGACCACCAAGGTTCTCACCGAAGCCGCCATTAAGGGTAAGGTAGACCATCTGATGGGACTGAAAGAAAACGTCATCATCGGAAAGCTGGTGCCGGCTGGAACCGGTATGCCATGCTATAACGACGTACAGGTAGTCCCCACAAAGCCCGAGGTTTCCGAAACCGTGGAAGTGGTGGAAACGATTCCCGCCGTTTAGCGAGAAGCGATAGAAAATCGAAAGCCTTTTGGGCTTTCGATTTTCTTGGAATTTACGGGAATTTTTGAAGGATTATTTGAAAAAATAACCATGTTGTATTTCTTTTTAATTGAGTATTGTGAGCGCTTTTCACAAGAAAAACCTGTTTTGGAAAAAGTTGTTGACAATAAAATTTCTTAATGGTAAAATAAACAAGTATGCTGATAATAGGGCCAGGCTCTGTTAGTGCATAGATATTGAAGTAAGGAGGTGCCATATGCCAACCTTTAACCAGCTTGTCAGAAAAGGAAGAGAGACGCAGGTCAACAAGTCTACCGCTCCTGCTTTGAATCGCGGTTTCAACTCGATGAAAAAGCAGGCCACGGATCAAAGTTCCCCTCAGAAGAGAGGCGTTTGTACTGCGGTTAGAACTATGACCCCGAAGAAGCCTAACTCCGCTCTGCGTAAAGTCGCTAGGGTCAAACTCACAAACGGAATGGAAGTATCAGCTTATATTCCCGGAGAAGGACACAACTTACAGGAACACTCTGTTGTTCTGATTCGCGGCGGACGTGTTAAAGACCTCCCCGGTGTTCGTTACCACATTATTCGCGGTACTTTGGATACCCAGGGCGTCAACAACAGAATGCAAGCCCGTTCTAAATACGGTGCGAAGCGTCCGAAAGCTGGTGCGAAAAAGTAATCATTCCATTATTTCGTAAAGGCTGACAATTGGTCCCAACAGATAAATGTTGCGGCCTTTTACTGGTCTGAACGGGGGAAATTTTACTTTCGAGTACCGATGATATCATTCTGTGAAGGAGGGAAGTAAAGTGCCAAGAAGAGGTCGTATTGCAAAGCGTGATGTTTTGCCTGATCCTATGTACAATTCCAAATTGGTGACACGGCTGATCAACAATATTATGTTGGATGGCAAAAAAGGTGTCGCTCAGAAAATTGTTTACGGTGCTTTTGAAATCGTAAACGAAAAGACCGGCAAAGATGCTCTGGAGGCGTTTAATGAAGCGCTGGAGAACATTATGCCTGTTTTGGAGGTCAAGTCCCGCCGCGTCGGCGGTGCCACCTATCAGGTCCCCATGGAGGTTCGTCCGGAAAGAAGACAGACCCTGGGCTTGAGATGGTTGACCACCTATTCCAGAAACCGCTCTGAGAAGACCATGAAGGAACGTCTCGCAGGCGAAATTATGGATGCGCTGAACAACACCGGCGGAGCTTGTAAAAAACGTGAGGATACTCACAAGATGGCAGAGGCCAACAAAGCTTTCGCACATTTCAGGTGGTAAATTGCCTTTGGTCGATTTACTTGGAAAACGGAAAAATGGGTGTAGAAGCCGTAAAGGACTTTGCGCTTTGGATTTGTCTGTTTTCCGGTTGATTTGCGATATCCCGATATTTTTTGGACATACTTACCATGAGTATGTTTTATTCTAACCTTTTTCCCTTCCGGCCTTCCGGGAGAGGAGAGGACTCTAGTAAATTAGGAGGAAATTATGCCAAGAGACGTATCTCTGGAAATGACTCGTAATATTGGTATAATGGCCCACATCGACGCCGGTAAAACCACCGCCACCGAGCGTATCCTCTACTATACCGGTAGAACGCATAAGATCGGTGACACCCACGAGGGTACCGCAACGATGGACTGGATGGCGCAGGAGCAGGAAAGAGGTATTACCATTACTTCCGCTGCGACGACGGCGTTCTGGAAAGGCCACCGCATCAATATTATCGACACCCCCGGCCACGTTGACTTTACGGTTGAAGTGGAACGGTCTCTCCGCGTTTTGGACGGTTCTGTGACCGTTTTCTGCGCGAAGGGTGGTGTCGAACCGCAGTCTGAAACCGTCTGGCATCAGGCTGACAACTATAAAGTCCCCAGAATGGCCTTTGTCAACAAGATGGACATTATGGGTGCCGACTTTTACAATGTTGTCGACATGATGAAAGACCGTTTAAAATGTAACCCTGTCCCGATTCAGCTACCTATCGGTGCTGAGGACGATTTTAAGGGAATCATCGACTTGTTGGAGATGAAAGCCTACATCTATAACGATGATTTGGGCAACGACATTTCTGTCATCGATGTTCCCGATGATATGAAAGAGAAGGCAGAACAGTACCGGTCCGAACTGGTGGAGGCAGTAGCCACAAACGATGAGGACCTGATGATGAAGTATCTGGAAGAGGAAGAAATCACCATCGAAGAGCTGAAAACGGCAATTCGCAAGGAGACCATTGCCAATACTATCATCCCTGTCACTTGTGGCAGTGCTTATAAAAACAAGGGCGTCCAGAAGTTATTGGACGCGATTGTGGATTATATGCCGGCTCCCACCGATATCCCCGCCATCAAGGGTATCGACCCCGAAACCGGGGAAGAGACGGAGCGCCATTCCTCCGATGAGGAACCCTTCTCTGCATTGGCGTTCAAAATTGCTACTGACCCCTTTGTCGGTAAACTCTGCTTTTTCCGTGTGTACTCCGGTACAGTAGACGCTGGTTCCACCGTGTACAACTCAGTGAAAGGCAAGTCCGAGAGAATGGGCCGCATCCTGATGATGCACGCAAACCACCGCCAGGATATCGAAACCTGCTACGCCGGCGATATCGCCGCAGCGGTTGGTTTGAAGCAGACCACCACCGGCGATACCCTTTGTGATCCCAAGCACGAGGTCATTCTCGAGTCGATGGAGTTCCCGGAGCCTGTTATCCGCGTTGCCATCGAACCCAAGACTAAAGCCGGTCAGGAGAAGATGGGCATCGCTTTGGCAAAACTCGCCGAAGAGGATCCCACCTTCAAAACCTACACCGACGATGAGACCGGACAGACCATTATCGCCGGTATGGGTGAGTTGCACCTGGAAATTATTGTCGATCGTTTGCTCCGGGAGTTTAAGGTGGAAGCAAATGTCGGTAAGCCTCAGGTTGCTTACAGAGAAACCATTCTCGGCAAGGCGGACGTCGATCACAAATACGCCAGACAGTCGGGTGGTAAAGGCCAATACGGTCATGTTAAGATCCGTGTGGAGCCCAACGAATCCGGCAAGGGTTATGAATTTATCAACAAAGTCGTGGGCGGTAACATTCCGAAGGAATATATCCCCGCTGTCGATCAGGGTATCCAAGGGGCCATGCAGGCCGGCGTTTTGGCGGGTTATCCCGTTGTGGACGTCAAGGTCGAACTGTACGACGGCTCTTATCACGAGGTTGACTCTTCTGAAATGGCCTTTAAAATCGCAGGTTCTATGGCGATGAAAGAGGCGTTAAGGAAGGCTCAATCCGTTATTATGGAACCCATCATGAAGGTTGTCGTCATCGTCCCCGAAGATTACATGGGCGATGTCATTGGCGATTTGAACTCCCGCCGCGGACAGATCCAGGGCATGGAAGCACGCTCCGGCGCACAGGAGATCAAGGCCTTCGTCCCGTTGTCTGAGATGTTCGGGTATGCCACCGACCTTCGTTCCAAGACCCAGGGCCGTGGCCAGTATACCATGGAACCCAGTCACTATGTGGAAGTACCCAAATCCATCGCGGAAAAAATTATTTCCCAGAGGGAGAAAAACTGATTTTTCAAGGAAATTTTTTGAAAATTGAAAAATTTACCATTCATCTATTGAAATTTTGGTTTAGTTCTGATAAACTAAAGACAATATTTTCTGATTGAAAAAAGGAGGAAATTTCTAATGGCAAAGGCGCATTTTGAAAGAACCAAGCCCCATGTTAACATTGGTACCATTGGTCACGTTGACCACGGTAAAACCACTCTGACCGCTGCGATCACCAAGGCTTTGGCTTTGCAGGGTAAAGCGAAGTATGAAGCTTATGATATGATCGATAAGGCTCCTGAAGAGAGAGAGCGTGGTATTACCATTAACACTGCTCACGTTGAGTATGAGACTGACAAACGTCACTACGCTCACGTTGACTGCCCCGGTCATGCTGACTATGTTAAGAACATGATCACCGGCGCTGCTCAGATGGACGGCGCTATCCTGGTTGTTTCCGCGGCTGACGGCCCTATGCCTCAGACCCGTGAGCACATCCTGCTGTCCCGTCAGGTCGGCGTTCCTTACATCGTTGTTTTCATGAACAAAGCTGACCAGGTTGACGACGAAGAGCTTCTCGATCTCGTCGAGATGGAAATCCGTGAACTTTTGAATGAGTACGATTTCCCCGGCGACGATACCCCCATTATCCGTGGCTCTGCTCTGAAGGCTTTGGAAGCTCCCGACGATATCAACGATCCCGCTTACAAGCCCATCTTGGAGTTGATGGATGCAGTTGACGAGTGGATTCCCACTCCCGACCGTAAAGCGGATCTTCCTTTCTTGATGCCTGTTGAGGACGTCTTCACCATCACCGGCCGTGGTACTGTTGCCACTGGTAGAGTGGAAAGAGGTCAGCTCAATTCCGGCGACGAAGTTGAGATCGTCGGCTTGAAAGACGAAAAGATGAAATCCGTTGTTACTGGTATTGAAATGTTCAGAAAGATCCTGGACTACGCTGAGGCTGGTGACAACATTGGTGCGTTGCTCCGTGGTATTCAGAGAAATGAGATCGAAAGAGGTCAGGTTCTCTGCAAACCCGGCACCATTCACCCCCACACCAAATTCCATTGCTCTGTTTACGTCCTGAAAAAAGAAGAGGGTGGACGTCATAAACCCTTCTTTAACAACTACCGTCCCCAGTTCTATTTCAGAACCACTGACGTTACCGGCATCATCACCCTCCCCGAGGGAACTGAGATGGCTATGCCCGGCGATAACCTGGAGTTTGACGTAGAACTCATCACTCCTATCGCTATTGAAGAGGGCCTCCGCTTCGCTATTCGTGAAGGCGGCAGAACGGTTGGTTCCGGCGTTGTTTCTAAAATCAACGAGTAATCAACTCGCCTTAAAAACTCCCGGCGTTAAGCCGGGAGTTTTTGTTTGCCTTTTTTGGCTTAATCACATCAAAAATAGGTTTCTTGAGTTGCAATAAACAAAAAAAAACTTGCAAAAAAAGTATTTCCTTTGCGATAAAATCTAAAAAAATATGTTTAAATTGTAAAATATGCAATTTAATGGAAATTTGACTGCATAAATACTTGAAACTAAAAATGATTTCGTGTATAATATTTCTTAGTTTGGGTTAGCCCACAAAAACCAAAAGGAGGAGTCAATTATGGCGATCAAAAATGCATATCTTGCCAACGTGATGGAAACTGTCAAAAAACGCAATGGAAACGAACCAGAGTTTATTCAGGCGGTTCAGGAAGTTTTGGAATCCTTTGAGCCGGTTGTGGAAAAACGTCCTGATCTGATTGAAAAAGGCGTGATTGACAGACTGGTCGAGCCGGAACGCTTTGTACAGTTCCGTGTCCCGTGGGTGGACGATAACGGAAAGGTTCAGGTTAATCGCGGCTTCCGCGTGCAGTTTAACTCTGCGATCGGCCCGTATAAAGGCGGCTTGCGTTTCCATCCGTCTGTCAACGCCTCTGTTATCAAATTCCTGGGATTTGAGCAGTGCTTTAAAAATTCCCTTACTGGTTTGCCTATGGGCGGCGGCAAGGGCGGCGCCGATTTTGATCCCAAAGGAAAATCCGATAACGAAGTCATGCGTTTTTGCCAGAGCTTTATGACTGAGCTTCAGCGCCATATCGGCTCCGATACTGATGTTCCCGCCGGAGATATCGGCGTGGGCGGCCGGGAAATCGGATTTATGTTCGGCATGTACAAAAAGATCCGCAATGAGTTTACCGGTGTTTTGACCGGTAAAGGGCTCACTTTCGGTGGTTCGTTGGCTAGAACAGAGGCCACTGGTTACGGTTTGCTCTATTTCACTCAGGAAATGCTCAAGTCGATGAAGAACGATTCTATGGCAGGCAAGACCGTGGTCATTTCCGGTTCCGGAAACGTGGCGATTTATGCCACCGAAAAGGCCACTGAGATGGGCGCCAAAGTGGTTGCACTGTCTGACTCCAACGGTTACATCCACGATCCCAACGGCGTCAATTTGGATGTTGTGAAGCAGATCAAGGAAGTTGAGCGTAAACGGATTAAAGAATATGTAAACCGGGTAGAGGGAGCTACTTATACAGAGGGGTGCAAAGGCATTTGGACCATTCCCTGTGACATTGCCCTTCCTTGTGCCACTCAAAACGAGTTGGACGGCGAAGCGGCTAAAACGCTGGTGAAAAACGGCGTCATCGCTGTTGCTGAGGGCGCTAACATGCCCTCTACTCCGGAGGCTATTGAGACCTTCCTCCAGGCGGGTGTTATGTTTGGGCCCGCAAAAGCGGCTAATGCCGGCGGTGTTGCAACTTCCGGTTTGGAAATGTGCCAAAACTCCATGCGTTACTCTTGGACTTTTGAAGAGGTTGATGCCAAATTAAAGGACATTATGGTTAACATTTTCCACAATGCCTACAACGCATCTAAAAACTATGGCCACGAAGGCAATCTGGTCATGGGCGCTAACATCGCTGGGTTCGAGAAAATTGCCGACGCAATGATTGCCCAGGGCGTTATCTAATTTCTATATTTACTTCCAAAATTTGTTAAAGCCGGTACGACTTCTGCGTGCCGGCTTTGCTTTTAAAAAAGAGCTTTTTCTGAGTGAGAATCTGTGGTATAATAAATGCAGCAAGGCTGCGTTTATCGCAGAAGAAGTCCTTTGAGGGTTATCCTCAATTTTGCTGCTATTACGTTGCAATCAGACTGCTTGCAACGTAATAAATATGATATAATATTTACAAGCGGCGTGGACTTTGTGTCGACACATTTGACGCACAATTTTATAAAAACAATACTTTTTATAGTCGATTATCGCGCATAACAAAACGATTTCAAACCTTTTGCTTTAACTTCATGCGGCGCGCAATCTCAAAAGGGCTTTGCACATATGGTATTTTAAACGCAGTTACGCAGTTTTGCACAGCAAACCGATGGCCGCATTTTAGCGTTGTATTTCTTTTTTATAACTTTATAACCTTCGGTTGCTATAAGGCTGGAAAGACCGTTATGCGTGTTTCCTCCGCTAAAAGCGGATAGATTTTATGGCGTGGCAGCTTTTGATGTAATAATTTTAATGGGAACTAGTGATAGGTAGGTTCATGATGATATTGGATACAATTCTTTTTATAATCGGAGGATTATTAATCCTCTATTATATCGTTTCAACACTGGCCTTAGGGCCGGTTTCATTTAGTGCCGTTTTGCTGGCGGCAGGCGTTATACTGGTGGCGTTAGGTGCTTTGGATCGAAAGTTTGGCCACCTTAAAGGGGTTATAAAATTAAAAAAAGTGTTAGTACCGCTTGCAGTAGTGGCGCTGATTTGTTTTGTGGCATTGGAGGCGGTGGTCGTCTCGGGAGCAGTGCAAAAAGATCGTGCAAAGGCGGACTACATAGTGGTATTGGGGGCAGGGCTTCGCGGCGATCAGCTCAGCCTTACCCTAAAGCAGCGTTTGGACGCTACATTGGAGTGCGAGCAAGGGGAAACCATTGTGGTAACCGGCGGGCAGGGTTGGAATGAGAGTATGCCGGAAGCTGTCGCCATGAGGCGCTATCTTACAGAACAGGGAATCGAGGCAGAGCGGATTTTGGTAGAGGATCAGTCAACCAATACCAACGAAAATCTCGACAATGCCAAGGAAATGATTGAGGCCCACAGCGGGAAAGACCTAGCCGATTTAAAGGTGAAAATAATCAGCAGCGATTACCACAGCTCCCGCGCGAAAATGATTGCCAATCGTCACGGTTATGTCCAGATGACAACGTATGGCGCCGGGACCCATCCGCTTTTGATTCCGTCTTTTTATATCAGGGAGGGTTTGGCACTTGTGAAGTCCTTCCTTTTTGACCGTTGATTGGGGGTAGTACTGTGGGGATTCAATTAAACGGGGGAAGCTGTTCCTCTTTCGTCGCCGTCCCAGCCGACGTGATAGACAAGCATCTTGCAACCGCCAGCGGGATATACATCAAAGTTTTGTTGGCTGTCGTCCGGGCGAACGAAATCGATTTTCAAAAACTCTCGAAACTGTTGTCCGTCCCGGAGAGTGAAATCGTTGAGGCTGTAGGATATTGGAAGGCAAGTGGCGTATTGTCAGAGGATACTGCTTCTCAAGATGCTACAAAGGTGACGAACCGTTCTGTTTCCGGCAAGTTGCCGAAGCGGAAAATACAGCCCATTGCTATCACACCGGAGGATATCAGCGCTGCCGTCGTAGCGGAACAGTCGGAGCACGACCCCCAGATCAAGTTCCTTTTGTGCACGGCGGAGTGTATGTTCGGGCGCCCGTTGACATCTGCCGAGCAGAAGGGGTTGGTTTACATTCACGAATATATGGGACTTCCCGCAGATGTGATTATTATGGCGGTGGAGTACTGTATTTCTATTGATAGGCCTCATTTTAATTACATACAGAAAATGTGTGCCCAGTGGGCCGACGATGAAATCAACACTCACGTCCGCGCTGAGGCGGCCATCAAGCAGCTTTCCGCCTATAGGAGCAGGGAAGGTCTGGTGCGGACGGCTTTCGGGATCGGTGACCGGGCGCTCACTGCTGCCAATAAGAAATATATCAACCAGTGGTTTGACGACGGCTTTGACATCGAGATGATAAAAATCGCCTACGAGCGGACGGTGGATCGGATTAACAAGGTTTCCTTTCCCTATATCAACAAGATTTTGCAGTCGTGGAAGGAAAACGGCATTTTAACACCAGCCGACCTCAGCACCAAAGAGACGCCCCGTAACTATCAAAAGGGACAGAAGCCGGACGCTTCTTATGATTTAGATGAGTTTGAGCGGTTGGGTTTCCATGTACCCAAATAACAAAAGGAGTGCATTATGAAAAATGAAATCCTTGTTAAAGCACTAAAAGTATTAGAACAGCGTAGAATTCGAGCGGAAATCGAACAAGCATCCCGTTTGGACGAGATTTATCAGAAGGTTCCCCAGGTGATCGACGTGCGGAAGGAGCTGGCTCTCACCTCAGTAGAGCTTACAAAACTCATCCTTTCCAAAAAGGAGGATATTTCAGAGGGGCTGGAAAAGTTAAAGGAATCCAATCTCAATTTACAGCAGATGGAGAAAGAGCTGCTAATTGCCGGAGGGTATCCGGAAGATTACCTGAAACTCCACCCGGTGTGCAAAAAATGTGGTGACTCGGGCTATATAGGGAATGTACGCTGTTCCTGTTTAAATGGACTGATGCGCCAGATTAACATCGAGACGATCAACAGCGTTTCCGCTTTAAAACTATGCGATTTTTCGAGCTTCGACCTGCGGTATTACAGCGAAGAAACCGATCCAGTGACTCGTGTGGTGCCGCGGCAGATTATGTCTGATATCTTTTCCTTTTGCAAAAAATACGCCGATCATTTTTCCCCTCAGATGAAAGGAATTTTTATGGTGGGGGAAACTGGGCTTGGCAAAACCCATTTGTCCCTGGCCATTGCCAAAGCGGTTATTGAAAAAGGGTATACTGTGGCGTATGGCTCGGTTTACGATTTTTTGAAAACCATCGAGGCCGAGCACTTTGGCCGCGTTGAAAATAACGACACGCTGAACATCCTCCTGGACGTAGATTTGCTGATTTTGGACGATTTGGGGGCGGAGTTTAACTCTCAGTTTAACCTTTCCGCGATTTACAATCTCATCAATACCCGCTGCAATCGGGATAGGCCTACCATTATCAACACCAATCTCACCTCCAAAGAGCTGGAGGATCGATATTCCCGCCGGTTGGTCTCCCGGCTGTTTTCGCTACTGACTTATCTGCGGTTTGTCGGAAAAGATATTCGGCAGATCAAGGCAAACGAAGAAGTGTTCGGAAAATAAAACCGAATAATTATGAAATTTGTAGTTTAATGAAGGACAATTGTATTCATAAAATAAAAAGCTCCCCGCTGCTTTGGCTGTGTCCGGTTTGGCAATTAAAAACCGGCACATTCCCTCAGCGAGGAGCTTTTTTCATACATTAAAATATCGCCCTCACTATTGCGAGGACGATAAAAAGCGAAATGAATTTGATTTTAACAATCTGTGAAGTTGTCCACCAGAGACAACGATAGTTATTATAATACATAATTTTCCAAAAATCAACAGAAATTGAAAAGAAATTAAAATTTTATCGTTTTGCCTAAAATATTTATTAATTTTATCGCAATTTATCTAATTTACTGGAACAGTTCGAATTCATATCCTTGGGAACGGGCATAATCAATAAAGTATCCCAAAATGTCGCTGTTGGTTTTGCCCACTGCGTGGAGAAGGTAAATAGCCCCATTGTGGAGCGCGCCGTTTAATTTTTCCAGCGCCTTGGCAGGTTCCATCTGATTATCGGGATCCCAATCCTTATAAGCGTAGCTCCACAGCATGGTTTTATATCCTAGCTGCTGTGTCTGTGCCAGCACTCGTTCGGAAAATTCGCCCATTGGGGGACGGAACAGCGTCATTTGATAATTAAATTTTTCATTGATATAATTATGCAGGTTCATAGTTTCCTGTTCGCAGCGCTCGGTGCTGACTGTGGGGTAGGAGACGTGCTTGTCGCTGTGGTTGCCTACGGCATGACCTTCGTCAATCATCCGCTGGACAAGGTCGGGTTCTTTTTCCACATAGTCCATTGTCACAAAGAAAACTGCAGGCACGTTTTTTTCTCGTAATGTATCGAGGATCGTCGCGGTATATCCGTTTTCATATCCTTCGTCAAAGGTCAGGTATATGACCTTTTGGTCATCGCCGATAAAATAGGCGTCGTATTTTCCGTATTTCTCCTGAAACTGTAATGCGGAGATGGGGCGGTTTTGGTCGTCCAGCTGAACCCCTTGTCCCCATCCCTGTTTGGTGCCGTCTAAAGTGGACAGGTCTACAGTGGCGGGAGAGACATGGATTTCAGCAGCTACTTCAGATGAGGCGCCGGATGCCGGCGCGCTCTCTGAAGAATGATCGCTTTTGTCATTTTCGTCGGATAGGTCAGAGCTCAGATCCGATTTCCCATCTGAAATACCCGAGCTTATGTCAGACCCTAGGTCGGACATGCCGGAGCTTATACCGGATTCCACATCGGAAATGCCGGAACTGATGTCGCTTCCCAGGTCGGATGCGCCATTTTCTACCGTTTTACAACCGGCAAACATCATAGCGGCGACAAGACCTGCACAGAGAATTTTTATCGCTTTCACGTGAAGGTACACTCCTTTTTGTGTCTGAATCCGGCGGGACATGCGAAAAGTATCCGTGCCGATGACACGAAAATAGTATATCCTTATAGCAAAATTTTACCCAGTAGGAATTATTGGTATCAAAAAATGCTTCCCAAAAAATATTTTCAGGGAAGCATCCATCATTACAAAGCAGATATCATTCTTTTATTTTGTTTTCGCTGCTTTGCACCAGGTTTAACAGCGAAGTGGCATATTGGGGATAATCGGCCGACAGATTTTCCGTTGTGATGTTTACGCTATCTCGGACGTCAGGCGGAATGAGCTTTTTGTTGTCCTCGCCGGAGGCGAGGGCGTTGATTTCAGCTTCTATTTCCGCCATAGCCGCCAAAGCTCTGGCGCTGTACAGAGGCTTTGAGACGGTAAAAAAGCTCTGTTCATTTTTTAAATTGACCCCGTAAATCGAACGGAACATCCGATAGACCGAAAGCATCAAAAAGTCAGAGATTTTAGTTGTCAACTCTTTGCAGTTGATTTTTTGGAGAAAATCGAATAAAATATTGAGTGAGTTAAAAATCAGCTTTTTGTTTAAAGTGGGAAGAATGCTGCCCCTCATCCGATTGTCCTGGCTGCCGCTTTCTGGTTCGGGGATATCCTCCACAGACAGTGTGGCGCCGGTCCGTTCCGGGGAGCGACCCAGTAGAAAGTCGCAGGAGACGTGGTAGTAATCGGCCGCCCGGACCACAAAATCGAGCCCGCATTCCCGGATGCCCTTTTCGTAGTGAGAGAGCAGGGCTTGAGAGATACTAAGTTCCGATGCCGCCTGCTTTTGGCTGATACCGCGCTCTTTTCTCAACAGAGTCAGTATTCTCGGAAAGTCAGAATTCATGACAGCAGTCCTCCTGTTTTGTGATGGATTCCAATTGACACGGCATCTTACAAAATTCGCTTATTCTCTCTCAATTGTGGGTTTCGGTTGTAAAATTCGACAGGTCAACGTATAGTAAATTATATAACAAAGGTTACCTGATGTAAAGAGGTTTCACCAGATTAAAAAATTTTTGTCGAATATGATATTAATTTTTGTTTAAATTTTGGTAAAGGCGTTGTTTTTTGTTCACTTTGTACTATAATAAAGTAATAAAGTCTTGAGGTGTCATATGGATGATGCCTCATAAAAAAGGTCAAGAGAGGGAGCGGGAATGCTCCCATACAATGGAGGCTGTCATTTTGATTTCCTATAAGATATACTTGATCCGCCACGGTGCGACTGAGGGAAACGAGGAAGGGCGGTACATCGGCTCTACCGATCTCCCTTTGAGCGAGGAGGGGCGAAAAGCCCTTGAAAATCTGCAAGAGGAGTGCGAGTATCCCGATGTCCAGAAGGTGTACGCCTCCCCGTTGCAGCGCTGCTTAGACACGGCGGAGGTTCTTTACCCCGACCGGATGCTCCATGTTGTCCCCAGCCTTCGGGAATACGACTTTGGGCGCTTTGAGGGGAAATCCATCGAGGAGCTGAAAAGCGATCCCGATTTTGTCCAGTGGGCCCAGGGTGGTATGAAGATGGTTCCGAAAGGGGCTGAGGACATGCAGGCTTTTATCAGGCGCTGTGAGGAGGGCCTCGATGAAGTGGTGGCCGATATGATGAAAAACCACATCCGAGAAGCTGCGGTCATCACCCACGGCGGCGTGATGATGAACCTGCTTTCGATGTTTGGATATCCCAAGCGGGAGCCTCTTTACTGGGCGGTAGAGAATGGCCACGGCTACACGGCGCTGCTTAATACCCAGCTTTGGCAGCGGGATCACCTCTTTGAAGTATTTGACCCGCTCCCATATCAAAAAGATGATTTTTCCGAGCCGGTGGGTTACGGGATTTTTGAGGTGGAGGAGAACTCCGAAAACCAATAACCGAGGAAAGGAACCAGTAAAACCATGGAATTGCGCAAGAAAATTAAGAAAGACGCCTTATTTAGCCTTCGGAATTCCTGGGGAAAGGCCACTGCAATTTTGCTTTTTATTTGTGGCGTCCACCTGCTGTTTCTACTTTTGGAGCAGTTTTTTGGCACGCTACTGCACATTGATTTTTTGAGCGGGGGAGGAAGGCTCGACCTTTACCGAGGCCGATTAGAAGTGGGAACGCCCTTTGTGCTGATGGCGGCGCTGTTTGCCCTCATCAGCTTTGTTGTGACGGTGCCCCTTCACTACGGGGCGGCAAAGTGGTATCTGCGTCAGGTAGGTGGTGACTCGCCGGCCCTCTCCACGATTTTTGACTGCTTTCACAGCTTGCGACGTTTTTTCCGTTCGCTGTTGCTCAAAATAAACGTCGCGCTACGGGTGTTAGGCGTGGGAGTGTTGGCTTTTCTGCCGTCTGCTGCCATCTTTTTGGCCATCCGGTATATGGGAGGATATGAATCCCCCGGAGCGGTCATCGCCCGGTTGCTGCTGATCCCGCTGCTGTGTTTGATTTCGCTTGCGGCGGCGCTGTTTGTATTCGCCTTTTCCCTTCGGTACTTTCTGGCGGGATATCTGTTCGTCAACAGCCATAAAGGCGTTTTGGAGTGTATTAGACTGTCGGTGCAGGGGATGAAGGGAAATATCCAATTGACTTTTTCTTTCTATCTTTCTTTTCTGCCGTGGTTTCTTTTGGCGCCGTTGTTGGTCCCGCTTTTATTTATTTACCCTTATATGCAGGCTTCCCTTGCCATCTACGCAAAATACCTGATGACAAAAATGGAACGATATTCCTAAAGGAGAAAGAGATATGATTGAAAATGCATCGGACGCCCAGCGGATTGTGGTCAAGGTGGGAACATCCACTTTGGCCCACCGGACAGGGCTTTTAAACATCCAGCGGATGGAGCGGCTCACAAAGGTGCTATCCGACCTGAAAAACGCGGGAAAGGAGATTATTTTGGTTTCTTCGGGCGCCATCGGCGTCGGAGCGGGAAAGATCGGCCTCAAGGAGCGGCCGGTAGACATCCCGGTGAGACAGGCTTGCGCCGCTATTGGGCAGTGCGAGCTCATGTACTGTTACGACAAGTATTTTTCCGAATACAACCACACGGTGGCCCAGGTGCTTATGACCCGGGACATCATCGATTGCGAAAACCGGAAAACCCATGTTGTCAATACTCTGATGAACCTGCTCCATTTCGGTGTAATCCCCGTTGTTAATGAAAACGACACGGTTTCCACAGAGGAAATCGAATTCGGTGACAACGACACTTTGTCCGCAATTGTGGGGAGCCTCTGCAAGGCGGATTTGCTGGTGATCCTGACAGACATTGACGGGGTGTTCGATAAAAACCCGCGGGTATATGACGACGCCCAACTGATTTCCCAAATTGAGGAGATCAATGACGGTGTAAAAGCGCTGGCCGGCGGGGAGGGAAGCCATCTGGGCACCGGGGGCATGGTTACAAAACTCAGTGCCGCGCAGATCGGTTTAGATGAAGGGTTTCCCACCGTTATCATGAACGGAAAGAGTCCGGAAGCGTTATACCGCCTGTTTGAGGGGGAAGCCGTTGGCACCTTTATCGGCGGAAAGAAAGGAGCAGCCAAATGACCTACATAGAAGAACTGGGCCGCAGGGCCAAGGAGGTCTCCAAAACCATAGGAAACGCCTCCACCAAACGGAAAAACGACTGCTTAGAGGCCATTGCCTCGGCCCTTTGGGAACAGAGGAATTACATATTAGAGCAAAACGCCATTGACATCGCGAACGGACGGCAAAACGAGATGAGCGAGGGGCTCATTGACCGGTTGACGCTAACCGAGCCCCGCATTCACGGCATCTGTGAAGCGGTGCGGAAGCTCATCACCCTGGATGACCCGGTTGGGGTTGTCGAAAGCGGCATCACTCGCCCCAACGGGCTGCAAATCCTCAAAACCAGGGTCGCTTTGGGGGTTGTGGGCATCATCTATGAGAGCCGGCCTAACGTGACGGTGGACGGGGCGGTACTCTGCCTCAAATCTGGAAATGCCGTAATCCTCCGGGGTGGCAAAGAGGCCATCAACTCCAACAAGGCGCTCAGTTCGGTCATGCGGCAGGCGGTTAGCCAATCGGGACTGCCCACCGACATCATCCAACTGGTGGAGGACACCTCCCGGGAGACGGCAAACGGCATGATGCAGCTAAATGGGTATCTGGACGTCCTCATTCCAAGAGGGGGAGCGGGGCTTATCCAGGCGGTTGTCAAAAACGCTACTGTACCGGTCATCGAGACCGGCGTTGGGAACTGCCACGTCTATGTGGAGCAATCGGCGGATTTGCAGATGGCGGCCAACATCGTGGAAAACGCCAAAACCGACCGGGTTTCGGTCTGCAATGCGGAGGAATCCCTGCTGGTGGATGAGAGCATCGCAGCGGCGTTTCTGCCTCTTGTCAAGACTCGCTTGGACGCCCACAACGTCAAATGGTACGGCTGCGAGAAAACCAGGGCCATTGTCCCGGACGCGCTGGACGCCACCGACGAGGAGTACGCAAAAGAATTTCTCGACTATGCGATTTCGGTCAAGGTGGTGCAGGGAGTCAGTGAGGCTATCTCCCACATCGACCGGTTTGGTACCGGTCACTCCGAGGTGATCGTCACCAATAATTTATGCGCCGCTGAAAAATTTTTAAACGAGGTGGACGCGGCGGCGGTCTATGTCAACGCTTCCAGCCGGTTTACCGACGGCGGTGAGTTCGGGATGGGGGCGGAGATCGGTATTTCCACCCAGAAGCTCCACGCTAGAGGCCCCATGGGGCTTAAGGAGCTCACTTCCATCAAGTATAAAATCTTAGGGGACGGCCAGATCCGGTAGCCCTCAAAATAGGAGGAAAACCATTGGAAACGAAAGTGCGTAAACCCATCAACAAAAAGATGGTGTTCGGGGGCGTTGTGCTGGTCTTTGCCGTCATCGGGCTGATTGCCAGCTTGATTTTTGTGGTCAATTTGATCGGGAACATCGCCAGCGGCTCCAAGGAAAAAGAGGAGATGGAGTGGTTTATCAGCCCTCTGGTCATGCAGGACCCTCCCCCTTTTGAGAGCCCGGATCAGGCCACCAACACCACCATCATCACGGCGGGGGTCTGGCGGTTTATCATGACTCAGGACACCTCCAAATACCCCATCGATGAATTCAATTTTATCACCGTCCCTCAAAGTGACATTGAGGTGCAAATCAGGCAGCTCTTTGGCGATGTCCAGTACACCCACGAGACGGTGGGGGACACTGAGTTGATGATTACCTACAACTCGGAGACAAAGAGTTATATCTTCCCGGCCACACCTCACGTTTTGCCCTACACCCCCAGGGTGGAAGATGTGCAAAAGGTGGACGACGGCTATGTCCTGACGGTAGGATACATCCCGCCGGGGTTGTCCTGGCAGGGGGACGTCACCGGCAAAAAATACGAGCCGGAGCCGGAAAAATTCATGGAGTACACCTTAAAGGTAAACGAAGCGGGCGAATATCAGATTTACGCGATTGCAAATGCCGTCGTCGACGAGCCCTCCAACACTGAACCGGGCAACACCGTCTCCGATGTGGAGCCGGGGAATGACAGCACATCGGATGAAAGCGGAACTTCGTCCGATGGAGCCCAGGACGGGTCGGAATCCACGTCAGATCAATCGGATGATAGCGCGTCAGAGTCTTCCGAGGCAGCGTAAACCTTATAATGAAAAACAGGCCGTAGATATGGCCTGTTTTTCTGTCTCTTGATTAAAAGAAAAGATTATCCATGTCCATACAGCACTGGATACCGATCAAGAGCCCCGCTTCTACAATCTCCCAGAAAAAGGAAGGGGTGTCTCGGTAGAACGCTCCGGGGCAAGCGGCGTTAGCACGCAGCCCTGGGAAACGGGCAAACAAAAACCTTTCCGTTTTACTACAAGTCCTAAAACGGTGCGAGGGCGCCAAAGAAAAGAATATCAAAGAACCCCTTGCAATTTTCCCTTCAGAGTGCTATAATAATTTCATTATGGAAACGCTTTGACCAGGTTCAGTAGCGCCATCTTTCTTCCAGAGAGAGCGGGTCACCGGCTGTAAGCCCGCTTAAAGATAGGATTTGCGTGAAATTTCGCCTGTGAGCGGCGTCCCTGAACAGTTTCAGTAGGGGACGACGGAAGTTCCTCCGTTACAGGAAAACGAAAGGGCCCGTTTTGTGTGAAGCGGGAATTTGGGTGGTACCACGGAAAGCAGAGCCTTCCGTCCCATGTGGGACGGAGGCTTTTTTGTTTTGAAAAGGGAATGCGGCAAGGTATGAATCAGCTTGGGGGAAAATGCCTTTCTTCCGCCCTCCGCTGGGATGATTCGCGGCAAGATACCGCGGCCGCAATGAGTTTAAAAAGGAATGGTGATTACGATGCGTGAACAACTGGAACAGATTAAGCAGACGGGCCTTGCAAGGCTCAAAAGCTGTTCAAACGCCAAGGAACTGGACGAGGTAAGGGTTCAAATCCTGGGCAAAAAGGGTGAACTGACCGGGATTTTGAAGCAGATGGGTAAATTAAGCGCCGAGGAGCGCCCCGTCATCGGCCAGGTGGCAAACGAGGTCCGCTCCGCATTGGAGGAGGCCCTTGCCGCCCGGCAGAAGGAGTTGGCCCAGAAGGAGTTAAACGACCGTCTCCAAAAAGAGACCATCGATGTGACCATGCCGGGCAAAAAGCGCCCCATGGGAAAGGCACACCCCAACACCGTGGTAATGAACCAGATCAAGGAAATTTTCTTAGGGATGGGCTTTTTCGTCGCCGAGGGCCCGGAGGTGGAGTACGACCACTATAACTTTGAGGCTTTGAATATTCCCAAGGATCACCCGGCTAGGGACACTCAGGACACCTTTTACATCTCCGACAACATCGTGTTGCGCACTCAGACTTCTCCGGTACAGGTCCGGGTCATGGAGAGTAAAAAACCTCCCATCCGGATGATTTCTCCCGGCCGGGTTTACCGCTCCGATGCAGTTGACGCCACCCATTCGCCTTTGTTCCATCAGATCGAGGGCATGGTCATCGACAAAGGCGTCACCATGGCGGATTTGAAGGGAACTTTGGAAACTTTCCTGAAAAAGCTCTACGGCGAGGAAGCGCAGCTTCGGTTTAGGCCCCACCATTTCCCTTTTACCGAGCCGTCGGCCGAGGTGGACATTATGTGCTTTGCCTGTCACGGCGAGGGCTGCCGCCTCTGCAAAGGGGAGGGCTGGATTGAAATTTTGGGCTGCGGCATGGTACATCCCGACGTCTTAAAGGGCTGCGGCATCGACCCGGAGGTCTACAGCGGCTTTGCCTTTGGCTTAGGACTGGAGCGCGTCGTCATGCGCCAGTACGCCATCGACGATTTGCGCCTGTTATATGAAAACGACCTGCGTTTTTTAAACCAGTTCTAATAAAAGACAGAGCTTAAAAGGAGAAATTTGGGCTTGCTGTTCATTGGATGCATCAGCGGCCCGAGTTTCCGGAAAGGAATGAATGTTACGATGAATCTATCCATGAGATGGTTACAGGATTATGTGGACTATAAAGGGACCCCGAAGGAGTTTTCCGACGCTATGACCATGAGCGGTTCCAAAGTGGAAGGGTACGCCAGGGAAAACGACGAAATCTCCAATGTGGTTGTGGGTAAGGTTTTGAGTGTGGAGAAGCACCCCGATGCCGACAAGTTGGTGGTTTGCCAGATCGACGTGGGCAAGGACGAGCCCATCCAGATTGTCACCGGTGCAAAAAACGTGGTGCCGGGCGCTTTGGTGCCCTGTGCGCTGGACGGTTCCACCCTGCCAAACGGGGTAAAGATCAAAAAGGGCAAGCTTCGGGGCGTTCTCAGTCAGGGAATGATGTGTTCCCTCGGCGAGCTGAATCTCACCGCCCACGATTTCCCCTACGCCATTGAGGACGGTATCTTCCTCATTGAGGAAGATTGTAAACCCGGCGACGACGTCTGCGACGCCATTGGGTTAAACGACACCTGTGTCGAATTTGAGATCACCTCCAACCGCCCCGACTGCCTGTCGGTGATCGGATTGGCCAGGGAGGCTTCCGCTACCTTCGGCCTGCCGGTAAAATTAAATCCTCCGGTGGTCAGGGGATCGGGCGACGATGTGAAAAATTACCTGTCCGTCACGGTGGACAATAAAGACCTCTGTTATCGGTACAGCGCCAAGGTGGTCAAAAACGTCAAAATTGAGCCTTCCCCTCGTTGGATGCGGGAGCGGCTGAGAGCCAGCGGTGTGCGGCCTATCAACAATTTGGTGGACATCACAAACTACGTCATGCTGGAATACGGCCAGCCTATGCACGCCTTTGACCTAAAATACGTAAAAGGGAATAAGATCGTCGTCCGCAACGCCAAACCAGGAGAGACCATCACCACTTTAGACGGCGTTGAGCGGCCTCTTAAAGAATCCATGCTGGTCATCGCCGACGAGGAAAAGCCCTCCGCTGTGGCCGGCGTCATGGGTGGCGAATACAGTGGCATAGGCGATGACACCAACACCGTTGTCTTCGAGTCGGCCTGCTTTAACGGCGCCAGCGTTCGCCGCACCGCCAAAGCCATCGGCCTGAGGACCGAGTCTTCCTCCCGTTTTGAGAAGGGCCTTGATCCGGAGGGAACTATGGATGCGCTGCTCAGGGCCTGCGAACTGGTGGAAATGCTGGGCTGCGGAGAAGTGGTAGACGGCGTTATCGATGAAAAAGGCAATGTGAGTCCCGCTCCCCGGGTTCTCTTTGATCCCGCGGGCATCAACCGCTTTTTGGGCACCGACATCGAGGAGAGCCAGATGCGGGAAATCTTGTTGAGCCTGGGCTTTACCGTTGAGGGGGATCAAGTGGTCTCGCCCAGCTACCGGATCGACATCCACAACAAGGCGGACATCGCCGAGGAAGTGGCCCGAATCTACGGCTATGATAAAATTCCCGTTTCCCAGCTCCGCGGCAGCAGCGAGGGAAGTCTCGGCGCCTCCCAGAAATATCAGCGCACCATTGAACAGGCCATGCTGGCGATGGGTTGCTACGAGGTGATGACCTTCTCCTTTGTGAGCCCCAAGGAATACGACCGGATGAATCTGCCCGCGGACAGCAAGCTGCGGGAATCGGTGAAAATCCTAAACCCCTTGGGCGAGGACACCAGCGTCATGCGGACCTCCGTTTTGCCGTCCATGCTGGAAGTCATCAAAACAAATTACAATAACAGAAACCCTGAGGGCGCTTTTTACGAGATCGGAAACGAGTACATCCCCACTGGGGAAGATACCCTACCTGACGAGAATCCCCAAGTGACCATAGGACTCTATGGCGAAAAGGAGGATTTCTACTCTCTTAAAGGCATTGTGGAGGGGATGCTGGACGCCGGGGACATCCGGGATTGGGATATTGAGCCCGTCACAGATGACCCCACCTTCCATCCAGGCCGCACCGCCCGAATTCTAAAGGACGGGAAAGTCTTGGGAATCTTTGGCGAGGTGCATCCTGCCGTTGCCCAGAACTACGACATTGGAGCTAGGGTGTATCTTGGAAAATTCGACCTGAAGACCATGTTCGCTTTGTCCAATAGCGTCAAAACATACAAACCTCTGCCCAAATTCCCGGCTTCCAGCCGCGATTTATCGCTACTTGCGGACAAGGCCCTGCCCATCATTGAGATCGAGAAGGCCATCAAGCGGGCAATTCCAAACATTCTCGAAGAAGTGAAACTCTTCGACGTCTACGAGGGCGCCCAGGTGCCTGAGGGAAAGAAAAGCGTCTCCTACTCCATTGTGTTGAGGGCCCCCGACCGGACGTTGACGGTGGAGGAGTGCGACAACGCCGTCAATAAAATCTTCAAGGAACTTTCAAAAATAAATGTGAATTTGAGGCAGTAGTCTACTTGTAAAAACAGAACAAATGCGTTATAATAAAAGAGATGTGTGGGATTGTACTTGCACACAAAGCGCGCTATACGGCGGACGACGCTGCTGTCAAATTTTTTGCGAGGTGAAATTATGTACGACAAGACGATGACCTTTACGGTTCCGGACGACAAAGAACTGGAAATGCACCGCATCCTCACCGAGGTGTACGATGCTTTAAAACAAAAAGGCTATAACCCCATCAGCCAGATCGTAGGGTACATTTTGTCGGAGGATCCGACTTATATCACCACTCACAACAACGCAAGAAGCTTGATTCGCAAAATCGACCGCGATGAATTGTTGCAGGCAATGGTGAAATCCTACTTGGCGGACTAGAGCTTTTAAAGGAGACGGAGGTTGACTTTCCGTCTCCTTTTTTGTATCTCCATCGACGAAAAGTCCTTGATTGGAAAATGTGGATATGGTATCATAGTGATAACGTTATGGTAGAAGTTCTTGACACGGCCCGTGAGGCTTTTCTGGATGGATCGATGACTGGATGAAAACTGCTTCGTTGACAGATGGAGGATCGTCATGAAAAAATGGTACAATGAGGAATATGAATTTGAGATCGAGGTAACAGGGTTCCTCCACGGCGACCACACTGAGCGTTATTGCCGAAACGGGGAGGAAATCGGGGACAAGTATACCTGTACATATGGCTGTCCTGTTAATGCAGATGGACAGGGAATTTGCTCCAAAGTCATGATGATCATGTTTCCGATTATGGAGGCCGTCAGAAGCGGCGGGGATTTAGAGAATATCGGCGGTCGCGACCAGTATAGTAAGGATATTGTTTGTCCGGATGGCTGCGTCATGTTCAGGTTGAAGGCGAAGAAGCTCTCTAATGAAAATTTCTTTAAAGGGAAATTTTTTGATGGACCAATGATCCATTAATGGATTTTTATGAAAAGTGATTACAGTTCCAATTTAATAGGGCACAGGAGCAGTTGCAGAAGTCCTGTCTTACCGGAAAACCGCTGCATTTGGCCTATTGGTGTTTTCATTTTTTGGGATCTGAAGTGTAAAATCTATAGAGCGAGGAGAATTTATCATGAGTGAAACAAAAATGCCGGAGCTGGTGCTTCCCACTACAGAAGCCCCATCCCTTTCGGCACAGGAACTGGTAACGGAAAGTTCCCTAGATATCAACAATCTGTCCCCGGAAGAACGGAAAATGGTGGAGGAGTTTGCCAAAACCATCGATGTGACCGATTCTACTGTGCTTGTGCAATACGGGGCGCCTGCTCAGAGCAAAATTTCCGCTTTTTCTGATTCGATGCTCAACAATTACCGCACCAAGGATTTGGGAGAACAGGGAAAACTGCTATCCGATCTGGTGGTGGAGATCGGGGAATTTGACACGGCGGCGACTCAGAAAAAGGGCTTTTTTACAAGTGTGAAGCGCCAATTTGAAAAGACGGTCTCCCAGTATAACAAGGTAAGTGCCAACGTGGATCACATCGTCCAGAAGCTGGAGGAACACAAGCGCCAGCTCATTAAGGACGTGGCCATGTTCGACCAGCTTTACGAGAAAAACGCTGAGTATTTTAAAGAAATCTCCCTGTACATCATTGCGGGGAAAGAGCGGTTAAAAGAGATCAACGATAAGATCATCCCAGACCTTGCCGCTAAAGCGGAGGCGACCGGCGACCAGAATGATTTGCAGGCACTGCGGGATATGAAGGACGTGGCGGTTCGGTTTGATAAAAAGCTAAACGACCTGATGCTTTCCCGGATGATTTCCATCCAGATGGCGCCGCAAATCCGGATGCTTCAGAGCAATGAAACCCAGCTTGCCGATAAAATTCAGTCCACCATCATGAACTCCATCCCCCTGTGGAAAAATCAGATCGTCATCGCGTTGGGGCTCAACAATGCAAAGGCTGCCTTGCAGGCCCAGCGCCAGGTCACCGATATGACCAACGAGCTTTTAAAGAAAAACAGCGAGATGCTGAAAACCGGCACCCTTGAAGTCGCCAAGGAGAGCGAACGGGGCATCGTGGACATTGAGACCCTCCGTCAGACCAACAGCGACCTCATCACCACTATCAACGAGGTGGTGCGAATCCAGGACGAAGGCAGGGCAAAGCGGGCGGCTGCCGAGCAGGAACTCCAGAAGATGGAAGGGGAACTGAAACAGGCGGTGCTGTCTGTGGCAGCGCGGAAAAATTAGTAAAGCGTGAATTGAAAGAGAAACGGACGGGAAGCGAAGATGCTTTCCGTCCGTTTTTTGTAGTGCGGGTTACGGTACATTGTTTTGATGCCGCGGGTGAAGCAAACTTGGCCCCTACACCAGAAGATAGGACAATACATACATCGTCCCAAATTTTCAGGAAATCAGAAGTGCTGTGGGCAAATTCTAGGAAAACATGCCCCACTGCCTTAGCTGTGGTAATATTTTTTAATACTGCTTCCACACCTTGGACAATTTCCTTCATAAGGTTCGCTGTAGCCGCAATTTCCACATGCCGCTCCCTCTTTGGGCGGTTGATATGCAGTATGGCCACAGTGAGGACAGGGTTCTTGGGCGATCATTTCCCCACATTGAGCGCATTGCCACAATGGCTTGGAAGAAGTCTTTTCTGTATTGGGTTTCGTCACAGTTTTTTGCGGTGCAGAAGGACTCACAACGGTTTCTGGTTGAGATATCTGGTTTATTTTGGCGATTATCATATCGGTGTTATCGATCAATTGGCCAAAACCGTATGTAAACAGGCTGGAAAGCCAGGAAACAAGTGAACCAAGCACAATGATGCAAATCCCCAAAATCCAGCTTCCGTTTGCAAGGAAAGAAATACCCACAACGCACGACGCAATAATACCTGCACAGCATATGACGATTGCTATGGTTCTCATTTTCGATCCGATGTTTTCAAACATAGAAGTCACCACCTGTTTTTTAATAATTTTATCATATTAAGATTATCGTGTCAATTGTGTATCCATTTAGATTATTTCAGGAAAAGGAAGCTGAAACAGACGATGCTATCTATGATAGCGCAGATAAACTAGTAAAGCCGGGAAAAAGAGGAACGGACGAAAAGCGAAGATGCTTTCCATCCGTTTTTGTGTGGTGAGGGTGTGACACATCCTGGTTACGACACTTTGTAATGATGCCGAGAGTGGAGAACTTACACCGGAAGGCGATAAGGGACGAAGTTTACGTCGTCCCATGGCTTTCCCATGCGGAAAGCAATAACAAAAACGCCGGCCCTATGGTAGAACCGGCGGCGGAGTCCTTTAATCCAACAGACTTAAGGTGATTTTGTATTTGCTGTCCAGGGCATTTTTATCCTGTGCCTGCTTCTTGTACTGGTTGATGCTGGCCGTGGCCTTGTTGATGGGCTGGAGCGTTCCCGCGCCCGCCACGCATCCACCGGGGCAAGCCATTCCCTCCAGCAGGTAGCCGTTTAGTTTGCCCGCTTTGGCCACCATGAGCATCTTTTTGCAATCGTGAAGGCCCTGGGCGCACTGAACCGGGATCTCCTTGTCGGGGTCTAAGCGCTTGACCGCGTCGACGACGGCGCTGGCCACCCCTCCGCTGACGGCAAAACCTCTTCCCGCGGCAGTGGCTTCCTCTAAAGGATGGGAGGTGTCGATCTGGTCGAATTTCACCCCTTTGGCTTCGAACATACCCATGATTTCCTCAAAGGTCAGCACAAAGTCCACCCCACTGCGGACTGAACGGCGGCTGGCCTCCAGTTTTTTGGCAGAACAAGGGCCGATAAAGGCCACTTTACAATTTTTGTGCTCTTTTTTCATTAGCCGGGCAGTCAATACCATAGGCGTCAGCGCCATTGAGATGTAAGGCGCCAGCTCCGGAAAGAGCTTTTTGGCCATGACCGACCAGGCGGGGCAGCAAGAGGTCGCCATAAAGGGTTGATTATTGGGAACGTCCCGGATAAAGTCCTTGGCTTCCTCAATGGTACAAAGATCGGCGCCAATGGCTACCTCTACCACGTCGTCAAATCCCAGCTGCTTCATAGCGCCCTTGAGGCGCTCCGGGGTCATATCCGGCCCGAACTGGCTGATAAAGGCGGGGGCGATGATGGCGATCACCCGATCCCCGGCTTTAATGGAATGGATGAGCTGGAAAATCTGACCCTTGTCGGAGATGGCGCCGAAGGGGCAGTTGACGATGCACATGCCGCAGGAGACACATTTGTCGTAATCGATGGTCGCTCTCCCCAGAGAATCGGAGCCGATGGCATCCATACCGCAGGCCTTGGCACAGGGACGCTCCATCTTGAGGATGGCACCGTAGGGACAGACGTCCTTGCAGCGGCCGCATTTGATGCATTTATCCTGGTCGATCACTGATTTGCCGTGCTGGATGCTGACCGCCCCCTTGGGGCAGACCTCAGTGCAGGGGTGGTTCAGGCATCCCTGGCAGCAGTCGGTGACCTTAAACACCTTGTCCGGGCAGGCATTACAAGCAAATTTGATGATGTTGACAAGTGGCGGGTCGTAGTATTTTTCCGCGATAGCGCTCTCGTTGACGCCCTCGGATATGGGGGCATGTTCGTCCATGGGACGCAGAGGGAGCCCCATGGAAAGGCGCAAACGTTCGCCGACGATGGCCCGCTCCAAAAATATACTGTCCCGGTAGGTGGCGACTTCCCCTGGGACGATTTTATAGGGGAGCTCTTCCATACGGGAATAGTCGCCGCCCTCATAAGCCAAACGCGCCACTTCGGTAAAAACTTTGCGGCGGATATCGGTGACGGATGAATAGATTCCTCTCATGTTTCTCCTCCTTTATATTCTCGTTATTATTTTAACATTGTACGTTCTTTGATGCAATATGAGTTTAATGGAAAGAGAGGAAATTTTTTAGAAAAATTCTAACAAAATTATGGGTAAAATGCTGATAAGGTCAGTAGAACAATATATTTTAATAAAAGCAGGAGACAATCTCGACTCCTGCTTTTTCTAAAATAATATTCATTTGTCAGTTGCAGGGATTTTTGTAGCTGGGGCTCTAATTAATTTGCTGCATTTTTTGTGTCAAAGGCGGCAAAAGCCTTTGATGGTTCCCTGCGCCTGCTGGGCAATGGGCATCAACGCTTTAATTTCCTGTGCTGTCTGCCCAGAAATTGTGAGATTTTCTTTGTGAACCAAATATCAATTTGTTACTTTAAGCCATTATCTTATTGCTAAATTCTGAATTAAACGATATAATATTTTAAAGGAGGTTTGACGCGATGTTTATTTTTTATGTGTGTCCTAAATGCGGTAAGTTATTTGCTACTGATGAATCCCCAGTCTGTATGTTTTGTGGTTTTAATGGGCCGTGTCCAAGTTTAACTCCCTCTGAGCAAGAAGAAATTGAGAGAGCCCACGATAAGTGGAAATGGGATAAAATTTATAGGGAGAAATACGTTGATCATTCCAGTCCATTCTTTGATCAAGAAACATTTGATAAAAGAGAAGAGTACGAACAAAATTATAGAAGAGAGATTGAAGAAGAAAAGAAAGAAAGTATTAGAAGGGCGGAAGAAGAGAAAAGAAAATATATCCCTCGTTGCCCGACCTGCGGCTCACCGCATGTATTTAATCGTGGGAATGGGGCTGGAAAGACAGTTTATGGGTTAATGGTTCATAAACAATATGTTTGTAACAATTGTGGATATGAGTGGTAGAAATACCGAGCTCCTGCCCCAAAGGCGGGGGGCTGATGGCTTAAAGTATGTCGGAAATCGAATATCAATTGTTACTTTAAGCAAAAAAAGATTTACATAATTTCCAACATATAGTATAATAAAACTAATTTTATATGGAGGTGATAAAATGCCAGAGTATCATTTATATATTTGCTTACGGTGTGGCAACGTTACTCCAGTACAAGAATGTCGAGATGATCCAAAATGTTCCTTTTGTCATTTCACTATGATGCATTTGCGTGACACTATTCCATTACCAGAGAGTTTATTGCAAGGGACATATTGGAGCACCATACGAAGAGTCATCAAAAAGAATATAAATAGAAACGCCAAGGTCTTCGATCCAGAATTATTTGATAAACGAGAACAAAACGATCGCATTCTGGAACAACAAACTACTACGTGGGTGCAGGCTGTTCAGGCGCAGATGCCTGAACCGGTTCATATCCCCCGCTGCCCGACCTGCGGATCGCCTAATATATATAATCGTGGTCCTGTGCGGTATCAGGCGGCGCTTTTTCCTGAACAGAGAATTGGTCTCAAACAATTTGTTTGCGGAAATTGTGGTTATGAATGGTAATTACACTAAGCTCCTATCCGATGAATCGGGTTTGATTCTGCTTAAAAAAGCCGCTCGTGAGAGCGGCTTTTTTAATTCCCTCATATTGTTTGTGGGTAACGGTGGGGGACGAGCAGGTAAAGTACCTCCTATTCATCGTGTTTGCGCTTGTATCCTTCGAGCCAGGTGTCTACAGAGAATTTGAAGCCTCTTCTGGAGGAAGGTGATAAACTAGTAGCAGTTTTAATAAAACCGGTATCTGGATTAAATATCTGCTGTTCATAGTCCTCTGGGTTAATCACTTCGGTTGATGTTGCTTTACCTGCTTCTTTCTTTATACTTGTTGACAAATTGGTATTCAAGTTGTTACTAAATTATTTTTATAATTTTTGTTGACTTATTTTATTTTTTTACTTATAATAGCTATAAAGTACGGAACAACTGTGGGGTAATATTATGAAAAAATTGATGGCAACGATCATGGTGAGTTTTATGATACTTGGGATAATGAACGGTTGTGGAAAAAAATTTAATATGGCAGAATTTGATATGTTGAGAGTTTATCCTTTTAATATGAATGCCGAAGAAATTATAGAAAAAGCTGATAAACAGTTTGGAAAGAAAAAACGAAGTTTTATAATAATGGAAGGAGGAGTAAAAGTAGAAACACTTGAAGAAGCAAATCAAATATCCTATGACGATGTTGCGCTGTTTGAGTTTCCATGTAATATTGTATTTTCGTTCGACGATTATGAAGAAGGTAGCGATTTATCTGATACGATTTTTTGGAGTTTCAATGGTATAGAAATGGAAGATTATCAAAGATTTTCGGCGGATGTGGAGCAATATTTAATAGATTTATACGGAGAACCAACAACTATTTATAACACGAATAGATATTGGGAAATGGAAGATGTGAACGTGACGTTTTATGGTTACGATTATCATGTATTTGATTGGGATTTTGATGGCATAGACGAAGGTGCGGTATGCATCATATATACAGATGTAGCTAAACAGGAAGAAAGACAAAGGAAAACGGCTAATGAAGAAAACGATAGCAGCATTCAAGATTAGTTTCAAGGGGGTGTTTGCCAACAAAAAACGGCGGTCGCACTGCTTCTTCAAATGGTCTGGTTACCATTGAGCGCGGCTCTGCGGGCTTTCCCCGCAGTTCAGACTGTCTCTTACCGGCGGTTTTCACCGGGACTTCCGGGTGTTCACTAGAACTTCCGGGACTTCCGAGAAATCCCACCGGGACTTCCTTACAGTCGTTGAACCTTCCCCATTCCGCGAAATGCGGGGAAGGGGCTTGGCTGCTGATTGGGCGTTGTCCCGGCAAACTCACAAGTCGGGGGCTGCGGCGTTTGGGACGATGGAAAATTATCGCTTTTGTTTCACCCTGCGGCCATCCCACCCCTTTTTTTCCGGATGAGTGTTGTAACCCTCCATAAAAGCTTTTCTGCCGTTTAAGCTCTTCATCCATTCTTCAACTGTTCCCTTATTCTACAATCGCGCCGCTCTGGTCGGTCATGATGAGCTGGCATTCCTTCACCTGGTGAAAGGGCCTGTCGGAAAAAAGATAGTTTTTTCCATTGATGGTGTGAAACCCTGTGACGGCAATGCCGTTTCCATCAAACCAGTACCAACGGTTGTCGATTTTTTCCCAGGCGTTTTTGATCCCCCCGTAGGTCCAGCCTTTTGCCGTTTTCACCCACTTCATGGGTTCCTCTCCGGAGGTATAGGTTCCACACTGATTGGGGATTCCCAAAAAGGTGGCGGGGTTTGTGCGGATGTTTGATTTCGTCCTGGTTTCAAAGTGGCAGTGGGCGCCGTAGCTTAAGCCAGTGTTTCCCATGATGCCCAATTTTGTTCCCACTGATACCTTGTCCCCCACCTTTACCGCCCGGGAGTCCATATGACAGAAAAAGTAGCGGTTGCCTGAGGTGTCGTCCACCCGGACATAATTTCCCCATTCCCAGGTGATGTTGCCGCTAGATTTTGGAATGATGGTGGAGGATTTGACGGTACCCGCGACGGGACTTATGATGTTGTGACTGTCCAGTCCGACGATGTCCAAGCCCCCGTGGCCCGCAGTATAGGGCTGGCTGATTTTAAATTTTCCGCTAAAAATGGTTTTCAAATGTTACACCTCCTTATAAAAATGTGGAAAAGGGTTAATCTTTTTTTGCCTGCGTGCCGTAATAGAAAGCAATGACAGTGGTGAAAACCGTCAGGAATTGTTGGGCATTTATGGTGCCCTTGATAGTGAGGACAGTGAAAACTGCCGTCAGGATTAAAGTGACGATGCTTTTGATGGTTAAAAGCCGGTTTAACCGGGTGGATAAGAAATTCACAGTTCTTCCTCCCTTCGTTCAGTGGGGATTGTTTCGATTTCTTCCATGAGGCGGGCAACCGTCCCGTTGCCGCCCAGGTTTTTGTATTGTTCATAGAGGCTGTGGATGTTGTCCAAAGCATAGATGGGGCAGTAGCCCTTGTCCATATAATGATTGTAAGTTTGAATAATACGATCGCGCAAAAGGGCGACGATCCCCTGCTTAATGGCGTCCTGTTCTTTTACCTTTTTGGCGAGAACCCGGTAGGCGACACCAAATCCGGCCAGCAGGACGCTGAAAATCACTTCCAGCCAGTAACGTGTGATAAATTCAATCATGGTTTGTCATCCTTAGGTTGTTTGTGAGAAAAAGTTAGCATATGAAGGCATGTATTTGCCAGTTGTAGTGGTAGAAGTTATATTGGATCCTCCTAAAGAAACAGTTGCGCTGTAGAAGCTACAGCCTAAAATATTGTATTTGGGGCAAATAGAAGAAGTCCCTATGGAGATATCCCCTGTCTGGATTCTGCTGCTGATGGTTACCCGGTCAAATCGGCATCCGTTCAGCACCATGCAGGTGTTTGCGGAAATGCTGGTGATTTCTCCCCCGATTCCCAGGCCCAACCCCATCGTGTTGGAGGAATGCCTGTAGCCGCGGAAGGTGCAGTTAGAAGCTGTCAGCTTTGCAGTGCTTCCGTTGAGATACGCACCGTATCCACTGGCAACGGGGGATGCGGTACTGTATTCGTTTTCACCGATTAGGGTGCAATTTAAGAGCTTGGATTCCCCAGCCACATATAAAGCGGCCTGGGCGCTGGCTGCATTTCCCTGAAAATACAGCAGGGAATTCTCAATTGCCACGCAGGCGCCGGCGGATACGGTAAAGGATCCCTTTACATTGCAGTTGGAGAGAAAAACGTTTTTGCCGCTGATACTCACGTTTCCCTCCAAAGAGCAGTTGTATATCTGTAGCGACCGGCAGGCCTGTGTATTTAACATGGTGCCATAATTGTCAGCTCGTTTTAAACGACAGTTGGAAAGAAATACTTCTCCATTGCTATTTTCAATGCAGATATTGCTGCCGTATTTTATATGGTACAGCTGACAGTTGTCGATAAAGGTACGGCCGGTTCCCGTATGGCGAACCGCTACTCCTCCCAGTGCTGCTCCTATTGTGTCTACACCGATGAGGTCACAGTTGCGGAGCACAATGTCCCCCTCGCCCGCATTTTCGATACAAGTGGTACCATTTTGAAGAGATTCATTTCCCGCGGCCCGGATGGTCAGGCCCTCATGATAGACAGTGTTGACGCCTGTGTGGCGGATCAGGGTAATGTTTTCTGTTTTTGTGTTCATCTGGGGAAAAACCGCGTTGCTCCAATCGATATGTACCGGGATATCGAGACTGCTTCCCAAGTCCATGTACACGTCGTCTTCATTAGGGGTTCCCAGTGTCACGGTACCGGTGACAAGAATTTTGACACTTTTGGCGTTATTTGGGTTGGATGCCGCGGTAATTTTCATATAAATATCGCTGCCCAGAGAAGACAATATAGGATTGTGAAAAACAAAGGTGGTAGCGTTATCCCATTTGCTTTTTTCGATGTCTGTGACAAAACGATGGGTGGTATCTTGGGTAATTTGGCTCGCCGTATGGGTGTGGGAGCTCGTCACATACCCTTGGCTCTTTACAAAGGCAGTTGTTGCAATTCGGGTGCTGTTTGTGGAGATAGCTGGGGTCGGCGCGGTGGGCGTACCGGTAAACGCCGGGGAGGCCAAGGGAGCTGTTCCGTCTAGTTTTGTCTTATCGGCGGCGGACAGTAAGCCGCTTTTTTCGGTTGTCGCATTGGGAAGGGGGGATTGCCAGCCGTAAAATCCAGCGCCGTGATCAAATCGCACTGCACAGTCCAATCCCACTGTGGTGGTTACAATCTGCTTTACGTAATTATCATGGGCAATTACGATTCCAAAATAATCTGAAGTGCCCAACTGCGGTGCGTTTACAGCGTTGTTGGCGCTGTAGTAAAAACCTGTCTCGGTGGCGTCATTCCAATTGGTGATTAGTTGGGCCTCTATACCCTCCATATTTCCCCATGATGCAGTGCCATCGGCGTTCCATAGGAGGATTTGCCCAGACTCGCCACCGGAGGGGATGTGTTTGTTTCCACTGGAAGTAGGGTGTGTGTAATTATTGGCGTTTTCGTCAATTCCGTCCAGCTTATTTTTATCCTCAATCGACATGAGGCCGCTTGCGAGGTCAGAAGCATTGTGAAGAATAGTTGTCCACTGCGTCCAGTTGTTTTGGGTGCAGTCGGTGCAGTATCGGCTGCGCCATTCGTTTCCCCAATCGGTGGTCAATATCTGTTTTACCGAATTTTCGTGCCGCAGGACAATGCCGTATACATCCAAGCTAACCAGGAAAGGCGGTTTATTTGCCGCTGAGCTTTTGCTAAAGTACACGCCAGGATTAACAGCATCGTTCCAATCGGTGACCTCTACTGCTTCATTAAAAATTTCCTGGAGCGTTTTGCCATCACTGAATGTAATCATAGAAGCTGGATGGGTCGCTGGGTGGTTGTAGTTGTTGGCGTTTTCGGCAATACCGGCTAATTTTGTCTTTTCCTCTGTTGTGTAATCGTTGGTGGAAAGGCCCTTGCCGGAAATCTTGTCCACTTTGCCAGCGATTTGCGTATCCAGCGATTCTGTTTTCTGCTGAAGGTTATCCCCGTTCGTCAGCTTTACCGCTTCAGCGTCGGTAATGGGATGGTAAACACCACCTTCCTGATCCTGGATTTCCATTATGTTGATCATATGTTGTCACCTCATATAATAAATAAGGCGATGGAGCGGGGACCGCCCCATCGCTTTGCTTTTTTGGTTACTGTTTGGGGGTGGAGAGAATAATATTAGACTCTTCCTCAGTGATATAGCCTTTGTTGACAAAGGTAAAAATCTCCGCTTCGCTTTTGATTTTGTTCATTATCCAGCAATTCAGAATAAATTGGTACATGGCAATTCTCCTTTAGCTATTTTTTAAATTACATTAACATTAATGCCAATAGAGCATCTTCGGTAGCGGAAAGGCGACTTTCCAGTTTAACATTTTGTTGTTCCAGAATGCCGGTGCGGTTGAGGGCGTTCTGGGCGATTTCACCTATAGTGACCGGGTGGGCAATTGGGTTGTCCTCTGAGGGATAAAAGGTTCCGGTTTCATCGTCGTAGAGCCATCCTTCCGGCGGGGTGGGTTTGATAAACTCTCCATCCAGGTATCCCCAGCCTTCAAAAACGTAGTCGGGGGCATCTACGAATTGAATGTCACTAGAATAGACAGAACCCGCTTCTTCCGCGGACGAATATGGCGCCTGCCAATGGCAGAACCCATTTAAGATTTGAAAAACTTTCATTTTATTTCCTCCTGATAATTGTTTTTGGCTTTACAGATAGTATTGGATGATGCAGACACCGGGGCCACCTTTGCCGCCTTCCCCGTATCGCTGCCCACCTCCTCCTGCGGCTAATCCACCGTCGCAATTGTTGGTGACGTAGGTATCGTAAACTTGTGTAACAGTTTCACCATCGCCGCCCTTTCCGAGAGGGCCGTATCCGCCGCCGCCACCGCCGCAATACTCACTGGCATTGCCGCCGTCGGCACCGTATCCGCCGCCGCCACCGCCGGCATATTGGCCACCATTTCCGCCGTTGCCACCGTATCCGCCGCCACCGCCGCCGCCGTATTCTCCGCCGTCTCCACCGTTGCCGCCAAAGCCGCCGCCACCGCCAAAGCCGTGGCCGGTACCAACCATTCCTTCGTATGGGCTTCGCGAAACTTGAGTGGTTTGTCCGGGGTTTCCTTGCCCCTTAAAGTCCAGGGGAGTAATACCATAATTGTTTACAGTGGTATTTACACCTCTTCTGACATCATTGGGTGAGATATCAGTGGCTCTCAATGCATAGCCGTCTCCTACCCCTCCCAGCCCTTTGCGGAAGCTGGGGTTTTGTTCGGTTTTACCCGGATCAGCAGTTTGATCGTTGACGGAGCCATTAATAGTCTCTCCGATAAAGCTAATACCGTCAATGTATTGATTATACTGAGAACTACCGCCGTAATCGTTATATCCTGCGCCGCCGCCACCGCCGTATTTTCCTCCTGAGCCGGGGTGCATCGTGAAATTGTAGTCATCCCCGTCATAATAAGTGCCGCTGCCGCCGCCACCGCCGTAACTTCCATTGCCGCCGCTCGTAATATAGTTCGTGCTCGTTCCACTGGTAACTGCAATACCTGCACCTCCACCACCGGTTCCTCCACAACCAGAGTCGGTGCGGTTTCCGGTCCCGCCTGTTCCGCCGGAGGCGGTGAGCAGGTTTTCAAATTTAGTGGGGCTTCCAGTGCCGTTGGGATCTGTAGTTGATCGGGGTTCAAAGGTAATGCTGTAGCTATGTCCGGGAGTGACGGACAGATTTTCGGCGACCATGTGCCCGCCGCCGCCACCGCGGGGGAAGAAATAACCGCCGCTATTTCTTCCGCCTCCATTTCCACCTGCGCCGAAGAGACGTACTCGAGCTTGGGTAACGCCTTCCGGGCATGTCCATGTTTGCGTAGATTCGGTGCCGGATGGATCTCCAACAAAAATTTCGGTGACCAGGCGGGTGCCGGCTTGGCGGCTCCCGCCCATCTTAAAATTTATCTTTTGTCCTTCTGTATCTATGATGACCGGGACGACTGCTCCCGCTTTAAACGCGCCTGTTGTCAGGGTGTTTCCGTCCAATGTCTGTACCGAATAAGCTGTGCCGCCGACAGTAAAACCGTCGCCAGACGCAAAGTCTTCATCGGCTTCAAAAAAGCAGGACACGAGGCCCTCCACCGAGGGAATGCCGGAAAGCGCATAGGTGTTGCCTGTTTTGTTGCAAGTGAGTTCATAAGTAACTTTTTTATCAATATCGCTTAGCTTTGTCTGCAAATTGCCGCCGCTGCTCACCAAAACGCAATCCGCCTGCGTTTTTGGATACATCAACTGGTAGGAACCGTCCGCTGTTTTTTGATACTGTTCGATTTTAATTGCCATTTGTAATTCCTCCTTTTATTCGACGATTTTATACCACATGTCGCCGATTTCCTGACTCTCGGCTTCCGGCTGAGAACTGCTGATGATTGTCTGACGGCTGTTTACCACCTTGCTCCAATTGGAGTTTGAAAAAGATGGCACGGAATTGGTATTGGCCGCTGTCGCCGCCCAGAGAATGTTGTTGTAGTCGATCAGATCATCTTTTACGTATGAAGTTGACGCGTCCCAATGGCCGCAGAATTTGAGGTTTGCACCGGGATCACCTTTTTCGCCCTTGATGGTCATGGGAACAAAATAGGTGGTGTTTGTCGGCAGAGTACCTGTGGGAATTGTCTTTTTCGTGGCCATATAGGTCATTCCCTGATAGAGTACTACGTCGTATTTTGTGTACTGCTTGCTGGAGCTGTAAGTCCCCTGATAGGTAATGAGGTTTTCCAGATAATCGTCGATGTTATCGTGGAAGAATTCCTGCACCGAGTAGGTCATGTGGTAGAGGCTGTTCCACCGGTTGGCGTCAAACATCATGTTTTTTAGCTCCGGGTACTGGGCCAGCACCTGTTGGGCCCCGGCGAGGTCGTTGGCGGCGATTTTGGCGTTGTAGGCCTCGATTTTGGGAAGATCGGCCTCAGTGGGATCGGTCATCTCGGTCATGACGTCCAGTCCGTCGGGAAAGTTGGATTTGTACAGGTATGGGTATTGTGTGCTCATTGTGACACCTCTTTCTTAAGTAATATCCGGATAGAGCGGATAGAATTTGACGAGTTGTAGGCTGGACGTGCCCGACGAAACCGAATGGTTGATGGATTTGATGATCCATTCCTCGGTTTTCCCCGTGATTCTCGGGGTGTAGCGGATCTTTTGGTTGACGTCCAGCCAGGGGATGGTAATGGTTTGAAGCTGTAGCCCGTCGTTTAGGCGGGTTGCCTTCCACAGCTCGTAATTAGCCCGTTGGAGGGCCAAATCGTTGGTGGAGATTTTTTCGTATTCCCCGCCGCTTAACACTTGGGTGATTCTTCCAAGCTTTTGGATACAGAAGGGGCTGTCCTCATTTTCATCCCAGCAGCGGGCTTCGATTTGGGTGTTGTCCTTTTTCTGAGCGCCGTAGAGGATGATGTCATTTTTGACTTCCTCCAAGCTATTGCTCAGTTGTTCGCTGATGACAAGCTCGGATAGGATGGAATCGTCCAGAACGACCGCATCATCTTTGCAGGTGGGAATCTGTTTGCAGATAAACACGCCGTTTACATCAAAATAGGTTTCCCAGCCGGGGTACAGGTCCCTGAGCTTTTCGATGACTTGGTAACGGGTGGATCCCGCGTTGAATTTCAGGTCGTAGGGGACGTTGCGGGGATCGGGGGAGCCGGCCGACACATTGACTTCGCCCCCGATGTCGTCGATAATATAGGGTCGGTGCAGCAATGTGTCTTCATCACCCTCGGCGTTATAGTCCTGGGTCAGGGCTTTGATCATGACCTCTCGGATGTTGGCGCCCTCAGAAATCTGCATCATGATAGCGGGGATGGTACCGTTGCGGGATCCAGTCAGCTCGCTCATCAGGTCGCTGCAGGAAAGGGAGAGGGTTTTGGTGGAAGCGTCGTAGGAATAGGAGGTCTGGTTAAAGAGATAGATACCGGCGTTGTACCACAAAACCTCCTGTTCAGGGGACAGGGTGTTCAGATAGCCCACATAGACGCGGATATACCGGTCAAACCAGATTTTACGGTTTTCTCCCAGCAAAAGGGAGTCGTCTTTGACCGCCATGGTGAGGCTCACCGTCCTCCTGATATCGGAATTGGCGTCGATGGATAAACTCAGATCGACAGTGACGCCATTTAACTCCGCTAGCGTCAAATAATTGCGGTCCAGCAGCTCAATTTTTACGTAGACCGATTTGTTTTTTAACCTTAATACCTTTAAATCATTGACTGTTGGAAGGTACAAGGCTCATCACCTGCCCTTCGTCAAACGGAAGTCGTCGATGAAGCCGTAATACCTCAAATCGTCGCCGCTGTCACAGTCGCCGATCTCCACCCAATTGAAGGCGGTGACGGGAAGAAAATTGTGCTCGCCCTCTGATTCGGTGGGGCTGTCCACCACCGAAATCATCCACATGCGGCCATCGTAGTTTTTGAGCATTTTGCTCTTGCCGTTGCACAAAAATTCCATCAGATCTTCCCGGTAGGTCCAGCCATCCTCCAGCTTCAACTCACAGCTCTGGGCATCCTTTTGGAAAAAGATACCGGAGGCGGAGCCGCTGTAGTAATTGTTGAGGCCGTTGAAGATGACGAAGGGGTATTTGTTCCCCAAAGTGGGGACTGCAACGGCGGGCCGGTTTTTCTGAGTGTTGACAGAGGTCTGGGCCAACGAATGGAATTCCAAGTCTCGCTCCATAATAAACAGGCCGTCAAACTCACTGCGGATGGATTTTTCGTTGGGGTATTCGGTCCCCTCTGCGAGACCTTCTTCCTCCACTTCCTTGGTGACAGCTACCAAGGCGTAGACATACTCTTTTTGAGAGCGGGCATAGGGGTCGTACCGGACGAACTTAAAATCCTCCTCAGTTTCGATGGGAATGTGGAAGAGGTCGATCCACTGGAAGGAATTTTTTTCCCTCCGACGGATGTGGACCTCGCCGATGTTCCGCGCGGCAAACTGGACGTTTCCGGCCAAAAGGTTGCCCGCAAAATAGGCGTGGAGGATGGTGTCGTAATCCCATTCCTGGGGTATTTTTTCCGGGAATTTTGTGTCGTCGGTGCTGATGCGGTCCCAAAGCCGGTCAGTGAGAAAGAGCTCACAGAATATCCCTTCCTTTAGAGTCACGGTGTCCAAACTGGAAACCCCGCTTGCGATGGGGGCAACAGGCGCCATGGAAGCAAAGCTTGTAGCTAAGAAAATCATACCGTTTCTTCCTCCTCTCCGTCGCTGTTTCTGATTTTCAGGTCAAACAGGTGGTTTCGTTTTTCAAACCAGAGGTAGAGATAGGGGTTGGATGCATCCAAAGTGATCCGATTGCTGCAAATTACGGTGCGGTAGGTGCCGTCGTACGCTTCCATCTCCACATGGTATTTGGAGGGCTGGCCCGCAGGGTCGGAATTTTTGGGAAGGTCTTTTACATAGCGAAAGGCGATTTTTTGTTCAGCATTTGTGAGTTCGCAGAAAATTTCGTATTCTGCGAGGCTTTTGCATACCATTTGTAAAGTAAAATCGTCCCGGATGGAAAAGCCCTTGTCGAAGGTGGCGGAATATCCGTCCTTGTTTAAAATGATGTTGCGGGGATTGTCGGCAGTTCCTTCGTATTCCGCCGGGTCAGGGGTACTGCTTCCCTCGATGGAAACGATGTTGGACGCAATACGGATATTTCCCTCATCGGGCTGGTTTGTCAGGTCGACGATGGCGAACAGCCGGGAGGGACGCAGGTATTGTACGGAAAATTCGATGGAATCCAGCTGGGTTTCTCCCAGGGAAACCTCCATGCCATATTGGGTGATGAGCCGGATGCCGATAAAATAACGCTGCTCGTTTACAAGGCTTGTAATGGGCACCGAGAAATCCATTTTATAGGTCTGGGAAGCGGCGTCATAGGTAGGGGCTTGGCTGTTCTTTTCCTGGATAGAGGTAATGGGGGTTCGTTCCTCATCGTAGAGGGTAACGATGTATTCCTCAGGGGGAATCCTCTCCTTTTGGCTGTAGGAAAAATTTAAGGTAAAGCTGGAATTACGGATGACGCCATTATTTTGCAGTTCCTCGTTTAAAACCGACAGGGAAGGGGTGGTGAAACAGTAAAAGTCTACTGTGTCGCTGGCAGCGCTTTCCTCACTGCCGGAAAAAACCGTGACAGAAGCGTAGTACGCGCATCCGTTTTCGAGATCGCTATTTGCCACGTCGATGGTGTGGGTCAGATTCAGCTGATTGACCGTTTCGTCGTACAACGGGGGATTCTGTGAAGCTGAGGCGGTTTCCTGTGCTTGGTAAACTTCAGTCAAATCAGATCGTTTATAAATCGTCAATCGGTTTCCGGTAATCTGGGTGTCGCTGGGTCCGGTATACTGGAATGAAATGGTGACAGTACCCTTTTCCGCCCGGAGTTTATCGGCGTCAAAGGCCGGAATATTTAATAGGATTGGTTTTGTTAGTGCCAAATTGCTTCCTCCTTTCTTTAAAGCATCAGTTTAAAGAAAATTGTTTTTTCGACGGCGGTTTCATAGCTTTCTCCCACCTTAAAGCTATCGCCCTTGGGACCTTGAGGGCCGGTATCCCCAGTGTCACCTTTGTCGCCTTTGAGTTCGCCCTGATCCAGCTTTTGCTGGAAGGTGTCGCCGTCTGTAAAGACGATCATCGATGCCGGATGAGTCGATGGATGGGTGTAGTTGTTGGCGTTTGCTTGGATGTTTGCGAGCTTTTGCTTCTCCGCAGTGGTGTAATCGTTGGTGGAAAGGCCCTTGCCGGAAACCTTGTCCACTTTGCCGGAAAGGCTGTCGTAGACTTCATCGAATACC
>CAJFOJ010000033.1 GCA_904396495.1 uncultured Oscillospiraceae bacterium
ATGATTGACCGGTACATCCACTTTTACAACCACGAGCGCATCCAGTACAAAACAGGAGTGGCGCCGCTGTCGCTGCGCCACTCCTCCGAAAACTCAATATTCCTGCACTAGGGGCTTTTTTATGCTGTCTGCACAATCTGGGGCGGTTCAATTGCGCCAAAATGTGGGGGTATTCTTTACTTTTGAAGGAAATTACGTTAAAATAACAGATAGATTATCATTAGAATATAGGCGGGTGAACAGCCTTCTCGAGTCGACAGGGCCCTCCCGCCAAGGATATAGCGGTTTGAGATCTTTTTCCTAAGCCGATTCCATCTTTTCAGAAAGGAGCGGTCGTTATTATGTCGTCTCCCTTAGCGGACAGGCTCCGTCCCAAAACAATCGACGAAGTGGTGGGCCAAAAGCACCTTTTGGGCGAAAACGAGAGTCTGCGGCGCATTATCGAAAGCGGGAATATCCCGAATCTAATATTTTATGGGCCTTCAGGCGTGGGAAAGACCACCGTTGCCCGCATTATCGCCTCCCAGACCAACAAACGGCTCCACAAATTAAACGGCACCAACGCCTCTTTAGCCGACATCAAGGCTATCGTGGGTGAGTTGGACACCATCGTGGGCTATAACGGTATCCTGCTTTACTTGGATGAAATCCAATATCTCAACAAAAAGCAGCAGCAGTCGCTTCTTGAATACATTGAGGACGGGCGGATCACCCTCATCGCATCCACCACCGAAAATCCCTATTTTTACATCTATAACGCCATTTTGAGCCGGTCCACCGTCTTTGAATTCAAATCAGTCCCCTGGGAAGAGGTGGAAAAGGCCGTCACGAGGGGATTTGAGGCTCTATCTAAAGAGCTTGGGTTTACAATCGAATTAGAGGATGGGGTTTCCGTTCACATCGCCAAAAGCTGTGGTGGGGATGTACGAAAATCCCTCAATACAGTGGAATTGCTCTGTATTTCGGCACAGCGCAGGGAGGACGGAAGCCGGTTTGTCTCTATGGCACTCGCCCGGGAACTCTCCCAGAAAAGCTCTATGAAATACGATCGGGACGGCGACGAGCATTACGACATCGTATCTGCCTTCCAGAAATCCATGCGGGGCTCCGACCCCGACGCCGCTATTCACTATCTGGCTAGACTGCTGGAAGCCGGCGACCTAGCAAGTGCCTGCCGTCGGCTCATGGTTTGCGCCTGCGAGGATGTGGGCCTCGCCTACCCTATGATTATCCCTATCGTCAAAGCGGCGGTGGACGCGGCCTTGCAGGTAGGGCTCCCCGAAGCAAGGCTGCCCTTAGCGGACGCCGTGATTTTGGTAGCTACTTCCCCCAAGTCCAACACCGCACACGACGCCATCAATGCCGCCATGGAGGACATCCAGAAGGGCAATTCCGGCCCCATCCCCCGCTGCCTCCAAAATAAGCACTACGACGGCGAGGACAACCAAAATAAGGGGCAGTTTTATAAATACCCCCACGATTATCCCAACCGCTGGGTAGAGCAGCAGTATCTGCCCGACGTGCTGAAAAATAGGGTCTACTACACCCCCGGCGATAACAAAATGGAGCAGGCCGCCGCCGAGTATTGGAAAAAAATCAAAGGGAAGTAAACGGCTTTTCCCTATCGTGTACGGCGTAGCAGTCCTGAATCAGCAGGATTCCCAGCCGCAGGCCCTCGGCAAAACAGCGGATGGAAAATCTTTCGGCCAGCAGGTCTTTGCGGTCGATGATGCGGAGCAGGTATTTTTTCTGTTCCTTGGAAAAGTTTTGTTTGAGCAGGGCCGAATACCGTTCAATGACCGCATCGGGCTTGTTGTCTCTGGTTCTGCGGACAAAGTCGTCGAATAGAATGTCGATTGCGGTTTCCATAGCAGCTCCTCCCTAAATAATTAAATTTAAAGTCAATTTACCTATAAGTAGATTATAATCTACTTATAGGTAAATGTCAAGAGGTTTTATTATGAACAGTGAAATTAATTTGGGAAAAAGGCTTTATGAATTGCGGATAAGCCGTTCCCTCAACCAGAAACAATTAGGCGAAATCGTCGGGTTGTCACACAAAGCGATCAGCACGATAGAAAGCGGCTCTCGTTACACGACCATCGAAAAACTGGTGCAATTAGCCGACTACTTCGGTGTATCAACCGATTATCTCCTCGGCCTCTCCGATGATCCCAAACGGCATTAAACCATGTTAATTGGAGGTTACGAGCCAATGTGGGCCCTACATTCGAAGCGTTCCTGAAAACTGTAGGGGACGATGCCTTCTTCACCCCTCAATTAACCGTCTTTTTACCGTTATGGAACGGGCGGATGTGGGCATCCCGCCCCTACGCTGCAAAGAGGAAATGTTATGAAACAACAAATCAAACCATTTTCCATTGTCCTGTTGATTTTTGGGACGATTTTTACCGGATACTATATCCTCTGTGGCTTTCTCGCCGGATTTCACGTCTCGATGCTCTGGGTCTGGCTTTTGCTAGGCCTTCTGTGTATTGGGAAGGGTCTCTGGGAGCTTTTGCGAAAAGAAAAATCTAATGGAAAAACGGCTCAAGTTCTCACTGTAGTCGCCCGCTCCATCATCTCCATATTGCTGGCAGTCTTTGTACTGGAGGAAGGATTTGTCCTCTCCGGCATGGTAAAGCAGCCAAAGCCTCATCTCGACTATATCGTCGTCTTGGGAGCCAGAGTGTTCGGGACTGAGCCCAGCCCCATCCTCCAGTACCGCATTGACGCAGCCTATGAATACCTCATGGAGAACCCTGAAACCGTTGCAATTGTCTCCGGCGGTCAGGGGGGAAACGAGAGCATCAGCGAAGCGGAGTGCATAGCCCGGGAGCTTCGTAAGCGCGGAGTTCCTTCAGAGTGTATTCTCTTAGAGGACAAATCGACTACCACTGCGGAAAACATGGCCTACAGCCGAGCGCTTATGAAAGGGGATAACCCCACCGTCGGGATTGTCACCAACAATTTCCACGTTTTCCGCTCGGTCTGCATCGCCCGGAAGCGGGCGGGGTTACACCACGTTTCCGGTATTCCCGCTCCCTACCCCAGCATTCTCCTCCCCCACTACATGATGCGGGAATTTTTTACCATAACCGTTGATACGATGTTAGGAAACACCATATAGAAAGGACTTTCCCATGACTTTGAAAGAAAAACTGGAACCCCTCCTTCTCAAGGTACAAAAGCCCGCCCGTTACATCGGCGGAGAATTGAACAGCGTTACGAAGGACAAAAACAAGGTAAAAACGAGGATCGCCCTCTGCTTCCCCGATAACTATGAAATTGGCATGTCCCATCTGGGACTCAAAATTCTCTACTCCCTCATCAATGAACGGGAGGATTGCTGGGCCGAGCGGGTCTACGCCCCCTGGATCGACTTTGAAGCCCTCATGCGGGAAAACAACATTCCCCTCTACGGTCTCGAAAGCCTCGATCCACTCACCGAATTTGACGTGGTGGGATTCTCCCTTCAGTATGAGCTCTCCTACACGAACATTCTCAACATGCTGGACTTAGGCGGGATTGAGCCGCTGGCCTCTGAGCGTGGAAATGACGCGCCTTTAATTATTGCCGGCGGCCCCTGCGCCATGAACCCGGAACCGCTTGCCGATTTCATTGACCTGTTCCAGATCGGCGAGGGGGAGGAAGTCATGCTCGAGATGATCGACCTTTTGCAGCAGCACAAGAAAAAAGGCTGGGATAAGCAGGCTTTTCTCCGGGAAGCCGCCCAAATCCCCGGCATCTATGTTCCCTCCCTTTATGACGTGACCTACGATGAAACTGGTATCATTACCTCGGTCACCCCAAAAGGCGGCGCGCCGGAAAAGGTGACCAAACGCATTATCAAGGACATGGACAAGGTCTTTTACCCCGAAACCTTTATTGTCCCCTACACCGAAACCGTCCATGACCGGGCGGTGTTGGAAGTCATGCGTGGTTGTATCCGCGGCTGCCGCTTCTGTCAGGCCGGGTTTATCTATCGCCCCATCCGCGCCAAAACGCCGGACACCCTCTGCCGCCAGGGTAAGTCCCTCTGCGACACCACCGGCTACGACGAAATGTCTCTGTCCTCCCTCTCCACCTCCGACCATCCCCAGGTGGAGGAACTGCTGGACAAGATGATCGACTACACCGAAGAAGAAAAAATTAATCTTTCCCTTCCCTCCCTGCGGGTGGATAATTTTTCCGAAGAACTCTTACAAAAGGTGAGTCGCGTCCGCAAAAGCGGCCTCACCTTCGCCCCGGAAGCGGGCACTCAGCGGCTGCGGGATGTCATCAACAAAAACGTAAGCGAAAAAGAGGTCATGGAGACCTGCCGCATCGCCTTTGAGGGCGGCTACACCTCGGTGAAGCTCTATTTTATGCTGGGCCTCCCCACTGAAACCATTGAAGATGTCACCGGTATCACCGCTCTGGGACAGCGGATTGTCGATATATATTACTCCCTCCCTTCCCGCAAAAAGGGGAAGGCGGTTAACGTCTCCATCAGCGTTTCCACCTTTGTGCCCAAGTGCTTCACCCCCTTTCAGTGGTGCGCACAGGACACCTACGACGAGATTGTCGAGAAACAAAAGGCCCTGCAGCACAGCGTCACCACCAAAAAGATTTCGCTGAGCTGGCACGAGGTAAAAACCTCGGTGCTGGAAGGCGTTGTTGCCCGCGGCGACCGGCGCTTAGGAAAAGCGATTTATAACGCCTGGAAAATGGGCTGCAAATTTGACAGTTGGGACGAGTGCTTTGACTTTGAAAAGTGGAAACAGGCAATTGCTGATGCCGGCCTCACGATAGAATTTTACGCCAACCGGGTTCGGGAGGAAAACGAAATCCTCCCCTGGGATCACATCGACGTAGGCGTTTCAAAAAAATTCCTGTGGCGGGAGTACCAAAAGGCGAAAAACGCACAGGTCACTCCAAATTGTAAAGAACATTGCGCCGGATGCGGCGCCAACAAGCTCATTGGAGGAGGTGAATGTATTGGCTGATCTACAACCGAAAATCACCGTTATCGAGGGCGTTCCTGTCTACGATGTGAGGGCCTTCTACCACAAGTTTGGCCGGGCCAAATACATTTCCCACCTGGATCTTTACCGCACCATTCAGCGGGCCTTTCAGCGGGCAAAGCTGCCAATCTGGTACACCCAGGGGTTTAATCCCCATATCTATCTGACCTTTGCCCTGCCTATCGCTTTGGGCTATGAGGGAATAAACGAAAGCTTTGACTTTCGCCTGACTACCGACATCCCGCTTAACGAAGCGGCAAAGCGTCTCAACGACGCCATGCCGGAGGGTATTGTCATCCGCGCCATCCAGCCCCCTGTCCACAAGGCAAACGACATCGAACGGGCGGATTACGAACTCACCATGTCCTGCAAGGCTCTCCCTATGGAGCAACTGGCTGAAAAACTGAATGAATTTCTCGCCCAAGACTCCATCGAAACTGAAAAGCGCACCAAAAAGGGGCCGAAAATGGTGGACTTAAAGCCGATGATTTTTGCCAAGCGAGTTTTCTGCGGAGACATGGTGAAATTGAAGGTTACTTTGCCTGCCGGAACTCAAGTGAACATCAACCCGACCCTTCTGACAGACGCTTTCGCCAAATGGGCGGCTATTGATCTTGATTATCACAATATTTGCCGTCTTAAGGTGCTTTGCGCCGACGGGACGGAATTTATTTGACAAAAACAAGGGAGGCGATTGCTTCCCTTTTACCTTTTGGGAGGGAATTTTCTTGTTTGACGACCTCTACATCCGTGCCGTGCGGTTAAAGCCGCATACCGACAGAGATTTGGGCTATACAGCGTCCATCCCGGCTATCCACAACCTCAAACGGCTGGAACTGAAAAGCCCCGTCACCTTTTTCGTCGGGGAGAACGGCTCCGGCAAATCTACTTTATTGGAAGCTATCGCCGTGGCTTTCGGCTTTAATCCAGAAGGCGGCACCCAGAACTTTCATTTTGCCACCAGTGAGACCCACTCCCCCCTCTACCGGTATCTAACTCTGGAAAAGGGAATCCACCGTCCAAAAGACGGTTTTTTTCTCCGGGCAGAGAGTTTCTACAACGTGGCAAGCGAAGTGGATCGTCTGGAAGAGGTCGACATGGGGTTATTGCGGTCTTACGGGGGAAAATCTCTCCACAACCAGTCCCATGGAGAGAGCTTTCTTGCTCTCGCCCTCAACCGGTTCGGTGGAAATGGCCTCTACCTGCTGGACGAGCCGGAAGCCGCCCTTTCGCCTCAAAACCAGCTGACGCTGCTCAGCCGTATCCATCAACTGGTAGAGTTGAAATCCCAGTTTATCATCGCCACCCATTCCCCCATTCTCATGGCCTGTCCGGATGCGGAAATTTACTCCATCAGCGAAAAAGGGATTGTCTCCACGGAATATGAACGAACCGAACATTATCAGCTGACCAAAACTTTTTTGGAAAATCCACGGCGAATGCTCCGTTATCTTTTAGAGGAAAGCGACTGATCGAACAAAAAGCCGAAGCAATCATGCTTCGGCTTTTTGTTATTGGATCACTCGTTGCCGTAGCAGCTTTCCGCTTCACCGTTATACAGGTCGCGACAGCAAAGCCATCTGGGATGGGCAAATTCGGGCCAGAAGGGGTTCCGGCAGCTGCAAGGATATTTGCAGCAGCATCCGTTTGCATCGCAACAGATTCTGTACTTGTGTGCGTTCTCATCGAAATCCCTGTCATAGGTGCATTCGATAGGCTTGCAGTGCACATCGGAATCGCCCCGACAACTGCAATTAGGATTCATTACCGCTTCCGGCGAGCAACCGCAAGAAGCATCTTGCTGTGCGTGTTTCGTATAGTCGTACAGCGCATCAGGTGTAATCAGGCCTGGCACTCCACCTTTACGAGCCATAAAAATACCGCCATTCTCCGCGCAGATTTTTCTTCTACCAGCCCCGCGCGTAAGGCAGGTAGGACAGATAAAGATGTCTGCTTTCTATTGTATGATTAAAATATTTTTTTGGTTCGAGAAAGGACAGCGTTATCTTTCCCGTTGTGACATTTTTTTCAAACCTGCCCTTCTATAATAGAATCAGTGATCTATTAAACCCCTTAAAGGATATTGCCGCAAAGGACAGCTTGAATATGACAGTCATTTACATAGATGTACTTATCGGTCTAAACATTTATATCACTTATTTTCTGCTGCTGGCCACTGAATCCCTCTCCAAATCAAAATCCAAAACTCTTAGACGTGGGCTTGCTTCCTGTGCGGGAGGCTTCTCTTCCCTTATTATTTTAGCGCCTGACCTCCCCTTTGTGCTTTTGCTGCTCATTAAGCTTGCAATGGCCGCAGCAATCGTCTGGGTCGGATTTGGCTTTCAAGCGCGAGGGGTCTTCCTCAAAAGGGTTCTGATTTTTTTGGGAGCCAATTTTTTGTTCGCCGGATTTATGATCGCCATTTGGTTTTTGTTTACCCCGGCCAAATTGGCGATTCGAAATGGAACGGTCTATTACCATCTATCCGCACTGACGCTCATCATATCCACTATACTTGCCTACGGCGTCGTACGCCTCTTAGAATGGCTTTTGGCCCGACGCATCCACCCGAGGCAACTCTGTCAGGCGGAAGTGTCAGTAGATGGCAATCAGACTGTCCTCACCGTATTTTTGGACACCGGAAACAAAGCCTATTCGGTCAGTGGGCTTCCCGCCGTCTTTTGTACCACTCAAAGCCTACGGAATATCGTGCCTCAAGACGTGTTGGCCTGTATGCGGGACATAGAGGCTGTTACTGCCTTAAGCGGCCACCAATGGGCCTCTCGAATACAGATGGTCCCTTACCACTCTGTAGGCGGCAAAGGAATTCTGGCAGGCTTTGCGCCCGATTCCTTTGCGATGATTCAAAGCGGAGAAAAGAGAACCCGGGACTGTGTGTTGGTCCCGGTGTTCCAACCGCTCTCCGATGGAGAAGCGGATGCTATCGCGGGAGAAACGCTCTTTCAAGAATAAACAGGGGAAAGGATGGAAAACGACATGCTATCACTCAACCAACAGTCAATTTATGTAAGGCTCAAACAAAAGCTGTTAGAACTACTGGGCTTTTCAAAGCGCATTGACTACATAAACGGCTCCCAAACGCTTCCTCCCCCGCTAAATCGGGAGGAGGAGGAGCAAATGTTTGCCCTCTTAGCCACAGATCCGGAAAAGGCCCGCAATGAACTCATTACCCACAATCTTCGGCTGGTGGTGTATATCGCACGAAAATTTGAATCCACAGGCATCAACATTGAGGACTTGATTTCCATCGGCACTATCGGGCTCATCAAGGCAGTCAACACCTTTTCACCTGAAAAGAAAATTAAACTCGCCACTTATGCCTCCCGCTGCATTGAAAACGAAATTCTCATGCATCTTAGGAAAAACAGCCATCAGAAAACAGAGCTCTCCTTTGACGAACCTCTCAATATTGACTGGGACGGCAACGAACTGTTGCTCTCCGACATCCTCGGCACCGACGAGGACTGCGTCAACCGAAACATGGAAAACGAAGCGGAGCGGACTGCCCTCATGAACTGCATCAACCGTTTAAGCAGTAGGGAGAGGCAAATTATGGAGTTGCGATTTGGTCTTCACGGACAGCAGGAGCGCACCCAAAAGGAGGTGGCCGATCTTATCGGCATTTCCCAGTCTTATATTTCCCGACTGGAAAAGCGCATCATCAAGCGGCTTCAAAAAGATATGGAACGGGAATTTTAATTTTCCTTTGGCAGTTTGTAACACAACCCGACCTCCCGACATAGTATGCAGTACAATAATTTTAAGGAGGTTCTCTTATGAACTGTTTTGGTGGAAACTGCAGTTGGATCCTGATCATCATCCTCTTGTTGGTGTGCTGCTGTGGTAACAACGGCTTCGGCGGCTGCGGCTGCAACAACAACTGTGGCTGCAACAATGATTGCGGATGCTGCTAATCCTTCTTGCATAAAAAAGAGCAGGGCATTTTAGCCCTGCTCTTTTTGTGCGTTTAAAAACAAGGAGCCAGTTTGGAAACTATTGTGAGGACTTATTCTCCCACACCCGTTTCCAAACCAGCCCGTTACTTGTTATCCTTTTATAGAAAATCAAAAGGATCTATTGAGCATTATCTTCGATATATTTTACGATATCGCCAACGGTTTTGATATTCTCTACTTGATCGTCTGGAATTTCAACATCAAATTCTTCTTCCAAAGACATCACAAGGTCGACAAGATCCAAAGAATCGGCGCCCAAGTCATCCGTGACAGATGCTTCCATGGTCACTTTCTCCTCTTCGACATCCAACTGGTCAACCAGAATATCTTTTACCTTTTCGAATACCATGTGTTCCCCTCCTAACTGCATTGTGATGGTTCTATTATAATGTGTGCCGAACACATCCAGATGGTTTTGTTCAAGTACAGGATTCCGCCGCAAAGACAGCAAAATCTTCTCCTTCAAACTGGAATGTTGTGAGATACCAGTTTGGGCACCCATTGTAACAATGCCTGAATCTCATAAATGCAACTATAGTCGATCGCTCTTATGAGATTAAACGGTTATACCGCTTAAATAAACTGCAACAAATTTATTTAACAGACATTATTATAACACGCTAAGGGCAGTTATACCCATATGAATGCGATTTCTCTTCAAAGGCCCCAATTTTTCTGAACTTATTATATCGTGCTTCCAGTAAATTTGCAATACTTTTCCCAGTTAATTTTTTGAGGGCCCCGATAAGGTAATCGGAAATATTGCCGGCCATAACTTGGTGATTCATATGAGCACCGCCAGCTGGTTCCGGAATAATGCTGTCGCATACTCCTAAACTGACCATATCCTCCGCCGTAATGTGTAATTTTTCTGCCGCTTCCTTTTCTTTGGAGGCGTCTTTCCACAGAATGCTGGCACAACCCCTAGGGGAAATGACGCAGTAGACCGCATTTTGGAGCATAGCAAACTCATCGCAAACACCCAAAGCCAACGCGCCGCCGGAGCCGCCTTCCCCTAAAATGATGGAAATAACCGGTACCCGTAAGGTTGAAAATTCCTTTAGGTTGCGGGCAATAGCCTCGCCCTGCCCTCTCTCCTCCGCAGCCACGCCGCAAAAGGCACCTGGCGTATCGATAAAACAGATCACCGGCCGGCCAAATTTCTCTGCCTGCTTGGCTAAGCGGAGGGCTTTACGATAGCCCTCCGGATGAGGACAGGAAAAATTGGTCTTTTTGTTTTCTTCCAAATCCCGTCCCTTTACCTCAGCGAGTACTGTGACAGACAAGCCGTTAAACCGGCCGATACCGCCCAAAATGGCCGCATCGTCCCCAAAGCAGCGGTCGCCGTGCAGTTCATAAAACTCGTCAAAAATCAGAGGGATATAGTCGTTTATGGTGGGCCGCCCCTTATGGCGGATTAATTCAATTCTATCCCAAGGAGTCAACTGTTCCATTTGTTTTCCTCCTTTAGATGCAACTTTAACAGTTTGGAAATGGTACGGCGCATGTTGACTCGTGGGACGATCATATCCACAAATCCATGCTCCAGCATGAATTCCGCCGACTGAAAGTCGTCCGGCAACCGCTGTTTAATGGTCCCTTCAATCACCCGGCGCCCAGCAAATCCAATGAGCACTTTGGGTTCAGCGATAATAATGTCCCCCAAAGACGCAAAAGACGCGGTGACACCGCCCGTTGTCGGATCGGTGAGGACGGTGATGTATAGAAGTCCTTTGTCGGAATGGCGGGCAACCGCGGCAGAAGTTTTTGCCATCTGCATCAGGGAAATAATCCCCTCCTGCATCCTTGCACCGCCGGAAGCGGTAAAGGCAACTACCGGTAATTCCTTTTCAGTGGCCCGTTCAAAGGCCCTAGTGATCTTCTCTCCCACCACTGAGCCCATAGAGGCCATCATAAAGCGGGAATCCATGATGATGATAACACATTTCCGCCTCCTGATAGTGCATTCTCCGGTGATAACGGCATCTTTGAGCCCCGTTTTTTCCTGCATCTCTTTTAGCTTGTCGTCATATCCCTCAAAATCCAAAGGATTAAGGGAACTCATTTCAGCATCGTATTCCACAAAGCTTCCCTGGTCCACTGTGAGATCCAGCCGCTCTTTTGCGGAAATCCGTGCATGGTAAGAACAAGCGGAACAGACCTTGAGCCCCGCCTTGTATTCGTCCATGAACATGACGTTCTGACAGCGGGGGCATTTAAAGAGCAAATCCCCCGGCATCTTGGACCTGATGTTGTTCGGTGTCTTGTCGTCGTAGTCAAGTCGTGCCTTGACAACCTTAAACAAATCTTCCAGCATTCACATTCATGCCTTTCTGCATCTGATATAGAAGGACGTTACGTGCGGGCACATCATCGTTTGAAATGAAGATGCTCACTTCTTCCCAGATAGCCGATGTCGTAATTTCCCGCCTCCACATTGGGATCCTTCATTAAGTTTAACTGAAAATCGATATTGGTGTCAACACCTTCGACTAAAAACTCCGCCAAAGCCCATTTCATCTTCATAATCGCCTCCTGCCGAGTAGGGGCATAGGCGATGAGCTTTGCGATCATGCTGTCGTAATAAGGGGAGATTTCGCACCCCTGATAAACGGCGCTGTCAATGCGGATTCCAGGGCCGCCAGGCATGTGAAGCCCCTGAATTTTGCCAGGAGACGGCCTGAAATCCAGTTCCGGATTCTCGGCGTTAACCCGGCACTCGATAGCATGGCCCCGCATGGCAATATCCTCCTGTTCAAAGTCCAGGTGACGCCCCGCAGCAATCAAAATCTGGTTTTTGACTAGGTCAATGCCGGTGACCATCTCGGTAATGGGATGCTCCACTTGAATACGGGTGTTCATCTCCATAAAATAGAAGTCCTTGCCGGAGAGAAGAAATTCCACTGTTCCCGCGTTTCGGTAACCACAAGCGACCGCTGCCTTGACCGCCGCCTCCCCCATCGCTTTGCGAAGAGAAGGGGTCATGACGGGGCAGGGGCACTCCTCAATGAGCTTTTGGTTCCGGCGCTGCAAAGAGCAGTCCCGCTCCCCCAGGTAAACCACGTTTCCATAATGATCCGCTAAAATTTGGATTTCCACATGGCGGGGGTTCTCAATAAATTTTTCAATGTATACGCCGTCGTCTCCAAAAAACGCCAACGCCTCCTGGCGAGCGGCATTTATGGCAGATTCCAACTGGGAGTCGTTTTGAACTTGCCGGATTCCGCGGCCTCCGCCACCGGCCGAGGCTTTGACCATAACGGGATATCCCACCTCGTTGGCAATTTGTAGCGCTTCCTCTAACGTTTTTACTACTCCGTCAGATCCGGGTATCACCGGCACACCGCCGTTTTTCATCGTCATTTTGGCCTGGGCCTTGTCGCCCATCAGCTCCATGGCAGCAGGAGTAGGCCCAATAAAGGTCACGCCGCATTTTTCACACATCCGAGCAAAGTTGGCGTTTTCCGACAGGAAGCCAAAGCCTGGATGGACAGCCTCAGCTCCCGTCCGCTCACAGGCGGCCAGGATCGCCTTGATGTTCAGGTAGCTTTCCGCCGTTTTCGCCGGGCCAATACAGATGGCTTCGTCGGCGATCTGAGCGTGGAGGGCTGTCCGGTCGGCCTCAGAAAAAACCGCCACAGTGGCGATACCCAGTTCCCGACAAGCGCGGATGATACGGACGGCAATCTCTCCACGGTTAGCAATCAGAACTTTATGAAACATAAAAATAGCTCCAGTTCAATCATTGGTTGTCTATACTCATATGATATATTGTAGAAGAATATCCATTTCGTATAAAATATTCCATTTAATTTCCCAAAGCAAAAGTGATCTCCGCGGTCACGGCCTTTTTGCCGTTCACCGTGGCCACCGCCTTGCCCACACCGATGCTGCCGCGGGATTTTATCATCTCGACAGAAAGCACCAATGTATCTCCGGGCTTGACCTGCTGGCGAAAACGCGCCTTGTCAATTCCGGCGAAAAAGGCGATTTTCCCCTTGTTTTCCGGCAGGGATAAAGCGCAGACTGCTCCGGCCTGAGCCAACATCTCAATGGTGAGGACGCCGGGCTGAACCGGCATTCCCGGAAAATGTCCCTTAAACCAAGGTTCTTCCGGCTTAAGATACTTTGTTGCCACTACCCGGACACCCGGCTCCAACTCCAACACCTCGTCGATGAGGAGGAAAGGATCCCTATGGGGAATGATTTCCTTAATTTGTTCTAGATTGAGCAGCGCCATCTGCCTTCCGCCTTTCTATTCGATGATGAGGATGGGCTGGCCATATTCCACGCCCTCGCCGTTTTCCACTAAGACCTTCGTGACGGTCCCATCAAACTCACTCTTGATTTCGTTCATCAGTTTCATTGACTCAATAATAAACAGGGTATCCCCTTTGTGAACCACTGTCCCCACAGGGGCAAAGGCCGGCTTGTCTGGGGCGGAACCTGCGTAAAACGTCCCAACAAGGGGGGATTTTACCACATTGCCGGAAGGTTCTTCTTTTGTGCTTTCCACAACCGGTTGTGGTGCCACTACTGGGGCCCCAGTAGCGGCCTGTTCGTAGACAACCTGAGCCTGCTCCGCTTTCAGGGAAAGCTCAAAACCCTCCACCTTGACAGAAACCTCCGTCAACCGGTCAGCGGCCATTTTATCCATTAGTTCCTTAATTTCAGAAACAGTTAATTTCATTTCAGCCATGATCTACCCTCACTATTCTGTCAGGATTATTCCTCGTACTTTTTCAGACAAATACAGGCGTTGTGTCCGCCAAACCCCAGAGAATCAGTCAGCGCCACTTTGATATCGGCTTTCCGGGCACCTTCGGTTACATAGTCGAGGTCGCAGTTTTCATCCGGCACTTTGTAGCCCAACGTGCCGGGAATGACGCCGTTTTTCAGCGCCAACGTCGTGGCGATCGCCTCCACCGCGCCAGCGGCGCCCAACAAATGCCCGGTCATCGACTTGGTAGAAGATACGGCAACTTTTTGGGCCGCCTCGCCCAGTGCCACCTTGATGGCATTGGTCTCATAGTAGTCGTTGATGGGAGTGGATGTGCCGTGAGCATTGATGTAATCCACATCCTTGGGACTGAGCCCCGCTTCTTCAATGGCCAGTTGCATCGCCTTGGCGGGCGCTTCCCCGTCGGGGGCGGGGCTGGTGATGTGATAGGCGTCTCCCGTGGCGCCATAGCCAACGATCTCGCCGTAAATAGTCGCGTTTCTTGCCTTTGCGTGCTCCAGTTCCTCTAAGATGAGAATACCGGCTCCTTCACCCATAACAAAGCCGTCCCGCTCCTTGTCAAAGGGAATGGATGCCCGATCCGGATCGGACGATTTGGAGAGGGCTCCCATATTGTCAAAGCCCGCAATGGAAAATTTAGTAATAGCAGCTTCGGCGCCTCCGGTGACGCAGACGTCCAAATAGCCGTTTTTGATGTTGTGGAATGCTTCACCAACCGCGTGAGTGGAGGTGGCGCAGGCGGTAACCGGCGCGTAATTGACGCCCTTAAACCCAGTCCGGATGGAAATGTTCCCCGCCGCCATGTTGGAAATCATGGTAGGGATAAAGAAAACAGAAACCCGTTTTGGGCCCTTTTCCAAATATTTGCTGTGCTCTGACTCCCAGGTGCTCATTCCGCCGATCCCGCTGCCGACAATGACGCCTACCCGGTAAGGGTCCAGGTCTTTAAAGTCAGAACCACAGTTTTTGAGCGCCTGTTCTGCTGCATAAATAGCGAATTGGCAATACCGGTCCGTACGGCGCAGCTCTTTCTTTTCTAAAACGGTCAAAGGGTCAAAGTCCTTGATCTCGGCTGCGACCGTCACTTCCATGTCGGAACAATCAAAGCTCTCGATTTGAGAAAAACCGTGTTTGCCGTTTTTGAGACTTTGCCAAAAGGTCTCTACATCTTTGCCAATGGAAGTGACCACTCCCATTCCGGTGATTACAACTCTTCTCATCTACATTACCACGCCTTTGCTTGCAGCTATTTTTCAAATTGCTGTGGCAAAGAGCTTCCTTTCATCGGAAATTGTGCCGGACCAGGTATCGCCAAAATTGGGAACCATCCAGCCAAGGCATAAAATACTGTAAAAATCTTTTACAAATCACTTGAGCTACATCGACATGCCGCCGGACACTTCGATGATCTGCCCGGTGATGTAACCCGCTTTGTCGGACGCGAGAAACGCCACAGCGTTTGCGATGTCCTCCGGCTGACCGAACCGGCCCAAAGCGATTTGTTTCACAATAGCTTCCTTGTATTTTTCATCCAGCACATCGGTCATCGGGGTCTGGACAAATCCGGGGGCGATGGCGTTGACGGTGATATTCCGGGAACCCAACTCCTTGGCCGCCGTCTTGGTCATGCCGATGATACCGGCCTTGGAAGCGGAGTAGTTAAACTGCCCCGGATTGCCGTATACGCCTGCAACGGAAGACATATTGATGATTCTCCCACTCCGCTGGCGGATCATAATGGCGCTCACATGACGGGTCATGTTAAAGACTGACTTGTAGTTGACATTGGTCACCATATCGAACTGTTCTTCGCTCATGCGTGCCAACAGCCCATCCTTGGTGATGCCTGCGTTGTTGACCAACACATCGATGGAACCAAAACGACTTTTAACATCTTTGACCATCTCTCCGCAGGCCGCAAAATCCGAGACGTCGCAGATAAAGCACTCTGCCTCCACGCCAAACGCCCGGCAGACATCTGCTACATCGGAGCCTCCGTTTTGGATTTCCACTTCGCTGCGGCAGTTGACGGCAATGTTATACCCTTCTTTCGCAAGGGTTTTTGCGATACAGGCACCGATTCCCTGGGAGGCGCCTGTAATCAATGCGGTTTTCGCCAAAATCAAGCACTCCTTTATTTCAACTTCTCAAAACAGTTTGGATTTTTCTTTCACAATCTTTTCAGCATCGCCAAAAATACTGTCCAGGATTTCCTGACAGGGGCGGATTTCTTTAATCATACCGGCGATCTGCCCGGCCATAAAGCTGCCGTTCTCCTTGTCGCCGTCCTTTACGGCCCGGCGCAGGGAACCGGTGCAGGCTTCCTCAAACTCCTCCTGGGTGAGGCCCTCCCGCTCCTTTTCCATGATACGCTTGGTAAATTTATTACGGATCTGCCGGCAGGCTGCACACCCGGAAATCCTTCCAGTCACGGCGCTGTCGGTGTCCTTTGCACTCAAAACCAGGTCTTTGTAATTTTGGTGGATCTGACATTCATCCGATGCCAAAAAGACGGTGCCCATTTGGACGCCCTCCGCTCCCAGCATCAACGCCGCCGCCAAGCCTCTTCCGTCGGCGACTCCGCCCGCGGCAATGACGGGGATGTCCACCGCGTCCACAATCTGAGGCACAAGCGCCATGGTAGTCAGTTCCCCGATATGGCCGCCAGCCTCGGTTCCTTCCGCCACCAACGCGTCAGCTCCCGCCCGTTCCATCCGCTTCGCCAAAGCGACGGAGGGAACCACCGGGATCACCTTGATACCGGCGTTTTTCCAGGCTTCCATAAATTTACCGGGATTGCCGGCTCCCGTGGTGACGATGGGCACCCGCTCCTCGATAACGAGCTGCGCCAAATCCGCAGCGTTGGGGCTCATGAGCATGATGTTCACGCCGAAGGGTTTGTCGGTCAGCTTTTTGGCCTTCCGGATTTCCTCCCGCACTACGTCGACCGGTGCGGCGCCCCCCGCGATGAGGCCCACGCCGCCCGCGTTGGAAACAGCGGCCGCCAAGGTAGATTCCGCTACCCAGGCCATCCCCCCTTGGATAGCGGGATATTTGACGCCTAATAATTCGGTAACCCTTGTTTTTATCATCTTTTAAACCTGCCCTTCTCCCTTTCTGGGAAATCAGCTTCTTTTAATATTCAAACACAGCGCCGCCGTACACCAGCCCCGCGCCGAACCCGACGATGCAGATTTTCTGGCCGCGCTTGATTCTCCCGTCTTTGATGGCCTCGTCCAGCGCAATCGGGATACAGGCCGACGAGGTGTTTCCATAATCCCCGATGTTGCAGATAAATTTATCCATCGAAAGCCCCAGCTCCTTGGCCGCTGTCTGGACAATGCGGATGTTCGCCTGATGAGGGATCACCCAATCGAGCTCCTCCGGCGTGGTGCCGAACCGTTCGCAGGCGTCCTTGACGCCGATCGCCATGGCGTTCACCGCGAATTTGTACACCTCCCGGCCATCCATGTAAATCGTATTGTCCTTGGAATCGGGGAAATGGTCGATGTCCTGGGGATCCACTACATCGACAAAGGGGATTTCGTTGCGGGAACGGCGGGCAAACAGGGTGTGCGCCCCGGTTCCGTCGCAGCCCAAAGCGGACGAAAATCCGCCTTCTCCCTTCCCGACGACGCAGGCCCCCGCCCCGTCGCCAAAGAGCACGCAGGTGCCTCGATCCTCAAAATTGGTGATTTTGGATAGGCACTCCGCTGAAATCAGCAGGATGTTTTTGTATCCGTGTTCTAGATACATGTTGGCCAAATCCATGGTGTATACAAACGCCGCACAGGCGCAGTTGATGTCATAAGCAATGGCGTTTTTGGCCCCGATGCGCCCCTGTACCACACAGGCCAGGGAAGGGGTGATAAAGTCGGAGGTGACGGTGGTGCAAAGGATCAAATCGATGTCCTCCGGCTTAAGTTTAGCGTCGGCAATGGCGTTTTTAGCCGCCTCTTCCGCCAAAACATAGGTGGGTTGTCCCGTCATGCGCCGGGTGTGGATACCGGTCCGTTTTACAATCCATTCGTCGGAAGTCTCGACAATTTTGGTGAAATCATCGTTTTTCACCACAGCTTCCGGAAAGCAAACGCCCGTCCCCAAAATTTTAACACCCATAGCATACCTCACCTTTCTATCCATAAACGCCGGTTTTTCTATTTTAACATAAAGATATGAATATTTCTGCCTTGCAAACTGCCAAAAAATTTGTTATATTGAAGAAAATCATTTTCCCTGGGCATGCGTCCCAAAAAAAGCGCCCAATTATTGGGCTATCTTTTATATTGTATCGGTTTGTTACCGTTTTGTCAATAATTATCCCCGGGATTCTCCAGTGAAAACCTTCAAATCCCGACAAAAAGCCCCTATTTTGCCACTGTAACGGATAATTGTTTACAAAATTGTAACAAAGCCCATTTTGACTGTAGAAAGGATTCGATTTCATGGAAAAAACCGTATTTTTGTTTTCAGGACAAGGCTCTCAGTACCCCCAGATGGCTGGGGAACTGATTGCAGCCTCTCCCAAGGCGGCGGAAGTTTTCACTTGTGCCTGTGACGTGCTGGGCTTTGACCTGAAAGAAATTTGCCTCAATGGCACTGCCGAGGAGTTAGCGAAAACTCAGGTATCCCAGCCCGCCATTATGGCCACCAGCCTTGCCGCATTGGCCTGCGCCCGAGAAAAAGGCATTGACGCCTCAGCCGTGGCTGGCCATTCCCTGGGTGAGTACGCCGCCATGGTCGCCGCCTCCATGCTCACCATGGAGGACGGTTTTAAGCTCATCAAGGCCCGGGCCGACGCCATGGGCAGATGCGCCGAACAGCAGGACGGAGCCATGGCCGCCATTGTGGGCCTCACAGCGGAGGAAGTGGCCAGCGTCTGCGAAGAAACCCCCGGTTATGTCCTGCCCGTCAACTACAATTCGACCGCCCAAACTGTCATCGCCGGGGAGCGGACAGCGGTGGCAGAAGCTTCCGAAACCTTTGTCGCCATGGGCAAGCGGGCCATTCCCCTTGCTGTTTCCGCGGCCTTCCACTCCAAGCTGATGCAGCCCGCGGCCGACGAATTCTATGAGGCGGCAAAGAACTTTTCCTTTGCAAAGCCCAAATTGGATTTTTACTCCAACCTCACTGGCAAAAAGCTCACCGACTGTTCCGACATGGCCGGGTATCTGGCAAAGCACATCGTATCGCCCGTCCGGTTCACCTCAGAGCTCGCCGAATTGCAAACCGACGGCTATAAAAATTTTGTAGAACTGGGGCCGGGCAAGGTGCTCACAGGCCTTGTTAAGAAAACCCTCAAGGACGTTGCAGCCGTAAACATAGAAAACTCGAAAACTTTGGAAAAAGCAGTTGATATTTTGACAAAAAAATTATAATTCGACAAATAAATCGAATTTTTTCTGTCAAATATAAAAGCTTTACTCAATTTTTCTCGAAAAATTGCAGATTCCAAAGACAGAGTCTTTGGCCGTCTTTCGCAGAGGAAACTCTTCTGTAAAAAGCGTAATATTTTGCTTTCAAAAGATCAGGAGAGTTTGAGAACCCTATCAAGGGGTTCTCAAGCGTTGCGAAGCAACACAAAACCGCCTTACTACAGCCGCCCGTTAAAAAAATGGGTGGCTGTTTTTATGATGGACAGGGAGAATGTAGGGGCGGGGCAGAGCCCCGCCCCTACATTCTCCCGAAAAATTGTCTTTATACGCCAATGAAACGTTCTTTTTAAACTTTTCTCTGATATAATATTTTTACGCCCAAATGTAATACATATGTAGGACTACAAGTCAACTGAACGTGATATCCCAAGCAAAACTAACGTTCGACCATCGTACTACATACAAAAATATAATTCTAGTATAAAATAGAAATAAGCCAATAAAACAAATACAGCACAGGTGATGACATGCGGCCAATTAGAATTCCTCAGATTCCTCCAACAGCCAGTAAATCAATACGTTTTCCAATTGATGTAATTGACGAAGTAGAAAATGCAATACGAGGAAAAAACTGCACTTTCAGTGCTTTCGTCGTGGAGGCCGTCAGAATTATGCTGGAGAATTTGGAGGAGGATGAAAAGCCATGACGGTTCTCAACTGCCGCAACATCTTCTGCATCTATTGGACCAACCACAAATGCATACTTAAAAACGTCGTCCTCGACGTCCGAGGCTGCTGTCCCGACTACACGCCCCTCCCTCTGGACAAGGAAACCCTTGCCCATATCCGTTCCCATCCTCGCACTCGTCCCGTTCGCTATATAGACTTCATCGAATAGGATTTGCCTAACCGGTTTTATCACAAAAACCATATCATAACGAAAAAGCAGAGGAGTGCCCTCTGCTTTTTCACTGCTCATTTTTTATGATAGGGTTTCCTTTTGGAAGGCCCCAGACGTTTTGAAGGCTTTGACTTTTTTCTCACCGAGTACCCAAAGGCGCCCAACTTCTCCCCCAACGCGAAATACTCCCCGTGGGAATAGGCCACCAGCCCGCTTTTGTCCAGGTGGAGCTTGCCCTTCTGGTCGATTAGGTTTTCGTCCACATTTACCGCCACAATCCGGGCCAAAAACATGTCATGGCTCCCCAAGGGAATCACCTTTTCCACCCGGCATTCTATGTTGATGGGGCTTTCCGCGATAATGGGCGCTCCCACCTGAGAAACAGCTTGTGGGGTTAGCTTGCATGCGGCAAACTTATCGGTGTCCGCCCCGCTTTTCACCCCACAGTAATCCGCTGCCCAGGTGAGGCCGCAGGTGGTCAGGTTGATGACAAATTCCCCGCTCTCCTTGATGAGGGGATAGGAATACCGCTGGGGCCGTACCGAGATATAAGTCATAGCCGGAATGGTGTTCACAACTCCTGTCCACGCTATAGTTAAAATATTTGGTCTTTCTAAAGAGCCGCAAGAAACCAGAACCGGAGGCACTGGCGAAAGCATCGTGCCCGGTTTCCAAACCTGTTTGCCCATACTTCTTCCTTTCCTCGGCCTACTCGTTGGTTTCTTCAGGAGATAAGTTTTCCATCGCATACTGACAGCACTGAACGATCAGATTGTTCAGTGAAATCTCTTTTCTCTGCGCAAGGACCTCCATTTGACGAACCAATTCCTGAGGCATGCGAATCGTTTTGTTAATCATTTCCGGCTTTTTTACATGAAACATGGTTGGTCCCTCCATACAAATATTGTATGGAAAATTCGCCGTATTTTATACACGTCATTTTCGCATATAAAAAATTATATCACATTCGCACTGGATTTGAAAATATTGATATGATATAATCAATATATTCTACTTTAGAATACAAAAGTCAATACACATGCCGTTTTGTTGCAAAAAATGGCATGTTTGAGAAAAATGCCGGCAACCGAAAAATCCGCGACTGGCGGACAGCGGGCTTGGGTGGGCAGCCTTTAATACGAGGTGCTTAGGATTTGTGATAAGCGTCTCCTTTTTCCACGCACTGCTCCCCCATAAAAGGAACACCAGCGGCTTTTCCCGTTGATTGAGATAAGAGATTGCAGCATCGGTAAAGATCTCCCAGCCCTTTCCCCGATGGGAATTGGCCTGCCCCGCACGGACTGTAAGCGCTGTGTTTAAAAGCAGTACCCCCTGTTTGGCCCAACTCTCTAAATTTCCATGAGGCGGCGGGGCAATCCCCATATCCGCTTCCAGTTCCTTGAAAATGTTGCGCAAAGACGGGGGAATCTTTTCCCCTTTGGGAACTGAAAACGCCAAACCGTGAGCCTGATTGGGCCCGTGGTAGGGGTCCTGCCCTAAAATCACTGCCTTGACTTCTTCATAAGGTGTCATCTCAAAGGCGGCAAACCATTCTTTCCGCGGCGGGTACACCGTTCCCACAGCGCATTCGTGGATAAGAAAATCCTCCAATCTCTTATAGTAAGCCTGCTGGAATTGTTGTTGAAAAAACTCCTCCCAGCCTTTTGAAAAAATGTCCATGATAGCTCCTTTATTATAGCAAAATAAAAAACTATTTCATTGTACCGAAATCCAATCAATTTGTAAAGGCTGTATTAATCCAATAAAAAGCCGCCTGGAAATAGTTTCCACTTGCTTTACAAAGAATTCGAAAATGAGTATAATGGATTCAGTGTGTAATACAGAAGGGAATACACTTATATCAGTTATCTATGAATATTTGTCTTATTTGACATGACGGATCCCGAATAGATTCAAATACTATCGTTTCCGGTATAGAGTTACTCATCTTACTAACACCGGTGACAGTTTTACCCCCAGAGGGTGACAAGAAGGGAGTTCTTATGGCCGGAAGAACCGATTGGTTATATAAACTGTACCGTTCTCACGCGCAGCCGTGTTTTTGTTTTGGAGAAGATTTCAAAATTTTGTGGGTAAACCCCGCCGCTATGAAAGAATTTCCTCATATAGCAGAGGGAAACAACGTGGCGGAGGCTTTTCCCCAATTCTCGTTGTCTTGCTTAGCTGCTGAGGATAAGCTGTTTACTGATTCCATCCAATTGTTCAATCAATTGGATAGGCAGGATCGCTTGGAAGTACTCCGATTTCCCGATCCCAAAGAAGGTGCCCTGCATGTGGGGATTTATTATCAGAGTTGTCCCTTTTATCTGGTCAACAATGTCCAAGACCAAGGCAGCGTTAAGCTTCTCTCCTACTACATACGGCAGCGGATGACCAGTATTTTTAATCTTTCAGAGTTGATCTCCGAACAATTAGTGGAACGGGAGGATTACGAGTCTGCCCATTATATCCGGGATGTTGAACGCAACTGCCGTTCTTTGCTAAAACTATCTTACAACTTTAACGCCTACTACACCGTCTCCGATGAACACGCCGTCTATCAGACTGAGGTGAATTTCCACGAATATTTTTCCCCATTGATGGGCCAGGTGGAGATGATCCTTGCGGCTACCGGGCTCTCGTTTTTCTATGACCCGGATTACCAGAACGGAATCGTCAAGCTGGACAAAACGCTTTTTGCAATTGCCATTCTCAACGTCATCAACATATCCTACCTGTACACCAAAGATGAGGGCAGCTTTATCTGCCGCACTGAGTTTTTTCCCAGCGAAATGCTTTTGACGATGGAAGACAACGTAACCGATTACGAAGAAGTAACTACACCCGATATTCTGGACGTCGGCGCGCTTGACGCTACCGGCGAGCCCTCAGCTATGAAGAAACTGTGTTATGATATCCTGCAAAAGACTGTGGAACTTCACGGCGGTCAATGCATTATCACCGACAACCACCCCGGGGTGAAAATCCTCATCCGCATGAAGGCCACCCCCATCGACAATAACTATGTCTCAGACGAACCAGTTTACACCTCCAAGCGGAAAGTGGGCGGAAAGTTGGGCATCGTTGATATCATGCTTTCCGACGTCACTTATTAAGCCAATAGAACAGAAAGCCAAGAAGCTATCTCATTTATCCGAGATAGCTTCTTTCATATTTTATTATCAGCCATGGATTCACAATCCCAGCAGGCAAAAGACATACATCGGCTTCGTAGCCGTAACCCAATCTAGGCCCTCTTATTTTGATGCGGCGGATAATCCCGCTAGACGCCCCGATGACCAGGCCCACTGTAAATTAAAGCCGCCACAGTCCCCATCCACATCCAGTACTTCTCCGCAGGCATAAAGCCCCGGCACCAGTTTTGATTCCATCGTCTGAGGCTCAAATTCCGCGACCGACGCGCCGCCTGCTGTCACCTGTGCATTGCGAAAGCCGTTGGTATCCTTGACCGTCAACCGCCAATCCTTGAGTTTGGAAACAAGCGCCCACAAGTCCCGGTCCGCTAGCTCGGATACCTTTCTCGACAGGGGTATGAGGGAAACCGCCTTCATGGCGCACTGCCCCAGCCGCTTCGGAAGCATGCCGACAAAAAATTCCTCCAAGGTTCGCTCCGGATGGGAATACATCCTGCTTTTCAGCGTGAAGTAAAGACTTTTTTGATCCAGCTCCGGCGTTATGTCCAACGAAAGAACAGCCTCCTTCCCCTCGTAAAGCAACCGAGAAACTGTGCCTGAAAGCTGCATAATAGGTGGACCGGAAACCCCGTAGTCAGTAAACAGGATTTCCCCAAACTGGGAAGTTACCTCTCTTTTCCCAGTAAACAGCCGTACCCTGCCATCGATTTTCAGCCCTGACAGCGGTTTAATCGTAGCCATGTCGGTTTTTAGCTGGACGATGGACGGAATCCGGGGGGTGATGGTGTGCCCCAGCTTTTTGAGCAACCGGTAGCCGCTGTCGGTGCCCCCCAGTTGCGGAGACGCCTCTCCACCCGCCGCCAAAACGACAGTATCTGCCGAAAAGGAGTTTGCCCCTGACCGAAGGAGGAATCCCTCTTCTGTGGGACAAATTTCCTCGATTTCCAAGCTGCATTGGGTGTCAACCTGTAGCCGCTGCACCTCCATCCGCAGCACGTCGAGCACCGCAGAGGCCTGTAGAGGTCTGGGATACAATTTTCCTTCGTCCAAATTGGTAAGCATCAGCCCTAAGTCCCCAAAAAACTTCACAGTGCTTTGCAAATCAAATTGTTCCATCGCCGGACGAATAAAGGCGGGATCACCACCATGATAACGGTCGATGGTGCAAAACCGGTTGCTTAAGTTGCAACGGCCATTTCCGGTGGCCAGCAACTTTTTCCCCACTCGGGGGCCTCTTTCGTAAATGGTGACGGCAGCGCCCATTTTTCCCGCCGTGACCGCTGCCGAGAGCCCCGACGCTCCCCCTCCGATAACCGCAACCTGTTTCACAAAAATCCCTCCTTTTCCGCCGATTCGATACTGGGCTTATTGTATCATATCTTTTCTTTAAAAGCAACGTGGACGTTTTTCTACCTCAAAAACAACCCTTGACAATTGTTTTCGATGGTGATACAATCAACTCAATAAGACAAATCAGAGAAGAGGACGCGGCTTTTTCACAACACCGTCTCAGAGAGAAGCGCCAATTAGGCTGCGAGCGTTTCACGGCGGAAAAAGGCGACACCACCTCGGAGAGTGCGTGAAATCCTTGTGCAGAGGGTCAAGCGCAACGGTTGGCAGTCGTTATCCTGCTTTCAAGAGGCCTGGGCTTTCTGGGCAATTTGGGTGGAACCATGGAGTATAACGCTTCATCCCATTTTGGGGATGGGCGTTTTTTGTTTTTTGAGAAAGGAAGAGTAAAAATGATAAAGATTACCCTAAAAGACGGCAGTGTCAAAGAATATGAGCAAGGGATTACAGTCGGCGATGTTGCAAAGGACCTGAGCATGGGTCTTTTCCGCAACGCCTGCTGTGGTCACATTGACGGACAGGTGGCAGATCTGCGCACCCCCATCAGCGAGGACTGCAACCTAGAAATTCTCACCTTCGACGACGAAGACGGCAAAAAGGCGTTTTGGCACACCGCCTCCCACGTGATGGCCCAGGCGGTCAAACGGCTTTATCCCAACGTAAAATTGGCCATTGGCCCCGCCATTGACAACGGGTTTTACTACGATTTTGACGTAGAGACCCCATTTGGCCCCGACGACCTTGACCAAATCGAAAAAGAAATGAAAAAAATTGTAAAAGAAGGGCTTACATTAGAGCGGTTTGAGTTACCTGCTCAGGAAGGCGTCCAAAAATTGGAGGAGATGGATGAGCCCTATAAAGTAGAGCTCTGCCACGAGCACGCTGACAAAGGGGAAAACATCAGTTTTTATCGGCAAGGCGAATTTGTCGATCTCTGCGCCGGCCCCCACCTGATGTCCACCTCTCCTTTGAAAGCAGTAAAGCTCACAAACTGTACCGGCGCCTATTGGCGGGGTGACGCCAAAGGCAAACAGCTCTGCCGGGTCTATGGTACCGCCTTTCCCAAGGCGAGCATGCTGGAGGAATACCTGACCATGCTGGAAGAGGCCAAAAAGCGGGATCACCGCAAGATCGGCAAGGATTTGGAGCTCTTTACCATTATGGAAGAAGGCCCCGGCTTCCCCTTTTTCCTGCCAAAGGGCATGGTGCTTCGCAACCTGCTCATCGATTATTGGCGTGAGCTGCACCGGGAGGCTGGTTATCAAGAAATCTCAACTCCTGTTATTTTGAGCCGTACCCTTTGGGAGCGCAGCGGCCACTGGGACCATTATAAAAACAATATGTACACCACCCAAATCGACGGCGAGGATTTTGCTATCAAGCCGATGAATTGCCCCGGCGGCATGCTGGTTTATAAAACCAAGATGCGCTCCTACCGTGACTTGCCTCTGCGTATGGGCGAGCTAGGACTGGTTCACCGGCACGAGCTCTCCGGCGCTCTTCACGGTCTGATGCGAGTGCGCAACTTCACCCAGGATGACGCCCATATCTTCATGACTCCCGATCAAATAAAGGACGAGGTCAAAGGGGTCGTTCGCCTCATTGACAAGGTGTACAGTACCTTTGGCTTCCCTTATCACATCGAGCTGTCCACCATGCCGGAGGATCACATCGGCGAAAAAGAGGATTGGGACGTCGCAACGGATGCTTTGCGTGACGCCATCGTCGAGTTGGGGTACGACTATAAAGTCAATGAGGGAGACGGCGCCTTCTACGGTCCGAAGCTGGATTTCCATCTCACCGACTGTTTGGGACGCACTTGGCAGTGCGGCACAATCCAGCTGGACTACCAGCTGCCGGAGCGGTTTGAACTGGAATACACCGGTGCGGACGGGTTAAAGCACCGTCCCGTCATGATCCACCGGGTGGTATTCGGTTCGGTGGAACGGTTTATCGGCATCCTCACCGAGCACTTTGCCGGCGCTTTCCCGTTGTGGCTCGCCCCTGTCCAGGTCAAAGTGCTCCCCATCAGCGAGCATCAGCACGCCTACGCCAAAGAAGTGGCCGATACGTTGACTGCTGCCGGTTTCCGCCTGGAATTAGACGACCGCAACGAAAAAATTGGCTACAAAATCAGAGAAGCCCAGCTTGAAAAGATCCCCTATATGCTGGTCATCGGCGATAAGGAAGTGGAAAGTGGTGCTGTTTCGGTCCGTTCCCGTTCGGAAGGCGATTTGGGCGCTATGAGCCTTGAAGACCTCATTCAAAAGCTCTCTCAAATGGTCAAAGACAAGGTAAAAGAATAAGAAAACAAAAAATCCTCGGAGCCAATAGGATCCGAGGATTTTTGATTTCATATTTTTTAGGATAAATCGGAGGGCTTTTCGCACTGCTTGGCCTGCTCAAACAGTCGCAGCAGCTTTGGCAGCACCGATTGTGGAGATACCTGAACAGTATTGAGGGTGATACAGACAATTTGGTGACCTATTTTTTTATTTGCTAAAGCAGCCAGCTTTTTGAGTCCCTTTCGTTTCTCGAGATATTTTTTCTCATCGTTCAACTCAACCTCAATAAATTGATTATTCATCAGACTGGTCATGTACACTCTGTTGACGTCCGCCCATGGGATAAATCCAAACGAAAAGGCCGAGCTGTAATCTGTAATTCCTCTAATGTCCGCTTTTAGTATATTTTTCCCAGGTTTTGCCCTGCGAATCATAAAAACAAACATGTAAAGACAAAACAATCCGCCGAGGCAAAAAATCGCCTTAATTAGAACATGGCAAATTGGATTTTGGTATAGCATTCCTACAACGCCAGTTTTCGGCTTATAATTCCAAAATACCATAAAAAAACACAGGGCACCCATCAAAAATATGCCCAAAGCATAAAGGATGTTTTTCTTAACATCCTGCTTCACGACAACAGTATCCGTCACAGTATGTCCCCCTCAATTTGTCTATTTTCTTATAGTTATAACATAATATCAATAAAGCAAAAACACCTTTTCTTATTTTTAAAATTTTTATATAAAAAGTCCGATGGGCACAACTGTTACCCCATCAGATTTTTTGTAGATTGCATCATGCCTGTGCATCTTCCGACGCGGCAAACTGACTGTTGTAAAGTCGGTAGTAAAATCCCCGCTTTTGGAGCAGCTCTTCATGTTTCCCCTGTTCAACGATGTGGCCTTTATCCATGACGAGGATGACATCGGCATTTTTGATGGTGGAAAGCCGGTGGGCGACGATAAAGCTGGTTCGCCCCTCCATCATCTTTTGAAAAGCCTCCTGAACGTAAAGTTCAGTACGAGTGTCGATGTTGCTAGTCGCCTCGTCGAGAATGAGCATAGGCGGGTCTACTAACATAACTCTTGCGATACAGAGGAGCTGCCGTTGTCCCTGGGAGAGATTCCCTCCATCTTCGGCGATGATGGTATGGTAACCATTCGGAAGCCTCCGGATAAAACCGTGGGCATGTGCTGCCCTAGCCGCAGCTTGCACCTCCTCGTCGGTGGCATTCGGTTTGCCGTAGGCGATGTTGTCCCGCACCGTCCCTGAAAATAACCAGGATTCTTGAAGCACCATACCGTAGCTTCCACGCAGGGAATCCCGGGTGATGTTACGGATGTCGGTCCCGTCCACAAAGATTGCCCCCTTGCGCACATCGTAAAACCGCATGAGCAGGTTTATAAGGGTTGTTTTGCCACAGCCGGTTGGCCCCACAATGGCGATTCGGTTGCCTGGATGGACAAGGAGATTTAGGTTTTCGATCAGCGGCTGATCCGGATTGTAAGAGAATGAAACCTCGGACAGCTCCACCCTCCCTTCACAGGAGGTTTTTTGAAGAGCCTTTGGATCGTCCGGCACTTCCGGCTCCTCGTCCAATACCGCGAACACCCGTTGAGCCGATGCGAAAGCGCTCTGCAGTTGAGTGACGATGCCGGTTATTTCGTTAAAGGGCTTAGTATACTGATTGGCATAGCTCAAAAACATCGAAATCTGTCCCACTGTCAGCCTGCCGTAAATAGCGCTGACAGCGCCTATAATCCCCACTGCCGCATAGACGACGGCGTTGACAAACCGGGTGCAAGGGTTGGACAGCGAGGAGTAAAACTGGGCCTTTTGCCCCTGTCCGTAAAGTTTTTCATTGATGGCGTGAAATTTTTCCTCTGCCCTTTCCTCATAACCGAAGCCCTTGACCAGTTTTTGATTGCCGATCATCTCCTCGATGTAACCAGTCAGTTCCCCTTGCGTCACCGTTTGATTTCTAAAATGTTTGTAGGAATTTTTGGCGATGAAGGAGGCAACAAACAATGAAAGCGGCGTCAGCACCACGACGACCAGAGTAATCAACGGGTCGGCAAAAAGCATGAAAAGTAATGTACCCAAAATGGTCACAACTCCGGTAAACAATTGGGTAAAGCCCTGCAGCAGGCCATCGGAAACCTGATCGATGTCGTTGACAATCCGGTTGATGATGTTTCCGTGAGCAGTCTGGTCAATAAATTTTAGCGGCACCACACTCAATTTGTTAAAAAGCTGAATCCGCAGATCTTTGACCGTCCGATAGGCGATAACGTTGGTGCAATAGGACATAAGCCATTGAAACACCGATGAGCCGGCAATGCATCCGGTAAGCCACCACAGAATACTGGGGAGCCCTTCAAAATCCACCTGTCCCGGCCCAATAATCAAATCCACAGCGTTGCCGATCAACACCGGCACAAGCAGGGAGAGGGCCACGCTGACTAATGCGCAAAAAAGGGATAACGCCAAAAAGCCCAAATAGGGTTTTGTATAGGAGAGCAGACGCTTGAGCACCTGTTTATTCATGAGACACCCCTCCCTTTTGCCTCTTCCGCACTAAGTTGGGACAGACAGATTTCTCGGTAAACAGCACAATTTTCAAACAAGTCGTCATGTTTGCCAATACCGGCCACCTCGCCGTCGTCCAACACGATGATCTTGTCTGCATGCCTAATCGAACCCGCTCGCTGGGATACGATAAGCACCGTCATTCCCTCGGTATCTCTGCGGAGGGCTCTGCGAAGGGCAGCGTCGGTGGCAAAATCCAGAGCACTGGAACTATCGTCTAAAATCAGCACCTCCGGCTTTCCAACCAGCGCCCGCGCAATGGTGAGCCGCTGTTTCTGCCCACCGGAAATGTTTTTGCCCCCCTGCTCGATGTGGGTCTCAAGCCCATCGGGCAACGCCATTACAAACTCGAGGGCCTGGGCCGTCCTTAATGCCTTTATCAATTCTTCGTCCGAGGCATTCTCCTTTCCCCAGCGGAGATTTTCCGCGATGGTTCCCGATACAACGGCTGCTTTCTGCGGCACGAGCCCAACCTTTTTCCTAAGCTGGGACAAAGGGTACTCCTTTACGTCGACGCCGTCAATGAGCAGCTTTCCCTCCGTAATATCGTAAAATCTCGGAATTAAGTGCACCAGCGTCGATTTTCCGGAGCCCGTTCCCCCGATAATACCAACGGTTTCTCCCCGCTTGATATCCACTGTGACCCCTTGCAGGGAGGGAGCTTCTGCTCCCTCATAGCAGAACTCCACATTTTGAAAGGAAATTTGAGGTGCATCTGTTTTTTCCACAGTAACAGTTTTGTTTTTGGAAACGACAGAGGGAGCTGTCTCCAAAACCTCGTTTACCCGTGCCGCAGAAGCGGAGGCCTTAGTAAAGGTGACCACCAAATTCGCAACCACTACCAGAGCGAGCAGTATCTGAGTCATATAGTTGACAAAGGCGATGATTTCCCCTTGGCTAAGTTCACCTGCGTTTACTTGTCCGCCACCAGCCCACAAAACCGCCACAATACCCAGGTTCATAATGGTGTAGGTCAGAGGATTGAGCAGGGCGGAAAGCTTACCGACTCCCACCGCCGTGTCCGCCAGATCGTCGCTTGCCTCAGAAAACCGCGCTTTTTCGTTCTCTTGTTTTGCAAAGGCTCGAATCACACGCGCACCTTCTAAATTCTCCCGGGTAATAAGGGAAATCCGATCCAACTTTTTCTGCATGACCTTGAAAAATGGCACCGATTTTCCCATAATCAGCCATAGCACCAATATAATCAGCGGCAGGGTCGCCAGCAAAATCAGCGACAATTTGAGATCGATAGTAAAGGCCATTACCACCGCGCCAATGGCGAGAAAGGGAGCTCGCACCACCAACCGAATCAACATGGCTACCGCAACTTGCAGTTGGTTGATGTCGTTTGTCAGCCGCGTCACCAGCGAATGGGTACCGAACCGGTCGATTTCCCGGTGAGAAAAGCTGTTGATCTTGTGATACACGTCGTTTCTCAGGATGGTGCCAATCCCCTGGGAAGCGATGGAGGCCGAGTATTGGCAGATAAGGGCGCATCCCAATCCCACCGCTCCTAATAGGAGCAACAATCCTCCCATTTTCAGTACATAGGGCAGGTCTTGGTTTGCAACGCCTACGTCGATGACCTCAGCCATGACGAGTGGGACAAACAACTCCAAAACCGCCTCGGTGAATTTAAACAGGGGCCCAAGGATCACCTGTTTTTTATAGCGGCCTAAATACCGTTTTAATTTCCACATAATGAAATTACCTCTTATATGCCGTTGTATCAATGTAATGCAATTATCGTTATTTTACCACATTTCTCCTGATGATGACATCCTTTTCGTCATATAATTTTTTGAACTCTTACAATTTCGTGAACATGACAAGGATTTTCTGTGATACCGCTGACAATTTGTGGCAATAATGTTATAATAAATATATGATCACGTTAGAAGCGAAAGGAGTCCCCTATGAAGCTGATTTCCTGGAATGTCAACGGCCTGAGGGCCTGTATGAATAAAGGTTTTATGGAATTTTTTAAACCAGCAGATGCAGACATCTTTTGCATCCAGGAAACCAAGATGCAGCCGGAGCAGGCCGACTTTGTATTTGACGGTTATGAGCAGTACTGGAACTCCGCCGAACGGAAGGGATATTCCGGCACTGCAGTGTTTACCAAACTCTCCCCTCTTTCTGTCCAACGCGGCATCGGCATTGACGAGCACGACCACGAAGGGCGAGTTCTCACCCTGGAATATGAAAATTTCTTTCTCGTCAATGTGTACACCCCTAACTCTCAGCGGGACTTGGCAAGGCTTGCCTACCGGATGAAATGGGAGGACGATTTTAGGGACTACCTGTTAGAGCTGGATGCCGTCAAACCGGTTATCGTCTGTGGCGACATGAATGTGGCCCATCAGGAAATAGACCTAAAAAACCCAAAAACCAACCGGAAAAACGCCGGTTTTACCGATGAGGAGCGGGGACGGATGTCCATGCTGCTAGACAGCGGATTTACAGACAGCTTCCGCTATTTCTATCCGGACAAAACAGGTTGTTATTCTTGGTGGTCTTATATGTTTCACGCCCGGGAGAAAAACGCCGGTTGGCGCATTGATTACTTTATTGTTTCTAACACACTGAGAAACAAACTTTTGGACAGCGTCATTTACCCGGAAATTCAGGGCAGCGACCACTGTCCTGTAGGACTGATTCTGCAAGATCATTAAGGATGGGTGAGGACATGCAGATTGAAACACTGCAAAAGTGGGTACAGCAAAGCGAAAACATCGTCTTTTTCGGTGGTGCAGGGGTTTCCACTGAAAGCGGGATACCCGATTTTCGGAGCACTGATGGGCTTTATTTTCAAAAATACGACGATCCGCCGGAAACCATTTTAAGCCATCATTTCTTTTTGGAACGAACTGCGGACTTTTATCAGTTCTACCGGGAAAAAATGCTCTATTTGAACGCACTTCCCAACCGCGCCCACAAAAAGCTGGCCCAGTTAGAGCAAGTGGGTAAATTGAAGGCCGTCATCACTCAGAACATTGACGGGCTCCATCAAAAGGCGGGCAGCGAGCGTGTTTTAGAGCTCCACGGTTCTGTCTATCGCAACTACTGCATGGACTGCGGCAAATTCTACCCTGTTGAAGAAATTGTACATTCCCAGGACGTCCCTCATTGCAGTTGTGGCGGGATCATAAAACCCGACGTAGTTTTATATGAGGAACCTCTTGATCAATCGGTTGTCCAAGGGGCAATCCAATCGATTCACGACGCCGATGTACTGATAATCGGCGGGACATCTTTGGCTGTGTACCCTGCCGCCGGTTTTCTCGATTATTACCGGGGGAATAAACTAGTTTTAATTAACCGCGATCCCACACCCAAAGACCAATTTGCCGACCTGTTGCTTCAGGGAAACATTGGGGAAATTTTAAACTCTATACCGGTGTGAAAACAGAAATTGGCATGAGAAAGGAACGGGCTGAGAGATGAAGCTTGACTTTAACCGAAAATACAACACCATTGCCGCTTATGCACTTATCGTCATCGCCATCGGGGCGGCAATTGTCGTAGCTATTGCCAATTTCTCCTCAATCAGTTCCTTTTTGGGCAGCATTCTTTCGATTCTGACCCCTTTTTTCTGGGGATTTGCCATTGCCTACATTCTAACTCCTGTCTTAAAATATTGGGAACGTCTGTTAAACCGGATGTCGAAAGGGAAGCTCAAACCCAAGCCGCGCAGAGCGTTATCCGTTCTGCTCACTTATCTGTTTGCGGCGGTTGTGCTCATTATCTTTTTCTGGATTGTGGTACCCCAGATTGCCCAGAGCTTTTCCAATTTAGCAAACCAGGTTCCAGGTTGGATTGAACAGCTACAAACCACTGTCATGGAGTTGGTGGATAAATACGACCTGCAGAATATCAAACTGAATTCACTAGAGGAAACTACTTTTGACAAGCTGATGACCACCCTGGAAGAGATGCTCAAAAACCTTTCCACTACACTGACTTCAGCGATCCCTCAAATTATCCAGGCCACGGTCAATGTGACAACCGGAGTTTTGAACGTCATCATCGGACTCATCATATCAGTGTACATGATGTTTAACAAAGAGCTGTTTTTTGCCCGGATCCGCAAGCTTCTTACCGCTCTTTTCCCGGAAAAATCGGTGGACAAAATGGCGGATGTCATCCACGACAGCAATGACATTTTCAGTGGCTTTATCAGCGGCCAAATTCTTGATGCCTTTATCGTTGGCTTGTTGTGCTTTATTTTTATGAATATCTTCGGTTGGCCCTACGCCATGCTCATCAGCGTCACGGTAGGCGTCACCAACGTGATTCCCTATTTTGGGCCTTTTATCGGCGCCATTCCATCGATATTCATTTTGTTGATGGTAGATCCATGGACAGCTCTTTGGTTTGCAATCTTTATCTTAGTGTTGCAACAAATTGACGGCAACATCATTGGGCCGAAAATTTTAGGGAACTCCATAGGCTTGTCTGGATTTTGGGTCATCTTTGGCATCACGATTTTCGGTAGTCTCATGGGGCCCTTGGGGATGTTCATAGGCGTGCCCCTGTTTGCGGTGATTTATTCCCTTATTCGTCAGTTTGCCGAGTGGAGGCTGAGCAAAAAAGGACTTCCCACCTCCACTGAAAAATACGCTTCTAAAGAACATCCAATTATCAAAAAATAAAAGGGAACAATTGACAAAAAAAATTTTTTCTGATACAATAAAGCCTAGTTAAAAGGGAGTAGTTATCTTGTATGGTCAACATATTTCGGGATTCCCGATGGCCATGCACCTTTCCGTTGTGATGGGAACGAGACTTTTAGCACAAAATGTGCTAAAAGTCTTTTTTGTTGCACTTCCGCTCCCAAATCAATCAATAAGTGAGGAATATATATGGGACTGACGACTGTATTGATTTTGGCGATTGGCCTCGCCATGGACGCCTTTGCCGTCTCGATTTCCAACGCCATGTGCTACCGTAATATCAACCGAAAATGGGCTTTTTTGATCGCCGGTGCATTTGGCTTGTTTCAGGGGGTCATGCCGGTGATTGGATGGCTCGCTGGCATCACATTCACAAAATACATTGAAAGCATCGACCACTATGTGGCCCTTGTGCTGCTCTGTTTCATCGGCATCAAAATGATCGTGGAGGCCATTCGGGAGCTCCGCCACCCCGAAGCCTGCGATGCCAACAAACAGTTGAATCTCAAAATGCTGGGGGTGCAGGCTGTCGCCACCAGCATCGATGCGCTGGCCGTCGGCATCAGCTTTGCCGCTGTTCAAGGGGGTATCAGTATCTTCGCAAGCGCCGCCATTATCTGTGGCATCACATTTTTCTGCTCCCTGATAGGCGTACTCTTAGGGAAAAAATTTGGAGGGCTTTTAGGGCAGAAGGCCGAAATCTTTGGCGGGCTGATTTTAGTGTTGATCGGGGTGAAAATCTTTCTAGAGCATACTTTAGGTTAAAAGCTTTCGCAGCGTTTCTTTTATATTGTGATATTGCTTTAAAATTGACGCCCTTTGGCTACAACTAGTTGTCTTATGTTGATTGTTTTAAATATTTTTGAATACAAAAAGCTCCCTTTTATCAAGGGAGCTTTTTGTATTTTGCGTAATATCAAAACTATTTCTTTGTATTACCTTGATTAGCATTTTCCAGTTCTTTTTCCAATTGTAGCATGACAGTACTCATCTTCACATCTAAAGCATTGCAAATGCGATAGAAAGTTTCTAGGGTAGGTTTTCTCTTTCCGCGTTCAATGGCGCTTAAATGGCTTCTACCAATATCGGCTAATCCACTTAAAACTTCTTGCGACACACCCCTTTGCTGTCTATAACAAGCTAATACTTTTCCAACGATAGCAGAATCTAAAGTAGGAATATACATAGCCTCACCTCTATGTATATTCTATGAGAGAAAAAACAATTGTTTGAATATATATGTTGACAAATGAATACATATGTATTAAACTTATTTTGTCAATAAATGTTGAAGGGAAGTGTCAAAATGGAAAATCAGGAAAATATCCAGGTACCTGAAAACGGTAAAACGAAATTCTGCAAACATTGTGGTGCAAAAATACCGGAAGATGCCGTCATTTGTACAAATTGCGGCAGGCAGGTCGAACAAATCAGGGAGACTCCCCCACAACCCAGCATTATCATCAACAATAGTAACACTAACACAAACATTGCCGGTTCTCCAGATAGCAGAAGGGAAAAAAATAAATGGGTGGCTTTCCTCCTCTGCTTCTTCTTGGGAGTATTCGGTGCACACAAATTCTATGAAGGTAAAATCGGCATGGGAATATTATACCTATTTACAGGTGGTTTATGCGGTATCGGTGTTCTCGTCGACCTAATCGTCATCCTGACAAAACCCAATCCGTATTATATATAAATTTTCAAAATCTTCCGATCTAAATTCCCTGGCTAAAAATCAAGGGATTTAATGGGTAAAAAGCCAAATTTTTTGTGGACTGTTTTTTTCTATTAATCTCATCAATACATGGGGATAAAATCAGGCGCACGCTGTTTCAATTTAGCGTGCGCCTGATTCATTATCTAAAATTATACCATCGCATTTAGTTTTTTCTCTACCTCCATTAAAGTGAGGTTCGCAAGTTCTCTGAGCGTGTGGTCTTCTGCAAGTCCGTACACCAATTCAGCACCTAAAAAATAGCCTGTATCCGACTTGCCTTCCCATTGGTTCCAATCCCCGAAAAAAGCCTTCGTGTTTTCGCCGGCATCAATACTGCGCAGATATGCTTGAGCTAAGCGGTTTCGATTGCTCTGACACCATTGCAACCATCCATCTTGATCCTGGTGATAAAAATTTAAATCTCCGTATAGTAGTTGCCCACAGTACGTAGCCATGCCCTCTGAGTATAACTGCCAAAGCGCTTTTTGTTTCACCGTTTTCAGTTCGGTGGCAACTGTTCTGTTGGAGTAGTGCCATAAATGTCCCAACTCGTGATAAAGAAGAGAGGCCATACTCTGTTCATCGCACCAGTCCAGTTCTACAATTTTTTCAATACCCAACAGAATGGCGAGTTGTCCGTCAATATTGGTCGCCCATCCTGCTCCATTACATAATCCCAAATAAAAGTAAATAGAAAAATCCGGTTCTTCTCCAAACACCTCTAGTACTTTTTGGGGAAGTTGCTCCACTGCCTGTAAAAAAGAATGATGGGCTTGTTCTGCTTTTTGAGGATTTTCAAACAAATGGGTAATGACCGGTAGGATTTCGGTGTCATAACGATAGCCGCTGGAATCCAGTTTGACTTTTTCCACAAGGGATCGAGATATACGGATCGCATACTGTTCCCACTTTTGCATATGAAACGATCCATTTGAAAATGTATCAGCCATATCCTGATAGCTGTCAATAATTCTCATGGTTTTCTCCTATTGTCTCTAAAACGAAGCCGTATTTCTCCCGCCAAATAAAAAGAACCGCAGATGAGCACCGGCGTTTTCTGCTGCAAAATCCACGAGACTGCTTGCCGAACATCTTGGAGCACATCCACGTCAGCACAATACAATCTCGCCTGTACCGCCAGCTCATTTGCCATCGCTGCCCGGGGAGTTTCGATAGACACTGTGCGGATTCTCTCCGCAACGCCGGAAAGCGTGTGAAGTACCTCCCCTACTTCTTTGTCTCGCATCATACCGACCACCACGGTCAGATGGGATATAGCCCACTTTTGGATATTCCGGCAAAGAGCTTTCACTGCATCTAAGTTATGGGCGCCGTCCAGAATAATCAGCGGATCTTGGCGCAAAATCTCCATGCGGGCAGGCAGCCATGCTTTGGACAGCCCCTTCTTTGCCGTCTCTAAATCAATGCCCAAAAGATTTGCTGCCTCTATGGCCACCGTCCCGTTATATGCCTGGTGCTCCCCAATCAATGGGACAAAGAAGTCCTCCGTCCCATACCGAAAAGCTGTCCCTCGGACGTCGGAATGAAAGATATCAACGGAGGCGGCAGATGGGAGGACAAGCCTACTCCCCGTTTGAGCACATCGCTCCATTAAAACTGTGAGCACTTCCTCATTTTGAAGCGGATAACTCACTGTCGGATTTCCCTTGATGATGCCTGCCTTTTCGCGGGTAATCGCCTCCAGGGTATCCCCCAGTATCGTCGTATGATCCATCCCCACCGGCATTACCACCGATACAAGGGGTGGAGGAATCACATTGGTGGCGTCATGAACGCCTCCAATCCCCACCTCTAAAACCACTACATCGCACTTTTGCTCTAAAAAGTACTGAAAGGCCAAAACTGTTCCCAGTTCAAATTCAGTGACAAAGAACCCATCTGCTTCCATCTGGTTAATTTCAATTGCTAATTTTCCTACTAATTTTGTCAGTTCATTTTCAGTTATGGGCTTTCCATTAATCTGAAACCGTTCCCGGTAATCGCAAATATAAGGCGAGGTAAACAGTCCCACCCTTTTACCGCTTTCTATCAGGATGCTGGACATCATAGCAGCTGCTGACCCCTTGCCATTGGTCCCGGTGATGTGGACAAAGGAAAGTTTCCGCTCCGGATGCCCCACTCGATCTAACAGGGTTTTCATTCGTTCGGGGCTCCCGTGAGACGGAAGCCGCGGCCTACTGTGAATAAACCGCAGCGCCTCTTGATACTCCATATTTTCATTTCACCACCTAAAAAGGGCGGGGACAACCCCCGCCCTTTTTCATTTTTATCCCAATGCCTCAATGCTTTCTAAAATTTTGTTCATCCGCTCCTGGGCGCGGGCCAATTTCTCCCTCTCAGCATTGACCACCTTTTCCGGTGCACGTTCCACAAAGGAAGCGTTATTGAGCTTTCCGGAGATGATCGCGATGTCCTTGTCACAGGCTTCTTTTTCCTTGTTAAGCCGTGCAAGCTCCTTGTCTTTGTCGATAAGCTCACCCATGGGAATAAACACCTTGCAACTATCGGTGACAGCCAAAGCCGCATTTTCTACCGCAAAGCTCTCGCCTACGTTGACTGCGGAAGCGGAGGCAAGCCGCTCAAAGAAAGAAGCTCCCTTGCGGAAGGTGTCTACATACTCCGTTTCGATAAAGATGTTTGCCTTTCTGGACGGGGGGACGTTTTTCTCAGCACGGACGTTGCGAATCGCCTTGATGGCGTCCATAATACGAGAAAATTCCCGCTCATCCTCGATGTAATCGAGTTCCGGCTTATATTCCGGGAACTTGGCAATCATGATGGAGGCACAGTCATTGGGGATGTTCTGCCAAATTTCCTCGGTGATAAAGGGCATAAAAGGATGTAAGAGCTTTAAGGTGTTCGCCAACACATAAACCAATACCTTCTGGGCATTGAGGGACATATCGCCGCCAGCCTGGAGCCGCGCCTTGGAAATCTCGATGTACCAGTCGCAGAGCACATCCCACAGAAAATCGTAAATCTTCTGTGCCGCCACTCCCAGCTCAAACTTCTCCAGATTTTCGCCCACCTCTTTGACTAGGCGGTTATATTGGGACAACACCCAGCGGTCCTCCATCAAAAGCTCAACGGGAAGCTCCGGTTTTGTCACTTCATCGCTTAAATTCATCAGGATAAAGCGGGTGGCATTCCACAATTTGTTGGCAAAATTGCGGGCGGCTTTCACCTTCTCATCGATATACCGCATATCGTTTCCAGGGCTAATACCGCTTGCTAACATAAAGCGCAATGCATCCGCGCCGTATTCGTCAATCACCTGTAGCGGATCGATACCGTTTCCTAAGGATTTGCTCATCTTACGTCCCTGGCTGTCTCGGACGAGACCGTGGATAAAGACCGTGTCAAAGGGAACTTTTCCGGTGTGTTCAATACCGGAAAAAATCATCCGGGCAACCCAGAAGAAGATGATGTCATATCCCGTAACCAGCGTGTTGGTGGGATAGAAATACCGGTAATCGTCAGCGTTTTCAAGCCATCCCAAAGTGGAGAAGGGCCATAACGCCGAGCTAAACCAGGTGTCCAGCGTATCATCGTCCTGACTAATATTTTTTCCGCCACATTTTGGGCAGGTGTGCGGTGCTTCCTTTGCCACCACCATTTCGCCGCAGTCGGCGCAGTAGTAGGCGGGAATCCGGTGCCCCCACCAGAGCTGACGGGAGATACACCAGTCCTTGATATTTTCCATCCAGTGGAAGTAAGTTTTGTCAAAACGTTCGGGGACAAACTTTACTTCCCCTTTGCGAACTGCTTCAATAGCGGGTCTGGCCAAAGGCTCCATTTTGACGAACCACTGCTTGGAAACTTTAGGTTCCACCGTAGTGCCGCAACGGTAACAGGTTCCCACATTGTGGGTGTGATCCTCTACCCGCACCAAGAAGCCCTGCTCCTCCAAGTCCTTGACAACAGCCTTGCGGGCCTCGTAACGATCCATGCCGGAATACTTGCCGTAACCTTCCACAACATGGGCATCGTCGGTTAGGATGTTAATGACCGGCAGATTGTGTCTTAAACCCACTTCAAAGTCGTTGGGGTCGTGGGCAGGGGTGATCTTCACCACGCCAGTTCCGAACTCCATATCCACATAGCTGTCCGCCACAACGGGAATCTCCCGATTGACCAGCGGTAGAATAAGGGTTTTGCCCACCAAATCCTTGTAGCGATCATCCTCTGGATTGACGGCAACCGCTGTGTCGCCCAACATGGTCTCCGGACGGGTAGTAGCCAGTTCCAAATAACCGCTGCCATCTTTAAAAGGATACCGCAGATGCCAAAAATGTCCCTGCTGTTCCTCGTATTCCACTTCGGCGTCGGAAATAGAAGTCTTACAGTTGGGGCACCAGTTGATGATTCGTTCGCCCCTGTAAATCAGCCCCTTGTTGTAGAGGTTTACAAAAACCTCTTTGACCGCCGCAGAGCAACGTTCGTCCATGGTAAAGCTCTCTCTGGACCAGTCGCAGGACGATCCCATTTTTTTGAGCTGTTCCACAATACGGCCGCCGTATTGCCGTTTCCAAGCCCAAGCCCGTTCCAAAAATTTTTCGCGGCCTACTTTTTCTTTGGTCAGGCCCTCGGCCTTCATAGCGTCCACAATTTTCGCCTCAGTGGCAATGGAAGCGTGATCCGTTCCAGGAAGCCACAGGGTACAGTAGCCCTGCATCCGTTTCCAGCGGGTCAGAATATCCTGCAAGGTATTGTCCACCGCATGTCCCATGTGAAGCTGCCCCGTAATGTTCGGGGGCGGCATGACAATGGTATAGGGTTCCTTATCAGGGTCGATGGTGGGGGTAAAATACCCGCCGTCCATCCAGAATTTATAGATGCGATCCTCGAATTCCCGAGGATTGTACATCTTTTCCAGTTGTTTTGCCATCTCTATCACAGTCCTTTTCTTTGTTCTGATTCATTGGGCTAACCCTTTGACCGTTTCCTCAACAGGGGTCACGTACAGGGTAAAATAGTGGTCAAATATCACCATACCGGGCTTTGTGCCGTTCGGTTTTTTCACATTGCGGACCTGGGTGTAATCCACCGGTACCAGCGCCGCGTCCCTCGCCTTGGAGTTGTAGGCCGCGATCATCGCCGCTTCCTCCACTGTCCGGTCGGGGAGCTCGTCAAGAGCCTTCCCATCGGTGACGATAATGACATGGGACCCGGCAAACCCCTGGGTATGCATCCAGATGTCGTCTTTTTTGGCGTCCCGCAGGGTGAGCTGATCGTTTTGTTTGTTGTTCCTGCCGCAGTAGATGAGGTATCCATCGGATGACCGGTATTTTAAGGGCGGCTGGGATTTGAGCATCTTGTTTTTATTTTTATAATTTTTGATGTACCCCTGCTCCGACAGCTCCTGCCTAATTTCCAACAGTTCGCTTTCCCCTGCCGTACGAGACACTGCGTCAAAGACGCTGTCGATATACAAAAGCTCCTGCTCCCCCTGCTCAATGAGGGTGGCGAGCATTTTTTCCGCTGTAGCCGCCTTGTGGTATTCCTTATAGTACTTCTGTGCGTTCTGGACGGGAGTGAGAGCCGGATCCAGCTCAATGAAAACTTCTTGATTGCCGTGGTAAAAGTCTAAAAGTTTTGCCGTCTTCTGACCTTTTTGCATCTGATAAAGGTTCGCAGAAATCAGGTCACCGTACACCTTTAGCTGTTCTCTGTCGCCGCATTGCTCCAATTCTTCCCGCTGGGCGGCCAACTTGCGACTGATGCGCTCAGTGGTATTGACAAGCATCTTCAACAAATCATTGGAACGCTGCTTCATCCGCTCGATACGCACCCGCTCGGAATAAAAGCTATCTAAAAGCGCACTTGGTGTCTCGAAAACTCGACTTTCCATCAAAGCGGCGTACTGCTTGATCTCCACAAAGGAAAAGTCCTTGGGTTTGCCGCTTTGGTCGTATATCACGGTGTAGGTATTGCGGTTCTGAAGCAGGTTTTCCCGCAGCCGCCCGAGATAGAACATAAGCCTGTCCCACTGATCGCTCGTGAGCTTTGTTTTGTCCGCTTGCTGCCCGCGGGTAGCGTAAAAGGCGGCCTCCCTCGCCAACACGGCAGAGACACCCTCAAAAGCCGCCGCGATGCTTTTAGAAAGGTCAAGTCCCTTAGCGTTTAAAATGCTGTCCCGAATAGAATCCTTCTCCGCTGTGAGCAGATTGAGCTTTTGCTGTTGAGGTGGCAGCGTATAGGTCATCCCGGGCAAAATAGGGCGTACTCCCGACATATCCCGGTCGATCCGCTTTACCGCGTCAAGGATTTTTCCATCTGGGCCCACCACAATGATGTTGGAATGGCGGCCCATAATTTCCACCGATACCGTAATGGTAACCGTGTCCCCCAGTTCATTTGTCGTCTCAAAATCGAGGTACAGCACCCGATCCAGCCCCAGCTGCCGCACCGAAATAAGCTTTCCGCCGCTTAAATGTTTGCGGAGTAGCATGCAAAACATGGGGGGAACTTTTGGGTTTTCTATCTCGCTCTGGGTAAAATGAATCCGTGGGCTGTCAGCCCCTGCCGACAACAGAAGCTTTCCCACCCAACCGCGGGATCGAAGCACCAATATAATCTCCTCTCGCGAGGGTTGGTAAATTTTATCAATGCGGCTCCCCAGGGCTTCCGATTCAATTTGTGCTTTTATGGTGTGCAAAAACGCACCGTCTAATGCCATTTATGATTCCTTTCCGCCGATTACACTATCTGAAACAACGGCTTACAGCTCTGCGCTCGGGCAAATTCCACATCCGGGAATAGAGGCGCCAGGTACTCGACGAGCTTATCTACTATGTGATGTTCCGTTTCAAAATGTCCCGCGTCGATGAGGGTCAAACCATAATCCGCCGCGTCTACGACAATATTGTGCTTGACATCCCCTGTAATCATGGCGTCCGCCCCGGCATTCACCGCATCCATCAAAAAACTGCCACCCGCGCCGCAACAGACCGCCACCGTCTCAATGGGAAATCCCGCGTCGTACAGGCGTAAGGCCGGGATATTCAGCCTTTCCTTCACCGCCTGGGCTAATTGGGAAGCGGTCATCATATTTTCCAAGGTGCCCATCAAAAGGCAATCATCCGTGTCCCCAACGGGGACAGCACTTTTCACCCCAAGGCGATCTACTAGTATTTGGTTAACACCGCTTTCCGCCTTGTCCAGATTGGTGTGAGCGGACAACACCGAAACTCCCGCCTGGATCAGCTGATATACCGTGCTTTTTGAGGAAATTCTCTTCATAGGATCAAAAATCGCCGGGTGATGGGAAAGGATGAGCTCGGCCCCCCAACCCGCTGCCTCATCGCAGACGGCCTGAGTTACATCCAAGCTGACAAGGCATCTCTTGACCTCGATAAAAGGATCCCCTATGAGTATACCGACATTGTCATAGCTTTCCGCTGTTTCCGGCGGTGCCCATTGATCTAAAACCGCCTGAATATCGCCGATGGTGCTCATGCTTCCACCTCCTTTGTAAAACTACCTAATCTAATTTATTTTACCTTTTCCTACCTACTTTGTCAACCAAATCAAGGGTTCGGTTCAGTTCTTCCTTCCCCTTTTGGGATTTTCTAAGGCCCTCAGCCTTTTTCAAAAGTTTCCGCTTTATATAGGAAAGGTATCTATCCACATCTTCACTGGATGACTGTGGAATCTTCCCGATGAGCCAGAACAAATCGTCACAGGGGCGGACAATCCCATCGTACTGGGCTCGGATCACACAGTAAGCTTTCTCCCCCACGAAGGCAGGCACCTCTTCCAAAATATCATAACCGTTTTGGCAGAGCCATTGCCGCAGACGGCCCGCCTGTGTCATCGGCTGGAGCACCAGGTTTTTTCCCTTTAATGGATGTCGGGCCTCCAATATATCGGAAATGAGGATGCCGCCCATTCCCGCGATGACAATGTCTGTCACATCCTGTAAATCAACTCCGGAAAGTCCGTCGGTGAGCAGGGTATCGATTCTTTCGCCCAGCCCATGTTCCGCGATATTGTGCTTTGCAGATTTAAGGGGCATTTCCCCCACATCGGTGGCCACAACTCTCTGAGAGCGCCCCGATTCTATCAGGTAAATCGCCAAATATCCGTGGTCGGTCCCCACATCGACGGTATAACTTTTGCAGGTTACGAATCCCGCAATGGTTTGAAGTCTTTTGTCAATCCCAATCAATATCTTTACCCCTTCGCCTCAATATGAAAAAAGAACGGACAGCCGGTCCGTTCTTTCACCATAAAATCTAGATTTATTTTAAGCCGGACAAATGCTGATTGATTTTCTCAATGAGCACGTTTACGTCCACGTCATGCACTTCGCAAGCGTCGGCAATAGATTCGCCACGCGCAGAAGGGCATCCCAAACAATGCATTCCCATCTCCAGGAAAAACGGAGCGGTGGACGGTGCTGCATCCAAAATATCACCGATGAGCATATCTTTTGTTACAACCATTTTTTTCCCTCCCAAAAGCCAGCCGCTTTTTCTAATCTCGAAATATTCCGATTTCATCCGGCTAAAGCCAAATCTTTATCTCAAAAAGTTCTAGTATTATGCTTATTATACCCTATTTTTCAGAATAATCAAGAGCCATTGGGAAAATTATTGGCCCTCTATCTGATTCCTGCTCATTTCCTCTAAATTGTAGGGCGTCTGCTGGTAGACAAAGTAGTTGAGCCAATTCACAAACAGCAGGTTTGCATGAGATCGCCAGGTGAGCACCGGAGGATTGTCAGGGTTGTCCCCCTCAAAATAGTGGCGTGGAATTTCGATGGGAAGCCCCTTCTCCAAATCCCTGAAATACTCGCCGGACAGGGTTTCCCGATCGTATTCCGAATGCCCGGTGACAAAAAATTGCCTGCCGAACCGGTCGGCTATGATGTGCACACCCGCTTCGTCGGAATAGGTTAGGACTTCCAGCTCTTTCACTTTTTTGATATCCTCCAGCCGGACTTCAGTATGGCGGGAATGGGGGACATAAAAAACCTCGTCAAATCCCCGCAAAAGCTGATGATAGGGCTGCAACACCCGATGGGGGAATACCCCGAACATCTTCTTTGGCAAATCGTATTTTGGCACACCGTAATGGTAGTAAAGCCCGGCCTGAGCTCCCCAGCAGATATGGAAGGTGGAATATACATGGGTTTTGGACCACTCGAAAATACCACAAAGCTCCTCCCAGTAATCCACCTGTTCATACGGCATCTGTTCTACCGGCGCGCCGGTGATAATCAACCCGTCAAACCGCTCCTGACACACATCGTCAATGGTTTTATAAAATTTAAACAGATGCTTTTCCGGCGTATTTTTGGACACGTGGGAAGCCATCTGTAAAAGCTCTAAATCAATCTGAAGCGGCGAGTTGGAGAGCAGCCGCAACAGCTGGGTTTCTGTTTCAATCTTTTTGGGCATCAAATTCAGTATTGCAATTTTCAATGGCCGTATATCCTGGTGGGAAGCCCGCTCTTCTTCCATGACGAAAATGTTTTCCCGCTGCAATAGAGAATTCGCCGGAAGCGAGGCCGGTATATTAATTGGCATATTGATCTCTTCCCTTCCCACGGCCAAAACCGTTTTATTTTTGCAATATTTTCTCAACCTATCTTCATTTACTATAACAGAAAATGTCCGCTTTTTCAACTGTAAGCGGACATTTTTTATAATATGTCTTTGTATAAAAGACAGTTATTCTTCACTCAAGGCCTTTTTCAGTGCCAAAGCCAATTGTGCTGGGCAAGAGGTTCCCCGAAACCCACATTTTATATTTTGCAGCAGGGGAATGACCTCGTCGGCTTTGCGTCCAATGCATAGGGCGGCGACGCCCTGGGTATTACCGCTGCATCCCCCGCTGAAACGCACATCCTCGATAACACCGTCCTCTACGGTCACTTCTATTTTCCTGGAACAAACACCTTTCGGCTGGTAAGATATTGTCATAGTACATCTCCTATTCTTTTTTTAGTGCTTCTCGGACAACGCCCTCTTGCATTGCTGCCTCCTTGACCGCCTCTGCGACTTGAATGGCTACCCTTTTGTCAAAGGGATCGGGCAGGACGCGCTCAGGGCTAAGCTCATCTTCACTGAGAACCGATGCGATGGCCAACGAAGCGGCCCGCTTCATTCCTTCGGTGATGTCCGTTGCCCCCGCTGCCAGCGCTCCTTTAAAAATCCCGGGAAAAGCCAAAACATTGTTGACCTGATTGGGAAAATCGCTGCGTCCAGTTCCCACGATAAACGCGTCGGCTTTTTTTGCGTCATCCGGCATGATTTCCGGGATGGGATTTGCCATGGCAAAAACAATCGGTTTTGGAGCCATCGACTTTACCATCTCCGCCGTCACCATGTTAGGACGGGACACCCCGATAAAGACGTCAGCCCCTTGCATGGCATCCGCCAGCGTCCCCGTAAGTTTGCTGCGGTTTGTCACTTCTGTCATCGTCTGTTGAGCCTCGTTAATATAAGGTGCTCCATCGTAGACGATACCGCCTTTATCGCAAAGGATCACATTCCCCGCGTCAAAACTCAGCAAGTGTTTGGCGATGGCGATTCCAGCGGCCCCGGCGCCGTTGATGACAATGGTGACGTCCTCAAACCGTTTTCCTGCAAGTTTCAGGGCATTGATAAGCGCAGCTGACACTACAATAGCAGTCCCGTGCTGGTCGTCGTGGAATACCGGAATCGAAAGCTTCTCCTTAAGCCGCCTTTCCACTTCAAAACACCTAGGAGCAGAAATGTCCTCCAAATTGATGCCGCCAAAGCTTGGCGCTAACATCTCAACAGCGCGAACCAGTTCGTCTACATCTTTGCTGTCTAGACAGAGAGGCACCGCATCTACCCCTCCGAATTCTTTTAGTAACACAGCTTTACCTTCCATAACCGGCATGGCGGCCTCTGGCCCAATATCGCCAAGGCCCAGCACGGCGGTACCGTCGCTGATAACCGCCACCAAATTAGATCGCCTAGTAAGTTCAAAGGAACTCTCCGGAGTTTTTTGGATTTCCAAACAGGGCTGGGCCACCCCCGGAGTATAGGCAACCGACAATTCCTCGCTGTTGGTCACTCTGCATCGGGAAACCACTTCAATTTTGCCGTGCCACTCCAGGTGTTTCTCCAGCGCCAATTTTTTCATATCCATGTTTTTCACCCTTTATATCTCATTCAAGTAATTTTATCTTCCAAAACACTTGGGATAAATTAAGTATATTTTACTCTTTTTTGATTTGTGGGTCAATCTTAAATAAAAAAGACGACATTTTACACAATTTTTATCAATATTTTCATTTGTAATAGAACATTCCCCCTAATCAAAACAAAAAAGAAATTGTGAGGAAAAGCCTTGATTTTTCCCATTAATTTTGCTATAATATAGCAGTTATCATAATAACATTTGCGCCTGTAGCTCAGCTGGATAGAGTGTCAGACTCCGACTCTGAAGGTCGTGCGTTCGAATCGCATCAGGCGTACCACACCTGCGGTGAGCAATTCGCGCACCGCAGGTTTCCTATAATTTGGAAACTTTTTTACCCGCGTTCATACAGGCATCTTTTTTGCAGCGCAAAGCCAACGAAGAAACCTGTCAAAAATTAGTTCTGTTTTTTGACAGGTTTAGTTATAATAACTTTTTTAATGAAAAGGGGGACTACTATGGACTTGACATTGGAATTAATGAACAAAGGATTCTCTCTTTGCGATGTAGTGTCTTCGGATTTTACAATATATTACACGATTGCACGGGCGTGCTATGAAAAATATGTAAATGAATATTTTGGCGCCTGGGTGGAAGAAATACAGATAAAAATGAATCAAGAGTCTTTTAACCGTGAGATGCAAGAAACTTGCTTTAAAAAAATATTACTCCATGGTTCAATTGTCGGTTTTTTAGCATTTAATGTGCGAGACGATAAAATCGACGGCATTATGATTCAAATGTTGGGATATGCGCAAAACAAGGGTTTGGGATCATTTTATTTGAATCATATTACTTCCCTGGCGAACCACCAGAATAAACCTGCATTTTTGCAGGTATTCATGTCAAATCCAGCACAAAATTTATACAAAAGATTTGGGTTTACAGTTTATGATAAGACGATTTCACATTATTTAATGAGATATGAGCCGCGATTATTTTGTGAATAAAGGTCGAATTTTGAAAACGTTAAAATGAGACAAATGAAAATGGACTTGTTTTGAACCCCAATTTCTCATTCTAAGATAGCATCTATTTTGTCAACGCTTTCCACCCCGAGAGCCTCGACGCGCAAGTCGCGTTCGGGGTTTTTACTTTATTTATAGCTTTGCACTCGCGTCTATAGCAAGTATCTTTTTTGTAACGCAAAACCAATCAAGAATCTCGATACAACAAGTGCGTGCGAGGTTCGGTTATTTATGATTATTCCTTTCTCTTATTTAAGGCAGGGCTTTTTATTCACTCATCTAATTCCTGCGGTGAAAACACTTCTCGTCGCATATTGTGTCTTATATCAACTCCTTTCCTACTAAATACTTTTAAACAACGCAAAAAGTTTTATAAATGCGAAAAAATGTTAAAACTAGAAGAAAAAAAGATGCGTTGTAATGGAAAGGAACAAAAAGATGAATGCCGCTTCTATTAAAGTGTGATCCGAAGGCAAATTTTCGATTCATGCGGGACTCTTACTGTCGAGGCAACTGTTAAACTGTGCAACGGTATTAGTGCCAGTGCCCCGCGTACCCTCCGGTGCTTCTACAGGCCAGTATGAGACCTGCGAATGGTGTAAAAACGGAAAATACTGTTTCCCAAAAAGAACTGTCAGGAGAACAACTCATCGCCTATTTTAAACGGTTTTGCTGGGATTACCTCATCGCCTCCATCGAGGTTCCATTGGCAGATGAGGATTTCGACAGTTTTACAGAAATCACCCGGCAAATCGGCCAAAGGATACAAACCGTGGGGGATGATTTGTTTGTCACCAACCCCAAACGGCTTTAAAAGGGGATTAAGCGGCAAAGCACCAACGCCATTCTTATTAAATCCAATTAGATTGGCAGCTTGAGCGAAACGATGCAGTCCGTTTGTTTAGCCCAACATAACGGGTATCAAACTATCATTTCCCACCGGAGTAGCGAAACAGAAGACACCTCTATCGCCGATATCCCTGTAATCCTAAATGCCGGACAGATTAAAACCGGTGCACCCGCCCGCACCGACTGTGCCTGCAAATACAATCGATTGCTGCAGATAGAAAAAATGCTGGGCGATGCAACCGTTTATCCTTCCTGCCGTCCTCAAACAAGCAATTGTAAATTTGTCAAAAAATCCCGGCGGTTTCTCAACAGAAACTGCCGGGATTTTTTCTAAATACAGAACCTATAGGGATTTTCAACTTTTCTTTTCCAGAGGCCGTGTATAGTACCGCAGGGTTTCCAGTTCCTCCCCGTCAAAATAAGGGGACAACTGGTCAAACACAAGCCTGTGATATTGATTCAACGCCCCCATATCCGATTCTGTCATATACTGTACATCAATGCCATCCAAATCAATGGGGACAAGGGTCAAAGGTTCAAACCGCATAAATTGACCATATTCGTTTTTTACGTCTTTGCGGCAAAGCAGCTCATTTTCAATGCGGATGCCATATTTCCCCTCCAAATATACCCCCGGTTCATCCGTCGTCACCATTCCCTCTTCCAAAACCGATGTGCTGTCATACCCTTGTGCCATTTTCCACCGAAAAGCATTGGGGCCCTCGTGTACATTGAGCAGATATCCAACGCCGTGACCGGTCCCGCATTTGTAGTCCAAGGTCAACTGCCATAGGGGACCTCGAGCCAAGATATCCAAATTCCCGCCGCGGCAGCCGTACAAAAAACGTACCGACGCCAAATTGAGCATACTGCGGACAACCGTTGTGTAATGAAGCTTGGTCTCAGTCGGTAAGGGCCCTAACACAAACGTCCTGGTGACATCAGTCGTCCCCTCCAGATATTGGCCCCCGGAATCCACAAGCAGCATTCCCTCCGGAGCCAGCGCCTTGTCACTCTCAACTGTTGCGGCATAATGCATCATTGCGGCGTGTTCTTGATAGGCGGAAATCGTGCGGAAGCTGGGCTCTAAATAGCCCTCTTGCCTTTGTCGGCACCGTTCCAAATAATCCTCAGCGCTGCGTTCCGTGATGGCAGTTTTGCGGACATTTTTTTTGAGCCAAATCATAAATTTCGTCACAGCGACGCCGTCTTTGATATGGCAGTTGAATAAATTTTTTATTTCTACAGGATTTTTTACTGCTTTCTGCAGCTTTTCCGGATTAACGCCTTGGATAGCGTTGCCAGAAAGGCAGCGATAAAGGCTGTAGTTGACTGAGGCAGTGTCCAAAAGTACGTCCTGCCCCTCAGTGCGTGTGGGAAGCTCCTCGTATATTTTTTCATAGGGCCGGAGAATCACTCCATCTGCCGCCAGTTTCTCTTTCCCTTTTTCATCTATGGCCTTTGGTGAAATATACAAAAAAGCATCTTGCATCGAGAGGTATAGATAGGCCAATGGGACCGGTGTATACACCACATCGTCCCCTCTTAAGTTTAGCAACCAAGCGATGTCATCCAAGGTAGTGAGCAGATGTCCATTTGCCCCATATTGCTTCATGGCGTGGCGGACATCGGCGAACTTTGCAGCTCGTGATTTTCCGGAATACCGTTCCTCCAATAGATAGGCAGGGCGTTCCGGCAAAGCGGGGCGCTCTTTCCATATCCCGTCCAGCAAATTTTCATCCCATTGGATTTTTGCTTGTTTCTCCTGCAGCTTATTCGTCAAATCGATACCTTGGGTCGCGGAAATCACCCTGCCGTCGAACGCCAGGATTTGCCCCGGTTGCATAATCGATAACAGATATTCTTCGACTGTGGGAACCCCTTCTTCTCCAGATTTACAAAGGCGTATCCCGCTTCCCTCAAGTTCCTGTTCCGCCTGGATAAAATAGCGTCCATCGGTCCACAACAGAGCTTCGTCGGTGGTTACCACCAGCGTTCCCGCCGACCCGGTAAAACCGGAGAGGTATTCCCGTTCTTTGAAATAACCGCTGATATATTCCGACTGATGAAAATCTGAAGTCGGCACCAAATAAGCGTCTATTTTCTTTTGTTGCAGTAGTTGTTGAAGCGCAAGGATTTCCCGTTTCAATTTATTCTCTCCAATCAAGTGTTTTAAAATGATAGATCGTGCGGTGTCGGTACCTTTCTCCTGCCCGGAGCACCGGTGAAGGAAAAGCAGGGCAATTGATCGCATTAGGGGCAAACTGCGTCTCCAGGCAGACAGCACCTCGGTTTTGATACGAAACGGCGTCTTTTCCCAATGGGGCTCCCGCGATAAAATTGCCAGTATATAGCTGCATTCCATCCATATCGGTATAAACATCCATCTTGATGCCGCTTTTATCCCCGACGAGTTCGGCCGCCAACCGCATACCAGCGCCGTCGATAATATAGTTATGGTCATATCCGCCGCCAATATTCAGCTGTTCATGGGAATCATCAATTCGTTCTCCAATCGGGTGAAACTCCCTAAAGTCAAAGGGAGTACCGGCAACGGGTAGCATTGTTCCCATTGGAATCATGCCTTCTGCCACAGGGGTGATGAAAGTAGAATAAATTTTAAGAGAATGTGTGAGCACATTGCCCGCATTATGGCCGTTTAAGTTAAAGTAACTGTGGTTGGTAAGATTGACAATGGTATCCGTATCGGATGTGGCATCATAATCCACCTTTAGTTCATCGTCCTCGGTCAGCCAATAGGTAACGGTGACGGCCAATTTTCCAGGATATCCTTCCTCCCCATCGGCGCTGACGTATCTCAAAATCAATTTGTCTTTGTCCGGATGTGCCTCCCACACCTTTTTGTCAAAACCACAAACTCCACCGTGCAAATGATTGCCGCCCTCATTGGGAGAGAGGAAATACCTCTTTCCACCAATCGAAAAAGAACTGCCTCCAATCCGGTTGGCGCAACGTCCAATAATCGCGCCAAAATACTTGTCCTGTTTCTGGTAGTTCTCAAGGTTATCGTATCCTAGGACAACATCCTGTTTTTTACCTGTTCGGGTGGAAAATTGCAGAGATCTGATAATTCCGCCATAATTGAGAATTTCTATTTTGGTCCCATGGGTATTTTGAGCTTTGAACAAAAAAACAGGTTCTCCCTCTCCCGTTTTGCCAAAGTATTTTTTTTGAAACATAAGCTTGCCCCTTTATATTGATACGTTCATGATAGCATAGCTCGAAATTGAATACAATAACAAAACTGTGTATTTTTCTCGCATTTTTATCACAACTCTTACATAAAATTTTGTATTTTTAGTGCTGATAACGCTATTATACTGGTAATCTTGGCCAGAATTCTTCTTTAATTTACTCGCCCGAACAATATGTATTTTGTTGACGAGGATAAAGGTAATGTCCACCAGAATAGATTCCAAAGCAAAGAAGGAAAGAACACGGCAGGTAAGCTTTCCTTTTTGCTCCGCAGTAAAATTGGACTGATACCCGCCATAGTATGAACATCGACAGGGCCCTCTGTGGTGCAGACAGCCGCTATCTGCCTGCCGAAACACAAGGTTGCTTGTAGAAACCAAATAGAAAAACAAAGAAGAAAAGAACCACCCTCCGGGCAGTTCTTTCTTCTTTTACTCCCCCTGTCTGGCTCGAACAGACGACCTCTGCAGCGCACCACGCATAGCGTGGTGCAGACAGCCGCTATCTGTCTGCCGAAACAC